>CP121690.1:626586-1253173 GCA_038396605.1 Eubacteriales bacterium mix99
TGAAGTACTTGTCACCGGCGATGGAAGGATTGGCTCCGCCTGCCCAGGGAACATAGGCACCCAGGACCTGCTCAAACATGATCCCATCCGGATTTTTCATGACATAATCCGTATACTCGTAATTCCCGTTGTCATCCACATAATAGGTTTTGTCCTTTACCCCCATGAAATACTCCCGCATTCCATCATCGCTGTACCAATAGTCTTCCCAGCGCATCGTTGCCTCAGGATTCGGATTCTTTTTCGTAATGACAAAATGTCCGAAACCGGACAGTGCCGGACCGGAGTTATTCCACAACAGATTCCCGTTGGGGCCTTTCAGAGGCGCCTCCAAACCCACACTCTTTTCACTGTATTTGGTACCGATGACGGAATGATTGACGAAAGCGTAACAGAGAGCTCTCCCTTCCTCTCCTTTGGCGATCAGCTTGGGCATATCCATGGTGAATATTTCCTGATCCAGCAGGTGCTCCTGATAAAGCATATGCATGAACTGAAGCAGCTGTTTGTATCCTTCGGACGTGGGGATAAATCGCAGCTCGCTGGTGTCCGGATCCACATCTACATTTCCATGTGCACTTCCGCGTGTGCCCAAACCAAACGAGCCTTTCAATATCCCTTCCAGTCCGCCATAATCGGAACAGGTCAACGGCACTTCATCCGCTTTTCCATTTTCGTTATAGTCCAGATCTTTAAAAGCTTTCAATACATCAACAAACGCATCCAAAGTCGTCGGTACTTCCTTATTCACCTTCCGGAGAGCCTCCGAATTGAAAAACAACTTGGGACCGCTGGTAATCGCCGGGGCGCCAAGAATATATCCAAGGGAATAGATTTTCCCGTCCGGCATAGTCAGTCCTTTCTCCACATCCGGCCACTTCTTGAAGGCTGCCCTGACATTCGGTGCATATTGATCGATCAGATCAGACAAAGGCAAAATCAGTCCCTGTTTGGAATACTTGGAAATATCCGTTGCCGGAAACTGCATTTTGAAAAAGGCATCCGGAAGTTCCTCAGCGGAAGCCATCATGATGTTCCGCCGCTCCGCCACAAATTCCTGCGGAATACAGACCCAGTCCACATCGATATTGGACTTCTTTTCATAATCCTTTAGAATGACCATATCATTGAAATCTTTCTGAACCGGCGTCTGCATGGTGACAATTTTCAGCTTGAGCGTTTTGTCCACTATCGGGAAACCATCCGGGTTCACTTTTACTGCGGCTTTGCTTTTCCCTCCTGTTTGTTTCCCGCAGCCTGCCAATGCAATGCATAAAAGAACGGCCAGCAGAAGCAGAACAATACCTTTCTTTCCTTTGCGCAGGAATCCTTTCATTTTTCCAACCTCCCAATCATTGTAAACTTTACCGGCAGAACAAAAATCAATTGGCATCAACCTTTTAATGCTCCGATCATCACTCCCTTCACAAAGAACTTTTGTACAAAGGGATAAAGAATCAGCATTGGCACGCTGGAGACAACAATGACACTGTATTTTATGGTCTCTGCCCGCATGGCCTGCCGCGCCATTTCCTCCGCCGAGGAATCCATCATATTCTGCGCCTGATTCATTACCAGCACTTCCCTGAGGAAAAGCTGAAGCGGATATTTGCTTCGATCATTGATATACATCATGGCACTGAAATAGGAATTCCAGTATCCTACGGCATAATAAAGGGAAAGAACAGCCAGAACCGGCCCGGAAAGGGGAAGCACCACCTTAAAAAGAATCCCCGTATTGGAGCATCCGTCCATATAGGCGGCTTCCTGCAGTTCATAAGGCACGGAATTTTCAAAATAGGTCCGCATAATGATCAGATTATAAGTGGAGACGGCACTGGGCAGAATCAGGGAAGCCCAGGAGTTCAGCAGGCCCAGGGATTGTACCACCAGAAACAGGGGGATGATCCCTCCGCCGAAAAACATGGTAAAGGAAAACAGCTTCATCAGCACGTTACGGCCATAAAAATCCTTTCGTGACAACGGATAGGCACCGCAGACCGTCAGGATCATATTCAACAATGTCCCGGTAAGTGTAATAATCAAGGTATTCCGATACCCGATCATGATATCCTGGTTTTTAAATACTTCACGATAGGAATCCAGGTTGAATCCCACCGGCAGGAAATATAATTTTCCGGCAGTTACCATCTTCGGATCCGAAAACGAGGCACTGAGAGTATAAATCAGGGGAAACAATACAATTAACAGAATCATGCTCAAAATGGTACCATTCACCATATTGAAAATAAGATCGTTGCGGGAATGAATTCCTGCTCTCTTTGTCATACCCAGGACTCCTTTCTCACCGTTACCATAAGCTGGTGGAGCTGATTCTGCGGGATATGGTATTTACGGTGACCAGCAGCATAAAGTTGATAATGGAATTAAAGAAACCTATCGCCGTTGCATAGGAGTACTGCGCTCCCTGAATTCCCAGCCGATAGGAGTAAGTGGAAATAATATCTGATTTGCTCAGGTTGAGGTCATTCTGCATCAGGAAAGCTTTTTCAAAACCAATATTCATCAAACCACCAACATTCAATATCAGAACAATCACAATAGTGGGCAGAATGGCCGGCATGTTGATATGCCAGATGCGCTGCATTCTTCCGGCACCATCTATTTTTGCTGACTCATGCAGCTGCGGATCCACCCCTGACAATGATGCAATAAATATGATGGAATCCCATCCCATGTTCTGCCATACACCGGACGCCACATATAAGGTATGGAACCAGGAAGCCTCCTCCATGAAATTCATCCTGGAACCGCCCAATTTTGCAATCATCATGTTTATGATCCCATACTCCGGATGAACAAAGTTTTTCAACATACCGACAATCACCACAGTGGACAGAAAATGAGGCACATAGGTAACATTCTGAACGAGCTTTTTCCTTCTGCTGTTTTTCATTTCGTTGATCAACAAAGCCAAAATAACCGGAATTGGAAACCCAAACAGCAGCTGCAATACACTGATACTCAATGTGTTGGAAATCAGCCGTAAAAAATAGGGAGAGCCGAAAAAGCGTTCAAAATGTTTCAGCCCGACCCAGGGGCTTCCGAAAATTCCATCTATGGCGACATAATCCTTGAACGCCAGCTGCAGACCATACATGGGCCTGTAACAAAAAATAATGTAGAATACAAGAACAGGCAGGATCAGCAGATACAGATCCAGATTGCGTATGATTTTTTTGGACCGGAGAAAATGCATCACTTTTTCTTTCCGACTGGTCCTTTGCGTCGGCTTAGGTGTAAGAGCACCGGACGACATACAACCCCTCCTTCTGAATGAAAGCATACTTTCGGAAACTCTGAAAGCTTCTTTGTTTGTCCTGGCCAGTGAAGTTTTCAACCACCATTGAGCTATATCCACTATAGTGGCAAGCCATTTGCCGGGCAATCGTTGTTTTCAATTTTGAACCGTCATTTTGGATATAGAGCCGTCATTCTCCATGCAGATATACTTTATCTGTATGGAAATCCTTATTCACACAAACATTACATCAGACCTTTGAGACGGAAGCCTTGCCCGATCGAAACTGGGTGGGAGTCCATCCGGTTTGTTTCTTGAACTTCTTGGTAAAATGATTGATATCTCCGTACCCACAGCAATGTACAATATCTTTGAGCGGCGCACTTCCCTCCAGAAGCATCTTTTTGGCATGCTCCATCCGCACCTTATCCAGCATTTGAAAGACGGTATCCTTGCCTGCCTTCCTCATATATTTATTCAGATAGGAAGTTGATACATGGAAATAGTCTGCTATACCCTGCACACTCAAATTTCTGTCCGCAAAATTTTCTTCGATATAGGACGCAACCTCTCTCAGCAGCTGACTCGATTGGTCTTCTTTCATTTTCCAAATGTGACAGCAAAGTCTGCCGGCATAGAAAAGATAGCAGTCCATCATGCTTCGCCGGTCCGAATAGACATGGTACACGGCATTGTTCATTTCCTCGTCGTAGAAATTTACGGAAGAAGCGATCAAAATCAGGTGGGAGATCAGATCCGAATAAATCAGAATATGGTGGATATGATCTTCTGTACTTTGAAAGATTGCCTGAAGCAATGATTCCACTTCCTCCATCCTGCATTGCTGTATTGCCTGAGTCAGTTTGGGCTTTTCCATATCCACGTAATCCAACAGATCAATGATCCTTTGAATATGGGGATCATAATGCATGGCAGGACGGTTTTCCCCACTTTCTGTTTCTGCCAGCGCAGACAATGCCTGAAGGAAGGACTGGCGAATCCGATGCGCACTCTTTACCGGTTTTCCAATTCCGATCCGGCAGGAAGAATCCAATTGCCTGACCTTTTCACAAAACTGTCCTTCTGCATGCACCAGTCCGGATTCGGTATCGGCATGAAACAGAACAATCAGGAGATCATACTCATTTTTACCGGAAAGATAGGCAACCGACCTGTTTCCGCTGTCTTCCCATTTATAGAACGGAACATATCTGTCTTTTACGGGTCCTCCTTTATCTGGCATGTTCGCAACAAGCACAGTAAATAATGTATAAGGAAACAGGATCCCTTCCCGTACATAACTGTCGTAATTGGTGGAATAAACGGATGTGGAACGAACCAGCGCATTGATCAGGCTGCTTTTTAAAAGGTTCCTGTCCGAAAGCAGTCTGCAATTTGTTTCCTGAAGCTTCTCCTGCATATCAGACAGATGATTGCGGATGACATCAAGATCTTCATATCCTGTGGAAACCCCGGTTCCGGCAGAGACAGGAACATCATTTGTCAGAAGCGCGATGGGGCGATAAGACATTTGTGTACATATATAGCTCAAAATCAAGCCAACAAGCAGAAAACCCATAAAAGAGGTGATCAAAACAGACCGCAGAGTGTGAAACTCCCTGTGGAAAAGAGAAGCTCTGGAAACAATACAATATTGAAAGCCGCTGACGGAGGAATTGCTGAACAATAGAATATATCTGCCGCTGAACCCCATGGATATCCCATCCCATGTTCTTTCTTCCGTGTAGTTTTTAAAATCCGGGACAGATGGCAAATCCGTATTGACATTGAGAGCCAGCTCCGAACCATGGGATGCATCCATAATATAAAAGCTTGCCTGCTGATTTCCGATAACTGCCTTCACAGGCTTTACAAAGGCATCCTTGCGAATGAGATAGACCAATTTACGTTGAAAAGAAAAGGGAGTCATATAGAAGGCTACATCCTTTCTCTCCGATTCCCGATAAATCGATATTGGAAGAATCCCATTCAGAACAGGAACTTCTGTAGTTCGGATTTGCCGGGTCAATTCCTTTGTGCTGACCGAAGACTGCGTATAGGTCCCGAAATATTTTTCTGCCTCAATGGTGCCGGAAGAACAATACGCCTTATTCTTTTCAAAATCATACAGGACAATGTCAACCAGATTGACATTGGCAGCCGTGCGACTGGCAAGTTCTGAGACAATTTTATAATCCCGGTATCCACCGCCTTCCGCAAGAGCCATCAAAACATCATAGTCCCTGCGAAGGCTTCGGGTGGTTGCTTCCATTCCGGCAATCTGATTGTCGATTTCATTTCTCAAAAGCTTCACACTCTGTAAATTTTTATCAATCGTTTTCTGCATGGAAGATTCGTAGAAAAAATTACAAATCATTATACCAATCATTGAAAGAATCGTAACCATCAATAACATATTGGCCCATAGCACGGAAGTATACTTTCGTCTACCAAAGAAAATCCGCATTTTTGCGCCCCCCATTTTTTAATTAAATTATACTGCATGGTTGCATGGAAAAGCTGTTATAATAAGATCAAACTTGTTGCAGGCGTTGAATGGGGTTCATGACAAGTGGATACATTATACAATAAAATATGTTTGGCTAATTATGTTCAGCCAAAAAGAGCAGACGAAAGGAAAGAGTACGCATACCTGAGCAAAGAGCCCACTGAGCTCCAGTCATGGACCGGACAAACTTTCACGGAGGCAGAAAACATGAAAACAAACGGCTTCTTATTCTTTTATCAAACTCCCATCGGCAGAATCGGCATTACCGAAAACGGAACCGTACTGACCCATGTCTTTTTTGAGGAGGATTTCATTCCCGATCCCGATCATTGGGAAAGAAGGGAAACGGATTTGCTTCGGATGGCCGCAACACAGCTGCAGGAATATTTCAGCGGCCGGCGAAAAGTCTTTGATGTTCCCCTGAGCCGGAAAGGTACACCCTTCCGGCAGAAGGTCCGGGGAGCCCTGCTGGAAATTCCATATGGCGAGACAAGAAGCTACAGGGAAATTGCACGCGCCATAGGCATGGAAAACGCATGCCGCGCCGTTGGTATGGCAAACAAAAGCAACCCGCTTCCCATCTTTATCCCCTGCCACCGTGTCATCGGGTCCAATGGCAAGCTGATTGGTTATGCAGGTGGACTGGACAAAAAGCAATTTCTTCTTGATCTTGAAAAACAATATGTGTGAAATCCTGCAGGATCCCAACCATTTGAATTGAAAAGCCACAGCCTGATCTGTACTTTTTCGACAGTTTGCAGCTCCTTTTTTCATCTCACCCGTTGAATTTACAATTTTTACACTCGATATTTACCATAAATATTCATTATATCAATAATTAACCTTCCGTAAATATACGAAAGTTCGTATAATAGAATCATTATGTCATCTGAACCTGTCAGCGCTTAATGATATATCCAGTGGCAGGGTCCATATCAAATGTTATAAAACGTCTGGATTGCCGATAAGAAAAACCTTCCGGCTCATCCAGCACTTGAAAGGTAGGAGTCAATATTGTTTCACAAAAGGCAGACTGTTCATGAGTTATATTTCTTCCCAAAGCAACTGAAGGTTCAGTTGGATTCTATCAGACAGTATCCATTGACCATTGTGGAAGCACCCTCCGGTTTTGGAAAAACAACTGCCATACAAAAATATCTGGAGAAAATCTCAGGACCCGCATCTTCTGTCTATTGGTATACCTGTTTAAACGAGCCGCCTTCCGGTATATGGAATGGTATCTGCAGCCTCTTTGCAAAAATAGATGGGAAAACCGCTGTAAACCTGAACAGGCTGAACCTTCCTGATGCAGATGCCCTGGCGGATTTATCCTCAATGATACGGGAAGTTCGCTGCCCGTCGGAAACTTTTCTGGTAATTGACAGCTTTCAGCTTATGAAAAGCCGGATTCCAGAGCAGATCCTTCATGCCTTTTCTGTTCATGGCAATGCCAATCTGCACATTATCTGCATCTTCCAACCGCTCCGGGACCGTCCGGAAGCCACCGTTTATCATGCCAATATCCACACCATTGACAGCAGACACCTCCTGTTCACCAGGGAAAGCACAGGCAGATACGCCCGTATGGCAGGTGCAGCACTCACGGACAGAAAGCTGGACAGTCTGTACAACCGTACGGAAGGCTGGATATCGGCGATCCGTCTGCAGCTGCAGCAGTATCAGGAAACCGGGACCTTTGCGCGCACTCAGGGACTGGACCAGCTGGTGGAAACAGCATTCTGGAACACTCTTGCCAATGAGGAAAAAGAATTCATCCTTGATGTCTCCGTACTGGATGAATTTACAACCAGGCAGGCCCAAAAGATGCTGAATCAAAAAACGCTGCCGGACAACATACAGCATTTACTTGACAGCAATGAGTTTATCCACTATTTCCCTGAAAAAGATCTCTACACCCTGCACCGTACCATACAGAATTATCTCCGGGGCCGCTTCTTTAACCAAAAATCGAAAGAGTATCAGACGCAGACGCTCCGCAGGGCAGCCAAAACCTGTTCTGCCATTGCCGACTATTACTCTGCCGCTTTGTTTTATTACCGGATATCGGATTACGATGCCGTTTTGAATCTGCCCCTGGATATGGAGTATCTGAGCAATCAAAGAGAAAGAAAAGTCCTGGATTTTATTGTTGATTTCGTTCTTGCCTGTCCGGAAGAAATCCTGTGCAGACATCCCCGGACGATTATGATATTTGCCCTCCAGTTATATATGGATGGGCGGTGCGCAAAGCAAAGGCATGCATCAAAAATGCATTTCCCTTTGTACGGAATTTGTTCTTGCGCAGATTGCCCTGCTCCGGGGAGACACGAAAAGCTATTGCTCGGCTACGGATCGGATACGGCAGTACCGGTCTTCCGGCTCCGAACGCATCCTTCTCCGCATGGCGGAGCTTTGCCTTGCAGAGCTGTCCCTTACCCTGGGGGAGGACGACGGACTGGCAGACTGGCTATATGATCCGGAGAGCATAAAAAAGGTCCTTTACACTCCCGCAGTACCTTACGGCCTCATACTTTACAGTAAAATTTTGCTTCTCCGCAAACGTTATAACGAATTTCGCGGTCTTTCCGCACTGATCCTGGACATATCCAAAGAAATGCATTATCTCCTGCCGCAGGTATATCAGCTGATTTACCTGGCGATTGTCAAACATGCACAGGGGCGGACAGAAGAAGCGCAAACCCGTCTGAACCAGGCACTTGCCATCGCCTTGCCGGACAAGGTGTATCTGCCCTTTGCGGTGCATGGCACCGCTCTTGGATCTCTTTTGGAAACCGCCAAACTGTCAGTATCCGATCATAAGGGGATTCGTAATATTATGTCACTCGCCCGGCGCCAGGAGGCAGGTATAAAGGCTGTGAGGAAAGCACTGCTTCCCGGAAAATCCCCTCTCACCCCACGGGAACGGGATATCGCCCTGCTTGCTCAAAAAAGGCTGACGGCCAGGGAAATCGCCAAACAACTTTTCATAACGGATTCCACCGTTCGAAGCACCTTGAAGTCGGTTTATAAAAAACTGGATATTCACTCCAAATCCGAACTGGCCCATATGGACCTGTAGTCGGCCTTTACCACAAAACGCCTTTACCACAAAACGCCTTACCATAAAACACGGCCTCATGGTTGGATACCAGCTGCCGCATGGGAAAGCCCCCCATAATGGGGGTGTAAAAAAGGACAAACCATCGTATCATATAGGATAGAGGTGGTTTTTTCCCAGGGGAGGCAGGCAATGGCTATGGAACGGAACAGGTCAAACATCAGTGAGATCCCGCGGGTATGTACCATATATCGTTGGGCATCCCTCCTTGTTTCCACACTGATTTACCTTTTTGTCAGTCTGAATGACATCACTCCGCTTCGGGGAGCCATTGCCGCGGGAATGATCGCTGCAAGCGGCATTGGTACCCATCTGTATGGAAAAATCGCCTCGTCCCATATGAATCATGCAAACTCATGGATCCTGGCCTCGGAATGCGTGGAGATCACGGCAAATGGTGTCCTGCTTTATCTTTCCGGAGGATTTTCCAGCCCTTATCTGTGGTATCTGATCAGTTCCATTGTCATGATCATGGCAACGGAATATTCGGATAAACGATGCGGGTTCGTTCTTTTTCCGGCTGTTTTCTGGTATCTGATCTGCGCCCGGTTTGGCAGTCAGCGGATGAATTTTCCCCCATCGGCATCCGGCCCGTTCCGCATCAATACGGCAATCGGCTTTCTGATGGTGATCTGCGGATTTTATATGCTGTTTCTTTCCATCCGGAAACTGAACCGGGCAAAAAAAGATCTGGAATGCCTGAATGACTCCCTGCGTCAGGAGACAGCCCGGAGCGGACAGGCCCTCCGTCATACAATGGAGCTGTACGATACCTTTCAGCTGTTCGGCATTTCCGAACCGCAAAAGGTGATGGATGAAATGGCGGAGCTTTTGTGCCGCGTCCTGTCCCTGGAATGCTGCATGCTGTTAAAAACAAGCCTTCCGTTTCAGACAGAACACTCCGGCAGTTGCAACCTTTCCGAAGCGGAAGGGAAACAAATCCTTGAGTATATGGGCAAACGGAATCCGGCCTCTCTCCCGGAACAAAGTAAAAACCAAATTGAAATCGATGGAATCTCCTATACGCTGACCGGGATTCGGAATCAGAGCGGCATCGCGGGAGGATTGATTTACCGGAAGGAAAAAAATCCCCCGGAAGACGATATCGATCAAAAAGGCGCTTTCTATCTGCAACTGGCAGGAATCATTTTTCAAAATATGGACCTTCAGGCCATCGCCGGGGAAAGCATCATCGGAGAGGAGCAGAACCGCATTGCCAGTGAAATCCATGATACCGTAATTCAAAAGCTTTTTGCCATTGCATGCAATGTCCGGCTGCTCTCGGAACAGAATCCCATGCCTCCTCCTGAAAAGAGCAAATATCAGCTCCGGCAGGTTGAAAAATCCCTGAAATCCACCATGCGGGAGCTTCGGGAAGCCATATACAGTACCCACTGGGATTCCGGGGGAAAAGAATCTTTTTCCGAAAAACTGACAAAGTATCTGGATGAGATACAGGCGCTCAGCGGAGTACGGATCCAGGTCGAAATGGGCGCCGACCCCCAGCGACTGACCGTGACGCAAAAGACAACAATGTACCGGATCGTCTGTGAAGCAGTAAACAATGCAATACGCCATGGCAAGGCAAGCAGGATCCGGGTAACAATGCATCTTTCCGAAGAACAGTGCATTGTGGGGATCTCCGATAACGGTTCCGGATTTAAGCCCGGCAGCCAGCATTACGGTCAGGGACTGAAAAATATGTACCGAATGACAAGCTGTCTGAAGGGACAGCTGAAAATCAATTCAGGCGCCGGAAACGGGACGGTCATACAATGCCGTTTACCCATTGATTCGTCAACTGGTCAGAGCAACCAGACGAAGGAGGAAACTCGCTTTGATCTTAATACTGGAAGATCATCCACTCGTACAGCAGGGGCTCCGTTCCTTAATGCAGGCGTATAAAAGCGAAGAAGAAATTGTCTGTGCATCATCCATCGAAAACGCCATGGAGATTCTGAAGGCCCATACCGTCCACACGGCATTCGTGGACATCTATCTGGGAGCAGAAAATGGCCTGGATCTGCTCGCCTGGGTCAAAAAGCAGAAAATGAAAACCAACGTATTCATCATCACGTCATCCTCCCGGCAAAGTGACTTTGCAAAAGCCCGCGCCCTGGGAGCAGACGCATATGTTCTGAAAGATGCGTTTCTGGATGAAATTATATGCGGCCTGAAAGTGGTGGAAAAAGGAGGGCGATTCTATTCCACCGCCCTGATTGACAAAATGGGCAGCGGCCAGAAACAGAATTCCCTGATAGCCACCTGACAAAACGGGAGAAGGAAGTGTTCTCCCTTTTGGGTAGCGGCAAGAGCAATTCCCAGATCAGCAAGGAGTTGTTCATCTCAGAGGGAACAACGAAAAAACACATCAGCAATATTCTGTCAAAGCTGAATCTGACCAACCGTGTGGAAGCTGCCCTGCTTGCCGCCAAAACGACGTCAGAGCAAAAAAATATAATGGGATTGTGAGAAGGGAGAAAAACCTGTGAAACGGATATGCAGCAACAGAAGAACCAGACATGGCGTACAAATTATCCTGATCCTGCTCGCCCTTTACCTGTTGGGAGTGGGCACCGCATATTCCTCCTGGGCTGACAGGACTTCCGTAGATTTCAGAATGGCCACAGGTAAGCTGGGCCTGATTTTCCCTGATTCACCGGATCAGGCACCGGTGCAGGCCTGCATTACCGATGCACAGGGCAAAAATCCGGAGAAAATACCGGCATCGGAACTCCATTATGTATTGGACTACGACAAAAAATCCCTGCAGTTTTCCCTGGACCAGGTCCTGCTCACGGATGATTTCCGAAAGCATGGCAAAATGCTGATGTTCCAATACACCATCATTGGAGACGAAGCCAACACGATAAATGATTTCAAACGATCTTCTGCTGCTTTTAAAACGGAACCGGAAGAGCATCTGGTATTCACACCGAAAAGTTCCAGGGTAAGGGTATCCGGAAAGGAATATGAACTGCCGGAGGATGTATTCGATCAGCTGCCGCCGTTATCCTGGGAGGTATATCGCCAGACGGAAACGCAATCCGATAAAGGCCGTTCGGAAATAACAGTAATGGTATATCTGAAGCCCTCTCCGGATGTCACAGAGGGATCTTTCCTCCCGGAGGAATTCCCGCTCCATGCAGAAGAACTGCCGGCAGAGCTGATTTCGGATCTGACTGCAGCACAAACGGATCCCGAAAACGCTGCAGCCGCCCTGCCGGAAAAGATCGAGGCGGAAATCGATATTACCTATTCTTTCGAACTGCCTCTGTGGGTGGAACAAAAACACTGATGGGAGGAGAGAACAGCTTGAAGAGAAAAAGCAGGATTCCATGGATTGTTTCTGTCTCATTGGCGCTTTGGCTGCTTGGGATTGGGCAGGCTGCCTACGGATACTGGACAGACCGGCTGAACTCCAGCGGGACAGCAACCATGCGGCAGAAGGCCACAATATCCGTACAGAAACCGGCTGATCCAACGCCCGAACCGTCTGCCGGTCCAACACCGGACCCCGCAGGCAATCCATCACCCGAAAAAGAAGTCCGGCAGCTGCCGGATTCCATCCCGGACGGGGAGCAGCCATCGGCAAAACCGGCGGAAAATCCGGATCCCACACAAGACAGCAAACAGGAAGTTCCAAATATCCCGGATCAGGGGCTGGAAAAAAGGGGATCCGACATATCTCCGCAAAATACGGATTTGCCGCAGGGAATCCCTCTTCCCGACGCACTCCGGGACAGTTCTTCGGATAAGGGAAATGGAAATTCGTCTTACCCCAGTAAAACGCAGGAAAGGAAGTTGCCATGATCCTTTCACAAAAATACAGCCGTCCGGCTTTCCTTTTGACAGGCGCTGCCATTACGGCAACGCTTTTTTACAGAATACCGGCAATCAACTCCTGGCTGACAGAAATCTGTTTCTTTTGGCATCCCCTGTTCTGGTGCGGGCTTTCCGTTATCCTGTGGTATCTGCCCCGACCGCATCTGCCTGCCCCGCTTCGTTTCCGTGATCTGTTCCCCGGCCTTGCCATAAGCTGCATGGCCGTTTATACCTTTCTGCAGTTTCTGGCGGGGTTTTTGCTCAATGAAATTGCAGTAAGTCCATATGACCTTTCACCAAAGGGAATCCTGATCAATTTTGCGAATCTGCTCCCTCCCATCGCAGGCAGTGAGCTGCTGCGGGCATATTGCATCGGTGCATCCTGCCGCAGCTCCGGTCGTCCTGCATTCCGGATTGTCCTGGGGGCCTTTATCCTGGGAGCCATGGAGATACCATTTACAAATATCACCACCCTGCATGCCGGAGAGGACTGGTTTATCTTTCTGGCCGAAGATTTGCTGCCGCCCCTTGCTCAAAGCGGATTCCTGAGTCTTTTGACTTACTGCGGCGGTGTTTGGCCTGGCATTCTCTATCGGGGACTGATCAGTATATTTTTTCATGTGATTCCGTTCCTGCCCTCACTCCCATGGATCGGAAACAGTGTCCTGGGAATTGCCTTTCCGGTCCTCGCCTCCTTTTTTATCTGGGACCAATACGGGATTGCAACACACAGGGCAAAATGGGAAAAACCACAGTCCATCCTTTCAACCACAATCCTTATGACGGTCTGCATTGCACTGGCATGGTTTGTCGTCGGCGTTTTTCCGGTGTATCCTTCTGTCATTCTTACCGGAAGCATGGAACCGGAGATTTCTCCCGGAGATGTGGTACTGGTTGAAAAAATGAAAACAGAAAAGAATATCGACACTCTCTCAAAAAACGACATCATCCATTTCCGGCGGGGAGATATCACCATCACACATCGGATCACGCAGGTGCTTCATGACAAGGACGGCAATCTATCTTTCCGGACAAAGGGAGACAGCAATGATGATGAGGATACGGAGACCGTGGAACCAAATGATGTCAAAGGGATTGTAAACCATGCCATCCCGAAAATCGGAATGCCCGTACTGTGGCTGAAAGGCCATGAATCCACACCGGAAGGAGTAATTGACAATGAAACGCCCTGAAGCAAAAGCACTCAGGAAATCGGCCAGGATAACGATCCTTATTTTCGCATTTTTCTTCCTAGCATTATCCATCTACCAGATCTTCAAAGTCACCGGATCAAAGAAAAAGGTCCGCACGACACTTTACAACTGTTTGATCTCCGCGGACTGCAGCTACCAGGTGATCCTGAAGAAAAACGATCTCTTCCCGGAGGGTGTTCTGGAGGAGAACCGGATTTATCCCCTGGCCCTGGTGGACCGGGCGGAAATTCTGTTCCGCGCGGAGTACGCCGGATCCGGCAAGGCTGACGTTACCGGGGACTATACCATTGAAGCCGTCCTGCAGGGATACAAGAACAACGGGGACGAACAGCAGACCGTTTATGAAAAGCATTTCCCCCTGATTGACCATACTACGGTGAACGAAACCGGCGCTCTGAAGATCTCGGAGTCGGTCTCCGTAGATCCTGCGTCTTACAAAAAGACTGCCGAACAGGCCAATGCCATCCTGGGCTTACAGGTTCCTGCCAACCTGAAAGTCACGATGAGCGGTACCTTCCATGGCGACTCAAAGTTCGGGAAAGTGGAAAAGCCTTTCCGGTATTCCCTGGACATTCCGCTGGAAAACTCGCTGTACACTATAAAAAAACCGAACCCGGTGTCGATCCAGGATTCGATAACCGAAACAAAAACCGGCCTGTTCCAATGGACTCCAAAATCCTTTCTGCCCGCTGTCCTGCTGTTTCTCCTGGCAGCTGCCATGTTTGGGATTCTTGCTTTCCATACCCGAAGACCGACACCGCAGGAACAGCATCGTATGGATATGCAGAAACTAATCCGGACCTATGGCAGCCGGATGGTTCGGCTTACCCAAATGCCTTCCGCAGCCGATATGGAACAAATCGTAATCACGGATCCGGACAGTCTGATCCGGCTGTCCGATGATCTTCAGCGGCCCATTTATTATTGCCCGGATGATGAGGGCCTGCCCCGGAACGACCTGTTCTGTCTGTTTGAGAACCATCGCTGCTATCTGCTGCACCAGAGAGCTGCGGATACAATGAATACACCGGTAAATGGACATACAGGCGGCAGTCACCATAATACTACTTTCGTACCATAAAAAATACATCTTTTGCCGGGAAAAGAGTCGACTTCCGGCTGATTTCATCAGAGCTGCCAGCCCTTATACTGTAAGTAGGATAAATTCCAATAAAACATAAGGGAAAGGAAGAGAAAGTATGAAGAAAAAGAGTCTCATCTGCACGATCCTGGCCATGACATTGATCCTGGCAGGTATTGGGTACGCGTACTGGACAGACACCCTGCAAGTCAACACAAAAGCCACAACCGGTGATCTGGATGTTACATTTGTGGACTTGGGCCTTTACGCACAGTATGGCTCTGATGAACTGGTCAATGGATCCGACTGGAGCATCATTGACGGTGTTGGCGACAATGGATATGTGGATGCGCAGTACTTCCGCAGAGGCACAGATTACAACAAAATCGCAGCGGATGGCAACATCGACAATTACCATAAGCAGGCGGAAGGCTACAACGATGTATCATTCGATGCCAGTCTCAAGGACAGCAAAGAGATCGGAAAGCAAATCCGTGACTACAATGCACAGGTACTCGGCAGTGACGAAATCGAAATTTCCGTCAACAATATGTATCCTGGCTATGCACAGGCCTTCCGTTCGGATATCCTGAACCTCGGCTCCATCGCCGCAAGACTGAGCAAACTCCAGTTTGATGTCAATGGGATCGATGGCAAGGAAGAAACTGCAAAGGATATGCTGGGGGTTGCCCTCCTGATACAGCGGGAATATTACAAAGGCAACAACGATCATGAACATGTATTCGGGCTTGCAGAATCCCTGGGCCTGGATCCCAGTGATATCTTCACCGTCGGCAATGTGGACTTTGTCCGTCTCTCTGCCCTGGATAAGGTGTCCGAAGAAGTTCTGAAAGAAAATGCTGAACTGCTGTCCCTGCCCAGTGGAAACAGCATGGATCTGTTCCTTGGCATTGGCATGGATCCTGATGCAGAAGGCGTTTACACAACCGGTTCCACAAAAGTCATGGCAGACAACGATGACACGCAGAGCCAGAACACCGGCGCAACCGTCAACGTTAAGCTCATGTGGGATCAGTTCAACGAAGGCAGGGATATAAACTCCACAAACAGACTTGCAGAGCAGAACGCCCGTTAAAGGATTAAAGATATTTCAAGATCCTGAAAAGAAAGGCTCCCGGTCAAAGCGGCAGTAAGTCAAGAAAATATTGAATGCGATTGTCGGCATGGCATCAGGCTATGCCGGCTTTCTTTATTTCATGGTTATTTGGCTGGGCTTGGGTCCCGCGCCATGCAGGAAGCTTGTGTATCGAATTGAGAATGACCTGCTGGTCTTATTGTTGGCTCGTACCGTCCCGCACAGCAATTTGTCCGGTGAAGAATGGGCAGGGCGAAATGCGTGTATTGACGTGAGGGGATGACGATTTGTCATCCCCTCACGCTATCGGTTCCTGTCTCCAATCGTGAACTTCTTTGACCGGGCAACCCATCGGCGGTCTTTCCTGTCAGCCTTTCCTTTTCGAAAGAGCATTGCGGATCACCTTGGTCAATTCGCCGAATACCAGCGGAAGAAGGGCAAGCGCAATCACAAAGTCCCAGTCATACCAATGGAACAGCTCCACATTAAACACACTCCGCAGCCCCGGGACAAGCAGGATGACAGCCATAAGCGCAAAGGAGAAAACAAAGGCCAGATTCATGCTGCGGTTGCTGAATATCCCGATCTTCCAGATGGGATACTTCTCGGATCGTGCGGTATAGGCCCGCAGCAGTTCACTGGTAATCAAGGTAACCAGCGCATAGGTCTGCCCCATTTCCAGTCCATGATTCTGCCACCCATAATAGAAGGACGCCAATACCGCAATGGTCATAATCACACTCTGCACTGCAATGGATATTGTCATTCTGCGGTCAATGATGGATTCATTCGGGTTACGGGGCGGATCCTTCATCAGACCGGGTTCCTTTTTCTCGGTGCCGAGAGCCAGAGCCGGAAAAGCATCCGTCAGCAGGTTGACCCATAAAAGATGAATTGGCAGCAATGGGATCGGCCAGTTGAACACCATGGCCAGGAAAATAATCAGAATCTCCCCCACATTGCAGGACATCAGGAAAAATACAAACTTGCGGATGTTGCTGTAAATCACACGGCCTTCCCCCACAGCTGCAACAATGCTGGAGAAGTTGTCGTCTGTAATAATCATATCTGCGCTTTCCTTGGCGACATCCGTGCCGGTAATCCCCATTGCCACACCGATATCGGCACGTTTCAGGGCAGGCGCGTCGTTTACACCGTCGCCGGTCATGGCGGTGATCTCGCCGTTGTCCTTCAGTGCCTGTACAATACGCACTTTATGCTCAGGGGAAACCCGGGCAAATACACTGACCGTCTTCACCGCCTTGTTCAACTGCGCGTCGTCCATGCGATTCAGCTCCGCGCCGGTCAATACTTCCTTTTCTGTGGAAATGATGCCCAGCTTACGGGCAATGGCAGCAGCCGTCTCCCGATAATCCCCGGTAATCATCACGGCACGGATCCCGGCAGATTTGCAGGTCCGGATCGCTTCGATGGCTTCGCTCCGGGGCGGGTCAATCATACCCACCAATCCGCAGAACACCAGGTCCTTTTCATCCTGTTCCGGCGTCGGATTCTCCGGAATGTCCGGAATGATTTTAAATGCCATGGCCAGTACCCGGTAAGCCTGTTTTGCCAGGGCCTCATTCTCCGCCATAATCGTTTGGACATCCTCCGGAGATATAGGCACCACCGTTCCATCGCTGCGCATAATATGCGTGCAGCGCTCCACCAGAATATCCGGTGCGCCCTTGGTGAATGCCACTGGCTGATTGTCCTTCGTCCGATGAAAGGTGGTCATCAGTTTACGCTGGGAATCAAAGGGAATCTCCTGCAGCCTGGGCTGCTCCCGATTGATTTCGTTCCGGTCAATCCCCGCCTTGGCAGCTGCAACCACCATGGCTCCCTCGGTGGGATCCCCGATCACACGCCATTCATCGGAACCGCCTTCCGTATCCTGCTCAAGACGGGAGTCATTGCAAAGTACCTGTATTTCCAGCAGGCGTGCCACCGCCGGCTGCTCCGGCAGATTGATGTCCCTGCCCTGAATGGTCAGGGACCCTGTCGGATTATATCCATCTCCGGTCACATCGATTTCCTGTCCCGGGGTATACATCTTAACAATGGTCATCTGATTCTGGGTCAGTGTCCCGGTCTTATCCGAACAAATCACCGTTGTGCTTCCCAGGGTTTCCACAGCGTGAAGCTTCTTCATGATGGAATTGTGCTTTACCATACGCTGCATGCCCAGGGCCAGCACAATCGTGACTACTGCAGGAAGCCCCTCCGGGATAGCCGCGACAGCAAGACTGACAGCGGTCATAAACATTTCAAGAACCTCTTCCCCACGAATCAGTCCCATAACAAAGACAACTGCGCAAATGATCAGGCAGGCAGTGCCCAGCATCTTGCCCATCTGCGCAAGCTTTTTCTGCAGAGGGGTGTTTCCTTCCTTATCCTCCTGAATCATTTTGGCGATATTTCCCACGACGGTATGCATGCCGGTGGAAATTACGATGCCGCTTCCCCTGCCATAGGTAACAATGGTACTCATAAAGCCGCAGTTGATCTGATCGCCGAGACCAATATCGCCTTCCAGCTGTGTGCCGGCATTCTTGTCCACCGGAACGGATTCCCCCGTCAAAGCCGCCTCCTCCACTTTCAGGTTCACGGAAGAAGCCAGCCGGACATCAGCAGGAATATAATCACCGGTTTCCAGCAGGACAACATCACCGGGCACCAGATCAGTTGATGGAATGGTCTGGGTTTTGCCGTCGCGGATCACATTGGCGTTGGGCGCAGACATCTTCTTCAGCGCCTCCAGTGCCTTACCGGCACGATACTCCTGCACAACGCCAAGAACGGCATTGATGATGACAATACCGATGATCACCACGGAATCCACCACTTCTCCAATGGCGATGGATACAAGGCTGGCGATAATCAGAATGATTACCATATAATCCTTCAGCTGCTCCACGAACATCTGAAAAATGCCCGGGCCTTCCTTGTGCGCCAGTTCATTGGGCCCATATTTTTCCCGCCGGGATCGGACATCCGCGGATCGCAATCCGGTGGTGGGGTCTGTACCAAGTGCTTTACAGGTTTCTTCAATGCTTTTTTGATACCATGGACGTTTCTCCAAAATTACACCTGCTTTCTGCTACTATCAAATGTCGACTGAAAAGCCGCAAAACATCCGCCGATACGGTCTGCCCTCCCCGCGCGGCAAACAAATGGTACCGGCAGATATTTCACTATGTTATTTTGCCGGAGGCAGAAAAAAGATAATTTCCCTGCCAATTGTCATAATTTTATCACTGCTGTCCGGGTTTGGCAACACACATTCCATCGTTAGTGTATAATTTTCGATTCCATCGTTAGCGTAAAGTTACCGTAGGGATTAAGAGTAATAAATTACCATAAGGATTGAAAAGAAGGTGGCATCCTGCTAAAATATTGATCATCAACAAAAATATCAAGAAAGGGTGCCACCTTCCATGTACAGTATACAAGATTTTAACGAGTTTGCAAGAAAAACAGAAAATAAGGTAAGAGAATTTTTAAGGGAAGGTAAGGATCTGGCGGAACTGACTCTGGGGCTGCAGGAGGATCTGTTTGAACTTGGTCGGAATATACTGGTGGAGACTCTTGAGGGGATGGATGAACAGCTTCGAAAGTCCGGGGTCAGGAAAAACAATTGGGAGATTGTCAGGAAAGATGAGACAGGGATCTTAACGACCTTTGGAACGATCAAGTATAATAGAACGTATTTTAAGCCAAAGAGTGGTGGCAAAAGGAAATATCTCGTTGATGAGCTTGTTGGTCTTAAGCCACATGACAGAGTGAGTGCGGATGTGGTGATCAATGTGGTGGAAGAGGCCATAGACAGCAGCTACAGGAAAGGTGGAGAAAGAGCCGGATATATGGACGAAATAAGCAAGCAGGCTGTTATGGATAAAATACATAACCTTGAGATCAGCGAACATGAGCATAAGGTGGACAAGAAGAGGGATGTCAGGATACTGTATGTTGAAGCAGATGAAGATCATGTTTCCCTGCAGGGAGAAGACGATAAAAGCAAGATAGCTATGCCCAGGCTGGTTTATGTTCATGAAGGCGTAGATCCCGAAAAAAGCAGCCAAACAAGGACCAGGCTTAAAAACGTTAAATATTTTGGCGGCATGTATGATGAGAGCGAGGATCTGTGGCTGGAGGTCATAGAATATATAGACAAGCAGTACAACATGGATTTCATTGAAACCATATACCTTTCCGGGGATGGGGCATCATGGATTAAGGCCGGGCTTGACTGGATTCCCAAAAGCAAGTTTGTGCTGGACAATTTTCATCTTAAGAAATATATGATAACTGCGACTGCACACTTAAACGATGGAGACATCTATCAGGAGTTGAAGGATGCATTGGATTGGCCGGACAAGGACATGGTCAAGGATGTTTTCAAGAAGATCCTCAAACAAACGGTTTCCAAAACGAAGAGGAAGGCAGTTAAGGATGCCAGACGGTACATATTGAATAACTGGCATGGAATAGAAATAAAGGCTGATAAGGACCATGAACTGATAGGATGCAGTGCCGAAGGTCATATAAGCCATGTGTTTTCAAGCAGGCTAAGCAGCAGGCCTAAGGGATGGTCTGAAAAAGGTGTTGCCAGGATGTCCAAACTTATCGTATATAAGAAAAATGGTGGCAGGATCTATGACCTGGTTATGGCACAGAAGCTTAAGGAGAAGGAGAACAGGAAACATGAATTGCAGGATGAGTTAATCAAGGAAGTAAGGAAATCATCAGAAAGCAGATATGCTGGTTCATGGAGTAGCAGCCCAACTGTAATTACCATGGGGAAAAAGACAGGGCTGTTTAATGAGATGAGGAGTATGGCCGGAATACGCTATTAGGCCCTTCATAAAGCTCGTTATGGCGTTTTCGTTCTTCGTAAGGAGAAATAGCCGGGACGACATAGATCAAGCGTTTATGCCGCGAAAGCTGCTTGATAACGAGAAGTCGGTGTGGTAGCATTGAGGTACGGCAGCAACCGCTCCAAAGCCTATCCCGCTGTTAGAGATGGCTGCTGCCGACATCTGCCGTAAGCCACACCGGCAGAGGCTCGTTGTCAAGCAGATCGTGGAATAAATGCAGCTGACAAGATTGATTGCTGTTAAAATTAATTAAATCAATCAAGGCCACTGTTGCTAGAAGAATATTTCAGGATGTCTCTATTCTTTCTTTCCCTACAGTAAATTGACGCTATCGATTCCATCCCCAGCCTGGCAAGTTTCCTTCGGAACGTGATATAATAAAGTACGGAAAGGAGATTGATCGAAAATGCGATTGGGGAGAAATGACAGCTGCTGGTGCGGCAGCGGGAAAAAATATAAACAATGCCACGAGGCGTTTGACGAGAAAATTGCATCCTATCGAAGAAAGGGGCACATCGTCCCGCCCAGGAAAATCATCAAGATCCCGGAGCAGATAAGCAAAATACGGGAAAGCGCAAAAATCAACGTTGCGGTTCTGGACGCGGTTGCAGAGCAGATACAGGAAGGCATGTCCACGGAAGATATCGACCGGATCGTTTATCAGAAAACCATCGATCTAGGCGGTACGCCTGCCCAGCTTGGATACGAAGGCTTTCCCAAAAGCGTCTGTACCTCCATCAACGAAGAAGTCTGCCATGGGATCCCTTCAAAGGACCGGCTTCTGAAAAGCGGAGATATCATCAATGTGGACGCCTCCACCATACTGGACGGTTATTTTTCGGATTCGTCCAGAATGTTCTGCATCGGAAACGTGGAGGAAGACAGAAAAAAGCTGGTACGGGTCACAAAGGAATGTGTGGAACGGGGATTAAAGGAAGTAAAGCCCTGGGGATTCCTGGGGGATATGGGCCAGGCTGTGCATGAACACGCGGTGGAAAACGGATATTCCGTGGTGAAGGAAATCGGCGGCCATGGTGTAGGCCTGGAGTTTCACGAAGATCCATGGGTTGGATACTGTTCCAGGCGGAATACCGAGATGCTTCTGGTACCGGGTATGATCTTTACGATAGAGCCCATGATCAATATGGGTACGAGCCGCATCTATCAGGACAGGAAAAACGGCTGGACCATCTATACCGCAGACGGAAAGTCATCCGCCCAGTGGGAGATTATGGTGCTGGTGACAGAGGACGGCCATGAAGTACTGGCCTGGTAGAATACACAATAATGGAGTCGATATCCTGAAATACGAACCCAAAGGCGGAGAAAACAAGCAATGCAGTTTCAATATGTGACAGAGGAAAAAGACAGCGGAAAAACAGTAAAGAGCATTTTACGATCGGAATTCCGATTTTCCAAGAACCTGGTCAAGCGGCTTCATTATCATGGACAGGTACTTTGCAACCGGGCTCCGGTTTATATGAACCATGCCGTACAATGCGGGGATGTGGTGGAAGCTTCCATCGACTTTGAGGAGGAATCCAAAAATGTCCGGCCTGTGAAAATGGATCTGAACATTCTCTATGAAGACGAATCGGTCATTGCACTGGACAAACCGCCGGGGAAAATCATTCACCCCATCAAAGGCAATATGGAAAACACCATGGCGAACGGACTGCTGTATTATTACCAGAAGAGAGGACTTCACAGAAAAATACGGCCGGTAGGCCGGCTGGACCAGGGAACAACAGGAGTCATCCTGTTTGCAAAAAATCAGTTTGTACAGGATCAGCTGATCCGTCAGATGAAAACAAATGATTATCGAAAAGAATATATCGGAATTGTCCATGGCTGCCTGAAGGAGAAATCGGGCACCATCGACTTTCCCATTGCCAGAACACCGGGATCCATTCTTCTCCGGGAGACTTCCCCGGACGGGGCGCCGTCCGTTACCCACTACCGGGTACTGAAAGCCTTCCGGGATGCCTCCGTTCTTCATTTTGACCTGGAAACGGGCCGGACACATCAGATTCGGGTCCATTGCCGGGCCATAGGGCATCCCCTGATCGGGGATACCCTGTATTCGGATATTCCAACCACCCGGATCGACCGGCAGGCGTTACATTCCCAAAGCCTCCGGTTTCTTCATCCCATAACCGGCAGGGAAACAAAAATCGTTTCTTCCCTGCCCAAAGATATGCTTGCACTGCTGGAGTCCCTGAACACGAAGCCAATGGGCGAAGGATAATGCAGGAAGAATGGGCCGGAAAGTCTGTTAAATAATTGACAACAAGGATGTGCCGTGGTATGATAAAATTGGTACAATGAAATATATATTAAAATTACGGTTCATCAAGGAAGAGACGTTTTAAAGATTCCTGAATTTCCAGGCGGGCAGTTTGCAAAAACTCCCCACCTTTTTTCGAATCATAAAGCCAGCACTCCTTCTGCCGTATGAAATACAAACAGAAAGGGTGATATGATGTCCATAACAGATCATTTATCCATATCTCAAAGTTTATCGATCTCATTATTCAGTATGGTTTTGGTGTTTTTTGTGCTTGCTGTCCTCTCCGGATTGATTACCCTGTTGTCAGGACTCCTGAAGAAGGACTCCAAAACAGACCATCCGCAGGGTTCGTAGTGTAACCTGCGAAGAACAGGACAGGAATGAGCCATGACCTTTGAGAATTTCCTCCGCATCCATGGAGGTATCCCTTTGTACTAAATAATGAGGTGATAGAGTGTTTGTCAATACATTGAAATCCATCTGGGCTGGTTCCGGCTTTGCCGCCATCACGTGGCAGCAGTGTATCATGATTGGAATCGCCTGTATCCTTATCTATCTAGCCATTGTAAAAAAATTCGAACCGTTGCTGCTGCTGCCCATTTCATTTGGCATGCTGCTGGCCAACCTGCCGCTGGCCGGGCTTATGACAGAACCAGGTGACTCAGGCCAACCGGGAGGCCTCCTGTATTATCTTTATCAGGGAGTCAGACTGGGAATCTATCCTTCCCTGATCTTCCTGGGGATCGGGACCATGACGGATTTTGGCCCCCTGATTGCAAGGCCGTCCGGACTGCTCATGGGTGCCGCAGCACAGCTGGGGATCTTTACTGCATTCACCATTGCCAACGCACTGGGATTTACCCCTCAGGAAGCGTCTCCCATCGGCATTATAGGCGGAGCAGACGGCCCCACCGCCATCTATCTGACGACCCGGCTTGCCCCGCACCTTCTGCCTCCCATCGCCATCGCAGCTTACTCCTATATGGCGCTGATCCCATTGATTCAGCCTCCCCTGATGCGGCTTCTCACAACAAAAAAGGAGCGGGAAATCAAAATGGAACAGATACGGGAAGTATCCAAACGGGAAAAAATATGCTTTCCTATATTTGTGACACTTTTTTGCGTCCTTCTTCTGCCTTCCGTCGCTCCGCTGATTGGAATGCTGATGATGGGCAATCTGTTCCGCGAGTCCGGCGTGGTGGATCGGCTTTCCGATACGGCACAAAACGCCATGATGAATATCGTTACGATTTTTCTTGGAGTGTCTGTCGGAGCAACCGCTGTCGCAGAACGCTTCCTGGTACCGGAGACTTTAAAGATTGTTGCTTTGGGACTGATCGCCTTTATGTTCAGCACCATCGGCGGGCTGCTGCTTGGGAAACTGATGTGCTGGCTGTCAAAGGGGAAGATCAACCCCCTCATCG
This sequence comes from Eubacteriales bacterium mix99, assembly GCA_038396605.1. Classification (NCBI taxonomy): domain Bacteria; kingdom Bacillati; phylum Bacillota; class Clostridia; order Eubacteriales; species Eubacteriales bacterium mix99. Next base: position 651,283 of record CP121690.1, read on the forward strand.
GCTCCGCCGGAGTATCTGCCGTACCCATGGCCGCAAGGGTATCCCAGATCGAAGGGCAAAAAGCAAACCCGGCCAACTTTCTTCTCATGCATGCCATGGGCCCCAATGTAGCAGGCGTAATTGGTTCAGCGGTGGCTGCCGGTATCCTGCTGTCGCTGTTTGGATAACAAACTGTCATCCAACGAATTGTCGCCCAATCCATAATCCGTAGTGTCAAAGTATTCAAAAGAAGCCGTTTTTGTTTTCTGCCACTGACAGAACAAAACGACTTCTTTCCTATTTCTCCAGTGCCAGACGTGCTGCGGGAAAAGGCTGAAGTGCCCTGGGGAGGATCCCCAGCACATAGGCGATCAGAACTCCGTAATTGGTAATGGCCACTCCCTGCTGCCGGGCCGTCTCCACCCGGTACTGCATCTCCCTGCGGTTCAGCATGCATCCTCCGCAATGGACAATCAGGGCATAGTCTGTAAGATTTTTCGGGAAGCAGGCGCCGCTTGTCCATTCAAATTCAACGCCGTCCCCCACGTTCTTTCGAATCCAGCGCGGAATCTTTACCGTACCGATATCATCCGACTGCCTGTGATGCGTACAGCCTTCGGCAATCAGTACCTTGTCTCCCGGCGACAGCGTTTCCATCCGCCGGACTCCCCGCACCATCCCGGCAAGATCCGCCTTTTGCCGTGCAAACAGGATGGAAAAGGAGGTCATGGGAACTTCAGGGGGCGTGTCCCCTGATACCCTCTGAAAAGCCTGGGAATCGGTAATTACAATGGCAGGCGGCGTATTCAGCCGATCCAGCGTCAGCGTAAGCTTATTCTCCTTCGTAACGACAGCAATGGCATTTCTTTCAATGATATCCCGGATCACCTGCTGCTGGGGAAGAATCAATCTGCCTTTGGGAGCCGCCTTATCGATGGGCGTCACCAGTACGGCGGCTTCCCCCTCCCGGACCAGATCGCCTGCCAAAGCCGGTTCCATATCCTCAGAATCAGAGTTTGCAATGATCTGCTGTTTCAATTGATCGATCCCAAATCCGTTTTTTGCGCTGGTACATACCACAGGGATCGCGGCCTGCTTTTGAATACGTTTCGTCCCCGGGGTTTCGGGAATCCGCTTATCGCATTGATTGAGAACCAGAATGGCCGGGATTTTCCTCTGTCGGAGCTGCCGGATAAAATCCTCCTCGCACCTGGTGAGACCGGCTTCCACATCCACGACGACAACTGCCAGATTGCATTTGCGCAGAACTTCATAGGTTTTTTCAACGCGAAGAACGCCGAGCCCGCCCGTATCATCCAGTCCCGCCGTATCAATGAGTACCACGGGGCCAACGGGCAGTAATTCCATGGTCTTGCGCACAGGATCCGTCGTCGTTCCCGGCACTTCCGACGCAACGGCAACATTCTGTCCGGTCAGCGCATTGATCAGGGAAGACTTCCCGGAGTTTCGCTTTCCAAACAGCCCGATGGCAAATCGGTTTGCCATGGGTGTTGCATTCATATCTTCCATTACACGACCCCTTTCTTCTGCCTGTCCGCATGATCCCCGCGGGAAAAATCCGGTTCAAATCCTGCCCGGACAATCCGGCGGGAAAGGCAGGACAGACATTCCGCCGCTTCCTCTCCGGTGCAGATTTTATTGTCATACAGAGCATAATCCTTTCGGTGCTCCACAGGGGAAAGATTCGGCATCACCACATTGGCACCGGCCCGGAGGCCTTTTTCCCGTCCCAGGGCATCCACCGTACCCAGAGCCGTTGTGGCGGGAAGCAAAACCTTTGGCAGCAGAATGCGCAGCAGGGACAGCAACACCACAGTCCGATCGGCAGACGGCGTATCATAATCCCGGAAACGGGTATCCTTCTGCGGAACAAACGGGCCGATGCCGATCATATGGGGCTTCAGCTCCCGCAGAAACAGAAAATCCTCCGCCAGGGTATCATAGCTCTGACCAGGCGACTGCACCATAAATCCGGCCCCTACCTGGTACCCGATTTCCTTCAGATCATACAGGCACCGCTTCCGGTTCTCCAGGCTGAGCTCCGGGGGGTGCAGCTTCCTGTAATGCCCTTCCGCCGCCGTTTCGTGACGGAGCAGATAACGGTCCGCACCGGTTTCAAACAACCGCTGATAAGAATCCCGGCTCCGCTCTCCAATGGAAAGGGTCACCGCACAGTCGGGAAATCTTCCCTTTATCTCCGCTATCAGGGAACACAGCCTGCCATCCGTAAAGTATCCGTCCTCCCCGCTTTGCAGGACAAAGGTGCGAAAGCCCAGCCGATGGCCTTTCCGGCAGCAGTCCAGGATTTTCTCTTCGGTCAGGCGGTATCTCCTGGCGTTTTCGTTGTCCCTGCGCAAACCGCAGTAATAACAATTGTTTCTGCAATAGCTGGAAAATTCGATCAGCCCCCGGAAATACACTTTCTTTCCATAATACCTTTCCCGCAGCTCATTGGCTGCAAGACAAAGTTTCTCCCTGTCCTCCGGCGCTGCCTGTTCACAAAAAAATCGAATCATCCCGGCAAGCTCCCGCCTGCCTGCAGCATTCATCCAATCTGAAAAGGTATCGGCATTCCCTGACAAAGTCATAATACGCCACTCCTACAGGCGCAGATCCCGTTCTCCGTTTTCGATTCTCTTCAGATTCTTTTGAATCGTGTCGTAAACGGGTTCGCCCTTGAATTGTTCCACATGATTCCGGAGGGTTTTTTCTCCTTTGGCCTTTGTTTCCGGTGTTGCGTAGTCCAACAGATATTCCTTCAGTGTAAAGATCGCGTTGGGAATACAGTAGTTATGCACAAACCGGGATTTCGCCACTTTCATGAACTGTTCGCCTGTACGTCCGGCGCGGTAACATGCCGTACAAAAGGAAGGAATGGCGCCCATATCGCATACCTCCTGTACAACACCGTCCAAAGAACGGTCGTCGCCGATGGAAAACTGCTCCTGATCCGGCATGGAATTTGCCTTTTTGGAGGCAGCATAGGCGCCTACTCCAATCCGCGTCCCTGCGTCGATCTGGGATACCCCGAAGGAAAGCACCTGTTTCCGGACGGCTTCCGGCTCCCGCGCGGTACAGATCATACCCGTATAGGGCACGCTGAGACGCAGAACCGCCACCAGCTTCTTGAAGTCTTCGTCATTCACTTTATACTCGGGATGATCGGAATAAGGCGTATCGGTGGCGGGCGTGATCCGCGGGAAAGAAATCGTGTGAGGCCCCACGCCGTTAAAGGTTTGCTCCAGATGTATGGTGTGATACAAGAGTCCCATCACTTCAAAGCGCCAGTCATACAGTCCGAACAGGACACCGATGCCGTTGTCGTCCACCTTTGCCTGCTGCGCCCGGTCCATGCTGTAAAGCCTCCAGCGGTAATGTCCCTTGATCGTTCCTTCCGGATGCATTTTGTGATAGGTTTCCCGATGATACGTCTCCTGAAAAACCTGAAAGGTGCCGATTCCCACTTTTTTAAGCTTTTTCAGTTCCTCCACCGTAAGCGGAGCGCAGTTGATATTGGCACGCCGGATTTCCCCATGTTCCGTTTTTACACTGTATACCTTCCGTACGGTATCGCACATAAAATCGACATTGGTCTTCGGGGATTCCCCGTACACAAGCACGGTGCGCTTCTGGCCTTCCCCAATCATAATCCGGACTTCCTTCTCAATCTCGTCCATGCTGAGAGTCCTGCGCTTCATCGCCTTATTGCTGGAGCGAAAACCGCAATAACGGCAGTTGTTTGCACATTCATCGCTGATATAAAGCGGCGCAAAAAACACGATCCGGTCTCCGTACACTTCTTCCTTCAGCTGATGAGCCAGTTCATACATCTCCTGTATAGTGCTCTCGTCCTGATTCTGAATCAATATCGCAGTTTCTTCGGGCTCCAGCCGCACGCACTGCTCCGCCTTTTTCAGCACACGGCGCACATCCGCTTTGGATGGGTTTTCCCACTTGTTCAGCTGTGCCCATATTTTATCTTCATCGATAAAATCATGGTCCAGTTTATCGTACTCCGCAAACTCCTTTTGATACTTGTCGAGAAAATTCATAACCTGCGCTTCCTTTCTTTATTCTTTCCCTCATGAACGGACTGCCCGGCTATATAAGGGTGTCCCCCTGGCGTGTTAAGCAGTTTTCGGCTACCGATCGATCCTTGAAATCATGGACTTCACTGTAACAGCAGAAATCCGGCCCAGTTTGCCGGTCATGGCGCTGATCTCATCATTGGTTCCATCCACAATCAGCGATATCACCGATACTCCCCGTTCCCGATACGGGATGCCCATCCTTCCGACAATCAAATCGGCATGCTCATGCAAAACGGCGTTGACGCGATCCGCGGAAGAAAGATTCTGTACCACAATGCCCACAATCCCGATTCTCTTTTCCATAAGACTTGCTCCTTTCCAAATAAAAAACTCCCTTTCCAGACAGAAAGAGAGTCATCCGCAACAAAACCTCCGCACACCGAAGTGCCTTTCCGCTCGGAAAACCTTACGGTCGGGTAAAAACAAAGCCCTGTATCTCCGGCAAATCAAGCGGGCAGATACATTGCATTTCATTGTTTCTCCATTTTCATGATACATATAAACTTTATCATCCGCTCCGGGGTCTGTCAAGCAATTCGCCAGCAAAAAAAACACAAAAAAGGGTCACAGATTATCCTTGTTTCACTTTTTCCGACTTCTCTGTATCGCTTCAGGCTTTTATTAAAATTCCAATTCACATATAAGCGGCAGATGATCCGACGCCAGAGAGGCCCGTGTATAGGTATCCAAAGTTTTCATATCCCTTGAAGCCAATATATAGTCAATCTTTGTACCTGGGTTCTTTGAGTCAAATGTCATTAAATCAGAACCGTCCCCGATATCTTCTGCCGTGTCTTTAAGCACCTCCTTAAGAGGTAATAGTTCTTCAAAATCTTTCGCATGCACAAGATTAAAATCTCCCAGCAAAACAACGCTGGTACCCATGGTCCGTAACACACCGGAAATATATTCTATGGATAATTGTCTCTCCGCCTTACTCAATCCGAGATGGGTGGTACAAACCTTTATCAATTTGCCATTCCTATTCACATCACATTCCAGCATCGACCTTAGCTCACTTATCCCTGAGCTATGAATTGGCAGCCTATGGTTTCTTGATGCGACAATAGGATATTTGCTGAGAAAGGCATTCCCATATTCTCCGCCACTGTGATCGATAGCCTTTCCAAATGCATAGTGACAATGTAACCTGCCAGCAATATATTTTGCCTGATCCATACCTTTGCTTCTGCGTGTACCATGATCCACTTCATTGAGTCCAACCATATCCGCATTTTCTTCCGCTATAATATGAGCAATCCTGTCCAGATTGAAGCCCCCGTCTGCATCTCTGCCGGCATGAATATTATAAGAGATAACCTTTATCCTGTTCTTCACTGTATTTTCTCCTTTTCCACATGGATTGAAAGACTTAGTTCTCCGTCTCTTCCCTGAAGCCCTTGCACATTTCCATGAATTCCTTTGAGGTATTGGTGAGAAACTTGTTTTTATGATAAATGACACGGAACCCCCGGTCAAGATGCAGCTTTTCTACTTTCAATTCCACAATCGTTCCTTTTTTCAGTTCCTCCTGTACCAGAATATCGGACAGAACCGAAACACCAAGGCCCTCCCGGACTGCATTAATCAGAGCCTCCGTACTGGTACTCTCCCAGGATGGGGTGTACGTATATTCCAGAGCTGCCAGGGCATGATCAAACAGTTCCCTTGTGCCGCTTCCCTTTTCCCGCAGCAGCAACGGTCTGGAAAGCATCTGTCCCACAGGAATCGTACCCTTTCCGCAGAGAGGATCAGACGGACTGCAGATGACAGCCAAATGGTCCTTTTGATAGGTCTCACTGAGGATATGATCGGAATGGACCGCCCCTTCAATCAGGGCAAAATCCAGTTCACTTTGCAGGATCTTTTTCTCTATCAGTTCGGAGCTTCCGATAAAAACCTCTATTCCTGACTGGGGATGCGTTTCATAAAAGGCACGGACATACTGCGGCATAAAGTGAGTCCCCACTGTGATGGACGCACCGATTCGAAGCTTTTCGGAACGCTCCCACCGGCGCATATTGCTTTCCATGTCATCAAACAGTGAAACAATATGGGTCGCATACTCAAGAAAGCTCCTGCCGATATCAGTAAGATAGAGCCGGCGGGAGATGCGGTCAAACAACCGGACATGATAATGTTCCTCCAGCTCCTTTACGGCAATGCTCACGGCAGGCTGTGCAATATGAAGCCTTTCCGCAGCTTTGGTAATACTGTTTTCCTCACATACCATCACAAAAATCTTCATGTGGCGTACTGTCAATGGCTTCACCCTCCATCGCTATCGTATGCCCTTGTTCCTGATCTATTTTATCACAAAAAAAGCAGGTTTCCTGAGCTGAACAAAAGTATTTCAAATCTATTTGCTCAACTTAGACCGCCTACTTCTTATAATCAGTCGTGATACCCTGCTCCAGTCCAATCAGCACTTTTTCCTTACTGTACTACCAAGTTCGGGTTATTTTACTCAGGCTGCTTCAATGTAGGCAAGAGAATTCTTCCCGAATGGGGGTGAATACATCCACAATAATTGAATCCTTCAATGCGATCAAACCGTGCAATACATTCTTGCCGGCATAAAAGCCATCACCTGGATTAAGAATTTTCTCCTCGCCATCCACAGTTACACAAAATTGGCCTTTAACAACATAACTGATTTGCTCATGAATATGATTATGGGAAGTCCCGATACCGCCTTCCTTGAAATGGACCTCCACCATCATAAGGGAGCCATTGCTGCCAAGTATCTTCCGATAAGATTTGTCATCGATTTCCTGTAAGTTTGCTTCCTCATTCAATATATACAAATTTCTCAGCTCCTGTTATATTTTATTCTATCTTCATCTTTTTAAAAATCAACATTTGATGCTGCGCGAACCGAACCGTTTTATGCCTAATCCACAGTAAACAGGGCCGCCCCTTCATTTCTCAGAGAGCAATGGAAGTTCCCTCCGGTGCTGCGGGTGTATCTCTTTCCGCTCAATACATCCGTAATCCCGGAAAACTTCTCCGGCATACAAATACAGAGCTCCCTTGCCTGCTGTGCTTTCTGTACCTGAGATACTGTCGTTTCGGAATTGACATCCCCCATGTCCGCCAGAAGCAGATAAATCCTCTTATCCACCCCCTGACAGAGTATCCCTTTTATGTCTGTACTCTCTCTTCCCGGATTGCTTACTATGGAAACCACCAGCTGTTTTTGAATCCCTACACTCTCTTCTGCCTCCACGTGATTTTCTCCTGTTCGAAGCAAAGATCCAACATCAAACAGCAGGTTCCCTTTTCCAACCGGGTGAAGATCTCTGCGGCAGGTGCAACAAATTTCATCCGCATACAGGTTTCCCGTGTCAGGAAAACGATCTGTAATTTGAATTTGTCTCGTTCCGGGCCGATAAAGAGATAAAGAAGCATCCCCATAGCATTTCAACACAGACAGACAATTATCTATATTCACCCAATCGAAAAGATCTTTCTGTTCTTCTTTGCTGCCGTATCCTTCCACCGTAAGCTTCCCTCTTTCCATATAATAAGTCCTTTTATTCCCGTTAAATAGATCATTTGGAATTTGCAGAAGCAAACCCTTGACAGACCGAAAATAATCCCGGTTTAAAGCCCGTGCCTGCTGCATAACAAGAACGGTGGCATCATCGGGTAATGCGGCATAAATAATCTTTTCCACAGCGATCTCCCGATCACCCTCCCCTTCGGCAACAAATCTCTCGGAGCGAGTTCGAAGCTTTCCATAGGTAAGAAAGCCACCATCGAAAGGATGCTCTTCATGAGAGGTGATAATATTCCTATGGAAGCAGCCCATTCCCCGAACTTCTCCTGCCAGATTCTGATGCCATTCTGCCATGTCACTTTTGTCCGGAGGTAAACAAAGCCCTTGCGGTTTCTCAGAAGCTTCCCATACCCAGGAAGCAATTCGTCTGTCGCTGCGATGCAGGCTGGCTCCGTGATAATCATCCGTCCAGAAGGAAAGTGGATGCATTTCTGAAGCAACTTTCACCGTCCTTTGTTTCCCGGTATCTTCCATCGTATCATGCAGCCGATGCTCCTCCTTCATGCGATGCCAATACAGACCCATGGCCAGCGTCGCCGCCTTGTCCGATTCCAGTCTGGAGTAATACAGCGGGGAGACGCATGCCAATTTCTCCACCCGCCTGGAAAGAAAGCTGCCATCACGGTTGTACTCCTGCTCCTGCTTCACAATATTCAGCCATGCCTGCTCAAAGTCCCAGCAGTCCGGATCTTTATACCGGTCCTCCAGCAGCAAAAGGACCGGGATAAGATAATCCTGACAATAACAATAGCGAACTCTGGTATCCCCTCCAATCCGCAGCAGCCTTCCATCCGGAAAAATACAAGTCCTGACAAGCTGCCAGAGCTCAGGTACATGATGATACAGTGCTTCCGGAGGCCGGATCCCTTTCTCCCGGTAAAAAAAGTGCAGCATAGCCACATTGGAAAGGCAAATCACCATATATCCCACATTCATATAATGATGATGATTCAATGCATAGGATGAGAAAAAATTATTTCCTGCATACCTCCCGGAAACCGGTTTCCCGTCCAGAATCTCATCGGATTCCGCATCGGAAGGAACCGAAATGGAATTGACCAGGAAGCAGCTCCCTTTTTCCCGGTATTCCGCAGCCCGTGGCAAATCCGGGTACATTGCCGCCGTTCGATGCAGAAAGGCACCGTTCCACAAATTGCTTTCCGGTTTGTTTTGCTTGACCGGACCTGCTTCAACAGGGTAGTGATCCAGCAACCAGTCTGCTTCTGATGTCAAAACCTTTTTCAGCAATATCTTGTCTTCTTCAGTCAAATGCCTCCATATTGCTCTCACCCCATGCATCATCCTTTCAATGCCCAAAACACTGATCCAGGTATGTCCCCATGAAGTGCCATCAGTACAGCAAACGTCTCCTTCCATATGACTGCGCAGGGAAAAACGTAACATTGCCAATGCATATTCCAGCAATTCCTCCCGGGTCATTCCTATCTCTTTTTCGTTAAGATCCGGATCCTCCGCCAACACCGCGAAAGCAGCCAGTGCCTTCTGATTGGTCTGCACTCCCCAGGTATTCGTTCCGCTTCCGTAAAAAACCAGCTCCCGATGATCCGGAAAACGATACAGATATTTTTTGGCCGAATTCACCCATGGCTGTAGCAATTGCAAATACTTATGACGAATCATAAAACCCTCTCCTTTATTCACAGATATATTTAAGTCATCTCATAGATAGAAAAAGAGCAATCTATTCCAGATCGGTCTAATTGTTACTGGTTTCTATGTTGAGGATTTATTGCTTAATAGCTCCGATCATTACACCCTTTACAAAATATTTTTGGATAAAAGGATAAATAAACAAAATCGGGATGGTTGCCACCATAATCGTTGCGTATTTTATTGTTTCGGCGATAGGCTCGCTGTCGTTTGATTCAAGTTCAATTACATCCGTGGAGTTATCGATCAGAATCTCCCGTAAAATCAACTGTAAAGGAAACAAATTACGATCCTGCAAATAGATCATTGCATTAAACCACGAATTCCAATGCCCTACTCCATAATATAAAGTCATAACCGCAATAACCGGCATAGAGAGCGGAATAATAATTCGAAATAAGATAACAAAATCATTCGCGCCATCAAGCCTTGCGGATTCTTCAAGGGAAACGGGTATCGCTTTAAACGAAGTCCGCATGATTATCAGGTTTGTCGTTCCGATCATCCCAGGAAGCAGTAATGCCCATCGACTATTGATCAAACCCAGGTCCTTAATCAATAGGTAGGAAGGTATCAACCCTCCGCCGAAAAACATAGTGAATGTAATTAAGAACATAATACCATTTGACAATAAAACGCCCTTTCTTGAAAGCCCATATGCCGCCAGAGCCGTCATGACAACATTGATCAAGGTGCCTGCAGCAACGTATATTATGGTATTTTTATAACTGATAAAAATCATTTTATAGTTAAGGATCGCTTTATACGACTCCAGACTGAATCCCTTTGGCCATAAAAGAAGTCCCTTGTGGGATATCATCAGAGATGGACTGCTTAAAGAGGCAAAAGCCACAAATGTCAAGGGATAAAGCATAATAAACATCAGGATTGTCATGAATAAGGTGTTGAACAACTCAAAAGTCCTTTCCCCAACGGATTGTTTTACAGCCATAATAATCTCCCTTCACCACAGACTGGTTTCTGAAACTGTTTTACTGATCTTATTAACACAGATGATCAGTATGAAGTTAATAACAGAATTAAAAAGTCCAACAGCGGCGCTGAAGCTGAAGTTGCTTTCCAAAAGTCCTTTGCGATATACATAGGTGGAAATAATGTCAGCCGTCTCAAATATCGCCGGATTATAAAGCAATATGGTTTTCTCATGTCCAACCGACATAATACGCCCAACACGCAAGATTAGGTTAGAACCGCTTGCTCAAATTGTCTTTGGTCTTTTACATAGGCAGCGGAGAATGAGCCACAAGAGAATTTCGACAAAGCCTGAGCAAAAGAAAGCCCATCCGGATTTTGCGTCACTACGTCCTTGTATTTCGGATATCCATCAACCCACTCATAGCTTTCTCCTTCTATACCAAAATTTAACAAGTTATGGCCTTGTTCTGTATAAGCGAAATTCAACCACTTGATTGCTTCTTCCACATGATCACATGCCGTAGTGATTACAGTACCATTGCTTCCGGTATAATCCCCCAAAAACCTGTATTGATAGCCATCCTATGCTTTCGGATAAGGAGCTCCCGCCAGTTTTGCATCAGAATTTGTTTTTTTAAAAGCACTTTGATTAATTTTTTTGTATCTTTTTTCTGGAGCCAACCGAAACATCCAATAAATGAAAGGAATGGCTTTGATTCAATATCTGATTACAAAATTTCTCATAAGTATAGTCCTTTATATAATAATTGTACCGAAAAAAACTGTAAGGATCATAAATCCCCTCTTTGAAAATTATGGTGTTACTCTTAGGAAAATATACAAAAATGCCCTCAATATCATTGGATAGCAAAGTTGCATTCTTGATATCATATGCGATTTCTCTTAACTCGAAATAGTTGTGTCTATTTGTCTGATCTGAAAGAGTGCTGTAATTCTTAACTTTGGTATTACTCGTTAGCTGCTCGCAAATGTTGTTAACTATGCTGATATCCTGATCGACAGTCTCTCCTATCTGCTCTATAATCGTATTTTTTATCCTTATTGCCTCTTTTTCAATATTATTTTCTATAATAATATATGCTCCACATCCGATCATTATAGGAATCAATATAAGTATTAGATAAGAAGTTAAAAATCCTGACATTAATTTTCCCTTGAATTTTTCAAAGAACTTTTGACCACTCTTCATTTACTATCATGCTCCTATCCGATCAAATTACTTTTTGTACAATCTCAGCATTCTATCTCCTTTTCCATTTTATATAATATGTATCCAGCCGCTTAGTTATTAAAATCAGGATGATGAAGTAGGCCCAGGTGCTGATTCAGAAAAGCAAACAGGGGCTGAAACATAGATAAAATTACAAGCCTTTTTACTTTTGCAGAAGCCGTTGCTGAGGTATCCATTCAAGCGCCTCATTTTCTTTATTTAAAATAGAGAACAACCCTTTTAGGATCAGGTCTTTCTCATAGATACATTGGGTTTCCATAATCGGCAGGATGATAGAAGCATTTCCTCCTGTTATCACACTTGTTCCGGTTGACTCCAATATCGACCAGATATTTGCTATGGCCTTGTCCAGCAACATAGCCGTACCATGCACCGCACCGGACAGCAGACATTCTTTCGTGTCCCGGCCGATGGTTCCGCCAAAAGATTCCAGCTGAATATGGGGAAGCAACGCAGTGTTGTCTGACAATGCGGATAGCCCCATCTGCACACCCGGCAAGATCAAGCCGCCAATAAAATGCTTGCTCTCATCAACTACGTTCAGCGTGGTAGCCGTACCCAAATCGACTACAATAAATGGTGGCTCTGCCTGTAGACAGGCAGCCTCACAGCAAATGGCGCGGTCAATGCCCAATTGTCCCCTGTAATAACTATAATCCAGGGAAAACCCGTTTCCCAATGAAGCGATAATTGGCTCTGTGCGGCAAAACGAGCACATAACATGATATACCCCGTTGGTCAAATCCGGACGAACCGAAGCCAGGATGCTTCTTTCTGCAGGTTCCTTTAATAAAGCAAATATATTTGACATCTCACCCGCAATATCTTGTGCATTCCTTCCGATTTCCCACACTTTCCCATTCTGATGATGGACAGCGCCGATACGAATCGTAGTATTCCCTATACTGACAGCCAGGTCCATATTATCGTTGCTCCGTCATTTTGCCGATCACATGAGATGCAATGGATTCAGCAATATCCTGCTTCGTTGCGGGTCTGTCCAGAATGCCATCTGACCCGATCAGCATTCCCTGATGATGGTCGCCCTCAATGTTGGAAAGATCGTTTGCCAATACAAAATCGCTGCCGTTTGAACGCATTTGCTCCTGTGCAGCTTGTATCAATGCTTCCTCAGCCACATGAGACAACAATTTAAACCCGACCAATATCGTATTTGGCTGTATTTGCTTTACACAGGAAATCACCTTGGGGGCTCTGTCCATGAACACAGTCAGAGAGTCGAAATCCGAACTGATTTTGCCGGTGGCGCTATACAGGGCATTACTGATGGCTTGTTGAATATTGGAATATAATTGCTTTTCATCATAAACCGTACCGGAGTCTGATATAGCTTTCAGCAATTCATTTATAAGCGCATCCTCCGTTGCCAGTCCCCGGATGGTATAATCACTAACGGCCATGCTATGAACAACACTGTCATATTTTATATTTGACAAAAGCTCTTTCAACGCTTTTTGTAACGACACTACCCCCTGGATTTCCACGATCTTGTCCATAGACAGGGCGGGCCGTATGGATCGCTCTCCGCAAAGAAAAGTCACTTCTGCGCCGCGCCGGGCAAATGCGTCCGCAATTAAACTGCCAAGCCTGCCTGTTGCCATATGCGTTACTTTGCGCACATCATCAATCGGTTCATAGGTATCGCCTGCTGTTACCAGTACTTTCATATTATCTGTCCTCACTTATCATGTTCTTTAATATTTTGAATTGCCGGTCTATGGTTTCCTCTGTCAATCCCTGAAATAATGCCATTACATTCAAGCCTTCAATCGTATACATATAATGCTCCGCAATTTGCTCCACATTCTCCGGGGCAAGCGCTTTCTGCCGAACACCAAGCTGTAACATGGCATTTACGGTGCCTAGTATTTTGTCGCTCTGCTCATTGCGAAATTGTATGTCGCTCTTTTCCATATGAGTAAATAAATACTCATAAAACGCACGCAGTAAGCTATCCTCCATATTAAGAAGCCGTTTTTTCTGTTTTGCAAAATAGCTGTCAATCAAGCCCGTGAAATCCGGATTTTTGTTTATGGAGAGCCGTATTTCATCAAAGTTGCTTTTATTTCGATTACGGACAGTATCCCGAAACACTTCGTCGACTGATCTGTAATAAAAATAAAATCCACCGCGGCTCATGCCTGCCGCATTCAGCAAATCCGTCATGGTTACATTTATGAAGCCTTTTTCACAAAAAACCTTACGCGCAGTTTCCATGATCTTTTCCTTCACTTCTTCACGGTTCTTTTCATCAACAGGACGCGCCATTCTCTCCCCTCCCCGATTATTAGACAACAGTGTCTGTAAATTGCTTTTCTAATTATACGATGCATGCAACAAATAATCAAGTCCAAATGAAATTGATTTTTCATAAGAAAAACAATATGATTTATATAAGATAATAATATTATACTTATGCAATGCTCAGGGCTATAATAGAGAGGAACAGGAACGGGAAAAGATAGAATAAAGCAGATATCAGACAATGGATATCACAGAAAAAGGAAGCCGGGTAACTCGTTCCATTACGAAGAAAGATCGGTTCATAGAAAAAAGACAGGGGGATATTTGTTTGAAACAGGATAAGAAATTTTACTGGAAGCTCTTTCTGGAAACTTTTCAGTTAAGCGCTTTTACCTTCGGAGGCGGGTATGTCATCATCTCCTTAATGAAAAAGAAGTTTGTGGATAAACTTCATTGGATTGATGAAAGGGAAATACTTGATTTTACAGCAATCGCGCAGTCCTCGCCGGGTGCAATTGCCGTAAATGCAGCCGTTTTGCTTGGCTATCGGCTTTCCGGAATTCCCGGTGCGCTAGTTGCAATACTGGGAACCGTATTGCCGCCATTTCTGTTATTGTCCGTTATCTCCGTCGGTTACAGCGCTTTTATCGGGAACAAGGTTGTGAAAAATGTCCTGCAGGGCATGCAGGCAGGCGTCTGCGCCGTCATTATTGATGTTGTAATTACCATGGGTCGAACCATTTTAAAGGAACACCACGGGATCGTCCCGGCAATCCTTATGGCAGGTTCCTTTATTGCAGCCGCTTTGTTCCATGTCAATCCGGTTTACGTTATCTTTTTCTGCGGGCTGGTCGGTTGCCTGTCCGTCAAAAAAGAAACAGGAAAGGGAGACAGCAGTCATGATTTATCTTAAATTATTCTGGGTATTCTTTCAGATCGGGATGTTTAGTTTTGGCGGCGGCTATGCATCATTGCCTTTGATACAAACCCAGGTTGTCAATCGATACAGCTGGCTGAACATGAGGGAGTTTGCCGATATTGTCACCATATCGCAAATGACACCCGGGCCCATCTCGATTAATTCCGCCACATTTGTCGGTACACGCATCGCGGGAATCCAGGGAGCGACGGCGGCGACTTTTGGATGTATCCTTCCGTCCACCGTTATCGTTTTGCTGATCTCGGCATTGTACAAAAAATACAGGAATCTGAAATACATGCAGGGGATCCTCAATGGTCTTCATCCTGCTGTTGTGGGGCTGATCGCATCGGCAGGAATATCCATGATTGTTCAGGCCCTGTGGAACGGAGCCGCCATTTCCTTTCAGGTAAACCGTATCGACTTCTTTGCAGTTGCCCTGATTGCCCTGTGTGTGGTCATCCTGAGAAAAACAAAAATGGATCCGGTCTTTGTCATGCTGGGAGCCGGAGTCCTGGGCGGAATAATCTATCATTTCCTGTGATCCTCCGCTCCCTTTCCCTCTGCGCCCTATGCAATGACTCATGATAATGGGAATGGAATCAATTCCCTGTATCCAATGCGAGTCCCGGCATTCATATATTCTGAATATATTTATTATTTTACCATTCAAACATTATTTTACCATTCAAACTTGACAATAAAATATTTAAAAGAGATAATGGGAAGGATTAATTCCGGGATTCACAGCACAATAGCAATCCCATAGGAGGTGAATGTGGCATCTTCGCCTGGCCGGCTCCCAAAAAAGGAACAGGAATTTGCCACAAACTAATGGAAAAATACAACAGCATTATCTGGGATCTGGACGGTACCCTGCTGGATACTCTGGATGATTTACGGGACAGCGTCAATGCTGCTCTTACAAAATTTCATCTGCCAACCAAAACAAAAATGGAAGTACGGCGTTTCCTTGGCAACGGCATGCTGGCACTGGTGGAACGATCCGTACCGGATGGACAGCAGCACCCACAGTTTCAGGATATTTATTCCTTTTTTGAGCTTCATTATGCAAAGAACAGCCGTAACAAGACAAGGCCCTATAAAGGACTGGAAAAAGTCCTGCCGGAACTAAAGGCCCTGGGTTATCACATGGCCATTGTTTCAAATAAAGCCGATTACCTGGTCAAGGAGCTGGCAAAATACTATTTCCGGGACGTCATATCCGTCGCCATCGGCGAATCAAAAGGAATCCGGAAGAAGCCCTGTCCGGATACGGCATTGGAAGCAATGCGGCTGCTTCATGCAGAAAAACTTTCTTCCGTATACATCGGTGATTCCGAGGTGGATATCAAAACCGCTGAGAATGCAGGGATCGACTGTCTTTCCGTTTCCTGGGGATTCCGGGACAACTCCGAACTGCAGGCTTCCGGAGCAAGCCGGATCGTAAACACACCGAAAGAGCTGCTGGAAATTCTGAAGGGATAACGGGGCTGCCCCTATTCCCTCCATTCCAGAACATCGCCCGGCTGACAGTTCAGTGCCTTGCAGATTTTATCCAGTGTATCAACCCGGATCGCTTTTGCCTTCCCATTTTTCAGTATGGAAATATTGGACAGGGTGATACCCACTTTATCCGAAAGTTCAGTGACGCTCATTTTCCTTTTGGCCAGCATCACATCAATATTGATCACAATCATATTTACACCTCAAATGGTTAATTCATTCTCTTCCCGCATTTTTGCTGCTTTATAGACAAGATGGGACAGCCCCGCAGACACAATGATAATGGCAGCCCCCACACATAAAACGAAAAATGCCGCAATCACGATACTGCTGTGAATCATGTTCAGCACACTGAATACAACAATGCCGATAAAGAAATATATGGTATCTGCAACAGCAAGTTGAGAAATCCGTTTCAGGCTCACTGCATTCTCTCTGGAAAAGGAATTGTCCAGCCCAATTTCCCTTGCTATCTTCCAGCCAAAAACAGCAGCAACATACAAAGGAACAGAAGTTGTCCAAAGAAAAATCAGCCAGGGCCAATAGCAATAGGCAAACTCCGGATTCGCCGCGACGATATCCTTTCCTATAACGGGAATAATGAGGAAATAAACAATGGCAATGCCAATTTCCGCTCCGACCATAATGGCCTTGAGCCACCTGGATAATTTTGCTTGACTCATAAAAAATCCTCCTTGAACTCATCATTTAATGAAATATCAAATTTCCGGATTTCCGGCTCTTTCTATTATATGCTATTGTTTTATAAAAATCAATAACTATTTATCGCCATACAATAAATATTTTTTGAGATATGATAATTTCGTCCCCGGCTTCAGCGGCCTGTGTTGATCCCTGCCTTCTGTGCCTGGGAATGCTGTTCCTTCCGGGGAATCTGATAAATCCTGCCGTCCTTTTCAAATCGGGCTCCGGTCTGCTTGAACGTAAATGGCATTCCGGCCTTCCGGCATTGGACGCAAATATTCTGAACCCAGTCAAACCGGCAAAGACGGGCATTGGGACCGGACTCCCCTCCAACGGTCACTTCCTCTATCTCATCGGAAAGATACGGTGATAAATTGATATTTTCCAATATCGGCTCACAGATGATGCTTTTATGCCGGATCGGTTCGTTCCGAAACAAAGGCAGTCGGAAGTCCGCACGTTCCTGATTTTCAACGGTACAGCATATCGTCACGTTTTCATAACCGTTCCCCCAGTCCCCGGGCAGGCATTCATGAAAGCGATGTATTCTTTTTGTGACAATGAAAAAATGCAGATCCTGTCTTGCGCGGATCATGTCCCACGCTTCTTTGCGCCATTCATCGGCATCTTCCAGAAAAAAATCGGAGGAAAAACAGGTATAGACAATCTCCCTGCCGCTCAGCCTGTATTTTCCTGCCCGATCACGCCTGAGCGGTAAGTCGAAGTCCTTTGTCTTTTTTACAATGGAACTGTCTCTGTCATGCCGGGCGTCAATCCGATAAACATAACAGTTCCGACAGCCGGCGCTGATTTTATGACAGCCGTGCCAGGGATTCCATTTTGCCAACCGGCTCTGCTCCTCCTCCATACCGTTTTCGCTGGTGGTTTGTTGTTATCAATCCGGCTGAGAAAACACTACAATCAGAATCATTTTGAACGGATTTTCCGCTGCCACTGCATGTGGAACCTGAGCCGGCATAACAATGGTCTGTCCCTGTGCCAGGGCATGATCTTTCCCGCCAACGGTAATCTTCGCATTGCCTTCCAGGACCGTCAGCATGGCATCTCCATCCGAAGTGTGGGTACGGATCTCTTCTCCCTTGTCAAAGGAAAAAAGGGTGATGCTGACAGCTTCATTTTGAACCAGGGTCCGGCTGACGACCTGTCCCTGCTGGTAATCTACCAGTTTCAGCAGCTCCAGGACCTGCTCCGATTCAATGTTTTTAAGATACTTGCTGCTCATTTTCATTCCTCCCTGTTTATCATCATAACAACTGCATTTCCTATTCTGATCTTATCATGTATGTTCCGATACGTACAGATGGTACACGATTTTCAACATGACAATATTGTCTGTGCGATCCCGATGAAATATTCTGATTCCCGGCGAATATGATTCACAACTACCGAAACGGCGCTATTGTTCTGCGCTGCCGCGCTTTCCGCCAAAATCTGATTGAGCAGCAAAATGAACTGTTGGCTTTGGCAAATGGCAAAGCGCACCAGCTCCATCATCTGCTGCTGCATATCCGGGAAGATGTTCCCTTTTGAGCGGATAATGGTCTCTATGTACCGCACAGTCAACCCTTTTGTTTGTTGAAAGGCCAGTTCAAACTGCTGCAGCCGACAGACAAAAGCCGGTTCCAGATCACTGGCTACTTCCCGAATGACAACCGTGTGTTCGGATTCCTGGTGCTTCCAGAACTCCATCTCATCCAGAACCCTGTGCAGGTTTTTCTCCCCATAATAGAAGCGCATCTTTATCCTTCCCTTCCAAATCATATATGCCATTATCTTATTTGAAAAGGGTCGAAAATGTGAAGAATATAAAAGAGGCATCTGCACTTTTATCAGCACTTGTGGAAGGTACCCTCCTTTTTTCATAACTTGATACTACTGTATCACAGATAGTACCGATAAAAAGGCACAGCCTGATAAAAACGGGCCGGATGTCAAGGACACTCGGCAGGAATGGGAAAAGCCGCTTGATGAAATCGAGCAGAAGAACAAATCCAATTCCCGCAAGAGTAAGACCATTGAAAAAGCGGACAAGAAACCCGCCCAGTCTGCAAAACAGGAGAAAGTGCCGAAAGCTGAAAAACCGTCAAAGGAAGAACTATCTACACGTGCTCAAAAGGACGCACAAACACGCAAAGAGCGCAAGCAGAATGTGACACCCTGATTGAGAATACAAGGGGCGATGGCAAAGAAAGCGACCCGTTCTGGACGAAAGCGGAAACCTTGGATCACATATTGACCACCCCCATTGTCATATTTACTACAACTCAACCTCACTGGATTGCACCCGGAAATTCCGGGATTTTATCGGTTCTGCGCACGCATTTCGCCGCTTGTCTGACCGGTATGGCTTGAACACGGCTTATCCACTATTGCCAATCCGAAGTTGCATAGCAAGGGCAAATACAAGCATTATGGGCAATGGCTCGGCGGCAACAAGCCGCCGACATTCCAAAACCGTCTAAAGGCGCAGATTGATATTTGCCTTGCCGAAAAGCCGCCCGATATGGAAGCCTTTTTACAGGCTATGGCGGCGGCTGGCTATGAGGTAAAGCATGGGCGCGGCGGCGCGATCAGCTTCCAGGTCGAGGGGCAGGAACGCTTTACCCGGCTCCGGGCCTCCACTCTTGGCAAGGGCTACGGACAGGAGGGAGGACATACAAGCCACGATTGAGGGCCGGGAAAGGCCCCGCTTACGAGCGGTGGGCAAAAATCTTTAACCTAAAGCAGATGGCGGCAACGCTCCAATACTTGCAAGAAAACAATCTGCTGGAATATGAGCAGTTGGAGCAAAAAGCCTCAGAGGTTACAGGCCGTTTCCATACTCTTTACGATAGCATAAAATCCACCGAGGCGGCTATGCGTGTCAATGCGGAGTTAAAGGCGGCGGTGGTTGATTACGCCAAAACCCGGCCTGTGTTTGAGGGAATAAGGCTGCAAGGTACAGCAAGAAATACCTTGCGGAGCATAAGGCCGACATTGCCGCCTATCGGGCGGCGCAGGACGCATTCCGGCGTTTATTGTCCGGGGCGAAGCTCCCCAACATGGATACGCTCAAAGCCGAAGGCCGGGAGCTTACGGCAAAGAAAAAAAGCCGCCTATGGTGAGTACCAGGCGGTAAGAAAAGAAATGCAGGAGGTTATTACCGCAAAGGCCAATATTGACCACCTGTTCGGACTGACAGATGAGAGGAAAAATAAGGAGCAGGAGCGATAGCGATGGTGACGCAACATAAGGCGCAATGCGCCAACTTTGGGCCAAGTTGGCCCGAAGTCCAACCTCGATGCCGTTCCCCACCGCCTCCATTTCGATTCGCCATCCCCAAAAAATCGAAATGGAGGAATTCAATATGGTGTTTTTTGCAAGTAATTTTTGAAGAAAGTTGCAAGTAATTTTTCCATAGTATTGCAACTACATTTTCCATAGAGTTGCAAGTTAAGAAAAGCAATAATAGGGAATATGTAGTAACACCCATTACAGAACGGCATCCCATAATCTGTTAATTTAAGATCAAATCAGTAAACCAGTTTAGCAACTGAATAAAATCATATTCCTAAGTCCAGACTGGTATAAGATCTGAGGCTTATTTCTGTATGGGCTTTTTTACATTTGGTCACTCCCTTTATTTTCACTCCAATACGAAACCGAATAAAGCCCTCAATGGAAAAACAAACCGGATCGCATGATTGACGGGCGTGTCTCCATGAGGGAGCGCCATGGACTGCAGGCCTCAGAAGGGGGTGGGAAAGATGTATGATGGCTACTCATGTGGTGATTGTCCCGGAATGTATGAATTCATAAAGCTGATTAACTGCCTCGTCAAGGATATCCGTCATCTGGAATCAGAGACGGTACATACCAGGTATGAATTAAGCCCCTCATCTGCTCCATCCCTATGACGAGGATCTTCGCGGTGATATTTTTAAGACCTCGCCGGAAGCTACAGCGTAATCCGGCCTATCATCTCTATATGAAGCTGCTGTACTATAATCAGGGTCCTATTGAGTCCGACCAATAGACTAGCCAAATTCACTGCCTGGCTCATGGCCGTAGAGATAATGAAGACTAACAATTAGTCACAATAGCTCAGCTTCCGGAGGACTGGGCTCTTCCTCCGTGAAGCTGAGGCTAAGTGACCGAACAAGTGGTGTTTTTGAGATCGAAATATACACAAGTAGCTTAACTTAACTAATTTTCTTGTGTAACAATCCATGGTCTAAAATGCATTATAATTTCTATTACACCGTATAATTCCAATTAAAAGAATTTCTAAACTATCGGCACAACTTCTATAAGCCAAATCGTCCAAAGATATATGCCCTCAGCGTAAAAGATCGCAACCATCACCACAAGAGTCAGAACATTCGCAATAATTGGCCTAGCTTTTAGTTGCCCAATCTTTAAGACAGTCCTATTTCGCACGGTCAAATAGATAAAACATGCGATGCCCAAAAGAAGTGCAAGTCCGAAAAGTATCGTATTAAAAGTAACCGTCAAGCCAAGGGTGACAACTTCCATGGCATAAGGGTTTTAGGATCGACGCCGTTCGGGGCTTGAGTGAAAACCTTCGTGAGATATTCAAACGGCACAAGCCCGTTTTCTCTGGCGGAAACGATCAGGCTGTAATAAACCGCGCTGGCTCTCGCGCCGTTAGGGGTATTGGAAAACAGCCAGTTTTTGCGTCCCATCACAAAGGGACGGATCGAATTTTCAGCGCGGTTGTTGCTGATTTCAAGCCTGCCGTCCAATAAATAAGCTCTGAGATATTTGCGCTGGCTCTGCGCATAATAGACCGCCTTGCCCAGCAGAGACTTTGGCAGCGCGCGAAGCGAATCGGCCCATGTGAAAAAAGCCTCCATCATCGGTTTGGAGAGTTGTTCACGCTTTTCCCGGCGTTCTTCCGGGGACAGCAAAGCAAACTGTTTCTCAAAATGAAACAGCCTGTTACAGTAGGCGATCCCTTTTTGGGCATCGGACGATTCACGTTTTTCTTTCGGCAGCGTTTGCAGCGCCTCGTCGAACTTTCGGCGCAGATGCGCCCAACAGCCCACAACGGTAATCCGGTCAGGGAGTTTGTGATAGCCGTCATAACCGTCCGTATGGAGAAAACCCGAAAAATCTTTCAAAAAGGTCTCCGGGTGAGTATACTTTCGGTCCCTTTGGTAGTCATACAGCACAATTTGGTGTTCCGCCTCGCCGCTTGTCCGGTAAAGCCACATATAACTCTTGCTCCTGGCGGGCTTGCCGTTCTCATGCAGCACCTGGAGGGTGGTTTCGTCTGCGTGAAGGACCTGATGCTCGCATAACTGCCGTTTCATCTCTTTGTATATCGGCTCCAGCCAATCTTCACTGGCTTTTACGAGCCAATTCGACATCGTCTGACGGGAAAGCAGAATGCCGTTTTGTGCCCATTCCCGCTCCTGCCGGTAAAGCGGGCTGCCCATCACAAATTTCTGTACAGCGATGTGGGCGACCGATTCGGGCGATGCGAAACCGCCTTTGATGACGGGTTCCGGCATGCTCGCCTTGACGATCGGCACACGGTCGGAAGATTCCTCACAGTGCCGGCAGGCGTAAATATGCCGTACATGGCGGACAAGCATGGCTTTTGCCGGGATGATTTTCAGTTCCTCGCGCACCTCTTCGCCCATCTTGTGCAGAGGACAGCCGCAGTCAGGACAGACACGTTTTTCTTCCGGCAGCTCATGCAGGATGACCTCGACGGGCAAATCTTCCGGCAGCTTGTCGGTGGTCAGACGGGTCTTCCGGCGATAATGCGCTTTGACTTTAGTGATCTCCGGCTCCGGTGCGGTCAAATCGGCGGTTTCCTCCGCTTCGTTGAACAAGCACAACTGTCCGTTGTCCGTCTGCTCACTGGACGTGCCAAATCGTTTGTGACTGGCAAGTCGAAATTGTTCCGTCAGCCACTCTACCTGCTGTTTCAGCTCGGCAATCTGCTCCGCCTGCTTGAGAAAATTCTCATAAACATGCAGCGGAATTTCAACTGTTTTCTCTCGCTTTTCCATGCTCTAATTATACCGTAAAAACCGCATGGAATCAAGAAAAATCGGCTTTTTCGCACCCGATATTCTACG
The DNA here is from genome assembly GCA_038396605.1 of Eubacteriales bacterium mix99. Lineage (NCBI taxonomy): Bacteria > Bacillati > Bacillota > Clostridia > Eubacteriales > Eubacteriales bacterium mix99. Next base: position 674,303 of record CP121690.1, read on the forward strand.
AAATTTTACGTTCGGAAACCTCGCTTCGGCTGAGCTTCTTTGCAAGCCTTGCACTGTCAATCAGACAGGATAATTCTTCGCTGTTCAGCGCCATTGTCGCTTCTCCGTCCGACGACGGCCAACGGAAATGTCCGCGTTCCAGCCGCTTGAAATACAGCCAGAAGCCGTCGCCGTCCCATTCAAGTATTTTTATGCGGTCACGGTTTCGGTTGCAGAAAACGAACAGCGCATCGGCGAAAGGGTCCAGAGAAAAGCTCTGCTGCACAAGCGTCATCAGCCCATTGATGGATTTCCTCATGTCCGTGCATCCGCAGCACAGATACACGGGCTTTTCGTCGAAGCGCATCACAGCGACCTCAGTACGCGGCAGACCTTCGCCAGCAGTTCCAAATCCGTCGAAGCAGTTACCTTGATATGACAGCCGCCGATTTCGATGGTCAGCATACTTTCGGCACCGGCGGCAAGTTTAGGCTCCTCAAGCTGCGTCCATCCGTTCGGCACAAGCCCACCCTCGCCGCCTTGTTTCTCCAACAGCCCCCTACAGGCAGCTTCCCGTACTTTCTTCTGTCTGTAGTAATAGGTGGCTTTGCTGATTCCCTTTTCTTCGCAGAATGCGTTTACGGTCTGCCCGCTGGCTATCCGTTCTTTTACCTCTTCACCCCAGCCCGACAGCCGGAACCTCGTCACAATTTTTTGTGTATCCACTCAATTCACTCCAATTTGCTTCAAAACACTTCTTAGAGCGTTTTGAACTCTTTTGAAGTAAATTGTACCCTTTCTGACGCCTTTCCTGCAATGTGACGGCCGGGTTGACGGTTACTTTTTAGGAATGAGCAATCACTTGTTATTCATTGCTAAAAAGTAACATTAAAAATAGTAATCGAAGGGTGTATGACAAGCGCACTATAAGTCTGGTCCACGTTGTGCTATGTCGTAAAGGCATTGGCAAAATATAACCTATGATAGGAGGGTGATATATGTCAAGTACCGAAATAGAGTTCACCCCTGGAAAGTTGTCTAATGAAGCAATAGTTGCGATTGTAAAATCAGCAGGTATTTCTGATGAAATTATTAAAATCAGCAAGCCCAACGCATGGATTATGGAATCGAGAAGAATATACTTTGCAGATGGTAAGGTGTTGCTGTTAAAAATAGGGACTAATGATGAATGGACCGACGAAGCGTCTATTTTGAATCAGCTACACGCAACTCAAGTGCTACATCATATAGGTATACCTCAGCCTAATCTACTGGCCTATGCGGAAAATAAAACAAGTTACGGGTTTCGTTTTCTATTGCTTGAAGCCTATAATGGCACTAGATTGTATGATTTGTATTCAACTGCCGACTCTGTGAATCGGATTATGATTTTTGAGTCATTAGCCTATACATACAGTAAGATACATCGTATTAAAAACAGTTGGAGTGGTGTATGGAATGGTTCTCCTGATAAGAAAAAGTACCCGATACATCCTGCAAGATTTTATAGTAATGCTGAATTTCACGGTGGCTCAGGGCGCTTCTTATTAGAGAAGGGAATCATAAGCAAAGCCTTATTTGATGATATTTGCAATGCATGGGACAATAATCTTCCCTATTTAGAGCAGCGAGAATCTTCTTTGGCTCATATTAGTCCGTTTCCATGGAGTATTTATATGGCACATGATAACGGTAATTATTCTGTTACAGGTTTAGCCGCTCTTGGCGATTTTATGTGGTGGGATCCGATGTCAGATGTTGCGCACCTTCTATATCCGCCGTATATGGATAAAATATTGAAGCATTTAAATCTATGGGTACCTGGGAATCATGACCCTCCTCTCTTATCAAATGCTGTGGTTCCCGATATGCCGGCTGCGAATGATGCCCGATCATCCGACAATCATGAGACACTGCCTCAGATGCCTTTTGAGGACGAGTATTCTCAATTGTCACCCTATGAAGATCACACATTCTGATCAGCGGCATTTGCATGAATACACTGCTTTCAGTCCAGACTGGTATAAGATCTGAGGCTTATTCCTGTATGGGCTTTTTTATATATATGGTCCTTCCCTTTATTTTTACTCCGAAGCTGTCCTGTGTTTCATTCAATGTACTGGTCATATTCTCTTGTTAATAGCAGTTGATTGCCAATTTTTGTATGATTTCAGGTGGCTTGACAGCCCATTCTACCTGTTATACTGAACGTAAGAAAAGCAAATTCCTATCAAGAAATTCCAAAATCATTAAAATTATAATTTACAATTAATCCTTAATGTGGTATAGTATGAATTGTTAATTACTACTAAAGCTTGTTACTGAGAGGGGGAGGAGTATTATTATGTCACGAAAGGTCAAAAAAGTTTTGGCCATGCTGCTGATCCTAATTGGAACATTATCAATAGGAAGTATGAATGTTATGGCTTCCCAATCACAAAAGGCTGATTTAGGCATAGTCGTAGATATTGAATCTGTAAGTATTGACCGACAACCATCAAATTTACTTGCAGGTATAGGAACTATGTCAGTTAATAAAAATTTGGTAGTCGGAAATACAAGTGTTCCGCTTTATGCTACCTTTGATTCGCAAGAAGCAGCGTTACAGAACATTTCCACAAATCCGGTAGTTCAAGAAATCAAGTTGGAATATGGATATGAAGATATATCGGATGATAATTGGAAAGATTATTATGATGCAATGCATGAATTAATTGATTTGCCTTCGTGTCCAGACTGGTATAATGAAGAGGCTGTGAGTTTTAGAACAATGCGTAAATTCTTCGATATTTATGAGAACCATGAGAAAAATGAGGAAATAGTATCACTTGTGACAAGAGCTACTGCTGCAACGGATATAACAGAAAATGCAGATCTATTAGAATTATTGCCGTATGACTCATATATTGCACTAAGTCAACAATCCAATATATCAAATAACGAACGATCACTAGCTTCATTAAATGCTCTTGGCTTTAATATTAATGCTGCTGTTGCATATGCATCAAAATATGCAAAATCTCCTAATACGGACGATTATGACAAATTTTCTTCAGATTGCACCAACTTTGTATCACAGATTTTGGAAAATGGCGGTGTGTCTCAGGTGAAATATGACGACCAAAAAAAGGGATGGTGGCATACAAAATCAAAAGTGTTATATATAACTGTTCATAAGCATTCTATTTCTTGGATAAGAGCGAATACTTTTGCAAAATACATGGGAGTAGGTTATACCACAACAAATAATTCTTTATTTTCTGCTAATATTAAAAAGGGTGATTTCATTGCTGCAGATTATGAGAAAGATGGAGACTGGAATCATATGGGGTTTGTAACAAGTAAAAAAACCTCGAAAACTAATGGATATTATGACTATAAAGTAGCACAGCATACAAAAAATTATCATGCTTGGGCATCTTCATCTACTAATTCGTGGGAAAAAATCGGAAAGGACGGTGGGAAATATGGTCGTGTCAGAAGATAATCATAAAATCATTTGGGAAAAGGTTATTCCTATATGCACTATGATTTTGATGCTTTTTCTGAGATCTCTAAAATTTTATGAGATCAAGGGGCTGGTCGAAATGAATGGCTGGGCTGCACCGGAACACTTTCCATTACCTTTTTTATTAGCCCTGTGTATGTTTTTTGCAGGAACATTGATAAAATTCAGATACCATGTTATCACACCTTTATTGCAGATCTGCACTCTTATCGTTATGCTGTACTTCGAACAGAAATTTAGGGATTTTGCCGAATTCAACTTAAGAAGAACAGCATACGGGTTTTGGATCAATATCATTATGAGTATAGTATTAGTGCTTTATTGTCTGTTTATTGACTTTTCTAAACATTCAAAGCATCCAAACTCCGCAGAAGTTGAAAATAACAACTCCAGGGAATTCTGACGTAACTCCATGTCCGAATACTTCAATTTTATCCTGCGCAGTAAATAAAAAAATGGCGGCATCATGGATGCCGCCGGCACTACCTTCTCACTTACCGATATCCGTCACCGCGCCGATAAACAGCGGCAGGTTCGTTTCGCAGTCGATGAGCAGACGGAAAGATAGTTGGAAACACCGACCTGTTTTTCAACTTGAATACCGGTATCAAAAACGGTTCCTTGAGATAAAAAAATTTATTCTTTTCGTCGATGATCCTATCCGCTCTGTTCTCCATGGAGATTTCTATCCCTCATTGCTCAAATATAGTAGAATGGTATGATGCTGTCCTGTTCGGAAAGCGGTACGATCCTATCGTTGGTGCAGACAACCGCCCCCGCACCGCGCTTGTAGGTTTCGTTATTTTCAGTAAACCGAAACGCCCGGATATCATCCAAATCGGGGTTGCTCTTTTTCTTGACTTCAATCGGATGCAGCTGCCCATTAAAATTGATGATAAAATCAATTTCATTGTCGCCCTTATCCCGGTAAAAATACAGATAGGCTTTCGGATCAATTCCGGCATTATAGAAACTTTTCAGGATTTCGCAAAACACAAATGTTTCAAAAAACGCGCCGCTCATGGCTCCCGTTTCAATTTGCTCCGGCGTGTGCCACTTGGTCAGAAACGCCATCAGGCCCGTATCCAGGAAAAATATCTTCGGGGTTTTAATGGCTCGCTTCGTGACATTGCTGTGATACGGGGGCAGAAGATAAATCAGATTGGAAGCACGGAGTACCGAAAGCCAACTCTCACAGACGGGACGGCTTACGCCGATATCCTTGGCAATACCCTGCACATTTAAGAGCGAGCCTGACTTTGCCGCAACGGCCTGCATAAACTGATAGAATTTTACCTCGTCGCCGATGTTCTCGATTCGCTTGACATCGCATTCCAGATAAGTGGCTCCGGGTTATCGTAAAACTCCGGGTACGACCCTTTATGAATCAGATCCCACACTCTGGCGTAGCCGGTCGTTTATTGGCGTCCTCACGTGATTGGATGACATCTATAAATATTTGGACTGCGGAGACCTCCGTCAGGGTTTTGCACGGGTCAAATGCGATGACTGCAATCATGAATATTTATTGCCCTTTTCCTGAAAGAGAAGGTATTTCTGCCCATCATGTCATCAGAAACGAGTGATTGAATTTGGAGAATATTTATGCAAGGATGTACTGCTCCCGGCAGGGCACCGGCAGTGGGTATTCCGTATTCCTAAACGCATACGACCCTATTTTCTATAGGACAGGAGCCTTTTGGGGAAACTGAGCCGGTGTGCATGGAAGGTATTATCCTGTTACCTGAAAAGCGGTGTTTCCATGGAAGATCCCATACCCGGAGCTGTCATTGCAGTTCAGACCTTTGGCGATGTTCTGAATTTCAATCCCCATCTGCATATCATCTCTGCAACGGCTGCTTTGACAGGGCAGGTAATTTTATGACTGCTGTTATGCCAAACGCCAATGACTTAGAGCCGCTGTTTCGACTGGAAGTACTGAATATGCTGAAGCAGGAAGGGAAAATTACAGAATCCGTCATAGAGAATATGGACACATGGCATCACAGCGGTTTCCATGTGTATTGCAGCGATGTCATCCTGCCCGGGGATGAGGAGAGCCTGGAGCGTCTGGCCCGCTATGTAATCCGGGCGCCCCTATCACAGGAAAGAATGGTCTATATGGGCGCATCCGAAGGGACCGGTATGGATCAGGTGATCTATACAGGAAAGAGGAACAGGGTGAAAAAGCGTTTTACCGCCCTTGACTGGCTGGCACGGCTGGTGACACATATCCCCAGCAAAGGGGAACAGCTTGTACGCTATTAGGGCTATTACAGCAATAAAGCCCGGGGCGTCCGCAAAGAAAAGAACGCTTCTTCCTCTGCAAAGCAGCTGAAAGCAGATATGCCTGACCCCTCTTTCAAAGAAAACGCTCTTTCCAGAAAAGCTTTCCGCAAAAACTGGGCCCGCCTTATTCAGAAAGTATACCATTCCGATCCCCTTATCTGCCCGAAATGCAAGGGAGAAACGAAGATCATTGCCTTTATTGAGGAAGAAGCGATCATTCAAAAAATATTGAAGCATTTAAATCTATGGGTACCTGGGAATCATGACCCTCCTCTCTTATCAAATGCTGTGGTTCCCGATATGCCGGCTGCGAATGATGCCCGATCATCCGACAATCATGAGACACTGCCTCAGATGCCTTTTGAAGACGAGTATTCTCAATTGTCACCCTATGAAGATCACACATTCTGATCAGCGGCATTTGCATGAATACACTGATTTCAGTCCAGACTGGTATAAGATCTGAGGTTTATTCCTGTATGGGCTTTTTTATATATATGGTCCTTCCCTTTATTTTTACTCCGAAGCTGTCCTGTGTTTCATTCAATGTACTGGTCATATTCTCTTGTTAATAGCAGTTGATTTCCAATTTTTGTATGATTTCAGGTGGCTTAACAGCCTATTTTCTACCTGTTATACTATTATACCATGCAGACGGTGGGTTAGTCCAGTACTTTACACTAAAATTTCACAGAACCAAAATTTAAAATATTTTCTGTTAGAATTTTAATCTGTTAACAGACCTGCCCTGGTCTTGTGTTATTGTTACTCATATCATTAAAAAGAAATCGATATCCGATTCCTTTGCTTTCAACTTTTCGATATTTATCCTGCCTTCTTTTGATCGGGCTGTGAATAGTAACAAACCGGAAAATGAATGATATCTCGTTTGAGAATCTGAAGGCTATTTCCCCGGAGCTGGAAACGCTGCCTCATGGAGATACCCTGGCCCGCTTACTGGAAAAGATGGAGGTCAGACAAATACAGGATTGCATGATAGAACTCCTGAAGGATTTGATCCGCCGGAAGAAATTCCGGAACTATCTGAACCGCCATCAATTTCTGATTGCCATTGATGGCACACAGAAATTTTACCGGCACTACCAATGGGATCCGTAGGAGAGCGGGATGGTAAGGAATGCCGGGAAAGACGGCGAAGAGCAGCATTATGTTTATGTGCTGGAATCCGTTATTGTATTGAGCAACGGGATCACCCTTCCGTTTTATAGTGAGTTCCTGACGGCAGGCGACATGGCGCCTGTGCCCCGGAAATGGCAGACATGGAGGAGCAAACGATTGCCGGGGAGGCCAAAAAACAGGATTGCGAAAGAAAGGCGTTTCGAAGGTTAGCGGCGAAGATCAAAGGGAGCTTTCGAAATACACCGATTACCATAGTAGTGGACGGATTGTATGCCTGCGGACCCATTCTTCAAATCTGTAACCAATATCATTGGGGATTTATGATCAACCTGAAGCCCAAGGCAATGCCTGCCGTATGGGAAGATGCGCTGGGGCTTATGCTGCTGAAAAAGGAAAACCACCTGCGGGTACAGTGGGGTGGCTCTGCTAAGGAGGGAGGCCACATACAGGACTATCTCTGGTCCAACGGTATCGAGTACAGGTATCGGGACAGCCATGCTGTCTTTCGCTTTCTGAAACTCAATGTGGTCATTTGTTACGAAACATGGACGGAAGTACATAGCCGCAGCACGGGAGAAACGGAACACTGCGAGACGAGATACGCGTGGCTTTTTTCCGCTCCTTTGAAACGGAGCAATGTTTTCTATCGCTGCACGAAAATGGGCAGATACCGCTGGAAAATTGAGAATGGTATTCTCAAGGAAAAGCATCAAGGATACCATTACGAACATTCCTACTCCTATACATGGGAGGCCATGGAAGGTTATCACTACCTGATGAAGATCGCTCATCTTCTGAATACCCTGGCAGCCAACAGCGAATTGCTCCATGATCGGGTGGAAGCACTGGGGATACGGGGATTCTTTCACAAATTATGGATCATATGTAATACGACTTTCCTGGATCTTGAACGCGTTCATGAGGCTGCGGCCAGTTTGGGCCAATGGAGATTGGTGCCTGCCGGTTAAGTTGTTTTTACAAAAAAACATGAAATTAAAAATCCTTGATAGGAGGTTTATTTCCCTGTGCCTTTTTTTCGTGGATTTGTTGCTTTCATCTCCTTTATGTATTCTTTTTTGTTTATCATTTAATTATATGGTTAATATTGGAACGGAGCCATTCTTCTTTGAAATTTTCGTGTTTCAGTTCTGCATTATTCTGATGTCACTTGAATTATCTCTACAGCTTGAGTAGAATTATCATTTCCTAATGCCTGAATATAAATGCGATCATGAAATGATCGATCGCCAAATTCCCAAGTGAAAGACCATCCATCGCTCCCATCTATATCGTAACCAATCAGTTCTCTTTCTGTCCAGGTTTCTGTTCCTGTCGGGGTTGCCCAAAATAAAACAGTATCCGTATTTTTAACTTCTGTAAAAAAAGTCACTTCTTTTCTCTCTCTTGGTACAACCCACCACCCATCTTTCTCAGATAAATCCGTGTATACTTTAAAAATTTGGGCATGTGTGTCTAATTCTTTCGATTGATTCGTCGGCGTTCTTTCCTGAGATTTAGAAGCATTGTTACATGCTGCGAAAAACAAAACAATCAGCAAAATGTATATTGCAACTACTTTTATTCGCATAAATACCTCCATTATTTATATTCAAGAGTACTTTCGGGAACTTCTCATACTCTATCGTCTGGACTTGGATAAAGACCAGCTTGTTCATCTCTAATACCGTACATCATACTGCAGATAAAAAATAGCAAGCCAGCATTGCTTAGCTGGATATGATGGCCTACTGTTTTATTTAATTAGAATTATTTTGTCATGCTAATAAGAACCTAGTTGAATATACCCACTACTCTTATCGGAAAAACTGTAGTAATAACTCAAAATTGTATAAACATCATATTCTGGATAATTTGTTGCAATATATTGAGTACCCCATTGACTTAACACCCCCCCAAAAGCTGTGCCAATTTGTCCTTGGGTTCCAGCTCTATATTGGGCATCGAATACTCTCCCGCTTGAATTCCTCATAAATTTACCAGAAACAGCATTAACAGCTGTATCAGTAGAGGGTTGGTTAGAATTAGCTACATAATGCTGATAGTTAGCAGGATTATCTGTTAAATGTGCCCCATAATCAGTTGCAGGCCTTCTTGGATAGGTTGCGTTATACCACGCATACGTTTTTATTGTTACTGCTCCAGCTTGTAAAGCTTTTGGCCTCCAAGAAGCATACCATTCGTTTGGCAATACACATTTAGCATAAGAATCAAACCCAATATTTGTCAAAACTCCAGTGCGTGTTATATATAACTTAAAAGTGGATGGAGGACTAGTAGCACTTTGTGGCTGGATAAGTTGACTACTTCTTCCCTGCTTTGCCTTCTCTAAATCAATCTGTTCTTGAGTGTTTATATTTTCATTTTTAGGGACATTATTGATTTCTGGTTCAGGAAGAATGGCATCATCTTCAATTTCAGTGGGCTGTTGTATACTCTCTCCTTCTACTTTATCCTTTATATCAGTACCACCATCATTTGAAGAAATGATATCATTATCGAAATTAACAATGATACCTTTTTCTCTTTGACTGACTACATTCTGAGCTTTTCTCTCTGCATCCGAATTGAAAGAATATCCAAATTTTTCTAACTTGCTAATGTCATAAACGTTTTCATGTCCGATTATATATTCTGTCTTATCCACACTGCCAATCGCTAACAATTCATATTTAACACCGTTATAGAAAAACTCACTTTCTTCATAAACTTTATAATCAAAGCCTACATAAAAGTAACGAATGTCATCATATAATGAATTGTTTATGTCCAAAAAATAAGGTTCTATTTCCATAATATGCTCTGACGGTATTTCTTTTGCTTCATAGACTCGAATTGAATCTACAGAAAGGATGCCAGTACGGTTTTCTATTTGATATTGACTTGGGAAACCAACATAATCCTTTTGTCTTTCGGGCGAATATGATTCTACAAAAGAATCCCAATCCTTATTATTAACAGCATTTGCATATTTGTTAATTACTTCCGGTATATTAACTATTGCAGTAGAATGAGACTCAGAACTCAAGTTTGACAGTAAAAAAGAGAAAAAGGAGCCGTAAGCCTTAGGTATGAGCAAGGTTGCGGCTTTTATCATATGAGAAGAAGTTGTAGTGAAAATTATCTTTTTTTTGCTTGTCCTAAACTTTTTTTAATTTCGGATCGGGTAAGTCTCTTCTTTGTAAAATCGAAGCCCATTGCCTTACCGATTGCATCCGTTACATCTGACCTGTAATCAAAAAGATAGATATTTTGGGATTCAGGTGAGCAGGTAATGTTCTTCAGGGCATTGATGATAGCTTCGGGGGAGTACGCGCCACCAAACGTTTTTGGATCAGTCTGAGGATTACCAGCGATATATAACAAATGAGGAAGTGCGCATGAATCCTGTCTTTACGGGAAACGTACACAGGCCGCGTTTCAAGATCACTTTTTGTAACACGGAAATTATCCTCAATTCGCCAGAGCCCGCGGTACATATCGATGATCCTGTCATCAGAGAATGTGTCGGATCCATCTTCATCGAACAGGTTTGTCACGATGCAGTAATAACCGTCATACTTTTCATCTTCCCTGAATTTCTCCATGTCGATACATGGCCGGCCTTTGGGAGCTTTTTTGATTTCACCTGTTTTCTTATCCACCTTGATATTCTTAACATATCTGAGAGCCCCATAGGACGTGGCCCTTGTGTATGCAGACGGTGTTGAGGCGATACACTGGGCCTTTTTGAGCACAGCTTCCCGTTTCGCTTTGGAGCGGTCCGCATACTTCTTGTTATAGAAAACGATTTGCCGCTGATCCACAAGTACCTTCTTTTTATATGTTCTTCCGCCTTCCTTTAACATATCGACTTCTATCTCCCGCCTGATTACCCGGGACTTGCGCTTGTACTGATCACTGAACTGCTTGTAACCGGATTGATTATTAACATAATCCTTGAATTCTTTGCTTCCTCCCCGGATCGTCTGGCTGAATACGTAGGAGCATTTGCCGCTTTCCAGGTAATAGATGTTGTTCCCGGTATTTTGGGCCGCATCAGCCACTGCGACAACTCTGCCGGATTCATAGGCTCGTACAAGCTCTCCAATCATAGGCCTCAGGTGCAGCTTTTCCGAATTGTTACCAGGGAACAATTCGTAAGAAATCGGAATGCCATCCGCATCCATGGCAAGGCCCAGCTGTACAATGGGATCGGGCCGGTGTTCCTTGGAAGGACCTTTTGCCCTCAGTTCGTCTTCCATATCAATCTCAAAGTAGTAATTCGTCGCATCATAATATACCAGGCTGGTGTCCCGGCTGTATTGCTCTGTAATCCGCTTATGGATTTGAAGCTGTATGGCAGAATCGATCCCTGCATAAAAGCTCAGTGACCGGTATATGTCAATAAGGGAGAAATCATCTTTCTTCTCGAAATCAAAATAGGTGCTCCGATGCTCAAAGGTGCGTTTCTTTGATGCAGGTTCAAGAATCCGCGATATGACAAGCAGTTTCAATATGGTGCTTGTGTTGTAGTCGAAATTCCTGCCTCTCTGCCTGTTGAGAAGGAGCCGGTCCAATCCCAGCTCATAGTAGATCTTTAGAATGGCAATATATCCAAAATTTTTACGGCCGGCTGTATTTTCAGGGAGAACAGTGTCCTTACGTTCTTTTACGATATATTCCGCATCGTTTAAAGCCTTTTCTTTGTTCTTCTCCTCTACATAGGCCTTAAAGTGGGCAATGGGATCATCGTAAACTTTTTGAAGATCATCCAGATACCCGAAGGACTCGACAGTAGTACTGCCTGGATATTTCTTTCCTTTTTTCCGATAGCTTTGCGCCATGCTTAAGTATGTACGTCCAGTTTTTTTGTTTGTTACAGTTTTTAGATACATGACAAAACCTCTCCAAACGGTGTAATATATATCTATTATACCATATATCTCTACGATTGTCTACTATTATTTATCATAATTTTGGTTTAAAAAAAGCCCTGTAGCCTATCGGCTGCAAGGGGTTCAGGAATCGTTGTTCTGTTTTCTACTGTCAAAGAAGCGAGTAGAGGGTTGGTTAGAATTAGCTACATAATGCTGATAGTTAGCAGGATTATCTGTTAAATGTGCCCCATAATCAGTTGCAGGCCTTCTTGGATAGGTTGCGTTATACCACGCATACGTTTTTATTGTTACTGCTCCAGCTTGTAAAGCTTTTGGCCTCCAAGAAGCATACCATTCGTTTGGCAATACACATTTAGCATAAGAATCAAACCCAATATTTGTCAAAACTCCAGTGCGTGTTATATATAACTTAAAAGTGGATGGAGGACTAGTAGCACTTTGTGGCTGGATAAGTTGACTACTTCTTCCCTGCTTTGCCTTCTCTAAATCAATCTGTTCTTGAGTGTTTATATTTTCATTTTTAGGGACATTATTGATTTCTGGTTCAGGAAGAATGGCATCATCTTCAATTTCAGTGGGCTGTTGTATACTCTCTCCTTCTACTTTATCCTTTATATCAGTACCACCATCATTTGAAGAAATGATATCATTATCGAAATTAACAATGATACCTTTTTCTCTTTGACTGACTACATTCTGAGCTTTTCTCTCTGCATCCGAATTGAAAGAATATCCAAATTTTTCTAACTTGCTAATGTCATAAACGTTTTCATGTCCGATTATATATTCTGTCTTATCCACACTGCCAATCGCTAACAATTCATATTTAACACCGTTATAGAAAAACTCACTTTCTTCATAAACTTTATAATCAAAGCCTACATAAAAGTAACGAATGTCATCATATAATGAATTGTTTATGTCCAAAAAATAAGGTTCTATTTCCATAATATGCTCTGACGGTATTTCTTTTGCTTCATAGACTCGAATTGAATCTACAGAAAGGATGCCAGTACGGTTTTCTATTTGATATTGACTTGGGAAACCAACATAATCCTTTTGTCTTTCGGGCGAATATGATTCTACAAAAGAATCCCAATCCTTATTATTAACAGCATTTGCATATTTGTTAATTACTTCCGGTATATTAACTATTGCAGTAGAATGAGACTCAGAAGCATAAATATGCGACGCAGGAGTAAATATTGCCACCACCGTTATTACAATTACTAAATACTTAACAAACGTTTTTTTGGTAATTGACTTCATAACAAACCACTCCTTCATTTAATACCTGGCATTTTCAATTGCTGAGTATTCCGGTTCCGGTGACACCACCTGTCCGGTATTAGGAAACCGTCATTCCGGAATAACGGAAACCACGATTCCGGTAGTGGAAACCGTTTATAAATATCCTTTATAATGTATCCATGCACCGTTGGTGTAAATACATTTTAAAGGAAGTCACACCATGACCAAATACCGAGAGATTCTTAGATTATCTCATCTGGGGCTCAGCCAGCAGAGCATTGCAGACAGCTGCAGTGTCTCAAAGAAAACGGTCAATCGGGTTCTTAAGCGGGCAAAGGATATTCAGCTTTCCTGGCCGCTTGAAGCGAACCAGACTGATCAGGTATTGGCAGATATATTGTTTCCGTCTGCCAATAAGCATTCGGCATCTTCGCAAAAGCGTATGCCGGATTTCAACTACATCCGCAAGGAGTTGCTCCGCAATGGGGTCAATAAAAAGCTCCTGTGGACGGAATACATGGAAGAGTGCCGTTTAGCAGGCGAGAACCCGCTTATGTATTCCCAGTTTTGCTATTACATCCAGCAGGATGAGCAGAAACGCCGTGCAACAATGCATATCGACCGTAAACCCGGCGAACAGATCGAAGTAGACTGGGCCGGAGATCCGGCGCACATCATTGATCCGGATACCGGTGAAATCATCGACGCATGGCTGTTTGTTGGTGTTATGACCTACAGCATGTATCCTTATGTGGAGGCTTTTATTAACGAGAAGCAAAACGCATGGATTTCTGCCCATGTCCATATGTACGAATACTTTGGCGGTGTCGCTAAGATTCTTGTACCGGACAACTGCAAAACAGCCGTTATACACAATAAGGACTGGTATAACCAGCAGGTCAACACAGTTTACCATGAAATGGCTGAGCACTATGGCACAGCCATCATCCCAGCCCGGGTCAGGGCACCCAAGGACAAGCCGAATGCGGAAGGCAGTGTGAATGTCATTTCCACCTGGATTACCGCCGCATTACGCAACGAACAGTTCTTCTCAGTGGTCGAATTAAATCGTGCTATCCATGAAAAACTGGAAGAATTCAGCCATCGCCCTTTTCAAAAGAAAGAGGGCAGCCGGTTTGAAATCTTCCGCAACGAAGAACTGCCATTGCTGGCTCCCTTACCTGCGTCCCCTTACGAACTGGCGGAATGGAAACAAGCCACCGTTCAGTTCAATTATCACATATCTTGCAACGGAATGCTATATTCAGTTCCGTATGAATACATAAAACGCAAGGTTGATGTACGGATAACCGATAAGACTATTGAGATTTTCTATAACCATAACCGCATTGCCTCCCACCGCCGTCTGTATGGCCGTAAGGGGCAGTATGCCACCATTGTGGAGCACATGCCGGAAGACCATCAGAAATACCTGGAATGGAACGGCAATCGATTCCGCAGATGGGCTGAGCGGATTGGTGCCAATACGTACCAGGTCGTGGATGCCATCCTTACCTCCAAATGTGTGGAACAGCAATCTTATCGCAGCTGTATGGGGCTACTGAAGCTGGCAGACAAATATTCAGCTGACAGACTTGAAGCCTCCTGCAAAAAGGCCCTTAGTTACACGGCCTCGCCCAGCTATAAGAGCATAAAGAACATACTCTCTGCCGGGCGGGATAAAACAGCTGATACGTCCGTCGACAAAACGACGGAGTCCGAAACCAGACAGAACAGATACGCCATCACCAGAGGCGCTGATTATTACAGGAGGTAAATGACCATGACCAATCAAAGTACGATTGATAAATTAATTGAAATGCGTCTGACATCCATGTCAAATGCATTCATCAACCAGCTAAACACAACTTTTTGGTTTTTTAGGTAGCCTGCCTCTCACACCTCGACAGCCATTTTAGTATTAAGCTGATTGAATAGAGTTTGATGACTTTTTTTGCAATTGCATACGATCCAACAGCCGCGACGTTTATTCGCTTTTACCATTTTTGCATCAAGAATACAGTCCTGAGCCGACTTCCCCTTAACTCCGGCTACAGCATCCTCAAAGTTTTTATGTATTAGAGCACTGACAAGCATAATGAATGCTAGACCTTGTGTCTTGTAAAAATCGGCCTGATACAGAGCATTGTAGTCTGCCTTGTTCTTGAAATAGTTGTAATATGTCTCGATAGACCAACGCTTCTTGTAGAGCTCATAAATTTCCTGGGGTGTCTGTGCTGTCAAACTCGTCTGCAGTACGGTAACTCCCATAAAATCTTTCAGCTTATTGAAGTTTTCATCGGTATACGACTTATCCCCTCGTGCCAGGTGGCGGAGATAGTTTGCCTGCTCCGTTGAAGCCTCGTTCAGATCCCTGAACGTAAGAACTCTTTGCCCGTCTGTTATCTGTTCCCTATACTCAACCACGGAAGCTTTGCGTCCTTTTTGGTACATAAATCTTCCTGTCATCTCAAGACTGCTGACGGCCATCTTGCAGGTTGTGAGGTTTTTGGCAAGCGGTATAATGTATGAGTTGCCATTTGACGTGAACAGATTGAGGTTGTCGGCACTGTAGAATCCACGATCGACAATAAAGAGCAAATCCTTTAACTCAACCTGAACAAGCAAATCCTTAACGCTGACTTTATCCTGGCTCCCGCCTTCATATATTCTGGAAATAAGGGGCATACCGGTGTTAACGTCATATGCCATGAGAAGATTGATCTGTGGTTCTCCGATTTTCCAGAATTTATATCCCTTTTCAGCAAGATCGTTTTCCATAGAGCCACAGCCTATTACGTGCCCATCAATTGCGACTTGCCCTGAGCACTCAGTAACAAGTTTTTCTTCCAGATGGAGTATTTTTCCCTGGCGACGGCCCAGGCTATCATACAGAGAAGATAATGCGGCGTATCCCAGCTTCAGGGAAGGGTATTTCAGGGATAGATAGCTCATTTCGTAGTACTTATGTATATCTTTCATGTACAAAAAACCATGTATATAATGAATCAGTGCCACCACATATATTCTGAGGGCATCTACTTGATTGAAGCATTCTTGAAGAAGCAATAGCGTTTTCTGAGAATTTGAAAGGACAACCGCATATTCGCCAAATTCAAGAGTGGTTATTTCCTCGTCACAATTAAATCCGTTATTTGGGACGAATCCGACGCCATCCAGGATTGTTCCGATTTCTTTTCCCATTTTTGTTCGTCGTTTTCCGTCAGATCCTTTTACGCTGGAATATTCATAAACATAGTAGCGCCCGGAAATAAGTTTCACCATCGTGCCTTTTGGCTTGAATTTTAGTATGGATTCTGGCACAGAATATTTACCCACAGCCAACACCTCGTATACCTAAAATATACCTAAATTATACCACAATTTTTTTGTAATGTCAATAAGAAAAAGCGCCGATATTGCTGATGAAATGGCGCTTTTCACACATTATTTGAACTATGTTCTATCCCGATACATACCTAAAAATCATTGTTGGTGTGGCTAAACGACTCCAGGATGAAGGATATCCCTTTCGAAGACCGTTTCTCCATGCTGGTAGACATTGAATACAGCAATCGAAAGAACAACCGCTTAAAAAGGTTGATCAAGAATGCTGGATTCGACCAACCGGAAGCGTACATCGGAGATATCGATTACAAATCCGGCCGCAAGCTGAACCGGTCTCTTATCAGCAGACTGGCGACTTGCGAATATATCATTGAACACCGAAATCTTTTTATTACCGGTGCAACAGGCAGCGGTAAGACATACATGGCTTGTGCTTTTGGCATAGAGGCGTGTAAACACTATTTTACGACCAGGTATGTCAGACTTCCCGACCTTCTAATAGAACTGGAGATGGCCAGGAATGAAGGCACTTACAAGAAGGTTCAGGCCAAATATGCCAATCCCATTCTTCTCATCATTGATGAATGGCTGCTGTTGAAACCGACTGAGACAGAGCAGCACGACATCCTGGAGTTGCTTCACAGGAGGCGGAAAAGATCATCAACCATCTTCTGCTCCCAGTACCATGATAATGGTTGGTTTGATCAACTTGGCGGGGAGTCCAGCCCTCTCGCAGAAGCAATCCTTGACCGCATCAAATATGATGCCTATAAAATCAGCATAACCAGCACGGATCCGAACAACTACAGATCCATGCGTGAGGTATATGGACTGGACAAGTCCTTAAGCGAGTAAACTCGCATGCGGTTTCCCAGTTCCGGACTCTCGGTTTCCAATTTTCCGGAACTGCGGTTTCACCGCACCAGAATATTCACAATTGCGACACAAAAAGTTAAAATTCATTTAATTATACATATAATATCCCCTCATTAACAATATTATAATTTTATTCTAGTGATTTCTATTATATATGCAAAATATAAATAGTCAAATATGATTTAAGACAAGATCTGAAGAGTTGGTATAAGAAATGCAAAAAATCTGAGGGACAGCACATGTTTTTATAAAAATAGCATTATTAGAACTATATTTCTTTAAAAGTAAATATATGGGTGTTACTGGGTTAAATTAAGCCAGAGAACCAACTGTAATCCATCAGGACAGCGACATTTGACTAAAAATGGGTAACACGAATAGACATACACTAGGTATGCCAATTAATTCCAATTGGTAATCTTATGAAAAGCCGGTCTGTTCAGCAATTCCTCTTTATCCGGAATTTCTGCCTGACACCAAGTATATCCAGTACTTCATCTAAATCAAAGAATGCGTAGTACTTAACGTTGGCGATGATAAGGATTTTACCACCATCCCTTATGGATTCCCGCCTTCTCCATTCCCGCAGGCAGTCCCCGTCAGACTGCCTGGGAGCTTCCTTTTTACGCCACCCCAGAAAGGCATAGAAAAGCGTATGAGCAAAGATGCATAGAATGATATGCATATATGCCGCGTTTTCTGCGTACTTGCCCTTCCTTCTGGGTAACCGCTTCAGATATGCCGCCTGTTTCAGTTCCCGGAACCCGCCGTTTTCGATCAGCGACCTCAGCCGATATCTTTTTGGAATGCCTGCCGCATCCTCCTCGGCCGGCAGGCTGGTCAGCAGTACAATCTGATCTTCCACAGGCACGGCCTGTCCTTTCCACATTGTGACGACCACAGCATTCAGAGGAGTGCCGTTTGTTTTGCTATTGTTCTGTACTCCTTTCGGGTTATACTCAAGATACGACTGCAGACCGTCCACCCCGTAACCCTGGCATATGCCCTTTCCGTAAACCCACTGTGCCAATGGCTTGTTCTGATACTCCTTCCGCAGAGCTATCGCATCTTCACGGATAATCATGCCTGCCTTTGCCGGGATAATAAAGTCAATCTTCAGTCTGTGTTTCAATTCCCATAATTGAGCGCCGTCCAGAAAGCCCCGGTCCGCAATGACCGTTTCAATGCGGTTTTTCCCACAATTGTGTATGCCCTGCCTGATCATAGGCAAGAAATACTTGTGATCATCCTCATTTGCTGGTACAATCTTTACGGCAACAATGATTCGCGACTTTATCTCATACAGCACGAATACTTTGAAGCCGTATATGTATTTGTACTCGGGAGGGTCGCTGGGACGGCCTTCCTTTTTTCTTTTCGTCTTCCCACACCCCGGAAAATCCGGCCTTGTCTCAACGATTGTAGAGTCCAACGCAAATATTCCGCTCCGCAGCAGTCTCCTGAGTCTTCGTACAACGGTATTGTAAACCCCCATTGTGCTTTCGATACAGCATTTCTCAATATTGTCTAATACTGTAAACACATTCATGACACAGGGTATTTTTTTTATAGCCTTCTCCGTGCTGATTGGCGTCTCCTCTTTTACACAGGCCTTCCTTAACGGTCTCCACATCAAAGCCGATCAGACTCATGGCTCCTTTATCCCCAAGCAACGCCTCACTGCCCCGTGTTGTTGGGATACCCACAATAATTTTCAGTAAGTACAACAGCACATAAATATGAATTCCAAGCATCGTTCTGATATGGGTGCCGGTGATCTTCCTGAGATCCCACAGAATCCCCATATTCCCGAGAAATTTCATGAATGGGCCGATGAACGGCCAATTTGTTTGGATGGCCATGTCAACCTTCCTGTTTTTCAGGGCCTTCTTCGCTTCTCTTTTGTTTTCTACCACGTCTTTCCCCCGCTTTCTTTACGAATTCTGTTACGTCCACTTCATAAAAGGTTTGGATCTGAGCCGCCAATTCATCGATCTCCTGATCCAATGCTTTGATTTGCGCCCGGTTTTCTTTAAACGCCTTGTAATTCTCAGAAAATCTTCGGGCATCCTCGACTTTGTCCGCCACACAGGAAGTTGAGATCAGCTTCTTGCCCTTCAGGTTCTGGTAGATCCAGGGGAAAGGACCGTGCAGTTCACCGGATGCACATTTGCAGTTGGGATTGCCGCACTTGGTCATTCTTTCGTAAAATGACGCAGCCAGCAGCTGTCCCGGGGTCATAATCTTCTCAAGCAGCTCCCACCTTTTTTGATTCAGTTGATAGATTTTCTGGTGGATTTGTGAAATGCCTTCCATTCTTTTCCTCCTTTACGTTGTTATTATATATTATAACGTAATATTATATCATAAAAAGCAGCGGGATGCAATATTTTTCTAAAATATTTTCCCGCTATCGCTGTAATTGGCTATTTTTATGGCTTTTTTATCGTTGATTTCTTATACCAACTTTTCAGTAAGACAAGATAGCGTCAATTTACTGTAGGGAAAGAAAGAATAGAGACATCCTGAAATATTCTTACTAGCAACAGTGGTCTTGATTGATTTCATTAATTTTAACAGCAATCAATCTTGTCAGCTACATTTATTCCACGATCTGCTTGACAACGAGCCTCTGCCGGTGTGGCTTACGGCAGATGTCGGCAGCAGCCATCTCTAACAGCGGGATAGGCTTTGGAGCGGTTGCTGCCGTACCTCAATGCTACCACACCGACTTCTCGTTATCAAGCAGCTTTTGCGGCATAAACGCTTGATCTATGTCGTCCCGGCTATTAAAAACGCCATAACGAGCTTTATGAAGGGCCTAATAGCGTATTCCGGCCATACTCCTCATCTCATTAAACAGCCCTGTCTTTTTCCCCATGGTAATTACAGTTGGGCTGCTGCTCCATGAACCAGCATATCTGCTTTCTGATGATTTCCTTACTTCCTTGATTAACTCATCCTGCAATTCATGTTTCCTGTTCTCCTTCTCCTTAAGCTTCTGTGCCATAACCAGGTCATAGATCCTGCCACCGTTTTTCTTATATACGATAAGTTTGGACATCCTGGCAACACCTTTTTCAGACCATCCCTTAGGCCTGCTGCTTAGCCTGCTTGAAAACACATGGCTTATATGACCTTCGGCACTGCATCCTATCAGTTCATGGCCCTTATCAGCCTTTATCTCTATTCCATGCCAGTTATTCAATATGTACCGTCTGGCATCCTTAACTGCCTTCCTCTTCGTTTTGGAAACCGTTCGTTTGAGGATCTTCTTGAAAACATCCTTGACCATGTCCTTGTCCGGCCAATCCAATGCATCCTTCAACTCCTGATAGATGTCTCCATCGTTTAAGTGTGCAGTCGCAGTTATCATATATTTCTTAAGATGAAAATTGTCCAGCACAAACTTGCTTTTGGGAATCCAGTCAAGCCCGGCCTTAATCCATGATGCCCCATCCCCGGAAAGGTATATGGTTTCAATGAAATCCATGTCGTACTGCTTGTCTATATATTCTATGACCTCCAGCCACAGATCCTCACTCTCATCATACATGCCGCCAAAATATTTAACGTTTTTAAGCCTGGTCCTTGTTTGGCTGCTTTTTTCGGGATCTACGCCTTCATGAACATAAACCAGCCTGGGCATAGCTATCTTGCTTTTATCGTCTTCTCCCTGCAGGGAAACATGATCTTCATCTGCTTCAACATACAGTATCCTGACATCCCTCTTCTTGTCCACCTTATGCTCATGTTCGCTGATCTCAAGGTTATGTATTTTATCCATAACAGCCTGCTTGCTTATTTCGTCCATATATCCGGCTCTTTCTCCACCTTTCCTGTAGCTGCTGTCTATGGCCTCTTCCACCACATTGATCACCACATCCGCACTCACTCTGTCATGTGGCTTAAGACCAACAAGCTCATCAACGAGATATTTCCTTTTGCCACCACTCTTTGGCTTAAAATACGTTCTATTATACTTGATCGTTCCAAAGGTCGTTAAGATCCCTGTCTCATCTTTCCTGACAATCTCCCAATTGTTTTTCCTGACCCCGGACTTTCGAAGCTGTTCATCCATCCCCTCAAGAGTCTCCACCAGTATATTCCGACCAAGTTCAAACAGATCCTCCTGCAGCCCCAGAGTCAGTTCTGCCAGATCCTTACCTTCCCTTAAAAATTCTCTTACCTTATTTTCTGTTTTTCTTGCAAACTCGTTAAAATCTTGTATACTGTACATGGAAGGTGACAACCTTTCTTAATATTTTTGTGATGATCAATATTTTAGCAGGAAGTCGCCTTCTTTTCAATCCTTATGGTAATTTATTACTCCTAATCCCTACGGTAACTTTACGCTAACGTTTACAAGCGGCATATCAATAAAGTTTTAGAGGCTACCGAGGGCAAGCGTACCTCAATGGTTCCTCCATATAAGGCAGCTATTGTTATGACCATTATAGTCTTACTCATTGGCATATTGATTAGCTATTATGCGGGATATGCTACTGCCTATAAACATTACGATGAAGATGTATGGGTAATGTCAGCTTCTGATATACAGACATTTTATGCAGAAGTAAAAAAAGTTGACGAGCACTCTATATTGGTTGAAGGTATTTCCCTCAATGCTGAGGATTATCGAGGGGAGTTTCAATATGATTTATGGGAAGGATTAAACATTTATAGGCAGGAAACTGTTATCCCTCTTTCTGATTTGTCAGAAGGTGATTTGGTTTCAATCACGCTACTCACCGACCGCACAGGAATCACAAATATTTTCAAAATTCAGCTATTAGCTGATGTGAATTAAACTTGCGTTACAAACAATGCCATTGTCATAGGGGTGATGCTATAGAAAAAAATGGTTATTATGCCCTGTCTGTGGCAACAAAACCCGCAACAGGATACGCGAAGATACGGTGTTGATTAACTTCCCGTTATATTGTCCGAAATGCAAACAGGAAGTGCTAATCAATGTACAACAACTGAATATGTCAGTTATCAAAGAGCCAGACGCACAGACGCAGAGCCGATAACACGCAGATATGAAATGCGGTTATTGGCTCTTTTTTTTGACAACGACAACGCTATGCGATTACTGACAAATTGCAACACGAACACAAAACACCTACGGACTATTTCGGTTATCAATATGAACACACACATCATCATATAATTGCTAATAATTCCCTTATGCCCGGTTGCGCCATGCAGCCGGGCTTTTTTGCGTTTTTCTCAAAAGTTTTTTTGGAAAATCCACCGACATTTTCGGCATTTCCAAAATGCCTGGTGTTGAGGGTTTACGAAAGGGGAAATCATCACCCGTTTTCGCGGTTGCGAAAGGAGGTGAATACCATGAATGAACCTGTTCGTACCCAGTGGCAAATCCGTTGCGCCTTTAACAGCTATTGCAAACGGGCGTTGAAGAATGAAGCAGCCAACGCCCACAGGGACACGAAGCGTCAGCAGATACGCGAAGTGACTTTTTCTGACCTGTCCCTACAGGAGGAAAATCAGCTTTACACCTATGACCGCTATTTTGCAGATGATGAAGCTGAACAATCCTTTTGTGTTGCGGGAAAGGAAATCACCGCGAAGCTGCTTGCCGAAGCCCTGCACAGCTTACCGGAAGAAAAACGCAACGCTGTCTTACTGTACTACTTCTTTGAAATGAGCGACGTGGAAATCGCAGAGTTATACGCAATTCCGCGCAGCACCGTACAGTACAGAGGGACAAGCTCTTTTGAGCTTCTAAAACGCTATTTGGAGGAACGCGCCTATGATTCAAATGATTGGTAACACCGAAAACGACGAACGCGGCTTGTTACCCTACCCGGTAATCATAGCTGCAACAAAGGGCGACCCGGAAGCTATGAAGATTGTCGTACACCAACGAAAGCTACTAGCCACTTTGTCTATGCGGAAGCTCCGCGACGAGCGCGGCAATACCTACTACGGCATAGACGAGGACATACGCGACCGCTTGCGGTCAAAGCTCATGCGGGCTGTCCTTTCATTCAAGGTTTGAGTTAAGCAAGCTGCGCCCCCCTTTCCGCAGAGTGTAAAACCTCACCTTGCTTTTGCTCCTTGACAAAGAAAGCGACGGAAGAAAATGCCGACGCAGCATAGGGCAAATCGGATACGTTCTTTTTGTGCCGAGCCATAGGTTGGGTGCGCCATGACCTCTATTTCAGAGAGAGCGAACAACACCACAATTCAAAGCAAGTGTAGCGGCTTGCGGGCGATGACGTGCAAAAAGGTACAATGATACTCCCTTATAGCCATAGTCCGAGCGTTCAAAGCGTCGCAGGCATTGGGTAGGGCTGCATGAGAACCATGCAGGAGTGAAATTCTCGTGAGGTTTTGCTAAAACCGTCCGATTAAAGCCTCTTTTTTCGACAACATACCGTACAAGCGGTTTTGCATATGCTGTATTGAATACCAAAAAGGAGGGGGAACAAATGTTGACAGTAAAACAACTGGACGAAATGAGCCAGTCAGGAATAGAAAAGATAGATAAATCCGGGCTTGTAGATATTCGTGGAATCAAGATTGACACGAACCAGCCCCCGGAACAGAGAATGATAAATTATTTAGAACAGGTAAAAAATCCTTATTGCTTTTTGTGCGGTGACAGTGCCGTTCGTGTAAGGTTTGAGCCTACGGGTGACGAGCTAAAAAGTAAGCTGAAAGACTTCTTTATCAGCTTAAAAAAAGTCTAAATAATATGAACTCACACATGTTAGCGTAAAGTTACCGTAGGGATTAAGAATAATAAATTACCATAAGGATTGAAAAGAAGGTGACATCCTGCTAAAATATTGATCATCAACAAAAATATCAAGAAAGGGTGCCACCTTCCATGTACAGTATACAAGATTTTAACGAATTTGCAAGAAAAACAGAAAATAAGGTAAGAGAATTTTTAAGGGAAGGATGCATTGGATTGGCCGGACAAGGACATGGTTAAGGATGTTTTCAAGAAGATCCTCAAACGAACGGTTTCCAAAACGAAGAGGAAGGCAGTTAAGGATGCCAGACGGTACATATGAATAACTGGCATGGAATAGAGATAAAGGCTGATAAGGACCATGAACTGATAGGATGCAGTGCCGAAGGTCATATAAGCCATGTGTTTTCAAGCAGGCTAAGCAGCAGGCCTAAGGGATGGTCTGAAAAAGGTGTTGCCAGGATGTCCAAACTTATCGTATATAAGAAAAATGGCGGCAGGATCTATGACCTGGTTATGGCACAGAAGCTTAAGGAGAAGGAGAACAGGAAACATGAATTGCAGGATGAGTTAATCAAGGAAGTAAGGAAATCATCAGAAAGCAGATATGCTGGTTCATGGAGTAGCAGCCCAACTGTAATTACCATGGGGAAAAAGACAGGGCTGTTTAATGAGATGAGGAATATGGCCGGAATACGCTATTAGGCCCTCCATAAAGCTCGTTATGGCGTTTTTGTTCTTCGTAAGGAGAAATAATAGCCGGGACGACATAGATCAAGCGTTTATGCCGCGAAAGCTACTTGATAACGAGAAGTCGGTGTGGTAGCATTGAGGTACGGCAGCAACCGCTCCAAAACCTATCCCGCTGTTAGAGATGGCTGCTGCCGACATCTGCCGTAAGCCACACCGGCAGAGGCTCGTTGTCAAGCAGATCGTGGAATAAATGCGGCTGACAAGATTGATTGCTGTTAAAATTAATTAAATCAATCAAGGCCACTGTTGCTAGAAGAATATTTCAGGATGTCTCTATTCTTTCTTTCCCTACAGTAAATTGACGCTATCCCGCCCGCGCCGGACTTGCAAAAATCGAAGGAGAAATAGAAAAACTCCTTGACACGCTCACAGGCGCAAACCCCACTCTGTTGAAGTATGCGAATAGTCGCATCGAGGAATTAGACACACAGAGGCAAGCACAAACAAAGCTGATTGCGGACTTGTCCACTAATTCGGTTTCATCGTCACAAATAGAGCGTATATCTGGATATTTGAGCGATTGGACAGTGTGAGCTTCGATGATAGACGCCGGGTAATTGATGCGCTGGTTACTCAAATACAAGCCATAAGTGAGCATGTTTCTATACAATGGAAAATATAAACCTTATTCGCTTATCATTGTACCATTGTCAAAAACAGTTATGTTATTATGAACACAATGGTACATGAATGCAAGTGAAAACATGATACTCTGTTTATTCTGAAAGAGCAGGCGAAGCAAATGATAAAGAATAACATCATATCTCAAATCAAACAGCAAAAGGGCACCTTTTTATCCCTTGACCAGCTGAGAGAATGGATCTCTCCTGCCGACTACAGGGAGCTCCATGCTACCATAACGCAGCTGCAGGAGACCGGTCTGCTGCGCCCGGTTGGTTCTCCCCGCAACAATAATGGCATGGTGCCGCCTCTTCGGCTGAAGTACCGTATTCTGCGCCCGGCAAGGGATGACTCCAATGTTCTGGAGGAAATCAAGCAGCTTTCCACGGAATTGAATATTTCCGGGTATCTGAAAAAGCCCGGACTGTATCGAAAACATCGGGACATCCTCCTTCCCCTGAGCCGCTATCTCAAAAGCAGCAAAAACCGTCCGGAGGCGCCCATGTCAAAAAACGAGCGGGCGTTTTCCATCTGGAACCGGGAAAAAGTGCTGGACAGCGCCCATTGCCAAAGCGTCCTGCGCTTTAACAGATGGGAAAACCGCC
The DNA here is from genome assembly GCA_038396605.1 of Eubacteriales bacterium mix99. Classification (NCBI taxonomy): domain Bacteria; kingdom Bacillati; phylum Bacillota; class Clostridia; order Eubacteriales; species Eubacteriales bacterium mix99. The sequence goes on from CP121690.1 coordinate 700,301, forward strand.
TCAATTATTATCCGACGCCGGAGCCTTTCTTTGATTATCTCGCCGGAGACGAAATCCACGCCCTGCTGATCCTGGAAAACAAGGACACCTGGTATACGCTGCGAAGACTGCTGCTGCAGTTTCCTGAAAAGCACAGATTATTTGGAGTACGGCTGGACGGCGTGGTGTTGGGAGAAGGCAGGAAAGCCACGCGTCCCCATGCTCTGGAGGAATACGCTTCCCTCCTGCCGAATCAACGCCCGCAGTTTCTGTACTTCGGCGATCTGGATTACGCCGGGATTGACATTTTTCTTTCCGTGTCAGCCGAAAATCCCTCCCTTTCCGTTTCCCTGTTTCTACCCGCTTATCAGGCAATGCTGAAGCGCAGTCAGAAAGTCGGATACGGAAAATCCCATACCGGCCAGACCAAGCCGGAACGACTGCCAGACTTTCTCGGGCTGTTTTCTCCGAAAGAGGCCGACGAAATCGAAACCTTGCTGGCCGGCGGACGGTACCTTCCCCAGGAAATCCTGAACCGTCCGTTCCTGGAGCACCATCTGACGGATACAGTGGATATAACGGAGGATCGTGATGTTTGACTTTCTCGACCGATTTGAAAAACGGATGGAGTTCGTTGCCGCAGTGGACTCTGTCGTAAACCGGCTGAACCGGAGCAATGATATCGAGCAGCAGTTTGCACCGCATGAGATCGACAATCTGCTCTTTTCCGTATTGGTATATATTATGGAACGCACCCTTTCCGAAGATCATGATTGTACTCTGGAAAGCATCTCCGGCTTTCTGGGAGACATTCTTCCGTGCTATGGCAAACATTTTTCCCCGGCAGAAACTGACACCCTGGCCCGGTACCTTGTGAAGGACATCCTTCAGAACAAGGGTGTGAAACGCACCTATAAGGCGATGGATTATTCCGCCGGCTTTCGGGAATGGACCGTCCGTCTGATTGCCGATTCGGTCAATGACCGCAACCAGATCGTCTTTGAACTGACCAAACAGGGATATGACTTTCTCTTCCGCACCAAGGAAGTGGACGACCAGCTGGGCTTTCAGATGGAGGAAATTCGTCTGCAGATGCAGATCGAGAAGCATTATTATAAGGAAGCAATTGGACAGAGCCAGGAACTTGTGCGGATGCTGATTCAGAAACGCCGGGAGCTGGAACAGTTCGAGCGTCAGATCCGCGGGGATTTATCCTCCATTTCGGGTCAGGATTATGATGCACTGATGCACAGCGTGGATGCCATGCTGGCCGGGGAATACGGAACCATGCAGGGCATCGAACAGAAAGTACAGCTTGCGCAGAACCAGTTTGAAGAAGAGGAAAGACGCCGCGGTTCTCTGGACGACAGCGCCCTGGAAGCCCGACAGGAAGTCCTCGGCATCCTGGACAATGTACGGCGTGCCCTTTCCCTCCAAAGACAGATGCTCATCCGGTGCGAAGCAATGAAAAAACTGTATTTGAATGTTCTGGCGGATTCCATTCTTTTTCACTCCACCCGGCGATATAATATGGAGGATCAGATCCTTATCCCCCTTGCATCCTGTACCATTAAGGGACCGAAGGAAATGGACCGCCTCAGCCGCGGTCTTCTGGCTCCACTGTTCCAGCCGGAATTTCCCCGGTTCCTGAACCTGGAGCTGATCTATGACCGACAGGCCAAAGTACGGGAATCGGATCAGGAACAATCCCGGGAAGAGGAATCGATGGAATCCGAAGAGAAGGCAAGGGAACGCCGGAATTGGCGCAACCGCTCCCATGTCCGGGTGGTAAATGAACTGCTCTGCTTTTCTGCAGCCCATCCGGAGGGCTTTTCCTTTGCATCGTTTTATACCTCTCTCCAAAAGGAGGAATGGTTCGAGGAACTTTACAGGGAACGTCTTCTGTTCCTTGCCATACTGCGTCTTTATGAAACCGAAAGCATTGACCTGAGTCTGTGGAAAAAGCAACATGCCGAATGGTCAGAGAACAGCACAGGGGAATTTGACCTGTCCTTTTGCCTGGGGCAGATCGGCCGTCTGCACCCGGATTTCTACGGGCTGAAGTGCGTCCGGATCAAAAAAGCCGGACGGATGTTTGCCTGCACCCTGCCTCCCTGTGCAGTGACGGAGGGTATCACGGAAACGCCGAAGATTGAAATGGATGATTTTCTCTTTGAAGTGGAAATGGAAAGGAAGGAAAAATGAAGGAAACGCTGCATATTTTAAGGATACTGCTGACGGAAGGAGAGCTGAACGATACCGGTGAGCCGGAATTGTTTGCCGATTTCAAGGATCCGCAAGTCCGGTCCGAGCTGGAGGATTTTGCCCAGGAGCTGGCATTTCACCTGGTGGAAGTCCCTCACGCAGTATATCTGGTGCCGGAGATGGACAATCCCATTCTCAGCATATCGCTGGGGGACATGCGCAAGGGCATCGGCAGTACCGCCCGTACAGTGGATGCCTTTTTGCAGTGCTATATTATCATGATCATTCTGTACCTGTTCTTCGGCGGGAGAAACGCGGATCCAAAGCGCACCCCCTTTTTGCAGATCAGAGATATTGTGGCTGAGCTGGACCGGCGTCTTTCCGTCCCCGCCGGGCAGGCTGCCCCGGTCTGGCAGGAGCAGATGGAAATCAATTTCACCCAGGTGACCCAGGTCTGGAACAATCTGTCCGTCCGGGAGGAGAACCGACGTACTTCCCGGGAAGAAACTGTTTTGAAAGCCTGCCGCTTGCTGGAAAAGCAAAAGCTGCTGACCTTCTATGATGAGCAGAAGGAAATCCGCACGACCCGGCGGCTGGATGATCTGATGGTGCATTACTACCTCAGTGAGGAACGGATTGCCACAATCCAGAATCTATTCGCAAAGGAGGAGGCCGGAAACCAACATGCCTGAAATCAATCGGATCCGAATTGCCAATGTCAGCTGGGAGAGACGTATCATCCTGGATGAAATGTATGACAGCTGCGATGGGGAGAACATGCTTCTCAATCTTGCCAACGGCGGCGGCAAAAGCGTGCTGGTACAGATGATGCTGCAGCCCATTCTTCCCACCCGCCGCATCCATAAGCGAAAAATCGATTATTATCTTTCCCGGACCAGCGCTCCCACTTATATCATGCTGGAATGGAAGCTGGACAATACGGAACAGCCTTTTTATCTGCTGACGGGGATTGCCATGTGCTCCATCGGCCAGTCCGGCGATCAGACATCCCGGACCAAATATTTTACCTTTCTCAACTACTATAATGAAGCCAATGCCTACGATATCCGCAATATTCCCCTGATTGAGCACCGGGAAGGCGGCGTAACCTATATACCCTATGAAGCGGCCCGCAATCAGCTCCAGCAGGCCAAAGGCGATTCCTTCCGGCTCCGCTGCTTTGCCTTCGATGAAAGCGAAGCCTACCGGGCGGCTTTGCGGCAGTATGGCATCCTGCCGGAGGAATGGAAGCTCATTGCCGACGTCAACGACAAGGAAGGCGGTGTGGACGAACTGTTTGCCGCCTGCAAAACCTCCGACAGCCTGATGGATCGATGGATCCTGAAAACCGTGTCCGAGGAACTCAGCCAGGGCAGCTCGGAGCTCACCGAGCTGTTCCGTACCCTTATGTCTTCCATTCTGGATAAGGAAGACAAACTGCAGGAAAAAGAATTGCTGGAAGCTTTCTCGCAGGAAACGGACGACTTTCTTCAGAGCATCTCCGATCTGTGCGGCAAGCTGGAGGAATCCGAAAAAATGGCAGGGGAACTTTCCGGTCTCCATCGATTTCTTTTGCAGCAACAGGAGGAAACGGAGCGGAAAAGAGCGGAATTTGCCGCGGGGGAAGAAAAACAGGATGCAAATCTGGAGCAGATCCGAAGGGAGGAAGTTTCGGAACAGTTCCTGCTGAAAGAAGAAGCTGCCGGACTGCAGCAGGAGCTGTTGGCAAAGGCCCACTCCCTGCTGAGCAGTGTAAATCAGGAAAAAATCCAGGCCAGGGAGGAACGGGAATGCATGGAAGCTGCCCAGTATGCCAAAGCGCGCCGGGAAGCACGGGAAAGACGGCTCTCCCTGATGAATCAGCTGCAAAAGCTGCGTGCCGGCCGATCAGACGAAGATTTCAACCGGATGGTCGGAACTCTCTGGATGCGATACGGGGAAGTGCTGAAACAAAAGGAGTCAGAGCTTGCTCATCTGGAAGCCAACCGGAAAGAAAGCCTCACGAAGCTTGCCAAAGCAGATGAATTGGGAAAAGATCGGGAAGCAGAGTGGCAAAGGGATACTCAGGCCATAGGCAGACTGGAGCAGCGGACAGAAACCTTCCGTTTGGAAGAAGAAAAAATACTGCAGGAGCTTTCCTTTTCCCTTCCCCGGAACCTGTTGGGAGAAGTGCCAAAGCAGGAAATTCAACGGGCTCAGGAAGAACTGCAGAACCGGGCAGCCTCCCTGGATGAAAAAAGGAAAAAGCTGAAGCGATCTGCAGAAGAAAACCGGATACGGGAAGCCAGCCGAAAAGAAGAACAGGAAACTCTCGAAGCGGAACACGAAGAAGCCGGCATTGCCCTGGAACGGCAGAAACAGGCACTGGAAGCCTTTGAAACAGCAGAGAGGGAACGAAAGGAAGTGCTGGAGCGGCAGAAGATGGATCCCGCACTCCTCTATGACAAACACGCCTGCCAAAATATCATGGAGCAGGCCCTGACCGCGGCGCAGAAGGAATGGGAAAGCACCCAAAGGCGGCTCCTTTCCTCTGCGGAAACCTTCCGGGACTGTGAATCCGGCAACCTGCATACCGCCCGCCGGTTCGGCGAACTTCTGGAAGAAGTAGGAATCGTATTCGATACCGGTGAGACCTATCTGCGAAGGCTGGATCAGGAAACACAGGATGCCTGTCTGAAGGCCAATCCCATGCTTCCCTTCTGCTTCCTGGTTTCCCGGGCGGATCTCAGACATCTCCCCCTTGCGGATGGAGAAGCCCTGAACCGGGCCTGCCCGGTTATGGCATTTGAAGACATTGCTGCAGTCCGACAGGTAACGGACCGGATCGTGGAGTTTCCTCCGGAGCTCCGGCTGGCCTGCCTTTACAATGAACAAAGCCTGCGGTCGGAGACCCGGGAGGCATATGCTGAACTGCTGCAGCAGGAAATCAAACAGCAGACTGCTGTAAAGAAACATCTGGAAGAGGAACACAGTCGGATGGAAGCCGACCTGCGCAGTCTGACAGCCTTTCCCTATACTGCGGAAAGCAGGGAGAAATACTCGGAGGCCAGGGCAAAAGCGGAAGAAACCTACCGGAAAATCACCCTGCGCAGAAGAGAACTGAAAGAGGAAATGGAGCAGAACCGCAAAGAATCGGACCGGATTGCGGAAGCGCTGCATCAAAACGAAGGGCAAATGGAAAAAGCCTGCCGGGACAGGGATCGATTTCACGATTTCCTGGATCAGAATACACAATATGTGGCGGACCGGAAACAAAAGCGGGAGCTGAAAGCCGAACTCCGTCTCCTGGAGCAGCAGATTGCAGACAACAGGGAACTTTCCCGCAGTCTGGAGAAACATCTGGACGGGATGGAAACGGAGGAAAAGCAGCTTCGCCAGGAGCGGGACGAGTACACCGGAAAGCGTAACAAACTGGGGGAGCCCCAGGACATTCCCCGGGCTGCAGAACCTTTGACCGATAGTCTTCCCGTATTGGAAGAGCGTTACCAGGATATCCTTTCCCAGCGAAACAGGGATGAAAAGCTCCTTCAGGCACGGATCGACGATGAAGCCGAAGCAGAGCAGTCTGCAAGAAAATCCCTCCAACGATACCGGCATCTCTCCCCTTCCAAATATGAAAGCCTGTCCTTTTCCGAAGAGGCGCTTTCCCGTGCCGAAAGGAAGGAGCGGGAACTGGAAAGGAAGGCAGACGACGCGCAGAAAAAAGCAGCAAAAGTGGAAGCCGACACTGCAGTTGCCCAGGAGCGTATGGAGCAGGTCAAAAAGGCCCTTGCTGCCGCCGGGCTGCAGCAACCCCTGCCAAAAGAGCGGATCTTCGGGGATTACCCACGGCGCCGGCAGAAAGCAAACGATTTGCTGCGTCAATACAGGAAAAAGCAAGCGGAGTATGACAAACTGCAAAGGAAACTGAACGGAAAATCCAACAGCATCCAGCGCTATATCGCTCCTGCGGAAGTACCTCCCCTGGCACAGCCCCGCCAGGGGACCTGGGAGGATATCGATATCCTCCGTCTGGGAAGCGCCTACGACCAGGCAAAAGAGGAAAACGGAACAGCCAGGTATGCTGTTTGGGACCAGCTGGAAGGCCTGCGCCGGAACTACTCGGGCCGGCATCCCATCCTGTCCCAATACCTGAAGAACATTCCGCTGAAGGAAACTGCCGCAACGTATGATGCCTATTATTTCGTTTACGAGCGTATGGTGGAACAGTCCGCCCGTCTGCAGGACACCCTTGCCGTCCTGAGATCCGACCTGGCCCATCTGGAAACGGATAAAAGGAACATTGTCCAGCATGCCCTGATTCAGGGACAAAGCCTCTATGACGGACTGCAAAGACTCTCCAGGGGATCCTATGTGAAGATCTGGCCGGATGCCCCGCCCCGCCAGACCCTGAAAATCGGCGTTCCAGAAGCCCTGGACGGAAACGGGGCCGAGCGCATGACATCCTATGTGGAGAACTGTATTGCCACACTGCGGGCAGAAAAGTCGGAAGGTACCCTGAGGGAGGAATCCCTGCGCAAACGAATCAGTAGCCTGTTTTCCGACCGGGAGCTGCTGAGTCAGGTAACCGACACGGCCCATATTCCCGTTTGGCTGTATAAGGTGGACCGCATTCCGGCAAACAGCAAGCTTCGCACCTGGGAAGAAGTGCTGGTGGAAAACTCCGGAGGCGAGCTGTTCGTTTCGTGCTTTGTGTTGATTTCTGCCCTGATGAGCTACCGCCGGGACAGCATTATGGGAAAAAGCGGTGTGAAAAACACGACGAGGGCTTTCCTGATCGACAATCCCTTTGGCAAGACTTCCTCCAGGCATCTGCTGGAAGCCATGCTGCGCATCGCCGGGAGGTTCCATACCCAGATGATCTGTCTTTCCGACTTGAGCCAAAGCTCCATTACCAACCGGTTTGCCCTGATTTATCAGATTTCCGTCCGACAGGCCCTGTACAGCCGGAATTCCTACCTAAAAACCGATGAAGTCCGGCACAACGGCAGTGTACGTCCCAACGAACGTCTGGAACACGCCGTGCTGCGCACCCCTTCGGAGCAAATGAGTCTGTTTCAGGAGCAGCTCTGAGAAAGGAAGTTCATTGTTGATGCACGTTCTGACCCGAGACCGTTCCTATTACAAAAGCCTGATCACCCTGGCCCTGCCGGTGGCAGCCCAGGGCCTGATTGCCTTCCTCTCCTCCTTTGCGGACAACCTGATGGTCAGCTCCCTGGGGGATGAAGCGGTATCCGGTGTTTACTTTGCCAGCCAGATCAACACCTTTGTACAGATGTTCACCAGCGGCATCAGCGGAGTCATCCTGATTCTCTCCGCCCAATACTGGGGGAAGAAAGATGTCGCCAACATCAAAAGCATTATCGCCATCGGAGTACGCCTCTCCCTTATCGTCGGCGCAGTCGTATCTCTGGTCTGTCTGCTGTTCCCCGGCACGGTGATCGCTATTTTTACCTCCGAGCCGGGAGTCGCCCGGGAAGGCATCGTATACCTGCGGACCGTTGCCCTGTCCTATCTTTTCTTCTGTGTTACCCAGGCGCTGCTCAGCGCCATGCGTTCAGTGGAAACCACCTCCATCGGCATGACGATTTCCCTCCTCTCCCTGACAGTGGATGTTTCCCTGAACGGCGTGTTTATCTACGGCCTTGGATGGGGCGTATTCGGCGCAGCACTGTCCACGTTGATCGGGCGTGTCATCGAAGCGGCTGGGATTATTGTCTATGTTTTTGTATTTGATAAAAAGCTCAAACTTCAGCTTTCTGATATGCGACGGTTTGACCGGACGCTTCTGCATGACTTTTTCCATTACGGACTGCCCCTCATCGCAGGCGAACTGGTATGGAGCGTAAATCTGATGGGAAATTCCATTATCTTCGGACATTTCTTTGACGCTTCCATTGCCACGGCGGTATCCGTCGCCAATACCATGGGCACACTGGCTCACATCACCATCTCCGGTTTGTCTTCCGCGGTCGGCATCCTTACCGGCAAAACGGTGGGAGCCGGAGAATACGATCGCATGAAGGAATATGCCCGGACCACCCAGGTGATTTTCCTGTTTGTCGGCCTGCTCTCGGGAGCGTTGGTGGCAGGGCTCAGCAAACCTTTTATCCATCTTTATTCCGGTGTATTCGGCGGCGGCATCAGCACGGCAGCTGCGCGGGAAGCCGCTCTTCTGATCCGTGTTTTGGCTGTTACCACCATTGGCGGAGCCTATCAGGGTCCCTGCCTCTTTGGCCTGGTAAAATGCGGCGGAGACATTTCCTTTGTCTTTAAAAATGATACCATCTTCGTATTTGGCGTGGTGCTGCCCTCGGCGCTGATTGCTGCATCCCTTGGCGCCCCGGCCTGGGTGGTCTTTGCCTGTCTGAAATCCGATCAGATTTTAAAATGCTTTGTTGCCGTGGTCAAGGTCAACCGGTTCAACTGGATGAAAAACCTGACACACCCTGGTACAGGAGAGCCAGCCGAACAGCCCGGCATTGAATGATCCAGTACAGAGCCAAGGGCCGACCTGGTTATGATATATATTGACCTCATACGGAAAGAGTGACGCAGGGAGTCCACATGGTAAACATGAGCCTGCAGAAAGGAGAAAAAGTATGGTTTCCCGGCTGAAAAAAGGTGCCCTGTTTGCCGGCATGTCCGGTGCAGAAATACAGGGGTGCATGAAGTGCAGCAAATCCATCTGTACTGCCTATGAAAAAGGAGAATTCATCTTCCGGCAGGGAGAAATTCCAGAAAAGCTGTTTGTCCTTCTGGAGGGAACTGTTCTGGTAGGCAATGACTCCAGCGACGGGCAGCGCAGTGTTGTGGCAACATTTGATCAGCCGGGGGAGCTTTTTGGGGAAGTCTATCTGTTTCGGCACCAACAGGGCCCAAAGCAGACGGGATACGATCATTATGCCCGGGCAGCCACGGCCGCAACCGTTCTGCATCTGCCCGGAGACTTTTTGTATCATACCTGCGGGGAAAACTGCCGTTATCACAGCAAGCTGATTTCCAATATGCTTTCCATACTGGCACAAAAGGCCTACTACCTGAATCAAAGACTGCAGATACTGTCCTGCACCACCCTGCGCCGGAAAATTGCAAAAACCCTGCTTCTGTATTCTTCTTCCGACGGCAACGTGACTCTGCCCATGAACCGGGAAGAACTAGCGGATTTCCTGAACGCCGCCCGCCCATCCGTATCCCGGGAGCTTATGAAAATGCAGGCAGACGGACTCATTGCCATCCATCGAAACGATATCTTCATTCCGGATATGGGAAAGCTGCAGCATATTTTATAGCAATGATCACAAAAAGTCCTTCCGGAGGCCGCAGAGTTGTTATAAGAGCATTCATCCCGTAACATATGTTACGGAACCTTTTTGCTGCGCATGATAGTCTTAAGTTGTTCCAATAAGGAACAAACAGAAGAAAGAAAAAGACAATCATGAATCCAGAAAGGAGATATTTCATGCAAAATAAAATGTTTTGCTTTCAATGTCAGGAAACTGCCGGTTGTACCGGATGCACACAGGCCGGAGTTTGCGGAAAGAAACCGGAAGTTGCCGCCATGCAGGATCTGCTGATGTATGTGACCAAAGGCCTTTCCGCCGTGACCACACAGCTGCGTGCAGAAGCAAAGGAAATTCCTACCGAAGTCAACCATATGATCACCCGGAATCTTTTTACCACCATAACAAACGTGAATTTTGACAAGGATGCCATTACTGCCCGTATCCAGGAAACACTGGACAAAAAGCAGGAGCTGCAGGCGCAAGTGCAGAATAAAAAAGCACTGCCCGATGCCGCACTCTGGTCATCCGATGATCCGGCAGAGTTTCAGGTGAAAGCGGTTGAAGTTGGTGTGCTCTCCACCAAAGACGAAGACATCCGCAGCCTGCGGGAATTGATCATATATGGCCTGAAGGGCCTTTCCGCCTATACGAGCCATGCAAATGTTCTGCTGCAGGATGACGAAAAAGTGGATGCCTTCCTTCAGCGCACACTGGCTGCGACACTGGACGATTCCCGGAACGCAGACGACCTGGTCGCCCTGGCACTGGAAACCGGGGAATACGGTCTGAAGGGCATGGCACTGCTGGACAAGGCCAACACCACTGCCTATGGCAATCCGGAAATGACAAAAGTCAATATCGGTGTGGATACCCGCCCCGGCATTCTGATTTCCGGTCATGACCTGCGGGATCTGGAGATGCTGCTGGAGCAAACCCAGGGCACAGGCGTAGATGTTTACACCCATTCCGAAATGCTGCCGGCCAATTCCTATCCGGCTTTCAAAAAATACCCCAATTTCATCGGCAATTACGGCAATGCATGGTGGAAACAGAAAGAGGAATTCGAACGGTTCCACGGTCCGATCCTGATGACCACCAACTGTCTCGTGCCTCCAAAGGGCAGCTACAGGGACCGTCTTTATACCACAGGCGAAGTCAGGCATCCCGGCTGCAAGCATATCCCCGGCGACATCGGTGAGAAAAAGGACTTTTCTGAACTCATCGAACAGGCAAAACACTGTGCTCCCCCGGAAGAAATCGAACACGGAGAAATCATCGGCGGTTTTGCCCACAACCAGGTATTGGCCCTGGCAGATGACATTGTGGGTGCCGTGAAATCCGGAGCCATAAAAAAGTTCGTGGTCATGGCCGGCTGTGATGGCCGTGCAAAGGCCAGAGATTACTATACGGAGTTTGCCAAAAAGCTGCCAGGGGACACCGTTATCCTGACAGCAGGCTGTGCCAAATACCGTTACAACAAACTGAACCTGGGAGATATCGGCGGAATTCCCCGCGTGCTGGATGCCGGTCAGTGCAACGACTCGTACTCCCTGGCAGTGATTGCGCTGAAACTCCAGGAAGCTTTCGGGCTGGACGACATCAATGACCTGCCCATCGTTTACAATATCGCCTGGTATGAGCAGAAAGCAGTTCTGGTCCTGCTGGCACTATTGTCCCTGGGGATCAAAAACATTCACCTTGGCCCCACGCTTCCGGCCTTTCTTTCCCCCAATGTGGCAAAGGTTCTTGTTCAAAACTTCGGGATCTCCGGAATCGGTACCGTGGAAGACGATGCGGGCATCTTTATGTTTTCCAGAGAAACGTGAAGATTGATAAAGTTTGCACCGTCCCAGTCAAAGGACAAGTGATCCAGAACGATATCGGCGCCCTTATACTTTCCTCCAAATTTCAGATGAATCAGCCCATCCAGATGTTCCCTGAAATAGCTGCAGGTTGCCTCCCGGTTCTCTCCCAATGCAAATGGATCGAGCTTCCCTTTTGTCTCTTTCAAAAAGGACCGGAGAACGTTGGACTGGTAAAGCCAGTCACAGACAATGCTGCGCAGCTTGAATTCCTCTGACAGGCGGAATTGTCTTAAGCTCTTTTGGAAGCGGTGATAATAGCTTGCCAGAACCGTCTGGGCCAGAACCACGCCGATGGTATTCTGCGAAGTATTCCAGCCGCCGACTGCCTGTACCTGGTCCAATACCCCGGAGATTGCAGCATAATCCATAAATTCATTCTCGCAGCCGTTGCTTACCGAAACCTCCGCAAGGCCAACGGCTTTTCGGTAATTGTCCACATAGTACCCGATATATCGCAGGAATTCATGCATGTTGATATGGCTGGAGAATGTCAGGTCCTTGGTCCCCTGATTGGAAGATTCAATCATGTATTTCCCCGGAGAATTAATCGCCAGCATACAGTCGGAACGGTCCGGATTATCTTCCAGTATGCCACCGACGGAAGTGATCTGCGATTTTATGCTTTCATTCAGGGGACGATCTTCATAAAGCGGCACAATCGCCGGCCCCAGCGTGGAAGAATAATGAACATAGACACGGGGCATATAGTGATGAATCAGGTTCAGAACCCGGGCAAAAATCACACAGCCGACCTCATCAGCACCCGGATAAACGAATACCCGGTTCATCAGCCTTTCTTCCCGAACTTTTTTGGCAATGGCGGACTGATCCATGGCTGCATACCCATATTCCGCCGTATCATCCTTGGGTATGGTGAGAAGATCGAAGATCCCTTCCCCTACAAGATCAACACAATAAAGGTTGACAAAACGGTCCACTTTCCGGCGCGCCAGAAAGTCCTCCAGATATTCTGACGGGATCCGGGCAGTCTGCTTTGGCAGCCCGGCCTTTTCTTCATCGCTGGCATGACCGCGATCGATTTTGTCCTTCAGGTAGGCATAACGCCAGATCAGTTTGCCGTAATTCTCCCAATAATCCGGATCTTCGTGGGAATCATTGGAGGCCGCCACCCTGGCCACAAGGTTAAATGCATGGATCCGAAGGGCTGGATTCTGTTTCTTCAGCTTTCTGAAGTTGTCCAGCGTCTTTTCACATTCCTCACGGCTGCGGTGATGAATCCGTGAATTGATAATGTTGCCATAAACCAGAGTATCCACGGAAAGTATGGCATACTCACAATCCGGCGCATTTTGAAAGATCCATTGCCAGATCCGCTTATAGTCCGCCGGAATTTTCATCTCCCCCATATATTCACGCGGCGGGACCAGCAGCTCCACCCCATCGGCCATCCGGGCAAAACTTTGCGGGAAGATATAGTTGCATGCCCTTTCATCCAGGGGGACATAAATTATCTTTGCCATTAGTATCAATTCCTTTCCTGAAATTTCAATGCTCCTCGAAAATAGTATACCATGGATGAACGATTTGAAAAGTCATTTATTCCAATTGAACTTATCCACACCAAAATCCTTGTATCAAAATAGGACAGAATGGCAATTCTGCAATCTGTGTTCTCAAAACACAAAACCAACTTATATATCAGGAAGAACAAAGAACTGATTACCATGATCGCGGATTTATACAACGGCGCAATATCGGAATCAACATCAGCAATAATTCATATAATCAAGTAAAGCGCCCTACGTCTTAATTATGCAGAGCGCTTTGCCATATTTTTTCCTTTGTTTTTTGCATCTGCCACCCGGTGCCGCAGTCCATCGATCGGTACTTTATTTATTTAAAGTTATACTCTGTAACGATCTTTTTCCTTTCCGTAACCTGGTCCATATAATATTCATAGCAGCAAATTCCCAGGAACGAGCCGGAAATGTTCACGACATTGTCATATCCCATGTTTTGCAGTGCCATAACCGCATTGTAGCTTCTCTGGCTGGAACGGCAGTGCAGATAAACCGTCCGGTCCTTTGGAATTTCATCCACCCGGTCTCTCAGTTCACTCAGCGGTATATTCACTGCATTCACCAGATGCCCCTGATTGAATTCATTCTTCTCCCGGACATCCACGATAAATGCACCGCTTTCCACCAGATCCCGGACCTTGCTGACCGGAACCTGACGGAATCTTCCATACAAAAGATTGAGTGACACCAGTGCCGCATGATTTACAGCGTCCCTGGCTGTGCCAAACATAGGCGAATAGCAGAGTTCCAGTTCCTTCAGATCCTCCAGTGTTCCACCCATTGAGATCAAAGTGGCAATGACATCAATCCTTTTATCGGCATCCCCTTTCCCGATTGCCTGTGCGCCGAGAATCTTTCCTGTCGGATACCCATACAGAAGCTTAAAGTGCAATGGACTGCTGTCAGGCATCAGGCCAACCTTATCCGGCGGAATGGTATAGGAAAAGTCATAGGGAATACCTGCGGCTTTCGCACTCTTCTCATTCAGGCCCGTCGCTGCGGCATTCAAATCAAACAGCCTGACGACGGAAGATCCGATTACACCCTTGTGATTATGTGGAATACCATACATGTGGTCGGCTGCTGCCCGTGCCTGTCTCTGCGCAGGGCCTGCAAGGGGAAGACGGGCAGGCTGCCGGGTCAATTGATTGTAAACCTCTATGGCATCTCCCACAGCATAAATATCCGGATCGCTGGTCAGATAATTATGATTCACCCGGATGCCTCCGGCTGACCCGATCTCAAGCCCGGCATCCCTGGCCAGTCCGATCTCCGGACGAACACCGATTGCCAGCACCACAGCCTGCGCGGTGACTTCGCGGCCGGACTGCAATTCTATGGCATCTTCCCTGATTTTACGGACTCCATCCCCCAGGATCAGGTTGACCCCATGATCCAGCATTTCCTTGTGAAGTATCTGGGCCATATCGTAATCAAAGGGCGTCAGAATCTGATCGAGAGCCTCCACAAGACTGACCTGTTTTCCGGAAAGAATCAGATTTTCCGTCACTTCCACACCGATAAAGCCGCCACCGACAACTGCCACGTTGTTAACATCATTGGCGGTAAGATAATCGTCCAGCTTCCGGATATCCACAACATTCCGGATGGTAAAAACATTCGGACCTTCAGCGCCTTCCATACTTTTCGGACGGATGGGGGCTGCACCCGGCGAAAGGACAAGCTTATCATAGGATTCCTTATATTCCTCATTCGTTTCCAGGTTTCGGACCACGATTGTCTTGTCCTTCCGGATAATCCTGGTCACCTCACAGTTTACTCTCGCTTCAATGCGATACTGCTTCCGGAACTGGTCCGGGCTCATCAGGACAAGTGCGCTGCTTACCTGTACCGTTCTGCTTAAATAATAGGGCAGTGCACAATTGGAGAAGGAAACGTGAGGCCCTTTTTCAAACATAATGATTTCAGCCTGTTCATCCAGTCTGCGCGCTCTTGCGGCAACGGAAGCCCCTCCGGCCACCCCGCCTACAATCAATATTCTTTTACCCATATATTACAGCTCCTCTTTTCATATCTTCTATCAGGAAATCTGCCTAATCCCCTGAAACTTTTTTGGCAAACACGTTGCCTGCAATTCCGCCCAGGACCAGGAAAATAAGAAATATCCAGCCCGAGAGGGAAAAGTTCGCAATCGGGGTATAGAGAGCACCCACGTTGCAGCCATTCGAAAACCGTGTGCCGACGCCCATGGCAAGTCCTCCCAGGGCATAGACCAATACTTCTCGGAACGAAAGATGCAATCCCTCACGGAACGATTTTGTAAAGCTGCCTGCTGTCAGCAGGTAAATGGCAGTGCCAAGAATAATGCCAAAATTCTGCACGGAACCCCCGTGCTGGAAAAAAGGCTGGAGATAAGCACCCGGTTCCATTTTAGCAAAGTCTGCCACGGACTGCGGTGAAACCCCAAAAGCCATCAACAATTTTCCGAACCAGATCCCGTATGGCGTGGAGGCCCCCCAGCCGGCCTTTGTGATTCCCATCAGAATGGCAAACAAAACGCTGAGGGCAATGGCTCCTTCCTTCAACGTCCAGGGCTTCACAAAAAGGCGCTGATAGGTCTGCTCACTGAACAGTTTGTAGTCTTTACTGTCGGATTCCTCCGGCTTATCCTGCATGATTTCCGTATCACAGCCGGTAAAGGTGTGATTTGCCTTACGCTTTTTTTCATAAAGATAAGAAACTGCAATCACGATCCCGCAAAGCAGGGCGGTCAGGAGTATCGCACCCAAATATCCATTCAGACCGTCCCATGAAAACAAATCCGGGAAGAAGACGCCGCCTTTTTTCAATTTTTCTCCGACCGGTGTGGATACCCAGGAATCTTTTACCCAGGATGCGGTATTTTGAACCGGAAATCCCAGATAAACTCCCATGCCAAAGAACAACAGTGTTATAAGCGCCCGCGGAAATCCCGTCACCAGGTCCGTGAGTACACCAGAAGCACAGCAGGAGGAAAGTGCCATCCCAAAGCCGAACAGTACCCCACCGAGCATCAGTCCAAAATTGACCGGATTAACCCACAGATCATACGCAGTGGGATCCGAATTCATTAGAAATGCAGCACTCAACACGCTGCTGACAAGAAACATAAACATCATCGTTCTCATCAGTTTGGTCGATCCGGTACGGTACGCGCGGTTGACACTTCCCGCAAATCCTGTGTAAGCCCTTGTCAGCGCGTATCCAAGTCCCATGCCAACCACCAGCCGGAACAGGATACCGGACTTTAAAAAATTCTTTCCAAGTGCCAGAGCTGCCACAAAAACAGCAACTCCAAAAATTCGTTCTTTCTTTTCCATTTTTTCCAAACCTCCAGATGTTTCCCTATTGATAATTGCTATAAAGATTCTTCCGCCTTCTCCACGGGACAGCAGGCTGCTGCACCTCCGTCATGCTTTGATTTCAGCAGGCTACTGCCACTTCACTGCATATATTGGTTTTGGAGAATCGCAAGGATTTTTTCACGAAGCTCCCGGTATTCCGGCAAATATTCCACCCCTTCTTCCCCCTGGGAAAACCGCCGGATGAAATCCGTCCGGAATTCACTCAGAATCCTTCCCGGCCTTGCGGACATTACAAGAATCCTTGTTGCGAGGCACAGGGCTTCGTCCACATCGTGCGTAACGAGCAATACGGTGCTTCCTGTTTTTTCCCGGATTTCCCTGGTCAGCTTCTGCATATTCCGCCTTGTCAAAGCATCCAGGGCACCGAACGGCTCATCCATCAAAAGCACATCCGGCTGATTGACCAGGGCCCTCGCAAGACATACCCTCTGCTTCATCCCTCCGGAAAGCTCATATGGTTTACTCCTTTCGAAGCCTGTCAATCCGACCAGCTCAATATATTCCTTCGTCAGCCGCTGCCTTTCTTCTTTGGGAAATTTCCTCATTTTAAGGCCAAAAGCAATATTTTCCCGGACATCCAGCCAGGCATATAACGTTGGTTCCTGAAAAATTACGCCGCGGCGCCAGTCCGGCCCCTGAATGATCCTGTCGTCCATCCTGGCTTCGCCGCTGGAAGGCGGCATAAAGCCGGCAAGGATCCGCATCAGGGTACTTTTCCCACATCCGGAAGGGCCCAGAATACCAATGAACTCTCCCGGGCGGACAGTAAGGCGGATCGATTGAAGTGCCTGAATGCCACCTTCCTTTCCGGGATATCGGACATTCACATCACACAGCGAAAGGATGGGCAGCCCCTGGCTTTCCCGTATTTGTTCCACGCAAAATTCTCCATTCCTAATCTACTCATAATCTACCACAGTGCCTTTTCGGCATAAGCCGGGTTGACCGCCTGCTCAAAAGTCGACCGTTTCGGTTTGTCAACAAGGTTTTTATGCTGATACAGAAAATCAGCCATATTCATTAAAGAGTCCACTATTTCCCCTTTTTGAGAGGTACTCCCCAGATAGGAGGAATCCGTCTGCTGTTTGGCAGTCAGCCAAAGGGAACCCTGCATCTGTCTCCATGCATCTGCCTCCGGCACATTCATGGATCTTACAACTGCGCTTACCGCATCATCCGGATCCTGCTGATAAAGAGCAACGGCCCTGTTCAGAGCACGAAGATACCGAGTCACCATATCCGGATATTTTTCCGTAAAGTCTTTCCTCACGATTTCGACGTTGGCAGTCGCAATTCCCTTATCCGCCATTTCCCTGCTGGAGAGAATGATTTTCCCGTTCTCCCGAAGATTGGACAGCGTAGGTTCCCATGCATAAGCGGCATCAATATCGTTTCTCTGCCAGGCCGCATACAAATCCGGCATCTGCATATCATACAGCGTTATGTCTTTTTCCGAAATATGGTTTTGCTCCAAAGCCTTCAACAAACTGTAATGCGCCGTTGTGGCAAAGGGTGTCGCAATCCGTTTCCCTTCCAAATCTTTCACGGAACGGATCTGAGAGCCGTTTTGTACCGCCAGCCCTTCCGATTCCCCGAGAATCTCGTGAATCCAGATCAGCTCCACATCCATGCCGCTTGCAATACCCAGCGCTGCAGAGGAAGAACCCAGCATTGCAAAATCAATATTTCCAGCCACCATCGCGTTCCGGATATCTCCCGCCTGAAATTCCTGAATATTTACTTTTACCCCGAGCTCTTCTTCAAAATAGCCCTTTGCAGCAGCAACGGCTTCGTCATTTGGTATCTGCTGGGTCCCGATATTGACAGTCTTCGGCACTGCTGACGGATGCCCGGATGCAGCAGGATTTCCCTGTTTGTTTTTTGACGGATATGCTGAGCTCCCACACCCTGTCAGTATCATCAAAAAAGCCATCAGGAATGAGGCCCGTTTTAATATTCTTTTCTGTCGCATTTCTGTCTTCCTTTCACTCCCTGTCCGCAAGATTATCCGTTGCCGTTATTCTTTTCCCTTCCAGGGCACCAGCCAGCGTTCCAGAAGCTGAATGCTTCTGTCCAGCAGAACTCCAGTGATTCCCATGATGAGAATGCCCAGAAAAACAATGTCACTCCGGAAATAACGGCTGGCATCCAGTACCATCCATCCAAGACCGGAAGTTGCGGCAACCATTTCCGCGGAAACCAGGGTCGTATAACCGACGCCCAGGGCTGTCCGCAATCCGGTAAACAAGTCCGGCAGACAAGCGGGAAAAACGACATAAAAAAACACTTGCCTTTTATTTGCACCCATCGTGTACGCACTGTTGATATCATCTTCCTTGATTTTCATCACGGCAGATACGCAGGAAATATAAACTGGCGCAAAACAAGCCAAAAAGAGGAGCATAATCTTTGATGCATTGCCAATCCCCAGCCACAAAACCAATATGGTGTAGTAGGCAAGCGGAGGAAGAGGGCGATAAAACTCTATAATCGGTTCCAGAACTGCCCGGAATCCTGTATTGTAACCACTTAATAAACCCAGTGGGACTGCTACAGCAGCTGCTCCCAGAAAAGCAGCCATCAATCTGCCCAAACTCGCTCCCATATGCTGAAACAATGTGTGATTTTTATACCCATTCCGGGCGATGTCCAAGAAAGCAATCCATACCGACTGCGGTGACGGCACAAGCTTCGGATCTACCCATTGAAAAGAAGTCACGAGCATCCAAAAAACCAGAATTACAACGATGGTCCCCCACGTCAGAACTTTTTTATACATGCCGGATCTTTTTGCGGCATTCCCTTCAATTCTTTTATTTTTCCCTTCATCCTTTTGAACGGATCTGTTGCAGCCGCCCGTCATAAGGTACTTCCCTTCCATCTTCCGGCTTATGCAAATTATTCAGCCCACTGGCTAATATTGTTAAAATTATCTCAATCTCAACGTTGACATTATAAAGCAGAGTAATACATGTGTCAAGTAATGTAGAAATATTCCATATTAACAAGTATATCCATATAATAAAGAGGAAACGACAAAATCGTTTCATATCTAAGGGACGCATTTGAGCGTCCCTTAATCGCACTTTTACCAGCTACTCATTGGCACGATCGAACAGGTGACAGGCGACGAAATGGTTGTTTCCCCTGTCCTTTAGTTCCGGCGTTTCACTGCTGCAGCGCTCGTTTGCAAACCTGCATCTGCTTGCAAAGTGGCAACCCGGCCTGCAGTTTATCGGGCTTCCGACCTCTCCTTCTATTGGGAGAACCGTCTTTCCCCTTTCTATTTCAGGGTCCGGAACCGGAATCGCGCTTAAAAGCGCTTTTGTATACGGATGCATCGGATTGCTGTAAAGTTCGTCGCTTGCGGCCATCTCGACGATATGCCCCATATACATGACTCCCACCTTATCCGAAATATGCTTTACCATGGACAGATCATGCGCGATGAACAGATAGGTGAGTTTAAGCTCCCTCTGCAGCTTCATCAGGAGGTTCACCACCTGGGCCTGTATGGATACATCCAGTGCTGATATGGGCTCATCGCAAATGATGAACTCGGGGGCGACTGCCAGTGCCCTGGCTATTCCAATCCTCTGTCTTTGTCCTCCCGAAAACTCATGCGGGAACCTGCCGGCATGTTCCTTGTTGAGGCCTACGAGAGCGAGCAGCTCCTGCACTCTCTTCTCCCTCTCTTTCGGATTCGGATAGAGATTGAAATTTGCCATGCCCTCCGCAATGATATCTCCGACGGTCATCCGTGGATCCAGGGATGCATATGGATCCTGAAATATCATCTGCGCATTTTTTTTGAACCATTGCTTGTCCTTGCCGTCAAGCTTCGTAACATTCTTTCCTTTATATTCCACGCAGCCGCCCGTGGCACGGTAAAGCCCGATTATCGTTCTTCCACAGGTGGTCTTTCCGCATCCGGACTCTCCGACCAGCCCCATGGTTTCCCCTTTGCATATATCAAATGAAACGTCGTCCACAGCCATCAGGGTCTCCTTGTTTCTTACCGGAAAATATTTTTTAAGGTGTTCCACATGCAGCAATATTTCCTGATTATCATTATCTGCCATCTTCAAACACCTCCCTTACATCATCAAATCCAAAGGCCCTCCTGGCGTTGGGATGATGCAACCAACAAGCCGCCTTATGCGTCCCGGAAAGCTCAGTATATTCAGGGCTCATCTGCCCGCACACTTTCATACAGTACCGGCAGCGGTTGGCAAAGCCACAGCCTTTTGGCGGTGCGATAAGGTCCGGCGGGGTTCCCGGTATAATCCGCAGCTCTGATTTGTTTTCATTCTTCAAACTCGGTACAGCCTTAAGCAGCGCATAGGTATACGGATGCTGGGGGGTGTTGAATATATCGAAAACCGTTCCCTGCTCCACGATTCTCCCCGCGTACATCACACTGATATAGTCGGCCATTCCGGCAACAATGCCGAGGTCATGGGTAATCATGATCACGGATGTGTTGTTGTTCTTTTGTATCTCCTTCAGCAATTTTATAATCTGCGCCTGTATCGTCACATCCAGCGCCGTTGTCGGCTCATCTGCTATCATCAGCTTCGGGCTGCAGGCCAGAGCGATGGCAATCACAACCCTCTGCCGCATGCCGCCCGAAAACTCATACGGATATTGGTTCAGCCTGTCCCCGGGATTCGGGATATTCACCTTCTCAAGCAAATTGAAAGCCCTTTTGTGCGCCTCTTCCTTCGACATCCTGTTGTGCATCTGTATGCTCTCCGTAATCTGCCTGCCTATCTTCATCGTAGGATTCAGAGAGGTCATCGGGTCCTGGAAAATCATTGCCGCATCGTTCCCGCGATAGTTCCTCCATTGTTTATCGGTAAATTTCAATATATCCTTATCATCAAATAAAATCATGCTGTCCTTTTTCACTTCACCGGACGGCGGCTCGATAAGCCCCAATATCGCCTTTGCTGTAACCGTCTTTCCCGAACCGGACTCTCCGACGATCGCCATGCATTCTCCATAATCAACATGGAATGTTACGCCCCGAACCGCATGAACTTCTCCGGCATAGGTATGAAAGGATACCTGCAGATTTTTTACTTCCAATAAATTCTCACTCATATGCTACATACCTTTCCGTCTACTGACGTAATTTAGGATCGAATGCATCACGAAGACCATCTCCCAGAAGGTTGAAAGCCAGCATCGTAACCGAAATCGCCAAAGCCGGAAATATCAGCTCATGAGGATAGTAGGCCATCTGCTGCTGCCCAAGGGATGCCATTGCGCCCCAGCTCGTCAGCGGCGGTTGTATTCCCATCCCCAGAAAGCTCAGAAAAGCCTCGGAGAATATAAACCCTGGTATGCTGAATGTCGTATTTATGATGATAATGCTTAATGTATTCGGTATAAGATGCCTTGTTATTATCTTGAACGTGGGGGTGCCAAGCACATTTGCCGCCATCACATATTCACTTTCCTTAAGTTCAAGTATCTGTCCCCTTACCAGCCTTGCCAGCCCGGTCCAGCTGGTCAGACAGAGAGCTATCAAAAGTGACGACATGCCCTTTCCCAAAAACACGGACACGATGATGACGACAACCATATACGGTATCCCGACAAGTATTTCAACGATTCTCATCATGATATCGTCAACCAGTCCGCCGAAATACGCACTTATTCCGCCGTACAGAACTCCCACCACCAGGGAAACGAGTGCTCCCACAACTCCTATCGCAAGCGATACACGGCCTCCGACCCATATCCTCGCAAAGATGTCCCTGCCGAGATTATCAAGTCCAAATATATGATCCCAGGTTGGTCCCTGGTTGGTACTCTCTATATTTTGCTCATTATACGGATGCGGATAAATGTATGGTGCGAATATACACATCAGTATAATGAATATAAGAAGAAACAGGCTGGCCATTGCGACTTTGTTCTTTTTCAGTCTGCGGACCGCATCCTGCCAGTAGGAGATGCTTGGACGCATCAACTTTTCCGACCGCTGCTCATTTACGCCGACTCGTGTGAACATTTCCATATCCAATTTTGTTGCGTCTGTCTCTGACAAAGAATTCATCTCTCCTTCTTGCCTTCGATGATACTCTTACGTACCCTCGGGTCAACCACTGCGTAAAGGATGTCCATGATTACCATACAAAACACGAATATAAACGAAAAAAATACTGTGGTAGCCAGAATCATCGGATAATCCCGGCCGTTTACACTGTCAACGTAATATCGTCCGAGTCCCGGTATCGAAAATATTCTCTCTATCACGAACGAACCTGTTACGACTCCCGCTATCTGCGGTGCAACGATTGTAATGATCGGGGTGATCGCATTGCGCATCACATGCCTCGTTATGATCTGGAACTTTGAAAGTCCCTTCGCCTTTGCCAGTAGGATATAGTCATTGTTCAAAACATCCAACACCGAAGATCTCATGAACCGGGAATAGGTCGCAATCCCTCCGATCGATGCGGAAATGGTCGGCAAAGCAGTATACCGGAAGTTGTCCGCCAGACTGCTTCCCGATGATACCCAGCCTACGATCGGAAAATATCCTCCCGCTGCATACTTCTGCAATATCGCTGCAAATACGAAGCTCGGTATTGAGACTCCGAGTATCGCAATAAAAATAGTGACAAAGTCAATCCACTTGCCTCTGTTCAGCGCAGCTAAAATACCCAGTATGATCCCCAGTATCAGTCCCACTGCCACCGCCTGCAGCCCCAGCTGCAGCGATGCCGGAAACCTCTCCCCAATGATCGTATTTGCCGTCAGACCCGGGGTCGTGTAGGACTCCCCAAGCTCTCCATGGAGCAGATTCTTAAGATAGATGATATACTGCTGCCAGACAGGCTTGTCCAGCCCCCATTTGGCTTTCATGTTTTCCACCACTGCTTCCGGCAGCACCTTTATGCTCGCCTGGGTAGCATCTCCGGGCATTGTGTACATAAGGAAGAAAGTAGCCGTCAGTATAATCCATAGTGTAACGACCATATAGCCTATCTTTTTTAAAATATACTTTATCATATATATACGCCTCCTGATTGCCGATGTCCATACAGCTTAAAACTGCTCTGCGCTTTACCCGTTGTCCATGTTCAATCAAGCAATCATGCAGGCGGAGTGCCGTCAGTCTTTGCGATATGTGAACCCCATCGAACCATCCGGCATTCCGTCTGTTGGTTCAATTGTTATTTTCCCATATAAGCATCCCTGAGCTCGATCGAAGGGCCGCCTGCTCCGTTTATATAGACGCCCTTCAGATTCTTGTTCAATACTATATTCTGATAACCGAATGTTATCGGTGATATTCCGCATTTATCAACGGTGAGTATCTTCTCCGCTTTTGCAAAGTTCTCCCCGCGTCTGGCCATATCCGATTCAGTCTTGCAGGCGTTTACAAGCTGATCATATGTCTCATCCGTGAAGAACGCCGGATTGTTTCCATCACCGGTGGTATAGCACTGGAAGAACGTCATCGGATCATTGTAATCCGCACCCCATCCGGTCTGGCAGATCTGATAAAGTCCCTTTGAAACCTGATTGTTGAAAGAAGAGTTATCCGATGCTGTTTCGATCTTCACCTTTACGCCCAGCTTTGACTGCCACTGGTTCTGATAATATTCGGCGATCACCTTGGTGTCATTGTCAGGGTTGCTTTGCAGGAATGTGACTTCAAGAGTCTGTCCCGCCTTGCCGATCTCCTTCAGGCCCTCCTCAAGAAGCATCTTCGGATCCTGGCTGAGCAGTTCTGACATCGGTTCGTCGTATAGTTTGCGAAATTCGTCCGTACCGATTGACAGCCCGTAAGGAATGAGTCCGCCGGCCGCCTTGCCCTTCTTCACTACTTTTTTTACATAGGCATCCCTGTCAAACGCAATCGCAAATGCCTTGCGAATCTTCTCGTTTGTAAATACTCCCCCGGGATCACTGTTGTTGAAACAGATGTATGAGTTACTCGCCTGCGGTTCGGAAATGAACTGTATATCTCCCGAGTCGATCCTGCTCTGCAGGCTGGTTACATACTCTTCACGAACATTGCTCAGAATATCAATCTTTCCGGTATCAAAAAGCTGCTGCCTTGTGTTTTCATCCTGTGCCAGAGGCATATCTATCCCGTCAAGTTTGATGTGGTCAGCATCCCAGTAATTCGGGTTCTTCTTCAGGATGACCTGCGTGCCCCTTGTCCAATCGCTTACATAATACGGACCGGACTGGGCGAGTTCTTTAGCCGTAGCCCCGTATGAGGAGTTTGCGCCTCCTTTTGTCCTGCTCTCCGGAACCGGAGTTATATTGGAAAAGGTAAGAAGCTGTGGGAAATATGGCAGAGGTTCCGTCAATGTGATCTTCAATGTCTTTTCATCAACGGCCTCCGCTCCTACATCCTCTTTGCTTCCCTTCCCTGTATTGAAATCTTCTCCGCCTTTGATGCAGTAGAATATTCCTGCATTATGACAGTTCACTTCCGGATCGAATACACGGCGAATTGAATTTACATAATCCTGTGCCTGAACCTCCGTTCCATCGGAGTATTTGTTGGAGCGAAGGTGGAACGTCCATACCAGTCCGTCGCCCGACGGTTCATAGCTTTCTGCCCCTGCAGGAGACAGTTTCCCGTCAATAAGGCGAACCAACGTTTCCTGTGTCTCCAACACAATCTGGTTCTTCTGGGTGTCGTCTGCGCGTCCCGGATCAAGTGTATCAGGATCGGAAGTCATGACCATGCTGATCCTGGCACCTCCGCCGCTGCCGGTACCGCTGTTTCCGCTGCTGCCGGTACTGCGGCTCTCTGTTGAACGATTTCCGCACGCTGACAATGATACAATCATCAGTGCCGCCAGCAATGCTGCTACAACTTTTTTCATGTATGTTCCTCCTTGCAAGAGAACGAGTGAGTACATTATTATGACACAACCCGTATATTATGTAATGGAATTGCTTATCCTCCTGTGTCTGCTGCTCACCTGAATCTCCCTTACACAAAATTAAATTTATAAAGATTCCTGTCCATAGTGTCTGAGATATTCGGGAGCTACTCCGAATGCATGGCAAAAAGCCTTTGCCGCTGCGAATGTTCCTTCGGCGAAGAATAGGTATCCACCGCTGTCTCATGCCTATATGCCATAAATATAGCATAGCAATAAGATAGCACTTTAAAGCAGAGGTGTCAACTGAATATTTATTACACAAATTACATAAAATGAGCCCACATAAATGAATTGGTTGATTGACAAAATCAAAAAGCAAGCCTATATTATATATAGCTAGTTAGTAAAGCTATGCATCTCTGCATAGGAAAAGGAGAGGCTTTTGCAGATAACATATATGAACAGTTTGGGATTAACTGCATAGAAAGGCAGAAAAGGAAAAGGCAAATTCAAATAGGGAAAAAGTGAAGGAGAAAACATGAAGCATAATAACTATAAATTGATAGCTCTTATTATGATGTTCACCTTAGCCTTACTTGCCGGGTGTTCGCACAACAGCACTCCGGGAAAAAGCAACGAGACTTCATGGAATATAGCAGACGCTGAGCCAGTCTACGTAACAGAATGGCCAGAAAATAATTTTACTGCGCAAATTGTCAAGCCCGATAATGGTGAAATGGATTATATACGTGATTTTTCTGATGATAGCCGATATGAGATTGTGCTAAAAAATATCTCGGCGGATGAGTCTGCTGCATATATAGAAGAATTAAAAAGTCAGGGCTATTCCAAGATAGCTTCCGAAGAAAATAATGTTTCTGTCGGAACAATGCTGCAAAAGGATAATGCTACGTTAAGTATTGCTTACTCGGGTACTGTTTTTAATATCTTAATAGCAGTAGACAGCAAATCTACTCCCGTGGACACACAGACAATTGTGCCTATCTTCTGAAGATAGGCACAATTTAACCGAATATACCAGTGTCGCAAAAGCGGCGTTGGCTTGAAACCAGCTCGCTTTTACCGTTTTTTTGGTTTTGCCATGCCATATATCGACCCGGGAGTGATTTTGGGAGACCCCAAAGGGTATAGTGAAAAGAGTCAAGCGCAGATACATCTGCATCATTCGCCTTGTCCGAAAACCACTTGACACCTGTTTTCAAAACCTTTGATTTGTATTCAAACATTGACAATCCCTCCTGCTATTTGTGCTGCTTATTATAGTACCCTTGGGATCATACAATCAATCAAAATTAGCGGAAAAGACAACAAAATAAATATCAGAAAACACTTGACTGCCCCCTTATGGGCTGGCTTAAAATGATTATAGGAGCAATTAGAATTGTATTGGGAGGAAAGATTATGCTGATAAAAGAAGTTTGCGAGAAGTGCAAGCTGACCAAAAAAGCGATAGATTATTACGAGTCTAAAAATCTGATACATCCGCAGATACTCGAAAACGGATACAGGGAATTCAGCGATGCCGATATATCTGCGCTGAAAGAAATATCAGTGCTTAGAAAATGCGGCATCAGCATTGCTGACATTGCAGAGATACTAACCAGCTCAAATAAACCGGCAGCTTTAGCCAAGTGCAAATATATCACAGATTTACGGATGCAGCGTATGAATGATATACAAAAGTGTATGGACAGGCTGGTTGCAGATTACGATGTCAATCGGGAATTCGATTATCTGCAGACACACGATGAGGACTTATACACCATAAAAGAGAAATTGGTTTTTGCTTTCCCCGGAAACTATGGCCTTTATGTATCTATGCATTTTGGCAGATTCCTGAACGGGACAATTGAAACCGAGGAACAACGAAAAGCATATGATGCAATCGTGCGATATCTTGATCATGTAAATCTATACTTACCTGCGGAACTTTCTGAGTTTCTGGAAGCCTTCTTCACTGTGAGTACAAAAAGTGATGCGGTAAAAATTGAAGAAGAAACAAATGGCAGAATGCTTGAGATGCTGACTGATACCGAGGGATACCTGGAGCGCAATCATGAGCAAATAGAAGAATACCTTGAATATAAATGTTCAAATGAGTATAAAAACTCTGAGGCTGCTAAAATTCAAAAGTCTATGCTGGATTTTCAAAAGGAAAGCGGCTATCAGGAAGTTTTAATAGCTAACATGAAAATACTTAGCCCCGCTTATGCCGGGTACCATAAAAAGGTTGAAGCCGCAAATGAAATCATGCTGAAAAAGTTTCCGAAAGCAAAGAATATGTATGAAACAAATTAAGACACGTTAATCCGACATTTGTTCGATGTAATATTTGATTTATATCTGCAAATATTTTTGCTATACTCCTTGCCGGATAGCGTTAAGCTCCTCTGATCCCGCTTGATGTGGCCCACTTTCTTTTGTTACGGGGAGGACTTTTCGCAGCGGTTCTGGCTGCGAAATCATCCATCCAAAAAGGGGCGTAAGGGCAGTAAGTTGGGCGACTTTGTAGAAGAATTCTTGCATTTCGACACCATTAAAAAAAATGAGCGAGCAGCGATTTATCAATACATACTGCCGTTGTTCTAATTCATTGTTTTCTTAAAAGGAGTATCGCTGTAAAGAGCATAATTATCTGAACCACCGTTAAGGTAATCCATACCCCGTTAAGTTTTAAGAACATGGGTAAGATAAATACGCAAATAGGTAAAACAATAAGCGCCTCACCATATACCATAATAGAAGCCCTTCGTGCTTTTTTGATTGCATAAAAGTAGGCCGAGGACGACCTTGAAAATGCATAAAATGGCAAGGATAAAGCACAAAGCGGAAAGGCAAAGAGCAGAACCCCGGTTGTTTCCGCAGAAACGTTAAACCATGTCGGAATTACATTGCGAAGCGCAGTGATTCCAATTGTTATAACAATGCCTGTAGTAATGGAAGTATAGTACGTCCGCCTTTTTAATTGCTTAACCGAATGAGCGTCGGCAGCACCGTGATAGAAGCTGATTAACGGTTGGCTTCCATCACAAACTCCTTGCAGGAGAAGTTGACCAACACTCAACATATAGGAAACTACAGCATATGCCGCAAGTGCTACGGTTCCACCATAGGCTAAAGCCCGCCAATTTATCATAGCTATGGTGAGAGCGGGGAGAAAAGACAGGGCAAACGGAGATACGGCTATTTTGAGAATGTTCTGTACCGTTTTTCGTTTCAAATAATAGTTTGAAATTGGTACACGGTTTTCTTTTCTGAACAATATAAAAAGTGATGGAACCAATGCTATGAATTGGCCGATTAAAGTGGCTAAAGCTGCCCCTGTAACGCCATATCCCAAAACCAGAACGAATACGCCGCTTAGAACCGTATCCATCACAAAATTTGTCATCATCAAAGCCATTGCTATCCACGCTTTATTTTGATTACGCAAAAGAGGGGTTACTCCTGCGCCAAGAACTTGCAGAACACTACCCATACCCAATACCCGGACATATCCATAGGCAAGTTCCAAAACCTGCCCTTCCGCTCCCAAGAACCGAAGAATGGGTTTTGCGCAAATCCGTATGAAAATCGTAAGAACCGCTGAGGCAATCAGCATCAGCGTGAATGTATTTCCCAGTGCTTTGTCTGCTTCGCTTTTTTCTTCAGCGCCCATGTGGTTGGACATATTCACAGCACCGCCCATGCCGATCCCTGTTCCAACAGCTAAAATAATTGCGGCAAGAGGCCAAGCAATACTGATACTGGCAATCCCGGCGTCCCCCACGGCCCGGCCGACAAATAAGCCGTCAATGCTCGTGTAAATGCCTGTAACCAAAGATGCTATCATCGATGGAATTACATACTTTAGAAAATTTTTCTTCATCATGTAGTACCCCTCCAAATTTGTACCTTATGATAAATCATTATAAACGTTAAAGCCGCTTGAATGTCAATCCGACTTGTAGTAGAATAAATGTGAGGTGGTGAAGAATGAGAGAGCGGTATAATATTGGGGAAATTTCAGAGATATTTCAGATTCCAAAACCTACACTTCGATATTGGGAATCTGAAAACTTAATCCAATTGAATCGAAACGAAGAAAACGATTACAGGGAATATACTTTGAAGCAAATGATGGAAATCGGTGATATTTCCTTATATAGGCAGCTTAATGTCCCAGTAGCGAAATTAAAAAACATGCATCAATTGGGTATTCATGATTTGGACAGTACACTGGATGCTACATTGACAGAAGTTGATAATAGAATTTCACAACTATCAGATATTAAAGAGCGCTTACTCTCCAGAAAGGAGAAAATTCAACAGCTTTCACAGTTGTAAGAGCAGTTGTTTACAAAATGCGAACCGGATGTCGAAAAGATCGTATTTTATGAAATGGATGATAAAAATATGTTGCACATATATCTTCAAGAGCCTTACAGCTATGCGATTGTTATTCCATTTGGAATGAATGAAAACAATTTTAATCCACTGAATGGATTAGCTGTTCCTGCAACTAACGAAGCGAATCCAGTCATTTGGGAAAAAGATAATGAGAATAAAACGTATATAAAATGTCTGCTTAAAATTTCCCGTGATGATCCCCGGCAGAATAACTTTCAAGAAATTATGGAAAAATTGGCCGAACAAGGATATAAAACCGGAACTGCGATAGCCAGATACCTTGTTACTGCAAAAGAAACTCTTAGCTATGATTTTTATAAGGCTTGGATTGAGATTTTATAGTATCTATGCTCACTAACCCATAGCGCCCACTTCGGGCCAACATCGAGGTGTTGACAAAGTCCCCAAAGGGAGTGAAAAAATGGTATAATAGGGAGGAAAGTAACGGTAGGAAGTGTTTCAGGATGCTGACAGAACGAGCCGGAGTACAAATCAAAATGCACTGCATCACAATAGAAGATCTGGTGCCGGAGGGACACTTCCTGTGAAAGCTGGAAGCAGCCGTGGATTTCAGCTTTATCTACGATGAGGTGCGGGGGCTGTACTGTCCGGACAAGGGTTGGGAGACGGGAAGGTCATTCTGACCGATTCCACCCATGTAAAGGCGAGTGCGTCATTCAAAGGGCACCCCAAAAGATAAAGGAAAACCCGCGTAAACCCTTGATTTACGCAGGATTGTTGTTGGCGGAAGCGGTGGGATTCGAACCCACGAGCCCGTGAGGACTACCTGATTTCGAGTCAGGCCCGTTATGACCACTTCGATACGCTTCCATTTAATAATTATTCAGTTTTTGGAGCAAGTAACATGATTTCGAGTCAGCCCCGTTATGACCACTTCGATACCTCTCCCTATGCCACGTAATTATTCTACCACAGTCCCCGCCCAATCTCAACAAAAAAATGCCGAACACAATTTTACATATTGGCGGGTATCCGATCTTTCTAAAAATTATTAAAAACGGATATTTACTCCATGTTTTCAAAAATATATATTCTGAGTATTGCCTTTAATCTAAATTTTCTAAATATTCCTTGAAATGATCTGACTTTTATGGTAATATAAATAATGTAATTGAAGCATACACATTGTGTTTTGAATGTCCCTTTGCGTTGAACACGGAACAGTACATGTATATCGTAACGTCCTTTGCTGAATGGGGTGAGACGATCGGGACTATCGTTTGCATCCCGCTTTTTGTGTGAGCATTTAAACTGTTGTGTGAGCATCTTAACTGTAGGGAAAGGGGTCAAATTTTTGAAGGATAAGCAACCGAACAAAAGTCTCCAGCATGCTGTGTCCTTTCTCTCACAAATCGGAGTCACCATGATCTCCTGTGTATTTGTGGGCGTTTTTCTGGGCAGATTTCTGGACAGCCGGCTTAAGACGACTCCCTGGCTTCTGCTGGTGTTTTCCCTTTTGGGGGTAGGAGCTGCATTGAAATCCTTTTTTGATTTGGCAAACGGAAAATGATCAGGGTTTGGAAAGGTGTGTGAAAATGTCTGCCATTGCGAAAAAGATGATGAGGATTCTCTGTATATTGCTGTTCGTGTTGGTTGCAGCAGCGGTCCTTTATTACCGTTCTTTCTCCTTTCTGCCTTTCGCACTGGGAGCTTTGCTGGGCACGGCAGTCAGTGCCGGAAAGGTTTTTCTGCTGGACCGGGCTGTGGATAAGGCCCTTGCCATGGAGAAAAAAAAGGCGGGAAATTATATTACCCTTCAGCATCTTCTGCGGATGGTTCTTACCGCAGGCGTGCTGATTTCGGGTACCATTATCCCTGTCATCAGCTTATGGGGTGTGACAGCTGGAATCTTTGCTTATCCGATATCAATGTATATTTTAAAATATCCCCTCCATGCTTCGGACCCCTCAAATGTTCCGGATTCTCCGAAGAACTGATGCCGGATCCGAAGCACCGGGACAGAAAGGAGGTGACTTCTCCTGGACTTTAATATTGATAATTTATGGGTCATCACAATAGGCGGCGCCGAAATATGGATCACCCGGACCATTTTTAACACCTGGATTATCATGGCGGTGTTGATTATTCTTGCTGTTTTTTTGCGGATTAAGTTACGTAAAATGGAAGATATTCCAAAAGGAGTGCAAAATGCAGTCGAAGCCGTGATTGAATTTTTCCAGGGCTTTATACACAAGACCGGCGGAGACAAGCTGATGGGACTCGGTTCCTGGTTTTTTACGATCTTTGCATTTATTCTATCCTGCAGCCTGTTCGGGATGTTGGGGATCAGACCGCCCACAGCGGACTGGGCCACTACCTTTGCTCTTGCCCTGGCTACTTTTATCCTCACGCTGGGAATGGGCATTCGGTGTCGGAAGGGAAAATATTTAAAGAGTTTCATTGAACCCAACCCCATATTCTTACCGTTGAATATCATCAATGAAATTGCGAATCCCATATCCATGAGTTTTCGTCTTTTCGGTAATGTACTGGGAGGTATGATTCTTTTAACCCTGATTTATTCCATAGCACCGATCTTTTTACGTATTATTATCCCGATTCCACTGCACATTTATTTTGATGTGATTATGGGTGCCCTGCAGACGTATATTTTCTGCATCCTGAGTCTCACGTTTATTAAAGGGGCAGCAGAAGGCTGAAGCGGGACGAAATTTTTATGATGCAACGATTACAAACAATGTTGGATGTCAGCAGATGTCCAATCTCAGCAATGGAAAATCAGAAAAAAATCAGAAGGAGGAACAATCTATGCAGGATCCTTTAGCATTTATTATTGCATGTGCCCACTTTGCTGCGGCCATTGCACTACTGAACGGTATCGGCACAACATTCGGAGACGCAAAAATTGCAGTTGCTGCCATTGAATCCATTGCCCGGCAGCCCGAAGCTGCAGATTCCATCCGCACAACCATGTTTGTCGGTCTTGGTATGGCGGAGACTTCGGGAATATACGGACTATTGATTGCCATTATTATGCTGTTTGCCAATCCTCTGGTAAACATATACCTGAGCCATATAGGCGGATAAGACTTATACGGCCGGCGGCCAATCAACCGTCTGCTTCTTGTCAACAATTTTTCAAAGAAGGAGAAGGGAGGCTTTTTTATTTGAAACCATTCATTTTGCAACCATACATTGTTTATTTGAAGAGCGTGCCGGAAGGGCGCGTATTCGGACTGGATCAGCAAACGCTGATCAGTACCGGCATTCAGCTGCTGAATGTTATTATCCTGGCGGTTCTTCTGGGCTATCTGCTGTATAAACCGGTTCGGTCCTTTCTGCAGAAACGCAAAGAAAAAATCAGCGGGCAATTTGATGAAGCCCGGAAAACCCAAGCTCAGGCGGATCAGCTGAAAGCGGAATATGAAAAAAAGCGGAAGGAAATCGATCAGGAACGCACAAAGGTGCTGGAAGAAGCCAGGCTTTCCGCAGAGGAAGACAGCAGAAAAATCCTTGATGCCTCCAAAAAAGATGCCGATGCCATCCGGCAGCAGGCTGAGAAAAGCATTGCAATGGAAAGAAAAGATCTGGATAAGGAAACAAGACAGTATATCATTGAAGCGGCTGTCCTGATGGCTGAAAAATTCATAGAGCAATCCATGAACCGCGATACACAGAACAAGCTCTTTGATGAGGCAGTCGCCCAGTTGGAGGAGACACCATGGGTGAACTGAAAGACAGCTATGCCAATGAGCTTTTTGCGCTTTCCCGGGCACAGGGAAAGTTGGCAGAGCATACGGAACAGGTAACTTTTATACTGGACAGTCTGCAAGAGAAAGAATACAGGAGCTTTCTGGAAGCCCCCCACTTCTCCGAAAAAGCGAAGCAGCAGCTCCTGGAGCGTCTGCTTGCCGATAACGTTTCAGGCGATTTGCTGGGGTTCCTGTACCGCATCCTGCAGAAAGGCCATGGGGCAATGATTGTCCCGGCACTTCTCTCCTATCTGGAGATGGGAAACCGGTACAGCAGGAAAGTGGTGGCCAGCGTGATTTCCGCCGCTCCTCTCAGTGATGGGCAGATCAATACTCTGCGCAAAGCCCTGGCATATAAATCAGGAAAACAGGTGGAAATCCTGCCCACAGTGGATCCCTCCCTTCTCGGAGGATTCCGCATTCACATGGACGGACGCCTGATGGACTGTTCGCTGAGAGCCCGGCTGACCAATCTAAAAGAAAGCTTATTGAAGGAGGGTACGGAGTGACTGGAAAATTTGATAAAATCGGCAATGCAGTAAAGAAACAGATTCAGGCATTCCCCTCCGCACCGGACGTCTCAGAGGCGGGCAGTGTCGTGGAAGTCGGAGACGGGATTGCCCATGTTTACGGACTGCAGAACGCAATGAGCGGGGAGTTGCTGAAGTTCCCCGGCAGGATATACGGCATGGCCCTGAACCTGGATGAGAACAGCATCGGGGCGGTGCTTCTGGGACCCGATGCAGGCATAAAGGCCGGGGATCCTGTCCGGCGAACCGGCAGAATGGCTCAGATCCCTGTGGGAGATGCCATGCTTGGACGTGTGGTCAATGCCCTTGGGCAGCCGATTGATGACAAAGGGCCCCTTTCCGCTGATGATTACCGCAATGTGGAGAACGTGGCACCCGGTGTGATTATGCGCAAAGAGGTGGATGTTCCCCTGCAGACAGGCATCCGTGCCATTGATGCCATGGTACCCATCGGTCGGGGCCAGCGGGAATTGATTATCGGAGACCGTCAGACCGGGAAGACAGCCATCTGCATAGATACGATACTGAACCAGAAGGATGCGGGGGTGCTGTGCGTTTATGTAGCCATCGGACAAAAGGCATCCACCGTGGCACGCATTGTCAATCTGCTGACGAAAACCGGAGCAATGGCCTATACCACCGTAGTGGTTTCCACTGCCAGCGATCCGGCTTCCCTGCAGTATCTCGCCCCCTATGCCGGCTGTACCATCGGAGAGGCATGGATGAAACAGGGCAAAGACGTATTGGTGGTTTACGACGACCTGTCCAAGCATGCCGTGGCCTACCGCACCATCAGCCTGCTGCTGCGCAGGCCGCCGGGACGGGAAGCTTATCCCGGAGACGTGTTCTACCTGCACTCCCGGCTTCTGGAGCGCGCCGCCTGCATGAGCAATGACTATGGCGGAGGATCGATGACGGCCCTGCCCATTGTGGAAACACAGGAAGGCGATATTTCCGCCTATATTCCCACCAATGTCATCTCCATTACCGACGGGCAGATTTATCTGGAAACCGAACTGTTCCATAACGGAGTCCGTCCTGCGATCAATCCGGGGTTCTCCGTTTCCCGTGTAGGCGGTTCAGCCCAGATCCCTGCCATGAAGGAAATTGCCGGACCTCTGCGCATTCATTTTGCCCAGTATCGGGAACTTGCAGCCTTTGCACAGTTTGGATCGGATTTAAGCAAAGACACAATGGATCGCCTGAATCAGGGAGAACGTATTATGGAAATCCTCAAGCAGCCGCAATACCGGCCCATGCCTGTGGAGTATCAGGTTTTAATCCTGTATGTGCTGATCCATGGATATCTGATGGATGTGAATATCCGACATATCCGGAAGTTTCAGAGGGATTTTCTGCAATTTGTGAAAACGGAGAAACCTTTCATTGCAGAGGAAATCCGGGAGACAGAGCAAATCTCGCCGGAGCTGGAAGAAAAAATAAAGGATGCGGTGAAGGAATTCAAAAAGCCGCGGATTCCGGACCGGGAGGAAGACAATGGCGTCCATTAGTGAAATAAAGCAAAGATCTGCCAACATAAAAACCACCCGGCAGATTATAAGGGCACTGGAGATGGTTTCCTCTGCAAAGCTTCAAAAGGCAAAAAACAGGCTGGAAGGCATCCGTCCCCTGTATCAGGAAATGAAACGGAACGCAGAAAATCTGAAATATTGCGGGGAAGCCGGAGATCATCCCTTCGTCCGAAAACGGGATGTGAAAAATATAGGTTATGTCATAATGACAAGTGATAAAGGCCTGTGCGGCAGCTACAACAATCAGATCACGGAAGCTGCCCTGACCCATATGAACAGAAAAAAAAAGGAAGGAAAGCAGGAAAAACTCCTTGTGGCCGGCGCAGCGGGCAATGAATTCTTCGCCCGGCATGACAAAAATATACTGCATGGATTTTCCCACAGGCTCGAAGCCAATCTGTATGCAGACTCGTGCCGGATGGGCGAAGTCCTTTCCCGGCTGTATCTTTCGGGAGAAGCCGATGAGGTATATGTCGCATACACCCGTTTTGATTCGATACTGAGTCATATTCCCCGGGTGGAAAAAATACTGCCTCTGCCCCACGAGCCGGGCATGCTGCAGAATTCCGGCCGGATGCTTTATGAGCCGGATGTTTCTTCCTTTCTCGACCATATGGTACCACTGTATCTTCAAACCTGTCTTTTTGCCGCCGCTTCGGAATCGACCACCTGTGAACATACCGCACGGATGATAAACATGCAATCCGCCGATAAAAACGCTGAAGACGTGATTCGTAATCTGAACCGTATCTATAACCGTAAACGGCAGGCTGACATTACGCAGGAGCTTACAGAAATTATCGGCGGAGCAAAATTATTGAATTAGAAGGAGGAATTGTTTTGACCGATAAAAACACGGGCAGAATCGTACAGATCATCGGATCCGTATTGGATATCCGGTTTGAAAACCGACTGCCCGAGTTATATCATGCCATACAGGTACCACGTGGAAAGCAAACCAGTGTGATGGAGGTTATGCAGCATTTGGGTGACAATACGGTTCGCTGCATTTCCATGGACCCCACGGATGGTCTGGTGCGGGGAATGAAGGCGATCGATACCGGCGCACCCATATCGGTGCCGGTGGGCAAGGAAGTACTGGGGCGTATGGTAAACGTCCTTGGTCAGCCCATTGATGGAAAGCCCGCAGCGGATGCAAAGACATACTGGCCCATTCACAGGGAACCGCCCAGCTTATCGCAGCAGAGGGCGGCGCCTGAATTTCTGGAAACCGGGATCAAGGCCATCGATCTTCTCTGCCCGTTTTCCAAGGGCGGCAAGGTCGGCATATTCGGAGGGGCCGGCGTGGGAAAAACCGTATTGATCATGGAACTGATCAACAACATCGCCATGAAGCACAGCGGCTACTCTGTCTTCGCGGGGGTAGGCGAACGTACCCGGGAAGGGAATGATCTGTATTATGATATGATTCATTCCGGGGTTCTGGACAAAACGGCCCTGGTATTCGGACAGATGAACGAAACTCCGGGGGTCCGGATGCGCGTCGCGCTGACCGGACTGACCATGGCGGAATATTTCCGGGACAAGGCACATCAGGACGTACTTCTGTTTATTGACAACATCTTCCGCTTTGTGCAGGCCGGCTCCGAGGTTTCGGCCCTGCTGGGGCGTGTACCAAGTGCCGTTGGCTATCAGCCAACCCTTGCCAATGAAATGGGAACCCTTGAGGAGCGCATTACTTCCACTCAGAGCGGATCCATTACGTCCGTGCAGGCCATTTATGTTCCTGCCGACGACTTTACCGACCCGGCAACCGCCACCACCTTCTCCCATCTGGATGCAGTAACGATTTTATCGCGCACCATTGTGGAACAGGGTATTTATCCCGCTGTTTCCCCTCTTGGCTCCACTTCCCGCATACTGGAAGCGGATGTCGTGGGGAAGGAGCATTATCAGGTGGCCCGTGCCGTGCAGAGCATTTTGCAGCGTTATGAGGACCTGCAGGATATTGTAGCCATACTCGGTGTGGACGAGCTGTCAGATACCGACAGGAAGATCGTCAGCCGTGCCAGGAAGGTGCAGCGTTTCCTGTCCCAGCCATTTTATGTTGCCGAAAAGTATACTTCCATTTCCGGTCAGTATGTCAGTATTGGGGAAACCGTACGGGGATTTCGGGAGATACTGGACGGAAAGCACGACGCTGTCCCGGAAGGGATGTTTTTAAATGCAGGAACCATTGATGACGTAACAGAAAGATACAGGCAGAAAAATGAGTGAAGCAGCCGACCGCAAAAAGATTCACCTGCGGATTGTGACGCCCCGGGGAGTAAAAATTGAAGAAGAAGCCGATTTTCTCATTATGCGCTGCATTGATGGGGACACGGGGATTTTACCTGGTCATTCGGATGCTTCCGTTGTCATGGGAGACGGAATCCTGCGTGTCTGGAACGAAGGCAATCTGCAAAAAATAGCCGTTTTCGACGGCGTTGCAGAAATAAAGCAGAATACGGTCCTCATTATGACCACCATCGCCCAAAGGCCGGATGAGATTGATCTGGAACGCGCAGAAACAGACCGGGATCTCATACAGGAAAAGGAAACCGATCTAAAGGAACAGAGCCAGCATGTGCTGCTGCGGCGTGCCCTGGTGAGAATTGAGGTACGCAATCATGAATATAAAAGCGACGAGGAAGAATAAACCATCAGCCCGGGAAGACAATTTCAAACTGGGTTCCCTCGCCTGGCTTGCCGGATACCCCTATCCTGCCTCCGTGGGCCAGCACAATGTGTTTTACAATGGCCAGCCCCAGGCCCGTCCCTCCGGATTTTTTCGAGCGGGATTTATCCGCACGGTAAAACCGTTCGAAAATCCGGTCCTGATCCCCGGCGGAAATCCCGATGCCGGTATCGGATACGGTGATCACCGTGTCCTTTTTTGTTCGGGTGATACAAACCCTGACACGGCCGCCGGCTTTATTGTATTTTATTCCATTGTCCATCAGATTATAGAACATCTCATAAATCAGTGCACGGTTTGCTGTCATGATGATATCGGAGCCCGCTACTTTCATGGTTACCTGATGATCAATGGCCTTTTGTTTCAGGGTATCCGCACATTCCGATGCCACTTCCGCAAGATCCACCTCCTCCTGAAACTCCCCGTCCCCGGGCTTCCCCTCATCCAGCCTGGAAAGCATCATGATGTCTTCGATCAGGGTAATGAGCCGGGAGGCTTCCCCCATGATTTTCCCATAAAACAAAGGCTTGTCTTCTTCCCGTACCATTCCGGCACTCAGCATCTCCACATTCCCATATATGCTGGTCAAAGGCGTTCGGAGCTCATGGGAAACATTTGCGGAAAATTCCCTCCGCATTTTCTCCGCCTGAGACTTTTCTGTGATGTTCAGGAAAAACACTGCCACTCCGATCTGCGGCACAGGGCTGATCAATACGCGGTATTCCTTTTCCTCCCTTCTGTGGATCATCTCTCCCCGATGGCCCTGCAAAGCCTGTCTGAGCTTCCCGGAAAACTCCATATCCCGCAGCAGTTCCAATGCGCTTTTTCCTTCCGCAGTGTCATCCGTATGAAAGATACGCGAAGCGCTTTTGTTTACCGAAAGGATTGTCCCGCGCAGATCAAACAGCACCACACCTTCCTCCATTTGATCCATAATGGCCTGGATCGTGTCAGTGCGCTTCTTTAACTGCCTGCTGTCCTGCTCGATTTGGCTCCGATACTCCGCAATTGCCCTGGCAAAGGAGGCCAGTTCGTCATAGGGAACGTCCGGAGGATCTGCAGAAAGGTCCACCTGATTGATCGGCTCCACCACCCTTTGTGCAAGCCGCCTGGACGTAAAATATCCAATGAGGATAAACAGCAGGACAACTGCAGCGGTTCCCGGCAGGATATCGGAAAACATGCCGCCGATGCTGTGGATGGTCTTCGCGGTTCGAAGAACGGAATCATCCGACAGCCGGATGGCATAGTAATAGGTTTCCGTTCCCAGGGTGTCGGAAAAACGGCGGCTCTCCCCATGCCCCATGGACAACGCTTCTTCTATCTCCTCCCGGCCCAGATGATCCCCCAGATTTCCGGAACGGACCATATTGTCAAATAAGACCACACCCTTCTGCGAAATAAGACTCACACGCATATCTTCAGGCCGGACCTGCCTGAGATAATGAAAAGCCCTCCCGGAATCATCCTTTTCAAACATCTGCGCACGTTCCTGCAAATCGGCACAGGCCTGGGAAGACAGCCGATGATAGAAAAGGATACAGAGCACCATGGAGACAAGCAGGATTCCAAGAGTCACCAGTCCTGCCATCTGCCGGAATATCCGTTTTCTCAAATTCCTATCCTCCAATCTTATATCCTACATTGCGTACGGTTTTTATGGCATTCCCGGCTTCCCCCAGCTTCTGGCGAAGCGACCGGATGTGCATATCCACTGTACGACTTTCCCCGTTGTAATCAAAGCCCCAGACCTGCTCCAGCAACCTGTCACGGCTCAGTACGATGTCTTCATTTATCATCATATACTGCAGCAGCTCAAATTCCTTATAGGTAAGGGAAATTTCCCTGCCCCCCACCTTTACCGTGCGCCGGTCGGGACTCAGCCGGATGGAACCGACCTGCCGCTCCTTTGGATCGCTTTTCCCTGCCTGATATCTGCGGAGTACCGCCTTCACGCGTGCAAGGGCTTCCATAACAGAAAAAGGCTTGGTGATATAATCATCCGCCCCCAGGTCCAGGCCCCTGATACGATCCATTTCACTGCCTTTGGCGGTCAGCATGATCACTGGGATGTCCCTGTATTTTCCGGTTTGCCGGATTCTTTTCAAAATGCAGATGCCGTCGCTTCCGGGCAGCATAATGTCCAACAGAACAAGAGCGGGCAGTTCTTGTTCCAGCGCAGGAAAAATGTCGTCCCCCACTGCAAAGCCGGTGGCTTCAAATCCTGCCGCATGAAGTGTATAAATCATCATTTCCCGTATGCTGTCGTCATCCTCCACCACGAAAATATTCTGCATTGCGTTCCCTTCCTGCACTCCGTATCCCTCCCGTGCCCTTGTTTTCGATCACCGCTGTTATTCTTCAAATTTTTGTTTCCACTTTTATCATTCTTACTTTTATCATTTTTATTTTTTCATTTCGCCCTTTCGTTTTTATTCTCCCGCTTTTATTCTTCCGTTTATTTCATGCTTCTTTTCCTACATGTTTGCCCGTAAGGGAATAAATAACCCACTCGGCAATATTGGTGGCATGATCGCCAATACGCTCGTAGTATTTCGCAATCTGCATCAGATCAAATGCCTGCTCCCCGTTCCCCGCATCCTCATGCACCAAGATGATCAGGTCCCGCTTGATCTGCACAAAAAGATCATCCACCACATCATCATACTCAATAATTGACCTGGCGAGATCCAGATCTTTCCGGACATAGGCATCTATGCTGCCGGTAACCATTTTAATGGTCGCATTGGCCATCTGCGAGATATGTTCCAGCTTTTTGATGTAGGTTTGCCCCGCAAGATAACCGCAGATTTCAGAGATATCCGCTGCCTGATCCCCGATCCGTTCCATATCCGTAATCATTTTCAGCGCAGCCGAAATCTGCCGTAAATCCCGTGCCACAGGCTGCTGACTGATCAGAAGCTTCATGCACTGGCTTTCGATCTCCCTTTCCTTCTCATCAATGATCCCATCGTTGCTGCGAATCTCGTCGGCAAGGGCCACATCCTGCTCCACAAGGGCTCTGGTCGCACCGGAGATGGCATGCTCAATCATGGCGCCCATCTCTATCATACTGTTGTTCAGGGCAGCTAACTGCCCATCAAGCCCGCTTCTCATCATTATCATCCGAACCTCCCGGTAATGTAGGCTTCCGTCCGCTTATCCTGCGGCAGGGAGAACATTTTCTCTGTATCATTGTATTCGATTACTTCCCCGAGAAGGAAAAATGCTGTTTTGTCGCTGATTCTGGCTGCCTGCTGCATATTATGCGTTACAATCATTATACTATAATGTTCTTTCAGCGTCAGCATCAGTTCCTCTATTTTTCCGGTGGAAATGGGATCCAGCGCACTGGTCGGCTCGTCCATCAACAGCACTTCCGGGGAAACAGCCAGCGCCCTGGCAATACAGAGCCGCTGCTGCTGTCCGCCGGACAGTCCCAGAGCGGACTTTTTCAGCCGGTCCTTTACCTCCTCCCATATGGCTGCACCCCGCAGGGATTTTTCCACAATTTCATCCAGCTGATACCTGGATCGGATGCCATGCGTACGGGGACCAAAGGCAATGTTGTCGTACACGCTCATGGGAAACGGATTAGGCTTTTGAAACACCATGCCTACCCGCTTGCGCAGCAGATTGACATCCATTCCATTGTAAATATTGTCGCCGAAAAGTCGGATGCTTCCGGTGATCCTGCAGTCTTCCACCAAATCGTTCATTCGGTTCAGCGTTTTTAAAAAAGTGGATTTTCCGCAGCCGGAAGGCCCGATCAGGGCGGTGATATTCTTCTCTTCCACCGACAGATCAACGTTGCGGAGCGCCTGAAATGTTCCATAGTACAGATTCAGGTTCTCAATCGTAAAACAGTTCATATAGTCCCTCCAATCCTTTTGACAATTCTGGAAGAAAGCGTATTGATGAGGACGACCACCGCCAGAAGTACCACAGCCGTTGCATAACCCTCATTCGTGTGAAGCCCTTCACTGGACAGTGCGTACATATGGACTGACAGGGTACGTGCGGACATCATCGGACTGGAAGGAATCTGCGCCACTGTTCCGGCCGTATAGATAAGGGCTGCCGTCTCCCCCACAATACGCCCGATTGCAAGGATGATCCCCGCAAAAATACCCGGTATGGCGGCGGGCAGCACAATCCGGAAGACCGTCCACAGCTTGCCGGCTCCCAGCCCATAGGATCCTTCCCGGTACAGATCAGGTACCGCCTGAAGTGCTTCCTCGCTGGTCCGCATGATCAGCGGCAGGATCATAATGGAAAGGGTAAACGCCCCGGCAAGCAGCGAAAATCCCCAGCCAAGCTGT
The DNA here is from genome assembly GCA_038396605.1 of Eubacteriales bacterium mix99. NCBI lineage: Bacteria > Bacillati > Bacillota > Clostridia > Eubacteriales > Eubacteriales bacterium mix99. Next base: position 742,635 of record CP121690.1, read on the forward strand.
GTGACAAAAAACAGCATCCCGAACAGGCCATATAAAATGGAAGGAATCCCGGAGAGGGTTTCTGCCGTGACACGGATGACCGATACGGCCCTGCTGCCTTTCCTGGCATACTCCGAAAGATAGATGGAGGCAAATACACCCAGAGGCACCGCTATCACCAGGGAAAGAAGCGTCATGAGTATCGTTGAAAGGAGCGCCGGCATCAGGGATACATTTTCACTGTTATAATGAAAGGAAAAAAGTGACGGCTTCAGATACGGAATCCCCCTGACAAGAATGAAACCCACCAGAAATAACAGTATGCCCACAGTGATCAGAGCGGCTGCCCATGTAATGGCCTTCATAAAGCATTCCTGAACCATCTGCTTTTTCATTTTCCTTCCCTCCCTTTCAAAACGGAAAAGGTCAGATTGATGATCAGAATGAATACAAACAGGACAACGCCCGTGGCGATCAGAGCCTCACGGTGCAGCCCGGAAGCGTACCCCATTTCAACAACGATATTTGCCGTGAGGGTCCTCACGCCTTTCATCAGGGACACCGGCATACGCGCCTGGTTTCCCGCCACCATGATAACCGCCATGGTTTCTCCGATGGCGCGGCCTATTCCCAGTACAACCGAGGCCAGGACACCGGACTTTGCCGCAGGGAGCACCACACGGAATACACTGCGGTAATGTCCCGCTCCAAGAGCCAATGCCCCCTCGTAATACAATGCCGGCACAGCACGCAGTGCGCTTTCCGCAACTTCGACAATCGTCGGCAGGATCATAATCCCCAGCAAAATACAGGCTGAAAGAATGCTGTTTCCGGTCAGCGGCACGATCGCCGCCATGCCAAAGAATCCATATACCACGGAAGGGATTCCGGCAAGCAGCTCCACCCCTGGCTTCATGACCTGATACAGCTTTTTCGGGCAGACACAGGCAAGGAAAACGGCAGTCAGCAGGCCAATGGGAACGCCGGTCAGAATGGCTCCCGCCGTTACATACAGACTTCCAAGAATCATCGGAAGGATGCCGAACTCCGGAGGGGTATCCGTAGGTGACCATTCGGTTCCTCCAAGGAAATTCAGCAGCCCGATTTTCCTTATAGCGGGAATCCCATTTGCCAGCAAAAAGAAACAAATCAGCCCCACCGCCAATATGGATGCAAGTGCCGCTGCAAAGAACACGGCGCTCATTCCCTTCTCTTTCCACTTATTCATTGAGATCCCTTTCTTCACCGACATCGCTCCATTTGGCGGCTTCACCCGTAAAGATATGTTTTACCTGATCCGTGGTAAGGGTGGATATGGGATTTGCCTTGTTCACGATTACCACAATACCATCCAGGGCGATTTTCTCCGGCATAAGCTCAGTGAGCTCATTGTCCTTCAGTTCCCTGCTGGCCATGCCAATATCGCATGTTCCTTCCATCACAGCTGTCATGCCGGCAGTGGAATCACTCTGCTGAATTTCGATTGTTGTATCCGGATTGATCTTCTCATACGCTTCCTTCAGCTTTTCCATAACCGGCGTCACAGAGGACGATCCGGCTACTGTTATTTTCCCGGATAACGGATTGCCTGCGTATGCCGGAGCGTGGTCGTCCATGGCAATATAGCTGTCCGAAATGACCTTCTGCCCTTCCGCAGACAGAATAAAGCTGATAAAATCCTTTGCAGGTCCGGTGGGCTCCCCTTTTGTTGCGATATAAAAAGGACGGGCGACGGCATACGTTCCGTTCTTGATATTCGCGGCGGATGCATCCACGTCGTCAATCTGTACTGCCTGGACCGTATCGTTCAGTGATCCCAATGACAGATAGCCGATGGCGTACTTTTCCCCGGCGATGTTTGTCATCATGACATCCGTCTGTTTCGCGATGACGGCTTCCCGGGTCATTTTATCCTTCCTGGATCCATCGCTGTTCTTTTCCTCCATGCCAAATAGTTCAATAAAGGCACTGCGCGTACCGGAACCATCCTCTCTGGATACCACGCTGATCTCCCTGCCGTTATCAAATGCCGAGCCTTCCGTAGTCGTATTGTCTGCGCACCCAAACAGCGAAAACGCAGGAACTGCACAAAGCAATACCATAACAAAAAATTTTTTCATTTCCCTTTCCCCCCATTCTTTTTCTTACAGAATCATCATACGGGAGGAAAATATAAGCCGAATGCATGGAATGTAAAATCTGTGTAAAAAGGCACAAAAAAAGAAGCTCCCTGAGTCAGCAGAGAGTTTCAAGCCCTTAAACCAATCAAAAAAAGGTGGTAAAAAGCTCTCAGCGAAGTGCAAGCTCTTTTCGAATCATACCCGCCACCTGCTTTGCGCACAACCGGTATCCTTCCTCCGTCAGGTGAAGTCCGTCCGGACATTTACAGCAGTTCCGGTCCTTCCGCATCAGGGCATACAGATCGTTCACCGGGATATGCTCCTGTGCCATCAGCTGTTTTGCAGCGTCATTATACTTCTGTACCCAACTGTTTTCATAATTGATTTCCACTCCGGTACCGGTGTTGTCCGGAGAGGACCCCTTCTCCGCTATTGGGGTCGTTGTGGCAAATATAATCCTTGCTCCGTTTTGACGGATCTCATGGATAATTCTTTTCAGGAAATGAACGTATTCGTCAACGGGATGTATGGCTTCCTTCATCGGAGGCTCCACGTTCATATCCCAATACCCGTTATTCCAGTGCACAATGTCAAACCGCCCGTATTCCCTGAAAAGCTGATTGGCCTGCCACAGAGTATAGGAAGCAAAGCGTCCGTTATCTTCCGAATAAATCACTTCACATTCCCCTTTGAGCAAGTCCCGCACATAATCGTCGTATCCCATGCGAATGGAATCGCCCAGCAAAAGTACCTTTTTCATTCCTGTAACCCCTTTCATGAAATGGATTGATTCAGACATAAGTATATCACGTCTGTATCTGTCTGCGAATGGAATCAAAACATCAAAACGGAATGATTCGAATATCTTTCGTTGAATTCGTTGAACAGGCACAGCAAAAAGCATATAATAAGAAATTGTTGTGTAGTTTATTGTATTGATACAAACCAGCTGAAATTTTATGGGAGATGAAGAAAATGGGTATTACCATGCCGGACAGAAGGCAGGACAATCATCAGGAGATTCCAAAGGGAGGAGTCCCGTTATGACACAGATTCTGACCCGGGACCGTTCCTATTACAAAAGCCTGATCACCCTTGCCCTGCCGGTGGCAGCCCAGGGCCTGATTGCCTTCCTCTCCTCCTTTGCGGACAACCTGATGGTCAGCTCCCTGGGGGACGAAGCGGTATCCGGTGTTTACTTTGCCAGCCAGATCAACACCTTTGTACAGATGTTCACCAGCGGCATCAGCGGAGTCATCCTGATTCTCTCCGCCCAATACTGGGGGAAGAAAGATGTCGCCAACATCAAAAGCATTATCGCCATCGGAGTACGCCTCTCCCTTATCGTCGGCGCAGTCGTATCTCTGGTCTGTCTGCTGTTCCCCGGCACGGTGATCGCTATTTTTACCTCCGAGCCGGGAGTCGCCCGGGAAGGCATCGTATACCTGCGGACCGTTGCCCTGTCCTATCTTTTCTTCTGTGTTACCCAGGCGCTGCTCAGTGCCATGCGTTCAGTGGAAACCACCTCCATCGGCATGACGATTTCCCTCCTCTCCCTGACAGTGGATGTTTCCCTGAACGGCGTGTTTATCTACGGCCTTGGATGGGGCGTATTCGGCGCGGCACTGTCCACGTTGATCGGGCGTGTCATCGAAGCGGCTGGGATTATTGTCTATGTTTTTGTATTTGATAAAAAGCTCAAGCTTCAGCTTTCTGATATGCGACGGTTTGACCGGACGCTTCTGCATGACTTTTTCCATTACGGACTGCCCCTCATCGCAGGCGAACTGATATGGAGCGTAAATCTGATGGGAAATTCCATCATCTTCGGACATTTCTTTGGCGCTTCCGTTGCCACGGCGGTATCCGTCGCCAATACCATGGATACCCTCGCCTACATCGCCATCAACGGCTTGTCATCCGCAGTCGGCATCCTTACCGGCAAAACGGTGGGAGCCGGAAAATACGATCTCATGAAGGAATATGCCCGAACCACCCAGGTGATTTTCCTGTTTGTCGGCCTGCTCTCGGGAGCGTTGGTGGCAGGGCTCAGCAAACCTTTTATCCATCTTTATTCCGGTGTATTCGGCGGCGGCATCAGCACGGCAGCTGCCCGGGAAGCCACCCTTCTGATCCGTGTCCTGTCCGTCACCACCGTCGGCCGCGGATACCAGGCGCCCTGTCTCTTTGGATTAGTGAAATGCGGCGGAGATATTTCGTTCATCTTCAAAAACGATACCTTCTTCGTATTATGTGTGGTGCTGCCCTCGGCACTGATTGCTGCGTCCCTGAGTGCTCCGGCCTGGGTGGTCTTTGCCTGTCTGAAATCCGATCAGATTTTAAAATGCTTCGTCGCCGTGATCAAGGTCAACCGGTTCAACTGGATGAAAAACCTGACACGGTCCAATACAGCCGATGCCGTCCATCCAGCCTGAAGAACATTCCGGTCTGGAAAAGCCATACAGATACGAAGGAAAATACGCAGTACAAAAAAGTCCGAAACGGTTCGTCTGAAAGACAGCCGCTCCGGACTCCTTTTATATCAGCCATTGCTGGCTTTGCTTTATCATGGGTTCCTCCTGCAATTACCTGATGATAGACTATTTTTGATCCTTGTCCATACCCAGTTTTTCTTTCAGGGCAGCCAGTTCATTTTCCACGGATGCGTTTGTATCAACGCTTTTATATTTTTCCTCCAGGGTCTGTGCCTCATCAGCCGGCTGTTCGTCCAATTCGCTTGCAGCGTTTGCCTCGTCCATCATGCGGTTCGCTTTTTCTTCCATCCGGCTAAAGGCTCCCATCGTTCCCTTCATTTTGTCTGCACCGGCTCCCAGCTTGTTTACCCTGTCCTGCGTTTTTGCCACGGAAACCTTGGCAGCGATGGCCTGCCGACGGGCATTCAGATCATTGATGTCCTTTACCAGCTTGTCGTGCATATCCCGCATCTTCGCGGCATTCACATGAGCAGCGTCATAAGCGGTCTGCAGACCGGCACCGGCACTTTCCAGCTCCTGCTTCTTTGCCAGAAATACTCTTGCATCGTCTTCATTTCCAGCCATCAGCGCTTTCTTTGCAAGACCCTCATATTTGGCCACGGAAGCCGCATTTTCATCCACCAGTCGTTTGGTACGGGTTTCCTCTGCCATAACCCCTGCCGTTTCCCTTTTTACGTCAGCCAGATCCTTGTTGGCCTTCCGGAGGTATTCGTCAACCATTTTGGAGGGATTCTCCGCTTTGTCCAGCAATGCGTTAACATTGGAAGAAATAATGTCCCCAAATCTTGATAACATTCCCATAGTGATTCCGATTCTCCTTTATTTATCATATTTTTTTGCCCGTTCTTCCGCTTCCCCGCTTCCAAAAGTCTCAAGGGGGGTATGCAGTATTTTCTCGGTATCTTCGGCTTCCTTGTTTTTCTGTTTTTTATAACTGCGCCACCAGAAAAACGCAACTGTCAGAACAGCCAGAATGCCTAAAACAACGAGTACCGGGACCCACGGTGATGTCATAACGGACATAATCCGTTCCCCTGCTTTGTCAAAGGCTTTGGAAAACATCTGATCATCCGTCAGATCCTGATCATAATAATATCGGTCGATATAATCCAGAAGGATATCCATGGCCTCCTGATCCAGGACGGTCTTCGCCTGGCTGCCGGCCAGATACCAGGTATGATACGTGTCTTCGTATTCAAAGAAAATCACCAGCAAATGCGCTTCGTCAGAGAACAGGGACTCATAGGTGCTGTTTGCAAACTGCTCCACCTGATCGTCCGAAGGGGCATGCGTTCCGTCGATCGTATCCGTAATATACAGATAAGGCTGTACCCCGGTCTTCTTATAAAAATTCTTCAGGCCGGCGGTCAGGGTTGTCTGATTTCCAATCCAGTCCAGTTCGTCTGTATAATAACCTGTTTCCGTAACTGCCCCTTTCGGCAAAGGTTCGCGCTTCACAGTGGAAGCTGTTATCTGCCCGAAAGAGTCTGTATTATTATTGTTGCTTTGGCCTGGTAAGGAAGTGATGAGAACCACTGCCACGATAAGCGCAATGAGTACGGTAAGGCAGCCAGGACCACTCCGGTGAAAAAATGGCCCGCGTCTTCTCCTGCCGCTCCTTCTCCCCATCTCATATCCAAAAAAGGCAGGGCCCATGCCGCTGGAATTCCAATGCGGGGAAGATCCGAACCCGCCAAATGGATTCCCGGATCCGCCGCGGTTGAAACCGCCCGAGCCGCCGCGGTTATAGCCGCTTGAGCCGCTGCGTCCGCCAAAGCTGCGGCCTCCGCCTCCGCCGCCAAAACTTCGTCCGCCACCTGAACTTCCGCCGCCTCCCCGAGACGCACCCCCTCGACCCATTGAAACAACTCCCTTCAAAACATCTTAGACTATTATAACATGAGAAAAAACGGGGCACAACTTTTGAAAATCATAGCCTGATTCATAGCTTAAGCCTTCATGCATTCCGTTTTTGTCTGAAATAATCTTTCATGATCCGGGAACAGGGCTCTGCCAGAATGCCTTCCACGACCTCCGCCCGATGATTGAACCGTAGATCCTCCGGCAGATTACAGAGACTGCCGGCGCAGCCTGCCTTGGGGTCCCTGGATCCGAAAATCACCCTTTGGATCCGTGCCTGCAGGATGGCACCGGCACACATGGGACAAGGCTCGATGGTAACGTACAGATCACAGCCTGTCAGACGCCAGCCGCCCAGAGCGGCAGAAGCACGGCGGATCGCCACCATTTCTGCATGCAGGGTGGGATCCTTTCCCCTTTCCCTGCAGTTGAATCCGCGGCCGATCACCATCCCATCCTTTACCACAACGGCACCAATGGGGACTTCATCCAGCTGAAAGGCTTTCTGCGCCTCTGCCAATGCCTGCTCCATAAACGCAGGATCCACTGCAGGATTCCTTTCCGTCATTCCTGTTCTACCCGATATAATTCCTGTACTTCCCCATAGGCATCCGGCGTGCCGATATCATAACACTGCCCCTGAAAGACATACCCGTAAACCGGCTCCCTCCGGCAAAGCCAGGCAGGAAAATTGCCGGGCGCATCCGGATTGTTACCCTCTTTCAGATAGTCCTTCAGCAGCTTCGCCGTTTCCCTCTTATAGATATATACCGCAAACGCTCCGATATGAGACTTCGGATTTTTCGGCTTTTCTTCAAAATCATAGATCCGGTCATTTTCGTCCATCAGTACAATGCCCATTTTCGCCAGTTCATGAGGCTTTACTTCCTTGACACAGACACAGGAACCATTTACTTTTCGATAATATGTGTAGAAATTGGAAAGGGAAAAATCCATGAGATTGTCTGCCGCCAATACGATAATATCGTCGGAAATGCCGGCACGGTCCAGAACAAACTGCAGGTCCCCCAGGGCACCCAGCCTTTTATCCTCCTCTGTTGTTCCGTCATCGTAAATCGTTATAGGCAGATCCCGCCTTTCCCGGGCCTTCCAATCCGCAAACTGACGGATAAATTTACGGTTGGTTACGACGTGGACTTCATCCACTGCCTGGATCCCCTCCACATTGTCCAATATATGATCCAAAATCGGTTTTCCGCCAACTTTTAAAAGTGCCTTCGGCGTATCCAGCGTCAAGGGATACAGCCGTGTCGCATAGCCGGCGGCCAGAATAATTGCCTTCAAATCCAACACCCCTGATTTTTTATTAAAGAAGCTTTTTCCGAAGCTCTGCCCCGGTTTTCGGAGACAGGTAAGCCGGCGGCACGTCCAGAACGGTACGGGCGCCGGTCTGTCCTTCCGCACTCATCCGACAGGCTGCCCTGGTATAGGCAACCAATATGCTGGAAGTAAACTCCGGGTTGCTCTCCAGGCTCAGGGAATATTCCATGATCTGTCTGGACTCATTGTTTCTGCCGGTTTTCCCGCTTCGAATCACAAATCCACCGTGGGGCATGGCAGAATGATCCCTCTTCAATTCCTCTTCTGTCAGAAAGGTAACCTTTGTCTCGTATTTGTCAAAATAATAGGGCATCGTCCGGATTTCCTTCTCAATCCGTGCCCGGTCCGCTCCTTCTTCAGCAACCACATAACATTCCCTTCGGTGCATGTCTCCGACCGCAAGATCCGGATCCTCCCCGCTGCGGACCCGTCTGACGGCCTCATCCACGGGAACGGTATATTGCCTGGCATCCCGGACGCCCTTTATCCTCCGAATGGCATCAGAATGTCCCTGGCTGATCCCCCTGCCCCAGAAAGTATAGTTCCTACCTTCCGGAAGAATCGCCTCCGACATCATCCGGTTGATGGAAAACAAACCCGGGTCCCATCCGACGGACAGAATGCTGATGTGTCCGGTCTTTCCGGCTGCCTGATTCATGCTGTCAAAATACTCCGGTATCTTCGCATGGGTATCAAAGCTGTCCACCGTATGGAACCGGGATGCGAAATACGGTCCCTGCTCCGGCAGATCAACAGCAGATCCCCCGCAGAGGATCATAACATCAATCTGTCCCCGCATATTTTCTGCTTCCTCCACCGGCATGGCTTTCCTGCTTTTGTCCAAAAGCGGTACCGTATCCGGCGGCCTGCGGGTGAATACACCGACGAACTCCATGTCCGGGCATCGGCTCAGAGCACACTCCACTCCCCTTCCGAGGTTTCCGTAACCGACTATTCCAACTTTGATCCTATCTGTCATATCCGTACCTTCCTTCCGGTTTCCTGTATCAATAACCTGCAGCAGGCTGCAGGCTTTCCTTCATAAATTCTCCGGATCTTGTCCGAAAACAGGCCATACCGCATTTTATCAAAAATCGTGGGATTAATCAATTCCACAAATGCCCATGATAGCGTCAATTTACTGTAGGGAAAGAAAGAATAGAGACATCCTGAAATATTCTTACTAGCAACAGTGGTCTTGATTGATTTCATTAATTTTAACAGCAATCAATCTTGTCAGCTGCATTTATTCCACGATCTGCTTGACAACGAGCCTCTGCCGGTGTGGCTTACGGCAGATGTCGGCAGCAGCCATCTCTAACAGCGGGATAGGCTTTGGAGCGGTTGCTGCCGTACCTCAATGCTACCACACCGACTTCTCGTTATCAAGCAGCTTTCGCGGCATAAACGCTTGATCTATGTCGTCCCGGCTATTAAAAACGCCATAACGAGCTTTATGAAGGGCCTAATAGCGTATTCCGGCCATACTCCTCATCTCATTAAACAGCCCTGTCTTTTTCCCCATGGTAATTACAGTTGGGCTGCTACTCCATGAACCAGCATATCTGCTTTCTGATGATTTCCTTACTTCCTTGATTAATTCATCCTGCAATTCATGTTTCCTGTTCTCCTTCTCCTTAAGCTTCTGTGCCATAACCAGGTCATAGATCCTGCCGCCATTTTTCTTATATACGATAAGTTTGGACATCCTGGCAACACCTTTTTCAGACCATCCCTTAGGCCTGCTGCTTAGCCTGCTTGAAAACACATGGCTTATATGACCTTCGGCACTGCATCCTATCAGTTCATAGTCCTTATCAGCCTTTATTTCTATTCCATGCCAGTTATTCAATATGTACCGTCTGGCATCCTTAACTGCCTTCCTCTTCGTTTTGGAAACCGTTCGTTTGAGGATCTTCTTGAAAACATCCTTGACCATGTCCTTGTCCGGCCAATCCAATGCATCCTTCAACTCCTGATAGATGTCTCCATCGTTTAAGTGTGCAGTCGCAGTTATCATATATTTCTTAAGATGAAAATTGTCCAGCACAAACTTGCTTTTGGGAATCCAGTCAAGCCCGGCCTTAATCCATGATGCCCCATCCCCGGAAAGGTATATGGTTTCAATGAAATCCATGTTGTACTGCTTGTCTATATATTCTATGACCTCCAGCCACAGATCCTCACTCTCATCATACATGCCGCCAAAATATTTAACGTTTTTAAGCCTGGTCCTTGTTTGGCTGCTTTTTTCGGGATCTACGCCTTCATGAACATAAACCAGCCTGGGCATAGCTATCTTGCTTTTATCGTCTTCTCCCTGCAGGGAAACATGATCTTCATCTGCTTCAACATACAGTATCCTGACATCCCTCTTCTTGTCCACCTTATGCTCATGTTCGCTGATCTCAAGGTTATGTATTTTATCCATAACAGCCTGCTTGCTTATTTCATCCATATATCCGGCTCTTTCTCCACCTTTCCTGTAGCTGCTGTCTATGGCCTCTTCCACCACATTGATCACCACATCTGCACTCACTCTGTCATGTGGCTTAAGACCAACAAGCTCATCAACGAGATATTTCCTTTTGCCACCACTCTTTGGCTTAAAATACGTTCTATTATACTTGATCGTTCCAAAGGTCGTTAAGATCCCTGTCTCATCTTTCCTGACAATCTCCCAATTGTTTTTCCTGACCCCGGACTTTCGAAGCTGTTCATCCATCCCCTCAAGAGTCTCCACCAGTATATTCCGACCAAGTTCAAACAGATCCTCCTGCAGCCCCAGAGTCAGTTCTGCCAGATCCTTACCTTCCCTTAAAAATTCTCTTACCTTATTTTCTGTTTTTCTTGCAAACTCGTTAAAATCTTGTATACTGTACATGGAAGGTGACACCCTTTCTTAATATTTTTGTGATGATCAATATTTTAGCAGGATGTCGCCTTCTTTTCAATCCTTATGGTAATTTATTACTCTTAATCCCTACGGTAACTTTACGCTAACAATGCCCATACGAAACTAAAGTTACTATGCCTTTACAGATTTCCTTTCAAAGTTTAACATTTATTGCCTTTCAAATATCAGCTTTTTTATCATAAGAACAAGACAAATCTTTAAATTCTATCGTTTTAATACTTTCCCGGTGCGGTTATCGGTTTTCGCCGCAGGCCTTCATTGCTGCCTGCACAACATGCCTTGCCAGGACCGATGTGGTAACCGTACCCACGCCTCCCGGCACCGGAGTAAGGAATCCCGCTTTTGCGCGGACTTCGTCAAAACATACATCTCCGCAGAGATTCCCTCTTTCATCCACATTTGTCCCCACATCTATCACAGCTGCCCCCTGCCCGACATCGTCTGATGTAATGAGGCCGGGCCTGCCGGCAGCCGCCACAAGAAGTTCGGCATTCCGGCAAATCTCTGACCGGTTCGCTGTCCGGGTGTGGCAGATAGTAACCGTGCCGTGCCTCTGAAGCAGGAGCATGGCAACCGGTCTTCCCACCACCATGCTCCTGCCTACGATCACAATGTTTTTCCCCTCTATGGGAATCCGATAAAAGTCAAGGATTTCCAGCACCGCCTCCGGCGTACAGGGCGCAAATCCGCTGCCATCCCCTTCAAAGACCTTTGCTACATTGACAGGACTGAAGCAGTCCACATCCTTTTCAGGATCCATGGCATATTGTACGGTCTCTTCCCGCATGTGCCGGGGCAGGGGCCGGAAAACCAGAATCCCGTGAATCGATGCGTCCTGATTGAGCTTTTTGATTTCCCGGATCAATTTCTCCTGGGATGTGTCTTCCGGATAAGAAAAGACAGTACACCGGATGCCCCACCCTTCGCATTTTTTTATGGCAGATCGCTCATAGATCCGGTCATCCGGCCGGTCTCCCAGACGGACCAGCGCCAGATGAGGAAAGACCCCTTTTCTCTTCAGCCTGTCCACATCGGCTGCTGCCCGATCCTTCATGGCCCGGGATACCTCAGAACCTTTCAGAATCACTGCGTTCCCTCCTTCGCACCGGTCAGCCGACAATTCGTTTCTCCACCCTCTGATAAACCAGATCCGCTTTTCGGACACCGGACTCCATCATCCGGGCCGCCCTGGCATTCAACTCTTCCGCACAGGGCCTGTTCCTCATGGAGGAAGTATTGATCTGGACGTTCAGCTGCGCTCCCATCAGGGCCGATTTACAGAGCAATACGCCTACGCCGATATCACTGATGGCTATTCCGGTCCCTTTTTCAGACAATTTCTCATGCAGATCGATGCATCCCAGGCATTTTTCCATGATCTCCATGGGAACACTGCATGCATTCTCCAATGCGGCTTCCATTTCCTCCTCCCGGATTTTCTTTTCTTCCTCTGTTCCTCTGGGAAGGCCATACACCCTGGAAAGCGGTGCAAAAACCTCCCCATCCTTTTCCACCAGGACAAGCAGCTCCTGCTGCAGCGCATTAGCCCTGCCAAGGATTCCCTGAATATCATCCTGCACATTTTCATATTTTTTCTTATTCAATGTAAGATTTCCCACCATGCTGCCCAAAGCCATGCCCAGAGCACCTGCCAGAGCGGAAGCCCCGCCTCCTCCCGGAACCGGTGCCCGGGAGGCCAGCATGTCAAGAAATTCCCTGCAGCTTTTCTCCATCATAACCGTTTTCCCTCCCGAGAATATATTTTCAATCAGAACAAATCAGAACAAACCGGAAATCACCCCTGCCGGGCTGACGTCGATCTTCTCCGCCGCAGGCACCCGGGACAGTCCAGGCATGGTCATAATGTCCCCGGTCAGCGCGACAACAAAGCCGGCTCCTGCGGATACCTTCACATTCCGAACGGTAATGCGGAACCCTTTTGGCCGGCCCAGTTTCTTCGCATCGTCCGAAAGGGAGTACTGTGTCTTGGCAATGCAGACAGGAAGCCTGCCAAATCCCAGGGATTCCAGCCGGTCGATCTCCTTTTGCGCAGCGGGGGCATAGTCCACACCGTCTGCTCCGTAGATTCCTCCGGCAATGGTTTCCATCTTCTTCCTCAGCGGCATTTCATCCGGATAGAGGAAATGGAACCCATTGCTGCCTTTCCCATCTGCCAGCCGGAGTACCTCCTTTGCCAGCTGAATGCCTCCTTCTCCTCCCTTTGCCCAGACCTCCGACAGAGCCACAGGGACCTTCCGCTCCCTGCACCGGTCCTCCACAAAGCGAAGCTCCGCCTCCGTATCCGTGGGAAAACGGTTGACGGCCACCACCGCCGGCAGGCCAAACTTCACCGTAATGTTTTCAATATGCTTGAGCAGATTGGGAATCCCTTTTTCCAATGCGCTGAGATCCTCTTTTCCCAGAGCATCCTTCTGTGCCCCTCCGTGCAGCTTCAGGGCCCGGACCGTAGCTACAATGACGACGGCAGACGGCTTCAGACCGCCCATGCGGCATTTGATGTCCAGAAACTTCTCCGCTCCCAGATCTGCACCGAAACCGGCTTCTGTCACAGCATAATCCCCCAGCTGCATTGCCATCCGGGTTGCTGCGATACTGCTGCATCCATGGGCAATATTGGCAAATGGTCCGCCGTGAACAAAAACCGGGGTATGCTCCAGTGTCTGAACCAGATTGGGTTTTATCGCATCCCGGAGCAGGGCGGCCATGGCACCCTCCGCTTTCAGCTGTCCCGCCGTAACGGGCTGATCGTCCCTTGTATAGCCCACTACGATTTTCCCGAGCCGCGCCTTCAGATCCTCCATATCTCCGGAAAGGCACAAAATTGCCATAATCTCCGATGCGGCCGTGATGTCAAATCCGTCTTCCCGGGGAACCCCATTGGTCCTGCCGCCCAGTCCGTCCGTAAGGAACCGAAGCTGCCGGTCGTTCATGTCCATACAGCGTTTCCAGGTAATCTTCCGTACATCCAGATCCAGTTTATTTCCCTGATAGATATGGTTGTCCAGCATGGCTGCCAGGAGGTTATTGGCAGCGCTGATGGCATGCATGTCCCCGGTAAAATGCAAATTGATGTCCTCCATGGGAACAACCTGGGCATAGCCGCCTCCGGCTGCTCCTCCCTTTATGCCGAACACCGGACCCAAAGACGGCTCCCGGATGGCCAGGACAACCTTTTTGCCCAGCTTTCGCAAGGCATCTCCAAGCCCGATGGTCGTGGTGGTCTTGCCTTCCCCGGCAGGAGTCGGGTTGATGGCAGTCACCAGGATCAGCCTGCCATTTCCTGCCGGTTCGCTGTTCCCTGTCTGACCGTTGTTTCCCATCCCGTCCTCCGTCAGAGCCAGGCTGTTTACCTTGCATTTGTATCTGCCATAAGGTTCCATGTCATCCTCCCCGATCCCAAGGGCTGCTGCTACTTCCCGGATCGGCTTCATCTTCACGCTTTGCGCGATCTCAATATCGCTTTTGTACTGCATATCCCAACCTCCCTGAATTTAAGTATCTGTCTATGAACCATTATACAAAAATATCCGCTGCACTTCCACGATGATATCGCCGATGGGACAAAAATAAGAACAGGGAAAAGAAACAAGCTCGCAGAAAAAAGGAAAAATGGCCGAGGATTCGGTCATTTTTCCATCTTATGAATGAACTGATATTTTCTCTTCGTATATTGTTCATATTCTTCTTCATCCAAAATGCCTTTTTCTTTCAGGGTATTCAGGTAATTTACAAAATCCTTACAAATTTCAACGAGGGCAGTAACACAGCGTTGGTTCTCATCCATATAAAACCCTCCCCCATGTAACATGACCTGACTGATTGCTCTGGTATCATATCCTCTATAGCCCATAATTATCCTGATTGCTCCCGCTTCGCTACTCTAATTCTCTTCAATCAATTACTTATTCTCTTTCTTCCTTGTATTTCCTCTAATTTCCGAAAAATTTCCCATTCCTTCTACGAAAACTTTTCGGATATCTTTTTCCTTTCAGTGCAAAAGGCGTATTTCTGTAAAATAACAAGGATGCTTATCTGTTTTATGATATGTTTGGGTATCCGCAAATATGACTTTATTTTCGTTCAATGGGATCCAAATGAAATCCACAGAACAAAATGCATGAAAAGACCCGCCTCCTGCGTAAAGATGCGGGTCAATGATTTTCCTGTCAGTTTCAGCTGCAGCGATGTTTTCCTGCGGCGCAGTTCGTCAAAGCTATCTTGCCAGAGATCCCATGGGATCCCAGGGCTTCAGGGGAATCGGCTCCTGCTCCCATTCCTTTTGAATGGCTTCCGGCAGATATTTTTTGTTCACAACAACCTGATACATGAACTCATCAAACCATTTGTCGCTCATGACCATGTATCCTTCCTTCCCGGTTTCCTTCCCCCAGCTGTTTTCCACTCTCCACCGGGTGGAATTTCCCTTCTCATCCAGATCCACACCCATAAATACCATGGCATGGGTCATCTGGCTTTCTCCATAATCCAGTCTCTGTGCCTTATTCATGGAGAACTCCGTATCAAACAGATCGTTCACCCGAACAGCATCCATATCCAGGATTCCTTTCTTTCCAAGACTGCTCTGCCCCACGTCGCAGCCAAACCATACCGGCTCATTATCCTTCAGCTGTGCAATGGCAGCTGCCTTGATCGGAGCCAGCTCCAGGTTCAGGTACTTCACAGGTCGGCCTTCCTTCACATTTCCCAGATAGGAAACCGTGTAGGTCTTATGAAATGGCTTGTCGGCGGTGGGAGCATTGATCAGGCTGATGTACTGCTCCAGATCCATATCCACATATTTTTTGAAAAACTCCACCGGCGTGATGTTTTTGTCGGAAATATAGATCTTGTCTTCTCCCCTTGCTTCAAAGTCAAAGGATTTGGGGGGCACTCCCAGGCAGATACAAAGAATCGTATAGATATGATTCATATATCCCTTCTTCTCCTCCCGAAGGGTTTCCACGGATTTGCCGGCCTGGTATCCTTCCCGCAGTTCACAGGCATACTGACGCAGCAGCTTGGTCAAAAAACCGTCCATTTCCCTTGTGTTCTCGGAATTGACCGTTTCCGGCATAGCATATTTTGGAACCACGCCGTATTTGTTCACCAGGTTGACCAGCATATCCCATTGTCCGCCGTCATTCATAGGTTCGGACAGCAAAAAGGCAATCAGTCTCCCATCCCGTTCTTCCTTCATCGTTTCCAGGATGCTCTCCAGAAAATAATTGGCCTTTTCCAGCTTGTCATAAAACAAAGGATAACTCTGGGACAATTCAAATGTCTTCAGATTCAGCTTTTTGATGATCCGATACCGCATCGTATTCAGTGCGGAAAACATCCAGCATCTGCCGCTCTGCTTCTGATCCGTGATATCGCCCTGCTCCAGACTGATGGAAAAATTATGCGGCACTTTTCCAAATACCAGCGGATTGGTCGCTGCCTTGATCACACCGTTGGTGGATGCGGCATTCATGGCAACCTGATTGGCACGGCTGCCCTGAAAACTGCTTTCAAACTTCCTTAATTCCTCAAAAGATATTTCCTTCTGCATAGAAACAACCTTCCTTTCCCGATCTGTGGACTTCATTTTTTCTTTCCCAATCTTTCTTTCCCGATCCTTGATGCACTAACCCTATTCTACAGGGAACTCATGGAGGATTCAAGCGGATTGCTGATTTTTTCCGCTTTTCCACAAAGGAATGGGAAGTGTCCGGATCCGGGAAAATAAAACGCCCCGGACAGCCCCGTGAATCAGAAAAAACACAATTCAGAGGCAGTCCGAAGCACAGAACCGTCAGGAAATCAAGGGATGCCAGCACGCTGCCTTCCGGGATCCCCTGGAATCCGAATCGGTCATCTCCGGTTGTTTTTCCCGGCATTCCTTTGTCGCATAGGGACAGCGCGGAGCAAATTTGCAGGCGGAAAGGGCATATTCCTTATCCTCGGTATCCGGCATTGCCATCTCCTCCTTCCATTTGCCCCCCACCCGTGGTACGGCATTCATCAAAAGCTCCGTATAGGGATGTGCCGGGTCCTCCATGATCTCCCTGGCCGGACCGTACTCCACCAGACAGCCGCGGTAAAGAGTGGCGATGAAATCGGAGACGTAATAGGCCGTAGAAAGATCATGGGTGATATAGAGAAAGGAAACCTGATACTGATCCTTCAGCTGCCGGAATAGGTTGACGATGTTCATCTTCATGGAGGCATCGATGGCGGCAACCGGTTCGTCTGCAACAATCAGCTTTGGGCGCGTAATCAGAGCCCGGGCAATTGAAATGCGCTGAAGCTCCCCTCCGGAAAACTGAGTGGGGTATTTATCCCTTACCGAGGCCAGGGACATGCCAACGCTGCGAAGTGTTTCATCGATTCGTTCCTCCGCTTCCCTGTGATCCTTTGCAATACCCAGCCGGAGTGCCGTATTGAACAGATAGGTGTCCACTTTTTTGCGTGCAGAAAAGGCCTCATAGGGATTCTGGAAAATCGGCTGAACCTCCATTCGGAACTGCCGGGGATCACATTCCTTCGAATTGGAATAGGAATGGCCATCCAGTACAATATCCCCTCCGTCCGGTTTGTAGATACGCAAAATCATCCGGCACAGGGTGGACTTTCCACATCCGGATTCCCCGACCACCGACAGGATGGTCGGCTCATCGGAGTCCATTGCAAGGGAAACTTCGTCTACGGCCACAAGCTTTTTTCCTCTCAGCATGCCGCCAATCCGGAAGATTTTTGTGACATCTTTCAGTTCCAGCAATTTTTGTCCCATTTTTAGTCCACCTCCTTTTCCCGCATGTGACACGCCACAAAACGGCCGGGCTCCACTTCCCGAAAAGTCGGCGCCTCGCAGCGGCATCGTTCTGTCGCCTCAGGGCAGCGCGGTGCAAACCGGCATCCGGGAGGCGGATCGGTCAGCGCAGGCGGCTGCCCCGGAATCCCGACCTTCTGTCCCCGGTCCCCTACCCGGGGCAGTGCTCCAATCAGCATCGTGGTATAGGGATGAATCGGGCTTCGGAAAATATCCTCCGTTTTGCCCAGCTCCACGAAGCTTCCCGAATACATAATGGCCATGCGGTCAGTCACCTGATAGTGGACACCCATGTCATGGCTGACCAGCACGATGGTATTCTTCAGCTGCTTCTGCAGACGCATCAGCATCATCAGGATACCGCGCTGCACCACGACATCCAGGGCGGTGGTCGGTTCATCCGCCAGCACCACATTGGGAGACAGGAAGGTAGCCAGGGCAATGATCACCCGCTGGCGCATGCCGCCGGACAACTGAAAGGGAAAGGCGTCCAGAAGGCCCGGGGAAAGGTCCAGCTCCTCCAGGTATTGGCCAACCTGCCTGAGAATATGCCGGTCGGATTCTTCCTCCCGGATTTTTTCGGGAACGGAGTCCAGAAACTGAGCCTTCAGGCGTGTGATGGGATTCAGCACACTTTGAGCCGCCTGGGGAATATAGGAAATACGATCCCACCAGGTTTTGCGGATTTCGCCGGATTCACAGGAAAAGGACCGGCCGTCTTTTTCACCGCTCAGGATAACCCGGCCCGAGTCAATCTCCAGCGGAAACTCCACAATATCATAGATGGCTTTCAGAAGCGTCGATTTTCCGCAGCCGGATTCCCCTGCAATGCCAAAAATTTCGTTGTCCCGGATTGTAAAGTCCAGATTGCTGACAACATGCACCTTTCCGTCAATGGTCCGATAAGAGGTGGACAGATGATCAATTTTCAGCATATTACCTCCCTCTCTTCCTGGACAGATAGTCATTGTAACCTGTAATCAATAGAAACAGCCCGATAAACAGCAGTACCGTTGCCATGATGGGCGAGCCGATCCAGAACCATTGCCCGGCAAAGATGGCGTTGCGTTCCCTGGCCCATTGGATCATGTTGCCCAGGGAAATCAGGTTTGCCGGGGACAGGCCCAGGACGGCAAGGCTGGATTCCGAGGCAATGGCGGACAGGGTCGCATTCATGAAATTGGACAACGACCACGTCAGGGCAAAGGGAAGGATTTCCGTCAGGATCACCTGGACCGTACCCTCCCCGGAAAACCACGCCGTCTGAATAAAGTCCCGTTCCTTCATCGTCAGAGCCATGGAACGGATCTGACGGCTGGGCCAGGCCCATGCAAACATGGCCAGCACCAGCGCCATCAGAACAGCGGTGGAGGTTCCTTTCATCAGAGAGGTCATCAGAATCAGGATGGGCAGGGAAGGAATGACAACAAAGGTATCCGTGACAACCGTCAGTACACGGTCCACCACACCGCCGGAAAAGCCTGCCAGCAGTCCCACAAACACCCCTACAACCGTGCCAATCAGGGCAACAATCAGTCCGATCAGGAGCGAATTGTGAATCGCCTCCATCAGCAGCCAGAAAATATCCTGCCCCAGGCTGGTGGTGCCCAGCCAGTGCTGCCAGGAGGGCGGAAGCTTCCCCGGATAGCTGTTGTAGGTGAAGGGATTGACATGGGGAATATAATACAATGCAAATCCAAGAACCAGGAAGAAGGCTGTCATCACCATGCCAGTCTTCAGGCGGCCATTCGCATTTTTCCAGAACTTTTTCATGTGCTCCGTTCCTCCTCTCTCAACTGTACCGAATCCGCGGGTCGATGAACGGATAAATCAGATCCACAATCAAAGTCGACAGGGAAATGGCGACAATGGAAATGGTGATGCAGCCCAGAATCATATTGTAGTCCGACTGCAGAATCGCCTTTTGAATCAAGGTACCGACACCGGGATAGCCAAAGATGATCTCGGTCATGATGGAACCGCTGAATACTCCGCCGAGGCTCATTGCCAACGCTGTGACCTGCGTCAGAACGGAATTGCGGAAAACATAATTCCTGCCGATGATTTTTTCCGGAATCCCCCGGTAGCGGGCATACAGTACAAAATCCTCTTCTGCCGTGGCACCGGAAAGGGATTTCATGGATATGATCCACCACCCTGTTCCCACCAGCAGCATCGAAACAGCAGGCAGAACGGATGCCCGGAGAAGGGAGCCCAGATACGAGGTAACGCCTCCCATGGAGTTGATGTTGGACTGAAGGGGAAACCAGCCCAGCAGAAAAGCAAATACGATCTGCAGAATCAATGCGATAATAAAATAAGGAACCGGATAAAGACATATTGCGATCCCCTCCATAATTTTGGAGGACCGTTTGTCTTTTCGGAATCCCGCCTGCAGGCCGATAAGATTGCCGATGATCCAGGCTATCATGGTGGTCGTCAGCGACAGGATCAGGGTATAGGGCAGATATGTCCGGATGATCTCCCCTGCAGGAGTGGGGTAACTCATCAGGGAAGGCCCGAAATCAAAATGAAGCAGGCCTTTCCAGAGGAAGGAACCGTATTGCTCCAGAAGGGATCCTTCCAGACCGAACTGAACACGCAAGGACCGCCGCAGCGATTCCAGCTCAACGGGATCCATCTGTCCGGAACGGGACTGAATCTGTCCGATCATGCTCTCCACCGGGTCGGAAGGAAACATCCGCGGAATAAAAAAGATAAAGGTAACACCAATCCATATCGTCAGAATACATGTCAGGATACGAAGGAAAAAATATTTGCGAAATTTCATAGCTGCACTCTCTCCTTTGGTGGAAGAAGAATAAAAAGGGGGGGCATGTCATCAAACGGGGATACATGCCCCGGCCATTCGTTCAGCATTGATATTCCTATAGAATCATACTCTTCAGTGAATCCGTCCCGTTGTTTCTGCTATTTTTTGGCACCGACAGGAGAGACCTCGGTGGTAATATATTTGAAGCAGCTCCACCACCACCATGGGCCATTGTAAGGATCCTCGGCGTTGGGGTAATGCTCCCAGTAGGTGCTGTTGGTCGGCACAAATTTGATGCCGGAATGAAATCCGATGAAAGGAAGATCCTTTACCGCAATCTTCATAAAATCCATGGCCAGATCATAGGATTTTTCATCATCGGGAGACAGATTCGCCATTTCATGAATGATCTGCGTTGCTTCGGCATTGTTCCAGCGGGAACCCTGTCCGGCGCCCCGTTCTCCCAAAGGCACGATGAGATCGGCGTCCCAGCCGCTGATCTGGGAATAAATATCCCTGGTGATCCCGCCGGTGGGCCAATAGCCCGCAATCTCGTAATTTCCGGTGGCACCGTTGGTATCCCAGGTCGCACTGCTTTCGCTGGAAAGGCTGCAGTTGAATCCGAACTTGACCAGCTGGTCATAGGCAGCGGTAAGTCCGCGTCCTGCCTGCGCCTCCGTATCCGCCAGATAAGTCATTTGAATCGTGAAGGGCTTGCCCTTGAAATACCATCCATCCGCTTTCTTTTCCAGCCCGGCTTTGAGAAACAGCTTCTCCGCCGCCTCCGGATCATATTTCCAGCAGCCGATGCCGAACATATCAATCAACTCGTCTTTGTCCGTGGGAATATCATACCCCTTATCCCGGAGCTTTTTTGACATCCGCTCCGCATAGCCGGTATCAAAGGGCCTGACCTTCGTCCCATCGCCCAGGTCCAGCTCGAACTCTTCCAGCCAGGGGAGCAGCGGCTTGTAATACAGCTCCTGCATGGCACTGGTATCCGTCAGAATCGGCAGGGGACTGGTACGGCCCACACCGCTGAATATGCTGTCGGAGACTTCGTCAAAGTTCATCGCCAGCGCTACTCCCCAGCGAAAATCAGGACTGCTGTAAGGTTCCTTGGCCATTTCAAATGCCAGTCCCTTGGAACAGGGATCATCACTGGTGGCGTAAGGGAATCCATCGTACCAGGCGGAGATCTTGCCATTGTCCTTTGTCATAACTTCCAGCATTTCCGGCGTAACCTCGCACAGAATATCGACTTCATTGTTGATCATGCTCATCTGCCGGGTGGTATCGTCTCCAAGGGATTTAAAGAGAACGTACTTTGCCTGAGGCATCTTGCCGGTCACAACTCCGACGGTACTGTTTTTCCAGTCTTTGCGCCGCTCATAAAGAATCCACTTGCCAAGCTTGTCATAGGATTTTACGGTATACGGACCAGCCACCACAGGCTTACTGTCCTTGAAATTGGTGACATCCTTTGCCTTGGAATAGATATGTTCCGGTACAATGCGCAGATCATTGCCGTAAATGGTAACACCGAATTTCTGCGCCAGTCGGGGAAACGATTCCCTGGTTACAATCCGGACCGCATAATCGTCTTCCTTTTCCACAGAGGAAAAGATGGTATTGTAATAATCATGCGCCCCAATACCGGGGGTGGACATAATCATATTGAATGTGAACACAACGTCGTCGGCATTCAGATCTTCCCCGTCGGACCATTTGATCCCCTTGCGGATCTTCACGGTATGCTCGGTAAAATCATCATTGGACTCGGGCATACCATCCGCGACTTCTCCGAACTGCTCGCCTTTGACCGTATCCATCTCCCACATCATGGCGGACATCAGCTGGTGAATGCCAAATCCCACCTGCGTGCCCTGCATATAGGTGTTGAACTGTCCCGGCACATCTGTCGGCGTCTGTGTTTCGACGATAAGGGTTTCCCTGCGGGGAGTGCCTACATCCGTCATTGTTTCAGTGGACGAGCCGGACTTGCATCCCGTCATTGCCGCAGCGGGGAGCAGAAACAGCATGGTAAAAACGAGTATTCCGGAAAGATTCTTTCTGAACATAGATTCCATCCTCCTTTTCATTTTGATTAACAGTAAAAAAGCTGCTTCCTGATCTGTTAATCTTTTGTAACCGGAGATCCAAATCTTCTTCAGGCTAAACCATAGGTCGTCTTTTTACCCTGTTCTTTCAATCTGTCCTACCGTATTCTATTCGTCGCAACCTGTTGTTATGAAAAATTCTGTCGGATACCTTGTCCAAAAAATCTAAAATACCCCACCTTGTGTATATGCGTTGTGTATATGCGTCAATTACAATGATGCGTTTCTTTTCTTCCTATCTATACCTTTGATGCATTTCTTTCTTTTATAGATCTTATATGCGTTTCTTTCTGCCTTCATGAATACAATAACACGATGTCTGCTGACCTGTCAATGATTTCAATATTTTACCAGACCAGAGCCGGAATGAAACTGTATGAACCAGCCCAGTTTGGGAATTTTGGGAATCGGATTGTTCCCGGACCATAAGCATCCGGCAGGAGATGCTAATTGGCATCTCCCAGATACTCTTCCAGGCAGAGACCTTTTTCCTTGATCTCCCTTGCCGCTTTCTTTCCCACATAGCGGAAATGCCAGGGTTCATAAATCACACCGGTCTGAGGGGTTTTCCCATCCGGATACCGAAGAATGAATCCATATTCATCGCAATGCTCCATCAGCCACTGCATTTCCGGCGTATCCGCCTGTTTGTCATCCAGTATCTGATAGGTTTCCGATACGATATCCGCAGCCAGCCCCAAATTGTGTTCACTTGTCCCGGGAATCGTGACGACTTTACGCGCTTCCACCTCTGCCCGACGGCGGTCGAATCCCCTGGACATCTGCTTGTCGATTTGTTTGCCGAATAACTTCTGCTGATATTCAATGGTTCGGTAGGCCGAGCATACAATAGGCGACAAACCCTGCGCCCTTGCATCTGAAAGCATGGCATTCAATGATTCAATGGCCCGTGCGTCAAACTGCAGTCCGTTATCCAGCTTCTTCAGCGGAACCTCATAACCATCCGGGAGAGGATTCCCGTCATTCACCAAAGTCAGCATCCACTCTCCCATTTCTCCACCCCCTGCAATCTTTAAGCTCATGTCGTCTGCGTTTCTATCCCCTGAGCTTCTATTCCCTGAATCCCCGGATCTTGAATCCATATCCCCGGCTTTCCCCTGACGGACAGCCTGATCGCCTTTCCATTCAGCAGAATCATTGGCGGACCGGGCTGTATTTTGTTCCCCGGGAAGGCCTTCCTGACCCTCAGCCCGCTGAACGGCGTCTTTCGAATCCTCCCCTGCGCCAGAAGTTCCCTTGTACAACAACAGTGAAAAAAGGATCAGAGTACCGCACAGAATAAAGATGGCACCTTTCCGGCCTTTCCGATGTTTATGATTGATTCCGAATCGAATACCATAAGGTCCGATACCGGATGGACCCACTGAACGCATTCCAAACATCCTTTCTTTCTATAATCAATTGTTTTGATATCCATGAACTGCCGGTTATGGAGATACGCATGAATCTGCGCAAAAATTATATCTTCCATCATTATACACCAAATTATTTTTATTTGTTGACTGAATTTATCAAAAAACAAAAAATTTGAGGATATTTGAAAAGATTCCGGACTTTTGCATTTTCCCTTTTTGTTTCTGGTCCAAATGTCAGCAATGCCTGCCTGGAATAAAAAAATTTTAAATTTTGTCTTGACAAATCCCTTTCGACCATGTAAAATAATATAGGTATTCTAAATGTACGAATTGATTGCCATAGAATGTAGATCAATTTTCCATTTTGATTTACCGTCCTGTGGCTTTTATTTTGCACTGGGGATAACAATATCAAAAAGGAGGTACCTACTGAATGAATACAGGTACTGTCAAATGGTTTAATGAAGCAAAGGGCTATGGATTTATTTCCAACGACGATGGAACGGGAGATGTCTTCGTACATTTTTCTGCTATACAGGGCGATGGTTTCAAAACGTTGGCTGAGGGGCAGAAAGTAACTTATGATACTGAGCCCGATCCCAAAGACCCCCGCAAAATGCGCGCGGTTAATGTTCAGACTGTTGAATAACCCGATATCAACTGAGTTCCATCATCAAAGAATCCGCTCCAGGAAAGGGCGGATTTTTTTTACCCGCTTCTTTGCATTGATTTCAATCCTGTACCGGTTATCATACAATACCTGTTCCTGTCCTGTTTTCGTTTCAGCCAGGGTTTCGTTCCTGTTGTGCTTTCATTGTACCTTTGTTTTCTTTGCATTTCTGCTTCCCTTCCTTTTGCCCGCTCTCCTGTTATCCAGGGGAAAAGGTGGTATAATAGGATAGAAAGTCATTTTATTGCAGGGAGTGAGGAATTCATGAAGGAAACATTAGAAGACCTGAAAACAAGAAGAAGCTGCAGAAGGTATCAGCAGAAGCAGGTTGGGCAGAAAGAACTGGATGCCATTCTTGAGGCCGGAAAGTATGCACCTACCGGCATGGGAAAGCAGTCTCCGATACTGGTGGTAATCCAGGACAGGGAGACCATTGAGAAGATTTCAAAGTTGAATGCCGCAGTGGCAGACAGTCCAACGGATCCTTTCTATGAGGCTCCGACGCTGGTCATCGTTTTTGCCGATAAAAATATAAACACTTATGTCGAGGACGGAGCGCTGGTCATGGGCAACCTGTTAAACGCTGCCCATGCGGTCGGTGTGGATTCCTGCTTTATTTACAGAGCAAGGGAAGTATTTGAAACAGAAGAAGGAAAGGCTCTGCTGAAAAAATGGGGAATCGGCGATCAGTATGTGGGAATTGGCAACTGCATCCTGGGATATGGAGCAGAAGGCGGTATCAACCCGGCGAAACCCAGAAAATCAGATTACGTCGTCAGAGTGTGAAAAATTGTTTCTTCCGGCGGTTTTGTACAAACATAATTCCACTTTAGCGATTAAGAAACCTTGAAAAGTCCGGAAAGTGATTCAAAGTATTGGATAAACCCGCAGTCCTTAGAGGAAAGCGGGTTTATTTGGTGCACCCGGAGGGATTCGAACCCCCGGCCTGCGGTTTAGGAAACCGACGCTCTATCCTGCTGAGCTACGGGTGCACATTGTAACAAATTTTATTTTACCTCTGCCGCTCTGTTTTGTCAACCATGTTTTAAACTCTGTTTCCCGCTTCCCACGCCTTCTTTTTGTCGATCCATTCCTTGCATGAAAAGCCATATCCCATTGGGCAACTGCTTGCGTGCGATACGAGACAGGATATCGGGATATAAGTCCCGCCCATCCTGCGTCCCATCCATTGGAACGCAGGATGGACAGGAAAATGCTTCTGCTTGCCGGACAGCTGAAGTGCTGAATCGTGCCCGGTCGATGTTTCAGCGGTTCTGCCGGGCCCAGTACATCAAAACACCGATGATGGTCTTGCCATCCCGTATTTCACCATTCTTTACTTTTCCAAGGGCTTCATCAAAGGGCACCGTATCGAACGTCAGTTCTTCGAATTCATCCAGATTCTGTCCGGATACCCGTTTCAGTCCGGAAGCCGCAAAGATATGGATCACTTCGTCGTGGCTGCCGGGAGAAGAATAGGGGGATGCCAGCAGCGACCATTCCTCTGCTTCGTAGCCCGTCTCTTCCTTCAGTTCCCGCTTTGCCGCCTCCAGGGGAGTTTCCCCCCCGTCAACAAGGCCGGCAGGAATTTCCCGGATAGCGGCATGGACCGGATAGCGGAATTGCGTGACCAGCAGCATTTTCCTGTCGTCATCTACTGCCACCACAGCAGCCGCCTGTTTATGGGAAACAACCTCCCGGGTTGTTCTCCTCCCATCCTCCAGTTCCACTTCGTCGTTATATACTTTTATGATTTTTCCGCTGTACACATTCTGTCGGGATATCGTTTTCAATTGATTCACTCCATCTTTTGTTAAAAATCCACCCGTTTGCCTGTACGATAGGATTCGTACGCCTTTTCCATCAGTTCGGTCAACTGGATACCTTCCTCCAGGCCAAATTGAGGGGAACCGCCGTTCTCAATTGCATCCATCCATTGCCGGATGGCAGAAGGCAGGGCATCCGGTAAATCCGACGGCGTGACAAATCCTTTGGACTCCGGCGCGTATTTTTTGGAAGATATCTTTACCGTGTTGTCGGGGCCTCCGATCAGCAAACTTCCTTCCGTACCGTAAATCTCCATGAAAAATGGGCTGGCCGGCGTAACAAAACCGGTTTCCACAATGGCAATCGCCTTATTTTCAAATTCAATGACACTGACCGCATTGTCCTCCACCGCCCTGTTGGTATAACTGTTGAAAACCGAACTGATATTCCTGGGCTTTCCCAGCAGCCAGCGGGACAGATACATGGGATGCGCTCCCAGGTCCATCATGGCGCCTCCTCCGCATGCTTTTGGGTCGTAGAAATGATCCGGCAGCCAATTGCCGACCGCTCCGTCATGAGCATTTCTCACGCGAAGCAGTGTAATGCCCCCAAGCCAATTCTCCTCCACCGCCTTCTTTGCAAAGAGGTTGGCGGGAAAGGTGCGATGCGGAAAGGAAATGCAGAACTGTACATTGGCTTTCTGCACCGCATCCTTTATTGCCTCACATTCCTTTACCGTAAGCGCCATGACCTTTTCAGTGAAAATATGCTTCCCGGCGTTCGCCGCAGCAATGATTACTTCAGGATGCAGGTTGGTTGGAGTATTGACCACAACCGCATCCACGTCATCCCGTTTCAGCAAAGCGGACAGGTCTTCCTCAAAAGCAGCACCCAGCTCCGCCGCCCATTGCCTGCCCCTCTCCGGCTGTTCATCCCATACAGCGGTAATCCTGGCACGGCCCGTCTGTGAAATCTGTCTGGCATAATCCCTTGCGTGAACATGCCATCCGCTCAGCATAGCTACTCTCAGCATAATTGATTCTCCTTCCCTTACTTACCCTTTCAATTTCCTTTCCGGACTTCCTGTGTTCAGTATAATCCACCGCTTCCGGTCTTTCAAGGCCAGAAGAGCTAAAATGCTCTTTCCTTGCTATTCTTTCTTTCTATGATAGAATGGAAATATACTGGAATTTGAAAGGGGTTATTACGTAAATGATCAGAAAAATGAAGAGAGAGGATAAGGACATTTTCCTTCATATGACAAATCAATTTTACGCCTCGGATGCCGTCCTCCATCCGATTCCGGAAGAATATCATAAAGATGCATTTGAGGAAATCATGCGTTCCGATGTTTACCTGGAAGGATATATCCTCGAAATGGGCGGAAAGCCGGCCGGCTATGCCATGACGGCAAAAACCTATTCCCATGAAGCCGGCGGCATTACCCTGTGGATCGATGAGCTGTTTATCTCAGGGCAGTACCGCTCAAGGGGACTGGGAACAGAGTTTTTCAACTATCTGAAAGCTCACATGGATCCTTCCATTGCCCGGGTCCGGCTGGAAGTGGAATCCGACAATCATCGGGCCATCCGGCTTTATCGAAGAGTCGGATTCACTGAGCTGGAATACAATCAGATGTATGTGGAGAAATAAACTTTATTTCGATTGGCAGATCCCTGAATTAACCACATGAAAGGGCGGACGTCCGTTGAAGAAATTCAGGATATTCCGGGCGCATTCCCATGCCATATGGATCCTGGTTTCTATTGTATCGGTGCCGATATGAGGTGTCAGGACGACATTATCCATCTTCAAAAGCTCCGGTGAGATAACGGGCTCCCTTTCATATACATCCAGGCCTGCACCGGCCAGCCTGCCCTGCTGCAGCTTCGCAGCCAGGGCCTTCTCCTCCACCACCGGTCCTCTGGAAGTGTTGATCAGATAAGCGGTGGGCTTCATCAGGGAAAGCTCCCTCTCCCCGATCAAGTGGTGTGTCTCTTGGGTCAATGGTGTATGTATAGTAATCACATCGGAGGATTTCAGCAGATCATCCAGCCGTTTGTAGACAGCACCCAGTTCCATCTCAATCACGGGGTCCAGGCGTTTGCGATTGTAATAGGATACCGGCATGGCAAAGGCAGAAGCCCGCTTTGCAACCGCTCTTCCGATCCGTCCCATTCCGATAATGCCAAGCTCCTTGCCATACAATACATGGCCCATGTTCTTCATCATGCCCCACCGCGAGGCATCACCGTGCCGCAGCGCCCGATCACATTCGGAGATACGGCGCATGACAGAAAGCATCAGCCCCATGGCGACCTCTGCTGTGGCATCCGTTACGGCATCCGGAATGTTTGCAACAACAATTCCTTTTTCCGTGGCGGCCTGAATATCGATGGCATCAAAACCCGCGCCGTAGACGCTGATAATCCGAAGCCGGTCCGCTGCCCGGATCAGTCCGGCATCCATATGGATCCCTGCAGCAAGGATTCCATCGTAATCTGCGATAATCGGAAGCAGACTTTCCCTGGACATGGAGCCTTCCCGATGTATTGTCACTTCAAAATCATTTGCCAGGCATTGAAGCCCTTCCTCCGGGAGCGGATAAGTGACCAGTATTTTCTTTTTGCTCACAGCAGACATCCCCCCATAAATGACAGGTTCATTCGTAAAACATGATATGCCGATCCCTGTTGGTAATAGAAACATTTCCATGCATATGCAGGCATTTATTTATAATATACTATCCTGATGGGGGAAATACAAGGAAAAGTTCAATCCGCTGCTTTATAGTCCGGATGGATTCCGCTGACCTTCCCTTTCAGACCTTTGCTGAAATAAAGCTTTTTATCCTGCGTGATGAGCATAGCCGGAACCCCCATCTGATCGGCAAGCTTCAATCCATCCTTCACGCCCAGGATAAACAGGGAAGTCGTCAATGCATCGGCGCCGATCCCGTTTTTCGTCAGAACCGTTGCACTGATCACCCCATTGTTGGCCGGATAACCGGTCTGGGGATCAAAAATATGATGATACCGTTTCCCCGTTTTCTTGTAGACTTCCGTCATATATCGCTCATAATCCCCGGAGGTAACCACGGCTTTTCCTTTGGTCTCCACCACGGCAACATGCTTGCGCTTCTTTTTGTCCTCTTCCATCCTGGGATTCTGGATTCCAATCCTCCAGGGTGTGCCGTCCTCTTTTCCGTTGACAACTGCAATATTTCCGCCCAGGTTGACCAGTGCATGGGTCACCCCATTCTTTTTCAGGATCCGGACAGCTTCATCGCCTGCATATCCCTTTGCAATGCCGCCCAAATCCAGGCCCATCCCTTCCGTCTCCAGAAAAACCGTTTTCTTCTCCTTGTCCAGCTTTACCTTTTTATAATCCACCAGGGAAAGTTTTTCCTTAATTTCCTCCCTGGCCGGAATCCTCTGATTTTCTTTTCCGATATTCCATAAGCTGCTGACGGGCAGCGTGGTAATGTCAAATGCCCCGCTGGAACGCTTTGCATACTGCAGAGCCTTCTGAATCACAAAAAGGGTATCAGAATGGACCGGAACCGGCTGCTTTCCTGCATTTCTGTTGATCCTGGACACATCGCTGTCCTCCACGGTAACGCTCATTCGCCGTTCAATCTCCCGGATCCTCTCCCTGGCTGCATTCAGTGCATCCCCTGGATGATCTCCT
Source organism: Eubacteriales bacterium mix99 (assembly GCA_038396605.1). Taxonomy (NCBI): domain Bacteria; kingdom Bacillati; phylum Bacillota; class Clostridia; order Eubacteriales; species Eubacteriales bacterium mix99. The sequence goes on from CP121690.1 coordinate 772,575, forward strand.
CCCGAGACTGAAAAAGTGATATAGGTATCCATGGCAAACAAATTGTCCTGCACTGGTTCGGTATTCTTTCGGCAGGATGTCGTACCCGTCAGTATCAGTGCGATCACCAATAACAGCCGGATCCCCGAACCAAGCCTTTTTTTCGTCATTTGATTTCTTTCCTTTCCAGGTTTATCCCTGCCCGTTCCCCGTATTGCCCGGTTCTTCCATCTTCCTCCGCTTCCCGGCCCTTTGTCCCTTTCGCTCCCCGCCTGTTCTTTTCTTCTTTTTGTTTCTTCATATGGCAGTCTCCTTCTTATCCTATTATCTTAGCATAAAGGGAATTTCCGGGCAATTCATTTTGCATTTTCATATTTGCAAAAAAGCCAAAATAATTTTGTAATTTATGCAGGAATTTTAAAATTTATATAGAATAAGTAGCTTGTTTGTGTAATTGTGTATAATTCTTACATAAGTACTATAAAACAAGAAAATTCGGTAAAATATACTTTATGCGTAAGAAGGTTGAAAAGAAATGGAAACAATGATGGATAACTTTATCGTGAATGAACAGGTAATTGAGAATTTACGCGCTCATCTCAATCAGCTGATTGCAGACCACGGGGAGGATGAGCTGCTTCATCCGGATGTCGTCGAGTTCAGCCAGTTGCTTGACAACTTCATCTCTGCATATACCGTCTCCAATCTGGAACACAATCAACAATAACGGAGGGCTGCCTCAACAATAACGGAGAGCTGCCTCAACAATAACGGAGAGCTGCCTCATGCTCATGCAGGACAGACAGAATCAGCGGCGGGGTAATGGAAGATACCCGTCCTTATTGTTGTGTTTTTGGTTTGGAAACGGAGCTGTCCGGAGAGGATCCGTCTACTGCAGACTGCAGTTTTCGGTACAAAGCCTCCGTTTCCTCCGGTTTTTTGAAATTCAGGACAATCCACTCATTCCCCGTATGCATCAGAATAAAGGGGCCTCCGGTGGAAAACGAAATGAGTCTCGTTTTCCCCAGCTCTTCCAGTTCATAAACCCCCCTTCTGGTAATGCCGAGCAGATTCATACCATTTGTCCTGGACTTGATCCGGGGCAGTAGCTCCCTCAGCTCAAGCCGGTCAATGTCCTCTATTTGCATCCCCGCTCCGTATAAACCGGTTATCCTTACATAATTTTCACTTATCATCACCTGAGGAGGCTTGGTGCCGATATAGAGCAACAATACCAAAAGAACGACAATCGTTATATTGAAAAGATATTGCAGCGCCTGATCCTTTTTGTTTTGCATCGTTCCTCCTTCTCATACGCCGGGTCTGCATTCCGCGGATCCGGCAAAAACGGCAGCCGGGGCCCCAAAACCAGGAGTAAGACAGCGTGATTGTGAAAAGCCTGCATATAAAGTATACACTAATATTATCGTCAAACCATCAAAAATATTTATAAACCACAAAATGGATTTTGTAACAAACTTCTGCTCTTTTGATTTCCGTTTTTTGCCTGTTCTTATCTTTGGAAAATCAACACGGAAGCAGGAAAGCTTCCGGATATTTTCAGGCTAGAAAACGTCCGACTTTGGAATAATAATTGTATCAAACAGATAAAGGAGTGAATTCATCATGAAACGCAGAAAACCTGTAAGAAAAATGATGTCGGAATTCTCTGAAGAACTGGGAGTGACCGCTCACAAAAGAAACAAAATGGGAATTGGATTGCTGGTCGCTGCCGGTGGGATTGTTGGATACAGCCTGGTACGTGGAGCTATGAATCGGACGAAATAGCAAGCAAAGGAGCAAAAATTCAGGCAGGGATAATATCCAAAAATTTCAGGAGGCTGACAAAGCCTCCTTTTTTATTGTCTTGCCGCATTTCCGTCTATTTCCATCCATGCATGACCTTCCTGTCCGCCGAAGAGGATATCCATAAATATCCATCAACATTTTCTTGACATCCCCGCTCCGGGGCATTATACTATTAACAGTTAACTAGCTAATGATTATGGCATTAACTATTATTATTATACAAATGTTACCCAATCATGCCGCTGTAAAAATACAGAAAAATATATTACGCCGATGTATTCCGTACTGCAACGGGGTCCATCCGTCCAGAAATCCGGCAGGAGGTGAAAAGATTGGAGCAATCCATGAAAAATAAAAGTGACGGGGTGTCCACCGGCAAGGAAATATTACATCAGATCATTTGCTTTGCCATGAAACACCGAACCATCATGCAGAGCTATCTGGATAAAACAGGGGTTTATCAGGCACAGCACCATTTACTGATGAGAATTTCCCACAATTGTTTTGCGTCCCAGAAAGATCTTGCGGAATCCATGGAAAAATCCCCGGCAACCGTGGCCGTTTCCCTGAAAAAACTGGAAAAGGGGGGTTACATCACGCGGACCACAGATAAGACGGACAACCGGCTGAACCATATCCGCATTACCGGAAAAGGAAATGCAGTCGTGGAGAAAAGCAGGCAGATTTTCATTACTTCCGAGCAAAGAATCTTTCAGGGACTGACAAAGGAAGAACAAAGCAGCCTTTTGCTGCTGATGCAAAAGCTGAATGCCAACCTCACAGGGATGGAAGAGGAGATAAGGCCAAAATAAGGTTCGGGAATCAAACAAGGTCATGCTTGTGGTAAGAAAGGACAGAATGTATGAAAGAATACTGGAAATATGCAAAGCCATACCTTTCATCGATGATCATCGGGCCCATTCTGATGATTACGGAGGTAATCGGTGAAATCATTATGCCGCTGCTGCTCAGCAATATTATAGACAACGGAATCCTTGGCAGCCGCAGTACCTCCTATATTATGTCAATGGGTGCCGCAATGGTGGGAACTGCCCTGGCCATGCTGCTGGGAGGCACAGGCGGAGCTTTTTTTGCCGTTCGGGCTTCCTCAGGATTTGCCAATAACCTGCGAAAGGATATGTTCCATAAAATACAGGAATTCTCTTTCTCAAATATTGATGAACACAGCACCGGATCCCTGGTGACGCGGCTGACCAACGATGTCACCCAGCTTCAAAATATGATGCAGATGATGCTGCGCATGGCCCTTCGAGCGCCGGGAATGCTGATCGGCGCGCTGATTATGGCCATCCGGCTGAACGCCAGACTGGCCACGGTCATCCTGTTTATCATCCCACTGCTGGCAGCAGCGATCTACCTGATCATTCGAATCGGTTTTCCCCGGTTCACCATAATGCAGAAGAAGCTGGATGCGCTGAATACCGCCACCCAGGAAAACCTGACCAATATCCGTGTGGTCAAGTCCTTTGTGCGGGAGAGCCACGAAGAGGAGAAATTTCAGAAAGCCAACAGGGATCTGAAGGAAAAAACCATTCATGCCATTAAAGTCGTCATCTTTACCATACCTGTCATGACCCTGGCCATGAACATTGCGACTCTGGCCGTGGTATGGTTCGGAGGAAACCAGATTATTGTCGGCAGCATGAAAACCGGCGTTCTGATCGCATTTATAAACTATGTGACTCAGATTTTGATGTCCCTGGTTATGATATCCGCCATCATATTGAACGGGTCAAGGGCCCTGGCATCTTCAAAGCGTATTGACGAAATCCTGCATACCCATGTGGATCTTTCGGATGAAAACGCCTCCCGAAAAGACCAAATCGTCCGGAAAGGCCAGATTGCATTCCGGAATGTTTGTTTTCGTTATTATAAAAACAACAGGAAGTGGGTTCTGCAGGATATCAATCTCGACATTGAGCCGGGCGAGACCGTGGGAATCATTGGCTCCACCGGATGCGGCAAAACTACACTGGTGCATCTGATTCCAAGACTATATGATGTCGATTCGGGAGAGGTCCTGGTGGATGGAATCAATGTAAAGGATTATTCCCTGAAAAACCTCCGCAGCGGAGTCAGCATCGTTCTTCAGAACAACGTTCTGTTCTCCGGCACCATTCGGGATAATCTGATGTGGGGCGACGAGGATGCAGATGAGGAAACCATTACCCACTTTGCAAAAAGTGCGCAGGCACATGATTTCATTACGCTATCCCCCAATGGATACGATACCGAACTGGGTCAGGGAGGCGTCAACGTTTCCGGAGGGCAGAAACAGAGGCTGTGTATCGCCCGGACGTTATTGAAGCGGCCCAAAATCCTCATCCTGGATGACAGCACCAGTGCAGTGGATACGGCAACCGAATCCAGGATTCAGGAAAATTTTAGCAAGGACCTGCTTCATACCACGAAGATCATCATTGCGCAGAGAATTTCCTCCGTGATGGACGCAGATAAAATTGTAGTGATGGACGAAGGAAAGATCACCGATATGGGGACCCATTCCGAGTTGCTGCAAAGCTGCGAAACATACCGGGAAATCTACAGCTCGCAGATGGATAAGGCGGTGACCGCCTCATGAGTCCTATGACTGAGGAGAAAAAAGAGGCGCTGATTAAAAGATACGGAAGTCAGTATACTACGACGGAACAGCCGGCGCCCAACGGCAAGGGATTCAAACGGGGAAAATCAAGGAAAAGAGGGCCGGGGGGCGGCGGTATGACCGGGACCAAACCGAAAGACGCCAAACTGACCATCCGACGGCTGTTTTCTTATCTTGATCAGGACAAACTGAAAATGGTTCTTGTCTGTATCTGTGTGCTGATCAGCTCCGTGACCGCACTGGCGGGCGGTTATATTCTGCGGCCCATCATCAATAATCTGGCAGACCCACAGCTCTCTGCAAAGGCAAAGGCATATGGGCTCCTGATGGGTGTGGCTGTCATGGCGGCGATTTATCTTATCGGTGTCCTGAGTTCCTATCTCCAGATGAGAACCATGATGAATGTTTCAGAGAGTGCCTTGTACCATATCCGGGAGGACCTGTTCCATCAAATTCAGAGGCTGTCCCTGCGGTTTCATGACACCCATTCCCATGGCGAAATCATGAGCCGGTTCACCAACGATCTGGATGTAGTCAGCCAAATGTTGAGCAATACCCTGCCGCAAATCTTTTCCGGTGTTGTATCCATTATCGGCACCCTTATCCTGATGTTTTATACAAACTGGATCCTGGCGCTGCTGGTCATTTTGACCGTCCCGGGAATGGCTCTTGCAGGTGGTGCCATTGCCAGACGGAACCGGCAGTATTTCAGGCAGCAGCAGCAGTCCCTGGGTGCAGTAAACGGATATGTTGAAGAGACCATGACCGGTCAGAAGGTAGTAAAGGTGTTTTGCCATGAAGACACCGCCATAGAGGAATTTGATGCCATCAGCGATGACCTACATGACAAACAGGCCCGGGCACAGTTTTTCGGCGGCATTATGGGTCCGGTCATGGGCAGCCTGAGTCAGGTCAGCTATGCCCTGGCAGCCGTAGTAGGCGGCATTCTTTGCCTGACTGCCAACTTCGATATCGGCGGCCTGACCATTTTCACCAACTATGCGAGGCAGTTTTCCAGGCCAATCAATGAACTGTCCATGCAGGTGACGACGATCTTTTCTGCCCTGGCCGGAGCTGAGCGGGTCTTTGAAGTCATGGATGCAGACCCGGAAACCCCGGATTCGGAGAATGCCATTGCAATCTGTTCCGAATCGGAAAGGGTGGAAGACGCTCAGCCCATAAAGGGCAGAGTGACCATGGAAAACGTCAGCTTCGGATATACTCCGGGCAAGACAATTTTAAAAAGCGTAAATGTCACGGCGGAACCGGGGCAGAAAGTGGCCTTTGTCGGCTCCACAGGCGCAGGCAAGACCACCATTACCAATCTGATCAACCGGTTTTACGACATGGAAGAAGGAAAGATCACCATTGACGGCATGGACATCCGGAACATCCGGAAGGATTCCCTGCGAAGCAACATTGCCATGGTTCTGCAGGATACGCATCTGTTCTCCGGAACGGTCATGGAAAATATCCGGTACGGACGTCTGGATGCAACGGATGATGAAGTGATCAACGCCGCCAGGGTCGCCAATGCCCATTCCTTTATCGAAAGGCTGGAAAACGGATATCAAACCATGCTGAAAGGCGACGGGGCCAATCTGAGCCAGGGCCAGCGCCAGCTCCTGAACATTGCACGGGCCTCCGTATCCCGAGCTCCGATTTTAATACTGGATGAGGCCACCAGCTCGGTGGATACCCGGACAGAAAAGCATATTGAGCAGGGCATGGATCACCTGATGGAAAACAGAACCACCTTTGTCATCGCCCACCGGCTGTCCACCGTACGAAATGCCGATAAAATCATCGTACTGGAGCACGGCGGGATCGTGGAGCAGGGTACCCATGAGGAACTGCTTGCCCGGAAAGGAAGATATTATCAGCTTTATACCGGAAAAATTAAGCTGGATTAACTGGATTAAATTGAAACAGTTCGGATTGAAAAAAGCCCCCGGATCCCAATATTGGATTGCTGTCCGGAGGCTTCCTTTTTATCTCTGTACTCCTTTATCTCTGTACCCTTTTATCTCTGTACTCTGCCGGAAGCATCTCCGCTCATCAGTCTTTCCACGTCGGATCTCCCTACCCGGTTGAAATCCCCGGGAATGGAATGCTTCAGACAGCTGGCAGCCACGGCAAACTCCAGCGCTTTCTGTTTCCCGGCATAGGTATTGAGTCCGTAGATCAGCCCGCCGGCAAAGGAATCCCCGCCGCCTACACGGTCCACAATATCCCGGATCTCATACTTTCGGCTTACATAAAAGTTCTCCCGATCGTTGAGGCATGCAGACCAGCCGTTGACATCCGCGCTTCTGCTTTCCCGCAGGGTAATGGCAATCATTTTCATGTTCGGATATTGTTTCAAAACGGCATCGGAAAGAGCCTGATACCGGGACAGATCCAGCTTTCCGCTTTCGACATCCACATCCACCTGAATGCCCAGGGATTTCTGACAGTCTTCCTCATTGCCTACCGCCACATCCACATATCCGGCCAGCTCACACATAACCTCCGGTGCCTTCTTTCCGTATTTCCAAAGATTCTTCCGAAAATTCAGATCACAGGAGACGGTTATCTTCTTTTCCCTGGCAGCCTTTACCGCTTCCAGGGACAGTTCCATGGCATTCTCCGAGATCGCAGGAGTGATCCCCGTAATATGAAACCAGCCCACTCCCTCCAGTGCCTTGTCCCAATCGATGTCCCCCGGTTTGGCAAGAGCGATTGCCGAATTGGCCCGGTCGTATACGACTTTGCTGGGAAGCTGATTGGCACCGCCTTCCGCATAATAAATGCCCATGCGTCCGTCTCCACGCAAAACCTTACCTGTACCAACGCCAAATCTGTGAAGCTCCCCGATACAGGCATCAGCAATGGCATTGTCAGGCAGAACTGTGAGAAACTCCGTATCCATCCCGTAGTTGGCAAGGGACACTGCCACATTGGCTTCCCCGCCTCCGAAGGTGGCCTCCAGCATGGGACTCTGAAAGAAGCGCTCCTGCCCCGGCGCCTTCAGCCGAAGCATGATTTCACCGAATGTCAGGTATTTCATTTGAATCACTCTCCTGTGAATTGTATAATAGATGATATAGTCTTTGATCTTATGTTATCATATCACAAAATGCATTAAAATGGTACAAATTCCCGCGTAACAATACGGATACAAGGCGCATCAATCCGAGGTATCCGCGGTTTCCTCTCCGCCAATGTTATAATAAAAAGTCCGCTTAAAACCCCGCTTCGTCATTCCTTCCCCGTTGCTTCCTTTTCCGCCCTGTAATCCACCGTTGGTACATAATGTATTTCATAATGTCCGGCGGTCAGGGTAAATATCACGCCGTCCAGCTCCTGCAGTGCATCTGTTTCCAGAGCCGACAGAGGCTTCCCGTTTATGGTAATCCCATCGATCACGGCATCGGGCAGCTTCACCTCTGCCACTGTATCAAAGGGAATGGTAAACGCATAATGCAGCCCATCCCCGTCCAGCATCCAGCTGCTTTCGTACCGGCCTGCCGCCGAGTTCAGGAACGCCTTCGACCACGTAAGCCTGCCGTTGGGCTGAGGTTCCAGCTTCGCCCTGCGGAAACCGGGGCAGTCCTCCACCGGCTGAATGCCGCACATGTTCCGGTACATCCATTCCACAATGGATCCGTACGCATAATGGTTCAGGGAGTTCATACCCAGCTCGCCGAACTTCCCGTTGGGCAGCAGGGAATTCCATCTCTCCCAGATGGTCGTGGCTCCCATCTTCACTTCATACAGCCAGCTGGGGAAATCCTCTTTCAAAAGCAGGCGGTAAGCCGTGTCGTTGTATCCGTTTTCCGATAATACCCGGCATAGAAGCGGGGTTCCCACAAAACCGGTCTTCAGATGATAATCGTTTTCCTTTAATTTCCGCTCCAGAGTGGAAGCAGCCCGTTTGCGGAATTTGTCCGGAATCAGATTCATGTAAAGTGCCAGCACATAGGCGGTTTGCGTATCCACTGCCAGCCTGCCATTGGGAGTCAGGAATTCCTTTTGGAATCCTTCCTTCACTTCATCGGACAACGTCTGATATTCCCTGGCCATGTCCTTCTTCCCCAGTACACGGGCTGCTTTGGCAACCAACTCCGCAGAATAGGCATAATAAGCTGTCGCAATGTAATCTTCCGCCGTTCCGCCTCTGGGGTTAAACCCGCCGGGTCCATCCAATGCCAGCCAGTCTCCGTAATGAAAGCCGGTATTCCACAAATGGCTGCCGTCATCCTGCCTGTGGATATAATCCACCCAGGACTTCATGCTCTCCAGCTGCTGTTCCAGTATGGCCTTGTCTCCATAATGCAGATATACATTCCAGGGAATCACCGTGGCAGCATCCCCCCATACGGAAGATCCCGTACCGCCCACGCAGGTCTTCGGCACCACATGGGCCACTGCTCCATTGTCCGCTTTCTGCTCCAGAGCCAGATCATACAGATATTTGTGATAAAAGGCATCGGTATCCATATTGAAGCAGGCGGTACCGGAAAAGACATCCGCGTCCCCTGTCCATCCCATCCGCTCATCCCTCTGGGGGCAGTCCGTCGGGACATCCAGAAAGTTCCCCTTCTGTCCCCACAGGGCATTCAGAAACAGCCGGTTGACAAGGGGATCGGAGGTCTCAATTTCGCCGATGCGTTCCATATCGGAATGCAGGACACATCCGGTAAAATCCTCCGGATGAATCTCTCCCGGCCAGCCTTCCACTTTCACATAACGGAAGCCGTAAAAAGTAAAGTGGGGCCGGACCACTGCAGGACGTCCATCAGAAATATAGTGAAACTCTGCCTTTGCCGTACGAAGATTTTCTCTGGAAAAGTTTCCATCCTGCAGCTCTTCCCCATGCATGAGAACAATCTCCGTATCCTTCGGGGCATTCACCTTCATCTGCATCCATCCCACCATGTTCTGCCCCATGTCCAGTACCGTCTCCCCTTTCGGTGTCCGGATCACCTGAACCGGCCGGAGCTCGTTCATGACATGTACCGGAAGGCTTCGCCGCGCTTCCAGCCGGTCTTTACCGATATTCAGGAAGCGGGTGCCGGACCAGCTGCCGTCATCCAATCCGGCTTCGGACCAACCGGCAATCTGCCTGTTGGAATCATAGACTTCCCCGTCATAGATGCTGCTTTCCTGCACCGGTCCGGGTGCGGCCTTCCAGCTTTCATCCGTTTCAATCGTCACGGACCTTCCATCCCTGTAGGACACGATCAGCTCACAGATCAGAGCCATGGTATCCCCATAAATATTGCCCTGGTTGTCCTGAAAGCCAAAACGCCCTTTATACCAGCCATTGCCCGGCATAGCGCCCATTGCGTTTTCACCGGGATGCAGCAAAGATGTTACATCATAGGTCTGATACTGCATCCATTTGTCATAGGCATTGCAGTCAGGCGTCAGATATTCCCTTCCCGCCTTCTGACCGTTCAGTTCGAGCTCATACAGACCCAGGCCGCATACATATGCCCGAGCAGAAGCCACTTCCCCATCCAGGGAAAAGGTCTTCCGCAGCAAGGGGTGAATGTTTTTCTCCTCCCAGTCCGGAGTAATCCAGTCTGCTGTCCAGGGTTCCTCCATTTTGGATGTTTCAAACCAAGCAGGCGGACTTTGTATTTCCTCCTGCTGATCCGTCCAAACGGTGACCCGCCAGTAATACCTTGTGCGGGGCTTCAGTTCCAGCGGGAGCCAGAATCCCAGGCTGTCAATATCATCCCGTTTTCCGCTGTCATACAATATCTGCCTGAAGTCTTCCTCCGCCGCCACCTGTACCCTTGCGGCCGTCTGAAACTTTGCACCCGGAGCCTCCGTGACCCAGCTCAGACGAGGCTGCCCCAGATGGAACCCCAGAGGATTGCTGATCCGGTTGCACTTCATTCGCGTAATGCCCATAATGCCATACTCCTTTCGCCCTTCTGTCCTTTCCATATATCTGTTGCTTTTATAGTACAAGGTCCAATGTGATAATACCATATATTATCTATATTGGCACAACAAAATTCATGAAATTCCATCAGGAAGGCTGAAAAGTTTGACAAACCCGGAATTCATCAAAAAAGCCGCCTGTATCCCGGCAATGAATTACCGGGAATCAGACGGTTTGCGTTTCAATTACCAAATATTACATACCGCCTGCGAACCGGAAGCCTGCCAATGGTCCGGATTGAAGTACGTATCGTAATCGTAGTACGCGCCAAAATATGGAGACCACGTATCCTCCCGGCAGGAAGGCGGTTCAAACAGTTCCGGCTGGGCCAGCCATGTATCCGGATCAGCATGGGAAATGCACAGGGAGGAGCATTCCTTCTGCAGGCATCCGGATTGCGGTATGCCCAGCAAAAAGCAGAAATAACGATAAACTTTCCGGTAAGCGGACAGAGGCGGAACTTCCAGAATGGAACGGTATCCTTTCAGAAAGGGTATGACGGATTTTGAGTCGAGAAGATATTCCAGGCTGATGAAGTCCAGCACCCTCGGACCTGCCACATAAGCCCCGCTGCCTATAAAGGCGGTAATTTTCCCTTGCCCGGACAGGAACAGGGAAGGACTCATCCCTGGAAGAATGGGACAAAACCATTCCGGGACCGGCAGGGAGCCAAGCTCCTCCAGGATTTCACCGGACATTTTCCGAACCGCACTATCCGCAGGATACGGCTCCGTCATTGTCCGGATGACTTCTGCCAGATTCTCATGAAACCGAGCTTTCGACTCTGTCTTCGTTTTCGCCAGGTTTCCGAAAAAATTGGTGCGGCTGCGATGCACCTTCGCCAGCCAGATACCAAACGAAACAAGAAGTTCCTCCGGCTGATCCGCAAAGGATTTCATTGCCTTTCCCCTCATTTTCTCCACAATCAGATATTCCTTGCCGCCCAACTCCCTTTTCGATTGAATTTTCGGCACAGGAATATCCGAAATCGTACTCAACAATTCCAGATTTTTTTCATAACACGACATACCTTCAGGGTCCCTGCCGAACAACTGCCTGCATCCCTTCCGGAATTCAGGCTCCGGCTCCTGCCCGAACCCGGGCGTGAGCACCACAGATTCTCCGGAGACCGTTTTCACAGTCCATGCCGGTCCGGCCAGTCCGTAAATGCCGGAATCCTGCAGTTTTATCACTTCAATGATCTCTTCCTGAAACAAGCGTTGCAGCAGTCTGCACCGGGATGTATTTGTTGTCACAAGCTCACCTCCCCTTATGATTACCATCCATATATACCATCTACCTGAATTATTGGTATAATACATAGGGATTATACATCGCAGTCTGTAACATTGCAGAAAACACAGGGGATAGAAGAAACAGCAGACATGCACTGAATGCAGAGCAAGATACAGCTGGATAAACAGCCGCATGAATGGTCGGATGAATTGGAAGGGAATCCTATAATTGTTCAAAGAAAGCGGCAATGTATCTCCATAAAGGCTGGAAGATACATTGCCATTTAATCACAAAAATTTGTTTCGCAGGAATTTAACCAAAAGAGCCTAACAGGAATTCGCCCGGATGGATATCTGCGCAGCAGGAAGGGTATCGGATACCACTGCTATGTGAATATCGCCGGGAGTCCGGTCCGCACGGACTGCCAGCAAAGCCCTGCCGTCAAAAGTCCGGCGCCTGCCGGTGCCGTAATCCTCCGTTGTTTTTGGGTTGCCCGAGCCAAAGCCCGCCAGCCTGCCGGCACCGGATACGGATGCAGTAAGATCAAAAGGCCGGGAAACAGCCAATACCCCATTGTCATCCAGAAGTTCCGCTTTGATAAAACAGAGATCCATTCCATCTGCACGGAGAATTTCCCGGTCCGCTGTCAACCGGATTTCAGCAGCGGGACCCGCCGTTTCGATTTCATCCCCCGCGATTGCCCTGCCGTCCTTCCAGGCCACTGCTGCCAGTTTGCCCGGCGTATACGGCACTTCCATAAAAGCTTTGAGCTTTTCCACCTTTGTCCTTCCAAAGCTTTTTCCGTTTACCAGGAATTCCACCTCATCACAGTCGGCATAGGCCTCCGCCTTCACCGGCTTGCCGATATACTGCGCATCAAATGTCCAGTTCCTCTTCACGTCCGCCCATTGCCAGCCCATGCCGTAGCATGGCTTCCCTGTATGGGAAGGATGTGTCGTGAATAGATGGACGCCGTCATCAAGATGCCACATGATCTTACGAAAATAGGACTGGGGCCTACGATTGCCATCCAGATCAAAGTCCCCCTGATAGCAGCTGAGCCAGGGATACTGTCCCACCAGTCCTTCCAAAGGCTCATTGAGATCCCATATGACACGTCCCGCACCGGCTTCCCCCAAATTGTCATATGCTGTCCAGATGAAGTCCCCGATCACATGGTCGTTTTCTTCCACGGCTTTCCAGAAGTCATAGGTATCAAACGCAGTGGTTTCCGTAGCCTGTATCACACGGCCGGGAAACTTCTTTCCATCGCTTTCATAACGGGGATAAAGATAATTGTAGCCTACTATATCCAGCGTATCGGCAGCTGCCTTCGTCTGATCTCCCCACGGATCCTCTGCATTTGGATCAAAATCGGGCTTCCCATGCCCGGAAAGCCGTTTCAGAACTTCACGTCTGTCTATTTCAATGGGCGGTCTTTCTTCCAGGATATCCAGCGAGATATCCCAGGCACCATGAATGGCAGAAGTGACCGGGCGGGTTGGATCCAGGGAGCGGACCAGATCCGCCTGCCTTTTTGCCCAGAGGGCGCCGTTGCTTTTGCCCGTAATTTCCGGGATCTCATTGCCGATGGACCAGCAGTAAACCGACGGATGGTTCCGGTCCCGCTTTACCATGGAAGTGGTGTCGTATTTCCACCATTGCTCAAAGTAAAGATGATAATCCAGCGGATTCTTGCCCATGGTCCACATATCGAAGCTTTCATCCAGCACCAGCATGCCCAGGCGGTCGCAGGCGTCCAGCAGTGCTGTGGATGGTGGATTATGCGCCGTGCGGACTGCATTGTAGCCGGCATCCTTCAGAAGCTGAATCTTGCGCTCCTCCGCACGGGGATAAGCACGGGAACCAAGCAGGGTATTGTCATGATGAATGCACCCGCCCCGCAGCTTCATTTTCCGGCCATTTAACCGAAAACCGTCCTCTGCATCGATTTCGATCCTGCGGATCCCAAACCAGCCTTCAAAGGCATCGAGCTCTTCCCCGCCTGCTGAAATGCTGATCTTCATGATATACCGGTTCGGATGGCCCACATCCCACAGATTCGGGTTCGGAACAGTCAGATCCATATCCGCATGGGTGTCTGCCTTTTCCGCCAGTGAAACCACCTTTTCCCCTGCGGCAACCCCGGTCCCTTTTTCATCAAATATATGAACATGCAGTCCGGCATCCATGCTGCAGTCCGTATTGGTAACCGAAATGGAAGCATGGACCGTTGCCTCGTCCTGATGAACCTTTGGGGCCGTGATAAAAACCTCCCACGGATGAATAAAAGCCCTGCCGCCGAAATACAGGCTGACATCCCGGAACAATCCGCCGCCGCTGTACCAGCGGGTGCCCGGAAGCCGGCACTGGGTCCCGACTTTCAGATAGTTTTTCTTACCCGGCTCCCGCAGATTTTTTGTCAAATCCACAAAAAATGCAGTATACCCGTAAGGGTGATGAAACAACTTCTGACGGTTCAACGTCACTTCAGCATTCATATAGGCACCATCGAAGCCGATCAGCACAGTCCTGCCCCGGCTGTCCTCCGGCAGCACAAAGTCCTTTTTGTAAACAGCCTTTCCGCCCGGGAAAAAGCCCATGGATGCCCTGCCGGGGCTGTCCGGCGTGCGGTGCAGCGAAAGAATGAAATCATCCGGGAGGTCCACAGGCACGAAGTCATTCTGTGCCCAGCCTTCCTTTTCGGTAACAGCACGCTTCCAGTCAAAATTCAGGGGAATTCGTTTCATAATTCCAGTCCTTCCTTTCGTCTATTCGTTTTATAAAGTGCATCCATCCCATAAAAATTCCGTATCAAACGGATATTCCTCATCCTTTAACGCTTCCGATCATGATTCCCTGAACGAAATAGCGCTGCAGGAATGGATATACCACCAGTATCGGGATGGTGGCGACCATGATGGTACAGTATTTCACCAGCAAACGGTAGCTTTCCTGCTGGGTCTGCCCCACGGTGCCGAGCTGCGTCATACTTTTGGTATCATTCTTGATCAGGATTTCGCGCAGCAGCAGCTGCAGGGGATATTTTGATTTGCTGGAAATAAAAAGGGATGGATTGAACCATTGATTCCACAGACCTACCGCATAAAACAGGGTGATGACAGCCACGGTTGCCTGTGCCATGGGCACCATAATGACCCAGCAGGTCCGCCAGTCACTGGCACCATCCAGTTTTGCAGACTCCACAATGCTCACCGGCACGGCAGCAAAGGCAGTACGCATGACAATCAGATTCCAGGTGTTGACTGCGATGGGCAGGATGATGGACATACGGGTATCCAGCATGTGAAGGTTCTTTACCAACAGATAAAAGGGAATCAGTCCTCCCTGAAAATACATGGTAACGATGATGAGCTTCATAATCAGTTTGTTCCAGTATGGACCTTTGCGGGATAAGGCATAGGCTCCCAGAATGGTCAGGAACATACTGAGAGCAGTACCCACTCCGACATAGAACAGGGTATTCAGAAATCCGGATGAAATATTGGGATTTTGCATCACCAGCTTATATCCCTGTAAATTGAGCTTTCCCAGCGGCCAAAGATAAAATCCCCGATGGCTGTAAACCTGTACCGGATCGCTGACCGATGCCATTGCAACATGCCAGAGGGGATACAGACAGATCACGCAGACGACGAACAGCAAAAGATAGTTGAAAACAGAGAAAATTTTTTCTCCGGCGGTTTGTTTGATCACAGATATCCCTCCTTTACCAGAGACTGGTTTCCGTAAGTCTGGCACTGATACGGTTGGCGCCAATGACCAAAATACAATTGATGACAGAATTGAACAGCCCCACCGCAGTGGAAAAACTGAAGTTGTTTTCCTCAATCCCCTTACGATAAACATAACTTGAAATAACGTCCGCGGTTTCATATGTCAGGCCATTGTACAGCAAAATGATTTTTTCAAATCCCAGACTCATCATGGATCCAACGCGGAGAATCAAAAGAATGGCCATAGTGGGCAAAATGCCGGGAATGCTCACATGAACTGCCCTTTTGAATGCTCCGCATCCATCAATAGTTGCTGCTTCATACAGTTCTGGATTAATGGACGTTAAAGCAGATAAGAATATGATACTATCCCACCCCAGCTTCTGCCAAACATCTGAACCAACATAAATGGGACGGAAGTATTCCGGCCTGGAAAGCAAATTCGTCGGATTTCCTCCCATCATTTTGGTTATCACACCAAAGATGCCGTCGGACGCGGTAAAATCGATCAGCATCCCGCACAGGATCACCGTGGAAATAAAGTGAGGCATATAAGTGATGGTCTGCACGGTCCTTTTGTATCCGGTACTCCGCACCTCATTGAGCAGCAAGGCAAAAACAATGGGCAGCGGAAATCCGATCACCAGATTCCAGAAGTTGATCATAATTGTATTGCGGACCACCCGGAACGCATAAGGGCTTTTGAAAAACTCCACAAAATACCTGATACCGGCCCAGGAGCTGCCGATTATTCCCTTTCGGGGTGCATAGTCTTTAAAAGCCAGCAATATCCCATACATGGGTCCATAACACCATAGAATGTAAAAAGCCAATACCGGAAGGATCATCAGGTATACCGGCCAGAATCGGTGCCAGTCCCGGACCACCATGGCACGCCAGCTGTCATTTGATGAGGCAATTGCCCTTTCCGTTCCTGCGTTCGATGTTTTCATATCCTGGTCCCCCTTTCAACGGGTATAAGGAGGGCACCATGCGGGAAAACAATCCCGCATCATGCCCGTCCCTTCATTCACAGACATACTGCCAATCACAGGTGTACGGCTCCTCAACGTGCCAGATAGCGGTCCAGCGCATCCTGTTTCAGCCTAATGGCGCGGTCAATATCCATGCCTTTGACGGTCTCCACAAATCTGTCAAAATGATCCAGCGGTTCCTGTCCCGTAATGAACTTCAATGTCATTTCATCCCGAAACGTATTGATTTCCGTCATAATTCCGGCCAGTTCCTTTTCTTCCTCCGGCGTCTGGCTGATATTATCCGGAATCAGCCAGCTGGAATCCTGACTGTCCCATACCTTGATACTTTCGAACACTTCCGGCTCAAATTCATAGGCAGCGGAATTCCGTAAATAACCCCAGTTATGCAGCTTAAACAAGGGATACAATGTCCAGAAATCCAATCCTTCGTCGTTTTTAAGCCGGGGATAGATCCATTTTACTTCTCCATTGTCATCCCATTCATAGGAAACTCCCTCGGGTCCGTAGGAGCATAGATCCCCGCCATCCTGGCTGTACCAATAGTCCTGCCATTTGACAGCAACTTCATCCAGGCCGTCTTCCGCCAGCTGGGTGGTAAAGAAAGTACGATCCCCACGAACCGTTGCATTGTCCTGATGCAGATGAATTTCCTGTCCATCATAGGAAGTGGGCATCGCCACCGGCGTCAGTTTATAGTTGGGATCCTGCTGCGTTCCACTCAGCTTGGCTTGCCCCATTTCCCCATAGTTCAGCCCGCAGGCGCCATACTGCCCGTTTGCCAGATTGGCATTGTAGGAATCCCCGTCGCGGGTGGTAAAATCGGGATCGAGCAGCCCGTCCTTGTACCATTTGTTCAGGAGCATCAGAAAGTCCTTATATCCCGGCTCCAGAGGCCCATAAGCGACTTTACCATTCTTGTTGATGAAATCATATCCGGTATCATAGGAAGCTGCAAAGGCATAGTTATTGGATACCCCATAGGAATCATTGATCTTCAGTCCCAGGGGAGCAATTCCCTTTGCTTTCTTCATGGCCCGGAGCATGGCATCCCAGTCCTCAATGGTTTTTGGCAGTTCCAGACCCAGTTCCTTTATCCAGTCCTCGCGGACCCAAAGGCCGCTCCAGGGGTCCGTTGGAACGATATCGATCATAGGAAAGAAAAACATCTTGCCGTCATCATCCACAATGTCACGGTCAATGTCCTCATTATTCTCCCGCAGCCATTTGATGTTCGGCATCAGCCCTTTGTCATAGTATTCGGTGAGCTCCAGGTAAATGCCGTCCTCCACGGCTTTATGGTACCCGCCGGTGTAGCCGGGAGGCGTTACAAAGACATCCGGCAGATCCAGGGAAGAAACCTTCAGATTATAATTATCGGTTTCCTGTCCCACTGGAGGATAAATCCACTTGATTTTTACATTTGTACGCTTTTCCAGCTCCTTGAAAGCCTCGCATTCATCCCATCCCTGCATCACCGTGGAATTCAATCCTCTCCAGACCGTCAGGGTTACCGGCTCCTCGACGATGGGAAGACTGGTGGCATTGATGCCGTACAAATATTTATCCGCGCGTTTGTCATACTTAACAGGGCTCAGATTGTAAGGCCGGCCATTGTTGGTATCCGGACCTTCCTCCGGCATCTTCTCCCCATCGGAAGATTTGGAAGCCTTTGTCTCCTCTTTCGGTTTGCCGGAAGAGGATTTGCCGGACGCATCTTTTTCCCCGCCAGAGCTGCAGCCCATTGGCAGAATCAAGACAGAGATCAGCAAGAGAATTGTGGTGAGTAAAGTGACAAACTTTTTACCTTTCATTGAAATAATTCCCCCTTAAAATTAAGTTTTTGAGCAGTTTACCTATTTTCTATAATCTGAAAAATCTTTTGTTTTCCATTTTTATCACCTCGATATTGATCTGAATTTTGATAGATGGGCCCATGGATCATATTTTTGTTCCAATCCCAAATACCCTATTTCGTTGAACCGGTAATTGTTAGGCCTATACTGCGCCTATTTCCACGTCCTGCATCTTTCTCATTGAAAACATGTACTCAAGCATAAAAACAACAGTAACAGATACAGTAATTTATATGCGAACAAGCTTTGGTACATGTTTTATGCCAATTTTCATTATATGCGAATATTGCATAAAAGTCAATATGCAGTATTCGCATATTATACAGTTTACATGAGGTGATGTTTTTGTACTCCAGAATACGAAACTTAAGAGAAGACGAGGATATGAGTCAAACAGAGATCGCAAAACTTCTAAATGTAAGCCAGGCAACCTATTCCCGCTATGAAAGTGGTACCCTGGACATTCCAAGTCAAATCCTGATTAAGCTGGCAATATTCCATAATACGAGTATTGATTATCTTTTAGGCCTGACAGACGAAATCCGGCCTTATAAAAGAAAAATACAGTTTTAAATGGAACATCAGCCATACTGCAGGGCACGGGCCGGATCACATCCTCAAGGAATGCTATCCGGCCCGGTCTGTCATTCATCCCTGACAGTCAGGAAACCGCCGGGCTTATTTCGTTCAGGGTCTGACGGGAAATTTCCTGCAGCGGATGAAAATAATCCCCCGCCATGTAATTGACGATACTTTGCATCAGCGCGCGTACCTCCGGATACCGGGCGGATTCCACAAGTCCCATGCTGCTCAGGATCAATTTCCCCTTTCCGACGCGGCACTCGATCAGCATCCCCATCCTTCTCATGCGTGTACAGCAGTCCAATGCGGTAATCAGCGGATCTACGGACTTCGGAAGGAGCATGGCACGCCCCCTGCACATGGGCCACCACTGCCAGTTGGAATGAAATTCGGTGGGGAACCCGTTGAAAACCGGATGCTGTGGATCCATAAAGCAGCCCATAAATCCCGACTGGGCTCCAAAAGTCTCTACGGACCAGAAATCCGTCGTAAACTGCGCAGGGATCGAATGGGGAAAGTTATCCGGTGTAACGGGCGGATTCAAAAACACGCTCTTCCCTTCCTCCAGTGCTGCTGCCGCTTCCCCTGGGGATTGCGTCATAAAAACAGAATCCGGGCAGGAAAAGGGCTTATCCGGATAGATCCAAACCGGATAGCTGTTTGTATAACCCCCGACAGAAGCGGTAACCGTCAATTTCCCTGCATTCGGGATACATTCCGCCGGGAACGATATCGCCCCAACAACAGACAGGGATCCACACGGATAAACCTGTGAAGGCAAAACCTGCTCTTTTATGATCTTGTCGCCGTCCCTCCACCGGATCCGGCAGGTTCCGGATATCTCCCGCCTGCCATAGTTCGCTATCCGGACTTCGGCAGTGATGGTCTCCGTATTGAGATAGGTATATCTGTCCAGCAGGATAAGCGGAAGCACATCCGCAAAAAACTTCCGAAATCGTTTTGGATCCGCAAAGGAAAACGGCTTGGGCTGCATATGGGAATTCAGCATCCCCACCAGAGCGGTGCCCTGTCCGGGAAAGTCCTGCAGGGAAAGAAGGGAAATACCCGATAATTCCTCCGTCCGCATCGCTGCCTCCACTTCCTCCCGATAGGCAAGCAGGGACAATTCCCCGCTGGCTTCCACTCTTTTTCTCCAGTCCGGCAGCCAGCCCTGCCGTTCCGCCTTTTCCCTTACACTGAAATAATTGTCCGGCCGGGTCACTCCATGAAACAGCTGCAGTTCATCAAAATCAGGCAGCACCTCATACTGCCCGACTTCAAAGCTGAAAACAGGTCTGGAATATTCCTGGCGCAGCTGCTTCATCTCCCTGCCGTAGTTTGTTTTTGCATTGGGATATTGTTGATTGATGAACCCCCGCATGGGAGAGGAAGTGCCGCGGAGCAATTTCGCATAGAAACCGGACGATGTATAGAAATTGCTGTTCCGGTCCGGACCAATGCTGCCATAATGACAGTTGGAGGCAATGGCATACAGCCGGGTGGGATCCATCCCTTCCGCCGTCTTTTGCAGCAAATCCATACGCTTATGTCCCAATGCGCCTGCACACAGCTCATTGCCGAATGTCAGCATCACAAAAGACGGATGGTTTGCGTAGGTAAACAAAATCTGCCGCAGTTCCAGCTGATAATAACCCCAGCTTTTTTCCGACTCAAATGCCGTTTTCGGATCCCAGTGGGAGAGCTCCGGCTGCATCATCATACCAATCTCATCCGCAGCCGTAAAAGCCGCATCCGGCGGACAATGGGAATGAAAACGGATACAGTTGACCCCATAGGACTGATAAGTGGTCAGAACGGTCTTCCACTCAGCAGATGTCATCGGCATATGGCCTGTCTCCGGAAACACACAGCAGTTGGCCTCCCCGCGAAGCAGAATGACGCGGCTGTTCAATGCCAGTCTTCCGTTTTGGTCGGCAAAGGTCCGGATGCCAAAATCAACGGCTTTCTCCTCCATACCGTCTGCGGAAACGGCAAGGGAATACAGGATACCATTGCCATCCTCCCAGACCGATACGGATTCAGAGAGAGGAATTCCCCCAATACGGATGCTGTTCCTGCCTGCCGGTACGGCAATCTTTCGGACCAACTCATGGGCAAACGCCTTGCTCCGCAGGGATAGCAAGCCGGTATAAGCATTGGTACAATCCAGTTCCACAATGACATCAGCAATTTTGCCGTCCGGATAGACCCGTATGGAGGAAATAAAATTGCTTTTTTCAAACCGCAGCCGCAGATAGCCAAGCAGTCCGTTCCAATTGGTCTGGGTTTCGTCCGTTGCGGCGGAAGAGTTTACGATGGCATCCCTGGGCCAGGAAGGATAGGAATTGTCACAGCAAAGAGTGCAGACATTTTCCCCTTCCTTCACTTCACTGGTGACTTCAAACACATAAGGAGTGGAAACCGTCCCCTGCCGGCAGGGAATGATATCTTTTCCATTCAAGGCCAGCGTCAGTTCCCTGCTGCGTTCCACTTCAAGGAAAACCCTTTGACCTCCTGTCTCTTCCATGGAAATGGTTTTTGTAAACCAGGCAGGTCCTTCATAGGTATATTTTCTGGTCAGCCTGGTAAGAATCCGGGCATCCCCCTCCGGCTCTGGATCCTTTCCCGAATCCGTATCAGAATTCCGCCATCTGCTGCCGCTGTCGCGGCCGCCGATCCTGTTTTCATCCAGGGTACCGGGCAAAACTGCTTCCCCGGCGTGCCCGTTTTGAAGGGACACGGACCAGGCACCGCTTAAATCCACATATTTCATACTTTACCCTCTCCTCCTTCTTCGTCATCTTGCCTGTGTTCCAGAGCGCCCTGATGATCCGGCTGCTGTTTCAGGATGTCCGAAAAAATCCCGGCAGCTTCCTCCTTCTGCCCCAGGCCCAGCTTTCCCAAAGCCCGGAGATACTGGCAATACAGCACATTGTTCCGGGCGATGTCCTCCTGATATGCCTCAGCATCCGGAAGTGAAACCGCAAAGTAATCATACGACACCTTGTCAAAGAGATGCTCTTCCCCATAGGCGATCAGGCGATGAAAAGGCTTTCGGGCTTCTTCCGGATTGCCCAGAGCTTCCCATGCCAGGCCCTGATAATAGATAAAATCGGAAGGCTGCTCGTTGTAATACAATGCCGGACCCGGCTCCTTTTCCCCCAAAGTGGCCAGCCGGAAAGATTCTTCTGCCTGCTTTTTCCTGTTCCCGCGCCGACAGGCAAACCCCATATAATAGTACGCCTGATTGTCCGGAACATTAGGCAGCTTTCCTTCGCCCAGGCTGGCTGGATAATGAAGGGTTCTCTTCAGCAGCCCGATTGCTTTCTCATACTCCTGCAATGCCATTGCCTGTTTTGCCAGATGAATCAGTGAAAACCGATACTGAGCGCTGACTCTACCTTCCCCGCCTTCCCAGGGATGAAACTTATGATGCAGCAGGCCGTCCAGCGCCTTTTCATATTCCCCGCAGCAGTTGAGGAGCATGATGTACCGCAGGTACAGATCATCCCGGCTCTGAACAAGATCCAGGCGTTGTCTCAGTACCGACAGACGGCTTTCCACGGAATCCCCACTTTTTGCCGCAAGCTGATCCCGTTCCAGCCAGAAGCGGGGATATTCCGGATCCAGAAGGCAGGCCTGCCCGATTGCCTTTTTGGCTTTTTTGCCGTTCTGTTCCTTGTTGTAATAAGCGATGGAAAGGTTCCGGAATCCCATGGCAAGGGAAGGCTTCCCTGCCACCGCCTTTTCCCAGTGAACGGTTGCTTTTGCGTATTGTTCTTTGTCATAGAGCAGATTGCCAAGATAATACTCCGCCATGGGAGCGTGGGGCAGTAATCCGATACAATCGTTCAGAATGAGGATTTCATCCAATTTGTTCGGAAAGCATCCATCTTCCGGCAGCTGCTCTGCCTTCCGGTAGCACTTCCCGGCTGAGAAATCGTCTCCATTTAAATGCGCCGCATATCCCATATAATAGAAGACCATGGGATTGGGATCCGGACAGGACTTCAGAATGAAAAGTGCATCCTCATAAAAACCTGCCCGGAGATAGTCCAGGGACAGGACAAGGTAATTATGCGGGGGAGTCCTCATCATGCGCAGCCAGGAGGAAAAAGCCCCAGTGTCCTGTGAATCCCCGCCGTTCTGTGCGCATTCATACAAAGTACCCATATCCAGCGGATCAATGGAATGGCTCTCCTTCAGCAGACTGCGGCGGTCTGCACCGATCTTTCGCAGCAGAGCCGCTTTCAGTGTGCGGGCTTTCATGGAATGCCCGTTGTTCCTCAATGCTTTTTCCACAAACTTCAGCGCCTGATCATACTGCTTCTTACGGGCAGACAGAAAAGCAAGCCGGGTAAAGCCAGCGCTGCTGGTTTCACTGTTCCAGGTGGCCTTATAAAAGGCATCATACGCTCCTTTTTCATCACCGCTTTTCTCCAGTGCAAGACCAAGGTTAAAATAACACTCCCCATAATAGGGGTTGGGATTTTTCCAAGTCTGTTTCCGGATGGCAGCCTGGAAAAGCCTGATGCTCTCCCGGAAGTTGCCGCGCCGAAACTGAAACAGTCCGTACCCGTTGTTCAGCCGGATGTCGGTGGGATCCCGGCGCAGGCCTTCCAGATAATAATCTTCCGGCCGGTATGTCGCATGCCGGTACTGCTCCAGGTGTGTCGCAGCCAGATAAAGCTCTTCCGTGGATTTCAGATCCACCGGATCCTTCAGCGGTTCCGCCGGGTGAGGGACGGGCTCCGGTTTCCTTTGGGGAACGCCGCACTCCGCCAGCAGTCTGCCACCACAGAAAACGGAAGCATGGCACTTTTCCGGCTGCTCGGGGGCGGGGAATTCCTCTGCCAGACACGTTTCCGGAGAAAGATCCGTGGTTTTTTCACCGATTACCCTGTTTCCCTCCGTAATGCGAATCTGTGCATCTTGATATTCTTCGGTCACATAAACCCTCACAACGACCTTACCGGGTTCGGATACATCAATGCCAAGAACTGCTTCCTTTGTTGCATTGCTGACATGCCCCACCCCTTTATAAGGAAGAAAGTACTGTTCAAATGTCTTTTCCTCATATGGTTTCAGCCAGCTGAAATCCGGCTGATTTTCGGTGAACACACCCGTCATCAGCTCGATATAGGGGCCGTCTGCATCCGTCAGATTGCGGTCCCAGGAGCAGCCAAAATCCCCGCTTCCCCAGGTCCACTGTTTCTTGCCGGGAGCAATGTGATGGTCCGCCACATGAAGCATTCCGGCATGAAGGCTTTCATCATAATTCCCGATAAAGTCAAAGTCCGAATGATCCGCCATGTAGGAGGTCGGAACCTTTATGTTTTTGTAGCGGGAGATATCAACCCCTGCAGAATAATCGGCCTTGTAATACTCCCCGATTGCGATGGGAAAGGTGGAAACAGCCCTTCTGCCATGGTCCATCACTGCATGGACATCCGGCGGAAAAACCGAATAGGTATGATCATTGACCGGAACCGCAGGATTGGCCCACCAGAGAAACGTCTGGGGAACATCTGTGGGATTGTACAGCTGCCCCTTGATTTCAATATAGGCCTTTCCCGGATAAAGACTGATTTTTGCCATCCCTTTGGTACCGTACATCTTATCGGTTTCTCCGACAAAAACGGAGCAGGACCCATCGGGATTCCGGGTGTAACAGGAATCCACGGGAGAAAAAGTAGTCGGGCGGTGATGCTGCGGCCAGTTCAGCTCAATCCCGCCGGAAATCCACGGACCGGTCAGACCGACCAGAGCAGGCTTGACGACGTGATTGTAATAAATAAAATCATAACCGTTGGTTTTGTCATATGCCCTCTGGATTCTGCCGCCAATTTCCGGCAGAATCATCACAAGCAGATACTCGTTTTCCAGAAAAATCGCCCGATAAACCACATCTTCCTTTTTATCCGATATTTTTTCCGTGACCGGCAGGGGATAAACCTTGCCGGTGCTTCCCTGATAAGCTCTTTTTTCGATAAATAATGGACTTTTTTCCGGAGGATATCCTTTATAAGCAGGTATTGTAACACTTTCCTCCCTTACGCTGACAATGTTCCCGTATGACATGAAACGGCTCCTTTCCCCTGATTTTCTCTATCGGATGATCCGGATCCAATGGTCATTTTATCATAGTCAATGTAAAACAGAATACACGATATTACCCGTTCATGGATTTTCTTTCACAATTATGCTAAACTGGCTTCATGGAAAACTTTGATTTGGAAACAGGGAAAAGAGATGGATTCAGGGGGGAACGGATGATTGTACTGCCCACCGGAACCTTTTCCGCCTATGCAGCACACCCCCTGGTCCGGCGCATGTATCTGACGGATGTCGGCTTTTTCCCCCAGGCAAAGCATCACTACAGGGAACGAAGGAAGGGAATTGAGGAATATATTTTCCTGTGCTGTACCGCCGGGGAGGGAACCGTTCAGATGAAAGGGAAAGAATTTGTCCTTCGGCAGAACGAAGCGATTTGCATCCCACATTTTACAGGGCACCGCTATTATGCCTCTGCGCAGAATCCATGGAGTATCCTGTGGGTTCACTTCAAGGGAGAGGATACTGCCCTTTTTCCCCTGGAAGACTGCCGGGTAATACATTTTGAGTCCCAATCTGCGGTAGAGCGTATTATGTATTTATTTGAACTTCTTTTTCATGTCCTGGATGGAAACTATACGGAAGGGAATTTCGTCTATATCTCTCAGGTGCTGATGCTGATTCTGTCGGAAACCTATTACCGGGAAAAACGAAACGGCACGGAAAAACAGAACAAACAGGTCACGGAAGTGATTCGCTACCTGTCCAAAAATCTGGATACCAATCTCTCACTGGAAGATCTCACTACGGAATTCAATCTATCCAAAACTTACCTGAACGGAATCTTTCAGAAATACACGCAGCACGCACCCATGGATTTTTATCTCCATCTGAAAATGAATCAGGCCTGCAAGCTGCTGCGCTTAACCGACCTGTATGTTTATGAGGTGGCACAGAAACTCGGCTATGAGGATCCGTACTATTTTTCCAGGATCTTTAAAAAAGTAATTGGTTGCTCTCCCCGGGACTATCGCCACAGGGACGGGTCCTCTCTTCCTTTTCCGTCACAACTTCTGTAATCCTGTCAGATAGTAAATATAAGTTAACAGATATATTTATTACCAAAGCTGTCCGTATCGCAGTTTGTTGGTTACCGAAAGAGGAAAAGTGCACTAATGTTATAGAAAATTTATTTTTAGATTATGCAATCTTTATGCAGTCGATCATCGGCAGGAAGCTCTCCACCATTTCCTTTTCAATCCAGCCGGTCTTGAAAAACTGGGTGTTGGCCGTGCCGCAGGCCATGCCAAAGCGGATGGCTTCCCGGAAGCGCGCTCCCCGGTTCAGTGCCACCGCACAGCCGGCGATAAACGAATCCCCGGATCCCACTGTGTTGACAATATCCACCGCCGGAGTGGTAAAATGATATACTCCATCTTCCAAAGCCGCAATACAGCCCTGTTTCCCAAGGGATACGACAGGCAACTCGATGCCCCGGGCCTGAAAAGCCTGAACGGCCTTTACAATATCCTTCCTGCCCATTTCCGCTTTCTCACCGGTGCGACGACTTCCCGGTTCTGCTAGTTGCAACGCGGTCAGCTCGTCCCTGTTGGGCTTGATGAGAAATGGCCTTGCCTTTATCCCTTCCTGAAAGAACGTCCCGCTGGTATCCAGCAGAAATCGCTTTCCCTTTTCCTTTGCAAGCCGAATCAGTGTGGAATAAAAATCCACCGGCAGGCCTTTTGGCAGACTGCCCGAAGCGGTCACCACGCTGCACTCTTCCAACAATTCCTGATAGCGGGATAAAAATACCCTGGCATCTCCCTCCGTTGCCATCGGTCCGGGCTCCAGCACCTCAGTGGAAGTGCCGTTCCTGTGATCCATGATATTGATGCAGATCCGGGATTCCCCCCGAATGGGAACAAACCGGCTGTCCATTCCCCCGTTTCGCACTTCTTCCTCAATCTGCCTGCCGGTACTGCCGCCGATCAGTCCGGTGGCGATTACCTTTTCTCCCAGCAGATGAGCAACCCGTGCCACATTCAGTCCCTTTCCCCCTGCTGTTGCCGTCATATCCCGTGGACGAAAGACTTTTCCCGCCTGAAAATCGTCCACCGCATATACCTTATCCATGGCCGGATTCATGTTGACTGCCAGTATCATAATACCCCTCACCCATTATTTTAATGAAATCCTTTTTGGTTCCGGACATTTGGACATGATCGAATCTGTTTTCCTGCCGTAAGTTGTTTTATCCTATTCATTCACCAGCAGAATTTTCCCTTTTACCGTGCCGGGCACCTTATAATAATCAAATGCCTTTTTAGCTTCCGACAAGGGCAGCTTCCGGAAAATCAGATCCTCGTCATATTTCAGTGCGCCGGTTGCCAGAAAATGGGCCGTCAGCTCCCATTCCTCCCCCGGAAACGGAGCACTGTAGGACATCCAGGAGCCTGTCAGACGAAATTCCTTGCGGTGGAGATTCTCCAGCAGCTGCGGCGGAAGAACCAGATCCCTGGAGGGTGTGCCGATAAAGCAGACATCCGAATGTTTGCCGGCCAGCTCAAATGCCAGCTTCATGGTGGCCGCCGCTCCTGCCGTCTCGAAGATAAACCCAAAGCCCTTGTTCCTGGTCCATTCCTTCACCTGTTCCCGGAAGCCGTCTTCCTGCGTGTTGACGACTCCATCCGCTCCCAGCTTTTTCGCCAGCTTCAGCCGGTCCGGATCAATATCAAATACAAACACCCGTCCCGCGCCAAATATCCTGGCCCATTGTGCGGCAAAGAGCCCGATGGTGCCGCCGCCCAGAATGGCAGTATCCTCTCCTCCGCGGAAACCGGCCCGCCGCAAACCGTGCAGGGCAATGGTGGAAGGCTCAAACAATGCGCCTTGTTCAAAGGAAATCTCCGGATCAAACTTCACAGCATTCTGCTCAGGAAGTTTGACATACCGGGCAAAGCTCCCTTGGACCCGGGAGCCGATGAAGCTGTATGAATCACACAGGGAATAATTTCCCTTTTGACATTGGTCACATTTTAAACAGGGAAGAAGCGGCGCTCCGGCAACTTTATCCCCAACAGAGATTTGCCGGACATCCTTTCCGACTTCCACAACTTCGCCGGAAAATTCATGCCCCAATACAATGGGATAGAAATGCGCACCGTTATGAAGTACCCTGGGTACATCCGATCCGCAGATTCCGGTTGCTTTTACCTTTACCAATATCTCTCCGTCTTCGATTTGCGGCGTTGGATACTCCTCATATCGAAGATCATCGTTCGCATGCAGTACCGCAGCCTTCATTGTCCTATCCATTCCCTTCTTTAAATATGAAACGCTTCCATAAACTCAGCAAAACCGTTCGGCTATCCGGATTCTTCCCGGATTTCTTTCAAGCTACCCTTTGCTTACCCTTTCCGCTTCCCGGAAAACGTCCTTCAATTGATCGTATAAGCTCCGGTAAATCCCATAATATCCACTATACTGCAAATAAAGATTCCGATCCGGCTCATGGACCCTGGTGATCCTGCAGGTCCGCTTCACTGCCTCCTCAAAATCCCGGTACACACCCGTGCCGACTCCGGCCAGTATGGCAGCACCCAACGCGGTAGCCGTATCAGAAGCCGAAACCCGGATGGTCTTTCCCGTCACATCACTTTTGATCTGCGTCCACAGGCTGCTGTTGGCCGCTCCTCCCATGGCCGTCAGCTCAAGGGCCTCCGCTCCCGCTTCCTCCGCTGTTTTTAAATTGTGCAGAAGAGCATAGGCACAACCTTCCATGGTCGCACGGATCATATGAGCCCGGGTCTTATGATAATCCAACCCGAAATATACTCCTTTGGCATGCTTGTCCCAGACCGGAGACCGTTCCCCTGCCATATAAGGCAGAAACAATACGCCTTCGGACCCAGGGACAATGCCGGAAGCCTCCTCATCCATAATCTGAAAAACGCCTTTGCCCGACTGCTTCGCCTGTGCTTCCTCAGATGCGCCGAATTCCTGCCGAAACCATTTCAGCGTCCCGCCGCCTCCCACCGTTCCGCCCTGAAGAAGCCACCGATCCGGAACAACGTGCCGGCCCAGGATCAGTCTGGGATGCGCTTTTGGCTGACTGAGACAGATACTCATGCCGCCGGCCTGCCCTCCCTGCTCCTGTGTCTGACCGGGATAAATCACTCCTGCCCCAAGGGCTCCGCATGCCGCGTCCAGGCCCCCGGCAACAACAGGGATCCCAGAAGGCAAGCCCATGGCTTCCCCGGCTTCCCGGGTGACTTCTCCCACGACCTTATCACATGGAAACAGCTCCGGAAGCTTCTCCAGAGGGATCCCCAGCTCCCCGCTCAGCTTTTCATCCCATTGCCCGTTCTTCATATGAAACACGTGCAGGCCGTACCCCTGGGAAAGATCCTGTGTGAAGACTCCGGTAAGGCGATACACAATATAACTGTTGCTCTGCAGAAACTGAAAGGTATTCTGAAAGATCTCCGGCCTCTGTTCCCGGAACCATAAAATCTTCGGCGTGGTATAAGTGGGCTCGAACGGATTCCCACAGACCTGAAAAATCCGCTCGTATCCCAGCCTCTCCAGGACCTCCCGGCAAATCTCCCCGCTGCGGGTGTCCATCCAGATGGGAGTATTGCAGAGCACATGACCCTGCCGGTCCACGGGAATGGCTGACCAGCTCTGTCCTGCCACGCCTATGCCGGCAATCTGGCGGACATCAACCCGGGAAGCATCGATCATCCCCCGGACTGCCCGGCAGACCGCTTCCCACCATTCCAGCGGGTTCTGCTCCGCACAGCCCGGTGCAGGATAACAGACCGGATATTCCTCTGTGGACTGGCACATCACATTTCCTTCCGGATCAAACAGGGCCGCCTTGCAGGCGGATGTGCCGATGTCCATTCCCATCAGCAGTTTTCCCATCTTTCTCACCACCGGGAAGCAAATCCGCTGCTTCCGCATAGCCGGATTTTTTTGCGTACCACTTCTTGAACGGCTTCCTTTGCCGCGCCCATATAATTCCTGGGATCATTTTCCTTCGGATTGTTCCGGAAGCACTCGCGGATCGCCTCCGCCATGGGAATCTTCAACTCGGTTGCAATGTTGATCTTGCAGATCCCCCGCCGAATCGCCTCCCGGACGCTGTCGTCCGGCACCCCGGAAGCACCGTGCAGCACCAGCGGCACATCGACTTCCTGCCGGATGGCGGTTAACCGTTCAAAATCCAGCTTTGGCTCGCCGTGATACTCTCCGTGGGCAGTGCCGATGGCAACGGCAAGACTGTCAATCCCGGCAGCCTCCACAAATGCCTTCGCCTCTGAGGGAACGGTAAATGTCGCTTCCCTCTCGTCCACGGTCAGAACGTCCTCCGTGCCGCCGATGCGGCCCAGCTCCCCTTCCACTGCCACACCGGCACAGTGAGCCGTTTCCGCTGCCTTTTTCACCAGTTTCACATTTTCCTCATAAGGCAATTTGGACCCGTCGATCATAACAGAGGTATACCCGTGCTGAATGCACTGTACAATGGTTCGGTATGACGGACAATGGTCGACATGAAGGGCAATGGGGATATCGTAAAGCTGTGCGGCTGTCTTTACGCATGCTGCAATATAGGGGATACCCGCATGCTGCAGAGTACCCGGTGTCGTCTGGATCATGACGGGTGCCCTCTCCTCCGCGGCGCCTTCCACAACAGCCTGTATGGTCTCCAGGTTGTGTACGTTGAAGGCCGCCACCGCAATTCCTTCCTCTGTGGCTTTCTGCAAAAGCTCCAGTGGATTCGTCAGAGACATAAGATTCCTCCTTCTGTATGTTCCATGACAATCTATGGGTTGGGTTTATACCAATCAGAACTTAACTACTTCCGAAGGCTCGGTAAAGGAAGAAATCACCGCTGTGGCATCTTTCAGATAAAATACGGTGCAGTTCCCGTCTCCCGGAGCATACATCTCCTTCAGAGACGGATAGCTTTCCAGCATATGAACGTTCGGCTCCAGGCGGTTGTCCTCCACCGCAGTGCCGCTGATCCGGATCCATCTGCCGTCCAGCATGGCACAGACCTCAACCTCGGGGCATGCCTTCATCTGCCGATACACAGCCTTTTTCCTGCCGGTTTGAAAATACATTCTGCCCTCGAACAGATCCACGGCGCCGAAGGGACGGACTCTGGCGCTGTTCCCATCTATCGTGGCCAGATAAAAGGTTTCGGCTTTCTTCAGGAAATCATATACTTCCCTCATCGTTTTCTCCTCTTTTCTTTCCTTTATCTTTTGACGAATACAATAATTTTATTTTATCTATTCTCTGTCAGATGCCATTATCCTTGTTTTCTTTCTCCGGTTCCGTTGACTTATTATTGTTTTCCTTCCTGTCCCGTATAAAGGCAATCCAGTCATCATAAATGCCCCGAAGATAAGGATCCAGGTAAGCAAGGGCTCTTTCCCGGATTTCATCCGGCACTCCATAAAAGGCTTCCGCCACGGAACCGGTAATTGCCGCCAAAGTATCGCTGTCTCCGCCCAAAGAAATGGCTATGCGGATCGCGTCTTCAAAAGAAGTGGATTCCAGAAATGCCTCAATCGACTGCGGTACCGTTCCCTGACACGTTTCATTGAACTCATATGCATCCCGGATCACATCGATCGTAAAGTCCAGAGGGTAATAGTCGTTGTTGATCCGTTTGCGGATCTCCATTTTTGATTTCCCGTGTCTTGCCATAAAAACGGCTACGGCTACGGCCTCTGCGCCTTTCATGCCTTCTTCATGGTTATGCGTAACCTGCGTAACAGCATCAGCCAGGGATATGGCTTCCCCCTCTGTCCCTGCTGCAAAACCCGCCGGGCTCACCCGCATGGCGGCCCCGTTTCCAAAGCTGTTATACGGTTTGGGGACCTCGCTGGCGATCCACTGGGCAAACATTCCTCCATAACCGCATTCCGGATACTTCCTGCCGATCTCCCGCAGGTATTTGTTTGCCATCCATTCCGCCATTACATAAAACTTTTCCCCGGTTTCCGGTTTGCCAATCAGCGGCCGGATTACTTTGCAGGTTTCCATAATCGCTTTGGCAACGGCCAGCGTCAGGATACTGTCATCCGTCACATGGCATTCCTCAGAAAAGAGTTCGAAGTCCTTCTTCCTATAATTGTTGAATTCAAACCGAGAGCCGGCAATATCGCCAACAATCGCACCGATCATATAAAGATTCCTCCCCTGGTTTCTGTCTCCTGAAACGGTTTTCTCCCCAATTCGGAAACTCCATGCAGAATGATCCCCCATACTGTCACCTTTTATATTATCCATTATATCACACGATGTAAAGTACAGTGAAATAAATTGGCTTTGCTATAAAATATTATGGCAAAAAGGAACGAAATTCAGGGAATATTGACGAAAACATTTTTACATACTCAACATCTTCACAAAAAAACATATGCCGGTAATCGCTGATAATTTTCTTACATAAATAAAGGCAGCCTGCTATTCTATCCCTGACAAGCTGCGATGCTGGTGGGCAATGGGGGACTCGAACCCTCGACTTCTACCATGTGACGGTAGCACTCTGCCAGCTGAGTTAATTGCCCACATCAAAGGCCATG
Source organism: Eubacteriales bacterium mix99 (assembly GCA_038396605.1). Lineage (NCBI taxonomy): Bacteria > Bacillati > Bacillota > Clostridia > Eubacteriales > Eubacteriales bacterium mix99. The sequence goes on from CP121690.1 coordinate 804,985, forward strand.
TAAAATAAATTTTGCCTTCCTCATCATTATACCTCCTTCCGACCGATCTTTCAATAGCTTTTTCAAATTTTGCAAATTTCCTTCCATTTATTCGTGTCCCCGTGTTACAGGCCATGTCGGGATGGTATAATATGTTCATCCTAAGTATTTCCGGAGAATCAAAAGGAGATGTCAATGAATATGAAAATGAGAGAAGAAAAAAAGGCGGTCATCCGGGATCTGATTCGGACGGCTGTGGCTGAAGATGCCTTTCCCTGTGCTTCCATCCTGGCAGGCACCCCGGATGAAGTTCTGTTGGAGTATACTGCAGGCAGCCGGTCCGTTTATCCGGAAAGGCTGCCTCTGAACCGGGACACCCTGTTTGATATGGCCTCTCTGACAAAGGTATTGGCCACAGCTCCCCTGGCCATGGCCTTTGTGGAACAGGGAAAAATCAGCCTGGCAGACAAAGTCGCCGATTACCTTCCCCCCTTCTCTGACGGCCCGGGAAAGGAGATTACGCTGGGACAGCTGCTGACCCATACAGCCGGGCTTGCCCCCGACCTTGCGCTGTATGATCTGTGCGACAAACCGGAAGATGACATCATGCAGATTGCAGAACATGGCATCCGCTTTCCCGCAGGAATACAGGTAACATACAGCGATCTGGGGTTCATTGTCATGGGACGTGTCCTGGAAGCCGTGGGCGAAGACACCCTGGATCACCTGTCCGCAAAATACCTTTACCAGCCCATGGGTATGCGGCATACCGGCTTTTGTCCGGCATCGGACAATGTTGCCGCAACGGAGGAAAATCACCACACCTGCAGGATCGTAAATGGACTTGTTCACGACGAAAATGCCCGGTTTCTGGGCGGAGTTGCCGGACACGCCGGACTGTTCTCCCATGCATCGGATATCAGCAAATACGCTGTCCTGCTGTTGAGCGGCGGCAAAATCGGGAACCGGCGGATACTGTCCAAAGCTTCCATTGCAGCCATGACCCGAAATTATACCTATGCATTGGGAGAGGACCGCGGCCTTGGCTGGTCGTTGAAAACGGACCGGGTCCCCGGAACGGATTCCTATGCCAACGCAGGAGGCGAGCTGGCTCTTCCGGGTTCTTACGGACACACCGGCTTTACCGGCACCTCCATCTGGCTGGATAACTTCCTCGGAGTCTATCTCATCTGTCTGACCAACCGGGTTCATTACGGCAGGGAAAACCAGAAAATCATCCGGTTCCGCAGGCTGCTGCACAATATGTTTTTTTCCTCCCTGGAGTAAAGGAAAGGAATCGGTGAAAATAGATTGCAGGGAATGGACGCTGTCTGCAAATTGGCGCCGTTTGTTCTTTTCCCATGCTCATGGTATACTTTATATGTGAAATGGAACATGGAACTGAACGGAAGCAATGGACAAAGGAGTAATAATGAACAGTTATTTTAAGCAACAGAATCTGAAGATTTTGGAAGATTATTTTCGCAATGGATGTAAATTAAATTGTATTCAAAAACTTGGTATGGAGATTGAACATATCATCGTGCACAAAGATACCAAGAAAGCGGTAACCTATTATGAGGATCATGGAATTGGCTGGCTGCTTGCACAGCTCAAATCATATTATCCCCATTTTATCTATGAACAGGACAGCCTTTTGGGATTATCCAACGCCGACTATTCCATCAGTCTGGAGCCGGCAGCCCAGTTTGAGATCAGCATCACCCCGAGGGAAGATATCCGGACCATCATGAGGATTTATCGCAGTTTCCTGAATATAATACAGCCGATTCTGGATCAGGAAGGGTATGAATTATGGAACATCGGATATCAGCCGGAAAGTCATGTGGATGACCTGCCCCTGATTCCCAAAAAGCGATATCGGTATATGGATCGGTACTTCAGGACTTCCGGCACCCGGGGAAGAAATATGATGAGGGGAACCGCAGCGACGCAGATATCCATCGATTACTGCAGTGAGGAGGACTTTGTCCGCAAATATCGCACGGCATATCTGATTATGCCGGCTATCAGGCTTTTGACGGACAACACGCCGATCTTCGAAGGGAAACCCTGGCCGGGCCATCTTGTCCGTACAAAAATCTGGGACAATGTGGACCCGAAACGGTGCGGCAGTCCGGACGGCCTTTTTGATGACAATTTTAGCTTCCATACCTATGCTGAATATCTGTGGAACATGCCGCCTGTTATGAAGCCGGAAGACGGGGATTTCGTCTTTTCAGGGGAGGATCGTGTCAGCGATATCTGGGGCGAAAAGCGGATGACTCCCGAAGATGTGGAGCATATTATCTCCATGACTTTTGTGGACGTTCGGCTGAAAAATTATGTGGAAATCCGCGGCGCAGACAGCATGCCCGCCGAATATATGAAGGCATATCTGGCCCTTGTCAAGGGTGTTTTCTTTCAATCGGAAGTTGCGAAGGACTTGCTCAGCCGATATCATGTAACGATTGAGGATATTCATAAAGCAAACCAGTCCCTTTCCAGGGATGGATATCAGGGGAAAATCTATGGAGTGCCGGCTGACCAGTTTACAGGAGAGCTGCTGGAGATGGCAAAAGATCATCTCACAAACGGAGAAGAGAAATTCCTGGATCCTTTTATCCTTCTGGTAAATCAGAAAACAACTTTGGCTGCAGAATATCAAAAGAAAAACCTGCGGAGAATTTTAAAATAAATTTCCGCAAAAAGGAGTTCGGATTCATTTTGAAATCAATATTGAGATCAATACAGGAAGAGTATAAATCCTATATCACAGAACATATGAGGGAAAATGCCGCATCCGCGCTATCCGTGGAAGACTTTCTTTCCCATTCCCCCGCTTACTACCATGGACGCGTTCATGTTCATCCGCTTCAGATCCCCAAGGTATTTTCACAGGATACGATCCGCACTTTTCAGAATATCGTTCAGACAACCTACCGTATCTTCACCAAGGTGATCCGTGAGTATCTGGATCATCCGGAATACAGAAAGAACTTTCCATTTTCAAAGGAACTCGGGGAACTGATCCTGGTTCCGAATCTCTATGACAGTCTCCTTCCGATGGCAAGATTTGATATCTTTTTCAATGAAGAGGATCATACGTTCCAATTCTGTGAGATCAATACGGACGGAACCAGTGCGATGAACGAGGACAGGCTGCTGAATCAGGCCCTGAAATATAATCCCGCACATGCACATGTGAAAGAAGGCCATCAATTTCAGTCCTTTGAACTCTTTGATACCTGGGTGGAAACCTGTTTATCTTTATATGACACTTATGAGAAGAAAGTTGAAGAACCTCATATCGCCATCGTGGATTTTCTCGAAAATGGCGCTGTCACAGAGTTTGAAGAATTTAAAAAGCGTTTTCAGAATTACGGCTATTCCTGTGAAGTGTGCGAGATCACAAAAATGAAATATCGGAATCATGTATTGTATTCCCCATCCGGACAGTCGGTGGACCTCGTATACAGAAGGGCGGTCACCACGGATATCATGGCCCGGTATGATGAAGTACAGGATTTTATAGGTGCTGTCAAAAATCAGGATGTCTGCGTGATGGGATCATTCTGCACCCAGATCATTCACAATAAATGGCTTTTCAAGGCATTGCGCGAGCAGCCCACATTAAACCTTCTGACAAAAGAAGAGCAGCTGTTCGTAAAGGAACACATTCCCTTCACCAATCTGCTGGATGAGCATTTCTGTGATGTAAATCAGGTGACCGCGGATAAGGACCGATGGATTATCAAGCCACTGGACTCCTATGCGTCAAAGGGCGTGTTTGCGGGCATGGATTACAGCAAGGAAGAATGGAATGCCATTGTAATGAAAAATCTCAATAAAGGATATATTTATCAGGAATATTGTCCCCCGTACCGGACGGAGAATATCTGTTTTACGGATCAGGAAGCAAAATTTAAACCTTACAGCAATATGTCCGGGCTTTTTGTATATAACGGAGCATTTCAGGGGATATATTCCAGACTGTCCGACGGAGGCATCATTTCATCCCAGTACAACGAAAAGGAAGTCGCCACATTGGTTCTGAAAAAATAACCGGGCAGCGTGAATTTTCAGAGGAATGGTTATGGCAACCTATCCATATAAAAATATATTGTATTTCATAAATATGAAAATATATTGCAGTTAATAAAATATATATTGAAAATTATCTACGGCTATGCTATAGTAAGAGAGCCGAAGGAATCCATGGAAGATTCCTTTCAGTTTTACAAAGATCAAAGAATAATGGATCAAAGGATAATGATATGAGAGATATCTTGTTCAATATCAAGGAATGGAAGGATTCGTTCAAGCCTTCCGAAAAGAAAATAGCGGAGTACGTTCTGAAGTATCCGGAGAAGGTCATCAATATGGCCATCACGGAGCTGGCGGATGCCTGTTCCACCAGTGAAGCAAGCATCGTCCGGTTTTCCAGGACCCTGAGCCTAAAGGGATTTCAGGAGTTAAAGATCAAGATCGCCGCATCCCTGACCCGGCAGAATCCTTCACAGAATGACAGCATTGGCGGCATTAACAGGAACGATTCCACGGCCACCATCATGAAAAAAATCGTGGAGTTCAACAGGCAGGCGATTGACCAGACAGCCTCCGTGCTGGACATCAGTGAGCTGGACAAGGCCATTGACATCTTATCCGGAGCCCAGCGGATTGATTTTACGGGGATGGGGGCATCCGGCATCGTGGCCTATGATGCCATGACAAAGTTTATCCGGATCAATACCTTATGCCATTACTATCCGGACAGCCACCTGCAGCTGACATCCGCAGCCAATCTGACAAAAAATGACGCTGCCGTGGGCATTTCCTATTCCGGAGCCACCAGGGAGGTCATCGACATTCTGAAGGTGGCAAAGGAAAGAGGCGCTTCCACGATCAGCATCACAAAGGTCGGGAACTCTCCCCTGACCGAATTTGCGGATGTTGCCCTTTTTGTATCGTCCCAGGAAGCCATTTTCCGGATGGGAGCCATGGCATCCCGTATCGCGCAGCTGAATCTGATCGATATCCTGTTTGTAAACGTGGCAATGAAAAAATACGATAAAAACATGGAGTCTCTGGAGAATACCAGCGGAGCCACTTCCATCCGGAAGGTCTGAGCAGTCTGTACCTGGGATGACAACACGCAAACGCCTCTGCAGCAGAATAAAAAACCGACAGGGATACATGAATCGCACTGCAGAACGAAATCATGAGGAGATGATGCGGACACATGGAAGATCAAAAGGGTTCCGGAATAGATTCGGATCAAGGCAACAAACCGGATCAAGGCAGTAAATCAAAAAGCAAATCAAAAGATGGAAAAATGCAGAACACCGAGGATCTGCTGGGCTCCCTGACAACGGAACAGCAAAACAGCAGCAGCTGGAATATTGACCGGATCGATACTCTGGATATCCTGAAAGTGATGAATGCAGAAGATAAAAAGGTGGCCTATTCGGTGGAAGGAAGTCTGGAGGACGTTGCCCGGGCGGTGGACCGGATCGTCCCCCGGATGAAAAAAGGCGGCCGGCTTCTGTACTTCGGCGCGGGAACCAGCGGAAGGCTGGCAATCCTGGACGCTGCAGAATGTCCGCCTACCTTTGGAACGGATCCACAGTTGGTTCAGGGTTTTATGGCAGGAGGACAGGATGCCTTTCATGTCGCGCAGGAGGATATTGAGGACAGAAAGGAAGAAGGCGTCAGAGAGGTTCAAAGGCAGGCGATCACCGGCCGGGACACCGTCGTCGGTCTGTCCGCCAGCGGCCAGGCAGCCTACATCATCGGAGTATTGAAAGAAGCCGGAAGGCGCGGAGCCCTTACCATCTCCATTACCTGCAATGAACATTCCGCCCTGGATCGGGCAGCGGATATCCCCATCAACACCGTGGTGGGTCCGGAGATATTGATGGGCTCCACCCGGCTCAAAGCCGGTACGGCACAGAAAATGATCCTGAACATGATCTCCACAGCCGTTATGGTCAGGCTCGGGAAAGTATACAGGAATCTGATGGTGGACCTGAATCCCAAAAACAAAAAGCTGATGGAACGGGCCAGGAGAATTATCATGCTGGCTACCGGCGTGTCCTACCGGAAAGCGGAGGATTACCTGAATCGGAGCCACCGGAGTCCAAAGACAGCCATCGTCATGATCGAAACAGGATCCGATTATGAAACCGCCTGCAAATGGCTGAAAGAAGAAGACGGATTCATCGTAAAGGCCGTGGAACACGGGCACAAAAACAACTGAACAACAAAGGGAATCAACAAAGAGAATCAACAAAGAGAATGCTTCAACATGGCCGCACACCTGAATCCAGGTTCTATAAAAGGAGGAAGAAACAGCATGTCCAATGCATCCATGCAGTACCGAACCGCCGGGCCGAAAACGAGCCGGCAGAAAATCGGCAGGAAGATATGGGCCAACCGATGGATTTATCTGATGATTCTTCCGGTTATGGTTTACTACATTTTGTTTCATTACTGGCCCATGCTTTGGCTGAGAATTGCCTTTTACGATTTCAGGATCCTGAAGGGGTTCGAAGGAAGCAAATTCGTGGGATGGAAGCACTTTCAATCCTTTATGAGCAATCCGGATTTTCTGACCATTATGTGGAATACATTGTATCTGAACATCCTGAGTTTGATCTTTTCCTTCCCCGCTCCAATCATCTTTGCAATCTTTCTGAACGAACTGGCAGGGGGAAAGTTCAAAAAGGGTGTGCAGACCATCAGTTATCTGCCGCATTTCCTTTCCATCGTGGTCGTTGTGAGCATGATCCGGAATATCCTCTCCCCTTCCATGGGCATAGTCAACTCCATCCTGAAACAACTGGGAGGAAAGGAAATCTACTTCATTGGAGAGCCCGGATATTTTCGCCCCATTATGATTATTTCCGGGATATGGCAGGAAATGGGCTGGAGTTCCATTATCTTTCTGTCGGCTATTGCCGGCATCAATACGGAATTATATGAATCCGCTGTCATTGATGGCGCCAACAGATGGAAACAGGTCCTGCACATTACGCTCCCGGGCATTTCACAGACCATCATAGTCATGCTGATCCTGCGGATCGGATCCCTGTTGTCGGTAGGATTTGAAAAGGTATATCTGATGCAGAATCCCCATAATCTCGGCGTATCCGAAGTGTTATCCACCTATGTCTATAAACGGGGTATGGTCAACAACAACTACAGTCTGGCAACCGCTGTCGGCCTGTTTAACGGAGCCATCAGCCTGGTTCTTGTGGCAGTGGCAAACAAATTGAGCAAAAAATATTCGGAAATCAGTTTAATATAGAGAGTGAAAAAGGGGGAAGTTCTCATGTCGGCTTCAACCATGAAAACCAAAGGAGAAAAGGTATTTGACGTTTTCAATGTGATTCTCATGTGTCTCCTGATTATTTTGTTTCTCTACCCGGTATTGAATGTACTGGCCATATCACTGAGCTCCAGTTCCCCGGTACAGCGGGGGGAGGTGACCTTTTACCCCATCGGCATAACCGGCAAGGCCTATCACAATATTTTCAACAATCAGCATATCTGGAGATCCTACGCCAATACCATCTACGTGGCAGCGGTCGGCTGTGTGTTGGGAATGATTTTCAGTACAGCCGCAGCATACCCGCTGGCATTCGGTAACTTTTACGGGAAAAAGCTCTATGCGTTCATGATCCTGTTTACCATGTGGTTTGGTGGCGGCATGATCCCGTCCTATCTGGTCATGCGGAATCTGAAACTTCTGGATACCCATTGGGCATTGATATTCAGCTCCCTGGCCCCGGCCTACTATATCATCATTCTGAGAAGCTTTTTTCAGAGCATTCCCATATCCCTGATTGAGTCGGCCAGGCTGGACGGGGCAAACGATGTGATCTGCATGATCCGGATTGTACTTCCGGTCTCCAGGCCGGTCCTTGCCACGGTGGCACTCTGGTTCATCGTCGGGCACTGGAACAGCTTTCTGCCGCCTCTCATGTATTTGAATGACACAGACAAATACACCCTGCAGGTGGTCCTGCATGATATCGTTCTACAGGCCTCCGGAAAATTATATGAGGTGGAAGCTGCGGTGCATGCCGGGGAAGGCAGCATGGTGATCCCGCAGCAGGTGCAGAATGCGGTGATTTTCGTATCCCTGATCCCCATGCTGATGATCTACCCGTTTCTTCAGCGTTATTTTGTAAAAGGCATCCTCATTGGATCCGTCAAGGCCTGAAACAAGTGCGCAGGGATTCCTCCTGCCTGGTTTACAGGGAATCCATAAAATAAAGAAACCCATTCATATGGAAAGGAGTCGAAAAAAATGCAAAAAAAGGCCATAAGACAAATTATCGGGCTGGTATTGTCACTGGTAATGCTCTCCGCGTTCATAGGCTGTTCGAAGAACAGTCCGGAAACAAGCAATCCAAAGCCGAAGGAATCCGCAAAAAAAGGCACGGACGCAAAGGACACCGAAAAAGGAAAAGAATCCCTGAAATTCAGCTACATGAGCAGCATCTGGGGTGTCCATCCGCAGGACGGGACTCCCATCTTTGATGAACTCATGAAACGGACCAATACCGAAATTGATTTTCGCTGGTATCCTACGGATCAGTACGAAGAAAAAGTAACCGTCACACTGGGCTCCGACGATATGCCGGATGTCCTTGCCGGAGGAGGCACTGCCAAACTGGTGGACGAAGGAGCGATCCTCCCGCTGGACGATCTGCTGGAAAGTCACGGAAAAAATATTCTTGCCCAGCTGACGGATGATGATTACCCGTATATGCGCTCTGCCATGGACGGACACATTTATACCGTACCATTTATCCTGGATTTCCCGCCTGCCTACGCCATGCAGATCCGGAAGGACTGGCTGGATAACGTGGGAATTGAAAAAGCACCTGAAACATGGGATGAATGGAAAACCGTATGGAAAGCCTTTAAGGATCAGGACGCCAACAAGGATGGAGACGCCACCAACGAAATTCCCTATGCAGGAGATGTGTATGGCCTGCTGCCGGCCTTTGGAATCAATGTTTCCAACAAAATCGGCTTTACCGTGGACTCCGGCGGAAAATACACTTTAATGTACGGAATGCCGGAATTCCGAACATTCCTCAAAGAAATGCAGTCCATGTACAAGGAAGGCCTGCTGGATAAGGAATTTGCCACCCGGGGCACATATGTTGACAATCCCGAGCTGGAAAAGGTACTGTCCGCAAACCTGGTCGGTTCAACGATGACATGGGCAGCCAATACCCGAACCTCCACGGAAGTCATGAGAGAAGTCGAGCCGAAAGCTGCAATGATCGGCGTACCGCCCATCAAGGGACCGGACGGAAAGCAGGGCATTCCCTCACGGGTGCGGGTCTCCCCCACAGCGTCCATCACGATTGCCGGCGAAGACAAGGCGGAACAGATTATCGACTTCTACAATTACGTATTCAGCGAGGACGGCATCAAACTCATGTCCTACGGACTGGAAGGGACTCATCATGAGATCAGGGACTCCAGGCCCGTGCTGAAGGAACCCTACATCAACTCCTTTGACGATGCCCGGAAGGCCGGACTGAACTTTACCCCATTCCCGCATCTGTTTACGGAGGATGCCTATATGCAGATCACAACCGGCGGCAAGGCCTATGAAGAACTGACGGAGCCAATGCAGTACTTCTATGATGCATTGTATGCCGGTCAGGATTTCTTCTTCACTCCGATTCCGACATTGACCACGGATGCCTACTCGGAGAAACAGGCGGATATTATGCCGAAACTGGAGGCCATGGTGGCGCAGTGCGTTATCGGAGAACTTTCCGTGGACGACTTTTACAAGGAATATGATAAATTGAAACCCATCGGCCTGCAGGATATCCTGGACCAGGGTGAGGAAGCCTGGAAAAAGATCAGTAAATAATTGAAATAAAAACAATCCGCTGCGGTTTTTCCTGTGTTTTCCCTGCCGCATCCTGGCAAACCCATGCCTGCGATGCAAAAATGACAACCTGCCATTTTATGCGAAAATGCGCGAACCGCAGCTATTTTTTATAAAAAATATCCTGTTATGCAAAATTCAAATAAAAGCGAGGCGGATCATATGAAACCCATAATGTGTGGGATCGACCGGATCGAAACAGATCCCGAGATCCTGAAAAACCAAAAAGCCGGTCTGATTACCAATCACACCGGTGTGAACCGGGAACTCGAAAGTACCATCGACATCCTGAAGGAATCGGAAAATCTGGTTTGTCTGTTTGCCCCGGAACATGGAGTCCGAGGGGAATTGCAGGCAGGCGCAACAGTGTCCGATTCCATTGATAAGAACAGCGGCGCAGGGGTATACAGCCTGTATGGAAAGAACCGAAAGCCCACGGAGGCCATGCTCCGGGACGTGGATGTGCTGGTTTACGATATCCAGGACGTGGGAGCGCGATATTATACCTATCTTTCCACCATGGCATGCGGCATGGAAGCGGCAAAAGACACCAAAAAGAAGTTTATGGTGCTGGATCGTCCCAATCCTCTGGGAGGGGTCAGGACGGAAGGGGACATACTGAATTCGAAATTTTCCTCCTTTATCGGCAGATATCCCATTCCTGCAAGATACGGCCTTACCGCAGGGGAACTGGCCGGACTGATCAACTGCGAATTTGGCATCGGCTGCGACCTCGAAGTCGTAAAAATGGACGGATGGAAACGGGACAGGTACTTTGAAGAAACCGGCCTGGATTTCCTGCCCCCCTCCCCCAACATTCCAACCCTGGATACCGCTCTCGCCTATATTGGAACCTGCCTGTTTGAAGGAACCAATGTATCGGAAGGCAGAGGAACCACCCAGCCGTTTTTGATAATCGGAGCGCCATGGATGGACGGATTCCAGACAGCACAGGAATTGAATCACCTGGACCTTCCCGGAGTGAAATTCTGCCCCTGCTATTTTACTCCCACATTTTCAAAATACGAGGGAGAACACTGTGAAGGAATCCGGATCCAGATACGGGATAAATACCGCATACAGCCGTTCCGAATGGGAGTGGCTATCCTTTGCAGCCTGCATGAGAATTATGAAGAGTTCTCCTTTTTGCCGCCTTATAAGGCAGGAGGAACGGCCCCCTTTGACCTGCTGGCTGGAACAACAGAACTGAAAACAGCCATTCAGAGCGGAAATACCGATCCTTTCCTGAAGGATGCAGACTCCCGTCTTGCCGGCTTTGAAAAAACCCGGGAAAAATATTTTCTATACTGAGGAAATGCCACTTAATATTGCGATGGGTCGGGTGGGAAGGTACCAGTAATGCAGCCGGAATCCAGGCAAGGATGAAAAGGACAGGAAAGGAACAAAACAATGAATCCAAAGAATAGAACAGATATCACAAGTACAACGGATCCAACAAATACGACAAATTCAACAGATATGACAGATTCAACAGATATGACAGATTCAACAGATACCGTAAAAAAGACAGAGCCGGGATATATCATGGGAATTGACGGCGGCGGAACCAAAACGCTTCTGAAAATAGCGGGGCCCGGCGGAAAGCTGCTGGCATCCTGTCAGGGAGGGCCAACCAACCTGTACAGCAGCAGCCGGGATACGGTCCGGGCAAACCTTGAGCAGGTCATTCAGGATGGTCTTGCGCAGGCACAGATCCACATGAAAGATCTCGGCTGCATCAGCCTGGGAATGGCGGGAGCGGACCGGCCGCAGGATCATGTCATTCTGAAAGAACTTCTTGCGGGGATTGGAATGCGATGCCGTATCCTCATCACCAACGATGCAGTCACCGCCCTTTACGGTGCCCTAGGAAAGGGAGAAGGCATCATCCTTGTTTCCGGAACCGGCTCCATCTGTTACGGCCAAAAGACGGACGGATCCTCCCACCGGGCAGGCGGATGGGGGCATATCATCGGGGATGAAGGCAGCGGATACGATATCGGACGCCAGATCCTGATGGAAGTCATGAAAAGTTATGACGGACGCAGGGAACCAACCGTTCTGTCCTCCCTGCTGCAGGACGAACGGGATCTGACCTCCCCTGAAAGTCTTCTTCCTTTTGTATATCATTCCGAATCCGGCAAAAGCGATATTGCCGCACTGGGTGTTCTGCTGGACCCGGCCTGTGAAGCCGGGGACCCGGCTGCCCTGCGCATAGCGCGGAACGCTGCCCGGGAATTGTTCCTTTGTGTTGAATCCGTACTGAAAGCCCTGCGGTTTCCGGGAAATCGGACGGAACTTGCCATGCAGGGCGGTGTTCTGGTGAAAGGAAAACAGGTAAAAAAAGAACTGACCGACCTGCTGAACCGCGCCTGTCCCATGGTTTGCATCCGGAAATCCCTGGGGGATGCCGCATGGGGCGCCATACGGATGGCAGCGGAAAAGCAGTCCGGTTCAGCCGGTGCCAATCCGGGTACCGACACCGGATCATGAGTTCAGGCTCTCCGTTCCGAATGCCCAATCGTTGGGTCACAGGCCGTACCCAGTTGGTATGGAATCGTTCATTCGTTCCCGTAGTTTCAGTCCGGATGATGAAACCGGGCAAGGAACTCCTTCACCTGATATTTTTCATCCATTTCCCGCACAAGCCTGCGGAGCTTTGCCCGGTTTGTAAATCTCAGCAGAATCAGATTGCACAGCCAGATCAGGATCAGATAACCCGGATAATTCTGCGAAAAAAGATAAATGCCGACCAGAGCCAGACCGAAAACCACCATCAATCCATCCACTTCGGTTGGAAGAGGTGTCCCATGGGAGACCTGTCGGCCGACAAGGAACAAAACTGCAAGGATAATGGCATAAACCAGGGATACCCGGAATTGTGTCAACGCGCTCCATACTCCGAAAGTCACGGCGATGGCCTTCCCCCCCTGAAATCCCAGGAAGGGAGAAAAGATATGTCCCAGTATGGGTGCAAGGGCCACAGGAATCACTTCCATCCCCTGAATGGAGTCATTCTTCAGCAGAAATACAAGGGGAAAATAACCTTTCAGAAAATCCAGCACAACGCCGGTCAATCCCAGCTTATACCCCGCTGCATGCCATAAATTGAAGGCGCCCGGATTGCCGTCCCCCACCTTTGTCAAGTCCCTGTTCACCAGCCGCGCCAACCAATAGGAAAACATCAGGGAACCACAAAAATACTCCACAATCACATACAGCACAATCATTGATTTTGTCCACCCCCTGCATGAACCTGACGTCCCTTCCAGGGAATGCTGCCGACAATCTTTAACCGATAATGGGAATACAGCATGATATAGACCATAAATAAAGAAGATAAGCCATGAAAAACAGGTATAAATACTTTATAATTGCCGGTATACTTCACAAAATAAAAAATCTGTACGGTATAGATCAGGTAACTGATTAAAAACCAGCGTGCCAAAGAATGATTCAGGATCAGTACAAATGGGGTCAGAATTTCGATCGTGACAAAACCGACGACCCACATCGCCACCAGACATATCGTGGAATGCCGCATGGCTTTCATGCCGGAAACAGCGCTTTTCCCAAATCCCTCTATTTCACTTCTCAGGCCTCCCGGATACATGCGATAGGAAACCTGATCCGTTCCAAGAAAATTGTTCACGGGAATCCCAGATTCCGAAAATCGTTTCCCCAGGCTCAAGTCATCCATGATCTCGGACCGGACACTGCTGTGCCCATTGATTTTCCTGTAATCCGATCTTACTGCCACAATGCAGGAGCCGTACAGCCCCTGGGTATTGCTTTTCCTCTCAAAAGGAGAAGTAAAAGACAATAATCCGAGGATGTTCAGAACCATGGAAAGCCGTTCATAGAATTTTTCCATTTGATGATATGGTATAACGGAAATCGCCCCGCCGCATCGTTCCCTGGTGGCAACAAGAGAATGCAGGGCATTCGGAGCAAGCCGTATATCGGCATCCAGGAAAATCAGGATCTCTCCCGTTGAGTGCAGATACCCGTTCCAGACGGTCCAGTTCTTGCCGGTCCACCCCTCCGGAAGCGGAGGGGTGGAAACGATCCGGACAGGATATTCCTCTGCAATTTCCCTGGTCCGGTCGGAGGAAAAATCATCCACAACAATGATTTCATCGGGCTGTAATGTCTGCTCCTTCAGGGAACGAAGCAGATTGGGAAGGCTTTTTTCCTCATCTCTGGCTGGAATAATGACAGAAATCCTGCGTTTTCCCTCTGGGGCTCCCCTGTGTCTCGCGTCCAGGGTCCTTCCTTCGGTATGGTCCAGTTGGAGATTGGCAAACAAAACAAAGCCTGTCATACAAAGAAGAAAATAAATAAGGACAATGGTCAAAGAAATCACACTCCTCCTTTTTATACATTTGATGCCGGATACGAACATTTCCCCTGTTTCATGCTGACCTTTCCGTATACTGGAATTCCTATAGAGCCCTCTGCCTATATATACCCCATCTCCTGCCTTTCTACTAATATTCTACTGTCAGATATGGCGCAATAGACTTCCTTTATCCTGTTTCTTTTCATACCCCGTCTCATGCTCCGTCCCGTTCCCCATGACGGAGGGACCGGTCCGAAGCCGTCTTCGCTGCAGGGTGTGCGGCATCCGGGAGATCCGGTATCTGCCAGTCAATCGGCTCCTGTCCTGTGCCTGTCAGAAAGGCATTGGCCCGGGAGAAATGCCGGCACCCGAAGAATCCCCTGTTGGCAGAAAGCGGACTGGGATGCACCGAAGTCAGCACAAGATGCCTGGTGTTGGTAATATAGGCAGCCTTGCTCTTCGCATTGCTTCCCCACAAAAGAAATACAACCGGTGTGGATTTTTCATTCAGCAGGCGGATAATCCGATCCGTAAAGATCTCCCACCCCCTGTTATGATGGGAATTGGCCTGGCCCGCCACAACGGTCAGACTGGTATTCAGCAGCAGAACCCCCTGCTTTGCCCACGGAATCAGGCATCCGTTGTTTGGAATATAGCATCCGAGATCCGTTTCCAGTTCCTTGTAGATGTTTACAAGGGAAGGAGGAATCCGGACTTCCTTCTGCACGGAAAACGCCAGCCCATGAGCCTGTCCCGGCCCATGATAGGGATCCTGCCCCAATATTACCACCCTGGTATCCTTATAGGAAGTTAACCGCAATGCTTCGAATATCTTGTACATATCCGGATAAATGGTCTTTGTCCCATACTCCCGTTTCAGGAACTGTCTCAGCTTCAGATAGTAATTCTGTTTGAATTCATCCTTCAGCAGATCGTCCCAATCATTCCCCAATGGTATCAAACTATCACCTTATCGTTTTTTTGATCTTTCATCTTTCCTGCTGATCTTTCGGATTCCCTGCAATTTCCAGGCACTTTAAATTCCCTGGGCTTTTGGATTCCCGGAAACACTGCAAAATCCTACGGAATCTCCTTATCATTGCAGCATTCCAACTCTGCCCTGCAGGGATAAGGTACACTATATACATAATATCACATGAAAACCTGAAAAACCAGATGGACTTTGCCGAAAAAGTGCTCTAAATCCCATAAAACATTATTTACAGAACCTTCACATTTCCTTAACAGAGTGATACTATAATAAAAATAGAGGGAGGTCTTTGGAATGGATCAAATTTACCCAACTTTATTGAAAATATTGACGATTGTATTATTGGTTCGGGTTGGCCTGTCCATCCTGACCGATATTATAGTAACAAGGAAGATGAAGAAAGCAGAAAAGAATGCCATTCAACTGGATCCCAGGGATCTGGAGTTGCTGAAGCAAAAAATAGAGAAACAGGAGTCCAAACCGCAGCTTCATCCTGCAGAAGAAGATAATATGGTCCAGGATGACTGCTGCGGCAAGCTGATTGAAAAGAGCAAAGCTTATATCATATACAAAAATAACCAATATCATCATTTCTGCAGTTGGGAGTGCCGGCAGAAATACCTTGAAAACATGGGCTGAAAGCCGCTCCGGAGCCGAAAAAATAAAACAACAGGCAGGAAACGAACAAGGCAGTTCTGGCAGGTTCTCTTTAATAACTTGCCTGTTTTTTTGTCCAGAATCACATTTCTTCTACATTCTTCTGTCCAAAAATGCATTCTTTCAAACCTTAAATGCAGAAAACACTCAAATGCAGAAAGCCAATGCCTTTTTGTTTTATGCAATAGCTGTGCTATAATATTGACGCGTTTGGAAAACAATATTTTATTGGAGAGGAATGCAGAAGAAAAGTATGGGAGCCATGAGGACGAAACGGACATGGCATGCAACGTAGAAAACAACTTAAGCGATGCAACGCAAGCCGGAAAGGACGTATTCCATGGCAAAACGAAAGAAAAACCGGATCACTTTTCCAAAGATTCTGATCATATTGCTGCTTCTGGCTGTTTACAGTCTGCTGAGCTATACCGGAGTATTGAACGGCAGCCGGACTGCCGGCCAGAATTCGACGGATACAATAGAAGTCCATTTTATCGATGTTGGGCAGGGGGATTCCATTTATATCAAAATGCCTTCCCAGGATATCCTGATTGATGCCGGGGAACGGGGACGGGGAGATGCTGTTATCAACTACCTTAGAAATCAGAATGTCCAGGATCTGGAACTTGTCGTCGGGACCCATCCCCACTCTGATCATATCGGAGGATTGGTCAATGTCCTGAAGACTTTCCCCACAAAGGAAGTCGTCGATCCCGGAGTCGTACATACCAGTAAGACTTATGAAGAGTATCTGCAGCTGATCGACACGAAGAACATAACATTTACCGAAGGCCGTGCAGGCATGCGCCGCAACTACGATGACAGCACCAGGCTGGAGATCCTCTCCCCAACCAATCCGGATGAAAAGAATCTGAATGAGGATTCTGTCGTAATCAAGCTGACTCACGGCAATGTTGCCTTTTTGTTTACCGGAGACGCGGGAAGCCGATCCGAAAAGGAAATGCTGAGAAATGGATATTCCCTGAAAAGCACAATCCTGAAAGTCGGGCATCATGGGAGCTACAGCAGCACAAGCAGGCGTTTTCTGAAAGCAGTCTCCCCGGAGGTGGCTATTATTTCATGCGGCACCGGAAATTCCTATGGGCATCCCCATAAAGTGACACTGAGTAAATTGAAAGCGGCAAATGCCGACATTTATCGTACGGATCAAAATGGAAGCGTTGTTGTGAAAACCGATGGGAAAACTTATCAGGTAACCACGGAACGATAAGCAAAGAACAAAGTTCTTTAAAAGAAACAGGGTGAACAGCCATGAAAGCAGTAGTAGATCGGATCGAAAATCAAACCGCAGTGCTTCTCTTCGAGGATGAGGGGATCAAGGTCGATATGCCATTGAAGCTTCTGCCTGCAGGAACCAGGGAAGGAAGCTTTCTGCAGGTTGATTTCACCCTGGATCGGGAAGGCGAAGCCGCACAAAGAGAAAAAATATCCAATCTGCTGGATAAACTGAAAAACAAGCAGGACAACAAATGAATTGCCCTGCCTGCTTTAATCCACGCACCCTCAAAGGGTGTAATAAACCAAACTGCCGAAATAAACAGGACTATTCCTCGATTCCAACCTGAAATTCATATGGCTTGAATTCCAGGGTATAATCATCTGACGAACCCTCAATGAGAAATTTCATATCCTGATCCGGATTTACTGCAGAAAAAGCCAGGATTCCTTCTGTTTCAACACCCGGCAATACCTCGTTTTGTAATTCAGGGTAATCCGCATCAAAGTTTGTTTCCTCTTCCAATTGCTTTGACCCCTGAATGAGCTTCGCACTATAGGTCAGAATATCCGCATTGTTTTGACTGTCATTCTTCGCTTTGATATATAGCCTGGTTTCCTTTTCTGCAAGCTCCGCCTTTTCCAGGGTTATCTTCAATCCGTGCTGCTCTATTGTGTTGTTGACCTCCACGGTCTTTTTCGCAGGGGATACGGCTGTGATATAATCCACAACCTCTGCTGTATCTGCTTTGATAACCGGCGCCGTAAGAACAGCCCCAAAAGCATTGGTGCCTGTCATTTCGTCCAGAACGGTTCCCTTTACTTTTATATAGGAATCATTTTTCGCTTCCAGATCCGGATCTCCAACCTGAACCATCATGCTCTTTTCGCTGTTCTCAGGATCCGCGAATACCTGCAGATAAGTACTTTTCTCGTCCTTTTCCGGTTCAGTAAAAACTTTGCCGGTAAACTCCACACCTGAACCTTTGTACTTTTTCGGATCACTGATCAGAATATCCAGATTATCCTGCGTAAACTGCATTTTCGGATCTTTGGAACTGCCGGACTTAATGGACTTTTCCGCTGTATTGCCGGCTGAAGCGGCGGAACGATCCGGACTGTCTGTGTCTCCCCCGATCGCCACAAACAGAATCAACACAGTGAGCACAGTCAACAGCCAGAACCACCATTTTTTATATAACGGTTTTTTACTTCTTCCCATTTCATTCTCTTCCATAAAACTTTACCCCCATCCTAATAGTCGTCATTAATCATTTCAACATTTCATGAGACGTCTCCGGCCTCCATCTCCCCGGAGGCCACTATTAGTATATCATGGGTATCATACATTATATTGGTACCAAATACATGTTCTTATGATTTGATTGGTCAGCAAAGCTATATATATTACACCGTTTGGAGAGATTTTGTCATGTATCTAAAAACTGTAACAAACAAAAAAACTGGACGTACATACTTAAGCATGGCGCAAAGCTATCGGAAAAAAGGAAAGAAATATCCAGGCAGTACTACTGTCGAGTCCTTCGGGTATCTGGATGATCTTCAAAAAGTTTACGATGATCCCATTGCCCACTTTAAGGCCTATGTAGAGGAGAAGAACAAAGAAAAGGCTTTAAACGATGCGGAATATATCGTAAAAGAACGTAAGGACACTGTTCTCCCTGAAAATACAGCCGGCCGTAAAAATTTTGGATATATTGCCATTCTAAAGATCTACTATGAGCTGGGATTGGACCGGCTCCTTCTCAACAGGCAGAGAGGCAGGAATTTCGACTACAACACAAGCACCATATTGAAACTGCTTGTCATATCGCGGATTCTTGAACCTGCATCAAAGAAACGCACCTTTGAGCATCGGAGCACCTATTTTGATTTCGAGAAGAAAGATGATTTCTCCCTTATTGACATATACCGGTCACTGAGCTTTTATGCAGGGATCGATTCTGCCATACAGCTTCAAATCCATAAGCGGATTACAGAGCAGTACAGCCGGGACACCAGCCTGGTATATTATGATGCGACGAATTACTGCTTTGAGATTGATATGGAAGACGAACTGAGGGCAAAAGGCCCTTCCAAGGAACACCGGCCCAATCCCATTGTACAGCTGGGCCTTGCCATGGATGCAGATGGCATTCCGATTTCTTACGAATTGTTCCCTGGTAACAATTCGGAAAAGCTGCACCTGAGGCCTATGATTGGAGAGCTTGTACGAGCCTATGAATCCGGCAGAGTTGTCGCAGTGGCTGATGCGGCCCAAAATACCGGGAACAACATCTATTACCTGGAAAGCGGCAAATGCTCCTACGTATTCAGCCAGACGATCCGGGAGGGAAGCAAAGAATTCAAGGATTATGTTAATAATCAATCCGGTTACAAGCAGTTCAGTGATCAGTACAAGCGCAAGTCCCGGGTAATCAGGCGGGAGATAGAAGTCGATATGTTAAAGGAAGGCGGAAGAACATATAAAAAGAAGGTACTTATGGATCAGCGGCAAATCGTTTTCTATAACAAGAAGTATGCGGACCGCTCCAAAGCGAAACGGGAAGCTGTGCTCAAAAAGGCCCAGTGTATCGCCTCAACACCGTCTGCATACACAAGGGCCACGTCCTATGGGGCTCTCAGATATGTTAAGAATATCAAGGTGGATAAGAAAACAGGTGAAATCAAAAAAGCTCCCAAAGGCCGGCCATGTATCGACATGGAGAAATTCAGGGAAGATGAAAAGTATGACGGTTATTACTGCATCGTGACAAACCTGTTCGATGAAGATGGATCCGACACATTCTCTGATGACAGGATCATCGATATGTACCGCGGGCTCTGGCGAATTAAGGATAACTTCCGTGTTACAAAAAGTGATCTTGAAACGCGGCCTGTGTACGTTTCCCGTAAAGACAGGATTCATGCGCACTTCCTCATTTGTTATATATCGCTGGTAATCCTCAGACTGATCCAAAAACGTCTTGGTGGCGCGTACTCCCCCGAAGCTATCATCAATGCCCTGAAGAACATTACCTGCTCACCTGAATCCCAAAATATCTATCTTTTTGATTACAGGTCAGATGTAACGGATGCAATCGGTAAGGCAATGGGCTTCGATTTTACAAAGAAGAGACTTACCCGATCCGAAATTAAAAAAAGTTTAGGACAAGCAAAAAAAAGATAATTTTCACTACAACTTCTTCTCATATGATAAAAGCCGCAACCTTGCTCATACCTAAGGCTTACGGCTCCTTTTTCTCTTTTTTACTGTCAAACTTGAGATAAAAGGTTTTGGATTGTTCTGCAAGCTAAATTTAAAAATTTTATCTACTAAAGACCTTTGGACCGTCAGCTGATGAAACAGCGGAGTATATCTATTCCCGTATTTTGAAAAAAAGAGGGGCTGTTCCCCGCATGAGCGGGGGTGATCCTTAAAGCGTTTCACGATTTGATACAGATAAAACCTTTTTCCCCATGAGCGAATGTGATCCTACGGTTACGATGTTCTACAGCAAATTGTAATCCGGTCAAACAGAAGAATATCATCCGTTGAATTAGCAGCATAAAAGTGCCTTAAATTCAGGACTGTATTTTAATTTCTGAAAAAAAGCAATTTACCGTCAGGAAAGAAGCGTAAAGAATAAGTCACAATGAGAAGAGCATTGTGGCCTGAATGAAATCATAAGTAGTTGTTTACATACAAAGTTCGCAAGGTTCTGCGACTGTGGCAGCATCAACAGGGTTCAAAAATCTGGCCAGGTTTTCGTTGTTCCAAAAGTAGTTGCTGTAGCAGGAAAGATCATAACCGACTCCAAATGCAGGAATTCTGATAAAATTGTCGTTAACATAATTTCCGACTAGGAAGAAGAAGCCGCTGCGGCTTTCAATCTGTATCTCATAATGGCTGCCATAGTTGCGTATGCTTTTCATATAACCATCCCATTGTTCATACTTTCTGCCGATTTTTTTATGGCAATGAAAGGCCATGTGACAAGCCGACTGAACAGTATTCATCCTAACGCCCCCTTAACCTAAATTCAGGCTGTTGCTGGCAGCCAGAATTGTGTCGAAGTCAATAGCTTGCCTTTTCAGCTGCACACCGAGCATGAGGGCATTGATCATGACAGCATTGATAATGCGGGGAACAGCCCTTCCCTTTGTACTTCCACTTGTTGAGGAAGGGATCACCCCCGCTCATGCGGGGAACAGCGGTGAACTGTAAGGAACTGACGGCGGAACAGAGGATCACCCCCGCTCATGCGGGGAACAGTGCTCGGGCTACTATGGCTTCCGGACTATTCCAGGATCACCCCCGCTCATGCGGGGAACAGTTATCGTCAGAGGTGGAGGAGATTTTTCAGGTAGGATCACCCCCGCTCATGCGGGGAACAGGTATTCCGTCATCTGTTGCAAAGCCGGTTCCCAGGATCATCCCCGCTCATGCGGGGAACAGTGGAATTTGACCTTACCAATGGGACCTTGCTGAGGATCACCCCCGCTCATGCGGGGAACAGCTTGTCATCGTGTCGGTACTCCGGCTTGGGATAGGATCATCCCCGCTCATGCGGGGAACAGTCTCGCATCTGTGATACCGATGGCCTGTAACAACGATCATCCCCGCTCATGCGGGGAACAGTCCCCGACGTTTTCCATGATGGAAAGAGTCTCGGGATCACCCCCGCTCATGCGGGGAACAGAAATCATCGGTGGATGCGTGAAAGTCCTTGTTAGGATCACCCACGCTCATGCGGGGAACAGGCAGTACAATAGGCTCTCAGATACCGGTCATCAGGATCACCCCCGCTCATGCGGGGAACAGGTAGTGCCCTCCGGCCCGGTGATGGCCAGTACGGGATCACCCCCGCTCATGCGGGGAACAGAAGTCGCCATCAAGCTATGGGCCCGGAGCGATGGGATCACCCCCGCTCATGCGGGGAACAGCTGCCCGGAATGTGCTCGTCATACTCTAGATGGGGATCACCCCCGCTCATGCGGGGAACAGTTGGCATAAAAGCCGATGTATTCCTTCCCGCAGTTCGGGCAAAGGAAGAAGGTTCGCTCGATATCATTCCTGACTCTCTCGGTCTTGAAATCCTTCTGCTCCAGGTCGAACTCCTTCCCGCAGCCGCCGTCGCCGTCACATTTAACACGCATTTGGTCTCCTCCTCCTTATAGGCATAAATAAAGCACTTACAATAACGGAGCAAGTGCCTTATTATACCCTTAATCTCTTTATTCTGCTTTCCGCCTCAGCTTCCGAAATTTCTTCGATCTTGAGTAAAGCATCTGTAGCGCCGATTGATTCACCATTATATCCCATCAATCTGTCCATGACAATATTGTCGGAATCCACCATCCAGCCCTTCCCTGTATCGTAAAGGTATGGGATGTAGTTTTCTATTTTCCCTATTCTGTTGAGATCGCTAATCAAATAAAATTCTGTTTCCATACGATCACCTTATCTTGTCGATGTTTTTGGGTATTTTCAAACTTCCGGAAAGCTCCTTCATCATTTTAGACAGCCGGATTGCTTCACCAGATGATTTATCCTCAATAACCCTCCATTTTTCATACAGTTCGTGTAATTCTCCATCTTTCAGCTTAAAGCTTTCAGGAGTATGGAACTGCAATTCAAATTTCTGTTTATCCGGGGATTCAAGCACTACATTTATACCCTTATAATCGCTTTGCTTAACTGTCCATGTGGGATCACCCCCGCTCATGCGGGGAACAGGATCCCTCGCGGACAAGCGTCTTTTCCGGCAAGGGATCACCCCCGCTCATGCGGGGAACAGTATACAGGATCTCACGATATCAGACTGATATAAGGATCACCCCCGCTCATGCGGGGAACAGGGCCTGAAATCCACCCAAAGTGAATTATCACAGGGATCACCCCCGCTCATGCGGGGAACAGCTGTATGAGGTTGATGGGAACCAATACTATAAAGGATCACCCCCGCTCATGCGGGGAACAGCTCCGCCGTCGGCACGGCATTGGACACATAGTCGGGATCACCCCCGCTCATGCGGGGAACAGCTCTCCTCTTCTTCCTCCCGGCCCTTTTCGCTAGGATCACCCCCGCTCATGCGGGGAACAGGATGTAAAGGCTATTACGACCAAATTACCACAAGGATCACCCCCGCTCATGCGGGGAACAGCAGAATTACAGCAGAAATGTGGAAGGAAAGGTGGGATCACCCCCGCTCATGCGGGGAACAGTCCTGGTGAAAGTACAAGACCGGAATCCGGTGCGGATCACCCCCGCTCATGCGGGGAACAGATAAGGCGGTCTACGGAAGATGGCCTATCCGTAGGATCACCCCCGCTCATGCGGGGAACAGAGCAAGTAAAAGCGCTGGCCGAGGCAGAAGAAAGGATCACCCCCGCTCATGCGGGGAACAGCAGCTACTAGAGCGCTATAACAAGGCGCTTTTGGGATCACCCCCGCTCATGCGGGGAACAGTAGGCAGGCTGTTCTTCGCAGGCAATAACTTCAGGATCACCCCCGCTCATGCGGGGAACAGAGCAAGTAAAAGCGCTGGCCGAGGCAGAAGAAAGGATCACCCCCGCTCATGCGGGGAACAGCTAAAGTAGATTTGGATTGGTGGTCTATAACAGGGATCACCCCCGCTCATGCGGGGAACAGAGCAAGTAAAAGCGCTGGCCGAGGCAGAAGAAAGGATCACCCCCGCTCATGCGGGGAACAGTTATATTATTAAGAGATTGATTCAGCATATTTAGGATCACCCCCGCTCATGCGGGGAACAGTAAACTCCTATCGGGAATTGCTGGACGGCAGGAGGATCACCCCCGCTCATGCGGGGAACAGATATCCAGTCTCAGTTTCCGCTGCTGGATGCGAGGATCACCCCCGCTCATGCGGGGAACAGCCCAGTAAGGATAAGCATGGTGTCATACTTGCAGGATCACCCCCGCTCATGCGGGGAACAGGTACAAGGGCAAGTGGATCAAGATCAAGGAGTAGGATCACCCCCGCTCATGCGGGGAACAGTTTGATGTAGACACTGAGCAGTACCCTGCAGGCGGATCACCCCCGCTCATGCGGGGAACAGCCCAGGCCCTCCTTGACCTCCCCACCGTAAGAGGGATCACCCCCGCTCATGCGGGGAACAGCCCACCGCCAGCTGCATTGCATCATATTTTTTGGGATCACCCCCGCTCATGCGGGGAACAGGTGCTGGAAAACGTGCGAGCTGCAAACACATGGGGATCACCCCCGCTCATGCGGGGAACAGTCAAGAGTGGTAATTTCCAGGGTATCCTCCCCGGGATCACCCCCGCTCATGCGGGGAACAGAGATAAGCCGAGCATCGTTGTTTTCGACGTACAGGATCACCCCCGCTCATGCGGGGAACAGACTATTGCCTTAGCGCTAATGCCACTATCTCTTAAATCACCCCCGCTCATGCGGGGAACAGACGCTTGCAATGGAGGGGCTAGCATTAACTATGGGATCACCCCCGCTCATGCGGGGAACAGCGAACCTGTCGTTTTGGCTGCTGGGATGTGTGGGGATCACCCCCGCTCATGCGGGGAACAGTTGTCCTCCTATTATTTGTTAGGTTTGTAAATGGGATCACCCCCGCTCATGCGGGGAACAGCAAAGGCCCGCAGGTGCAGACCGTAGTTTTTGAGGATCACCCCCGCTCATGCGGGGAACAGTCGTTTGACCTTCCCCATATCGTCGGTAAAAGAGGATCACCCCCGCTCATGCGGGGAACAGGCAGCCGGCGATCAACATCTGAGATCAAGGATAGGATCACCCCCGCTCATGCGGGGAACAGTGCTGCTATTATCCAAGGCCATTTTGGCGTATGGGATCACCCCCGCTCATGCGGGGAACAGAAACTGAGAGGGGAGCAAGCATGATCACTGCAAGGATCACCCCCGCTCATGCGGGGAACAGCTAAGTAGCGGCTCACAGGTGAGCGTATGAGAGGGATCACCCCCGCTCATGCGGGGAACAGCGGCATTTTCAGGTACGGCGGCATTGGTAACCAGGATCACCCCCGCTCATGCGGGGAACAGCGCCCAGAAGATATAAAGAAAAATGCGGAGGAAGGATCACCCCCGCTCATGCGGGGAACAGCCAGCATCAGGCCCGGCGCTACTGCAATTTCTGGGATCACCCCCGCTCATGCGGGGAACAGTATGTCCTGAATGGATCTCCTATACCGGGGAAAGGATCACCCCCGCTCATGCGGGGAACAGATGAAATCTTCAATGGATGGAGCCATAAGCCGGGGATCACCCCCGCTCATGCGGGGAACAGATGAAATCTTCAATGGATGGAGCCATAAGCCGGGGATCACCCCCGCTCATGCGGGGAACAGGTCTGAACAGCGCGGTGAAACCCGGAACAGCCGGGATCACCCCCGCTCATGCGGGGAACAGCAGTCTATGGTACTTTATGGCAGGAAGTATGGAGGATCACCCCCGCTCATGCGGGGAACAGCCGGAAAAATTTGGACACACCTTGTAAATGTGGGGATCACCCCCGCTCATGCGGGGAACAGTGTGGGGATG
The DNA here is from genome assembly GCA_038396605.1 of Eubacteriales bacterium mix99. Taxonomy (NCBI): domain Bacteria; kingdom Bacillati; phylum Bacillota; class Clostridia; order Eubacteriales; species Eubacteriales bacterium mix99. The sequence goes on from CP121690.1 coordinate 830,672, forward strand.
GAATGATAGAGAGATTGAAGTGAGGATCACCCCCGCTCATGCGGGGAACAGGCAAGTTACATTTCGGCTTGTCTTCGGCGTAAAGGATCACCCCCGCTCATGCGGGGAACAGCCTCTACTGTAAATATTGGCGCCTGCTCTGTGGGGATCACCCCCGCTCATGCGGGGAACAGTTGGTCTTGACCACACTGTCCACCGTGCCTACGGGATCACCCCCGCTCATGCGGGGAACAGACGTTTCCGGGCTTCCTTGATAGCGTTCATACGGGATCACCCCCGCTCATGCGGGGAACAGCCGCCTATGATCAAAGCGCGATCATCGAGACCAGGATCACCCCCGCTCATGCGGGGAACAGTTTAAGGCGCTATCTTGTGTTATATTTATTTTGGGATCACCCCCGCTCATGCGGGGAACAGTGGTGATAGTATGGAGCCGAAATATCCGGATGGGGATCACCCCCGCTCATGCGGGGAACAGTCTGTTTCTTCGGTCTGTGTAGCCCGGTATACAGGATCACCCCCGCTCATGCGGGGAACAGCTTGTCATCGTGTCGGTACTCCGGCTTGGGATAGGATCACCCCCGCTCATGCGGGGAACAGTATGTAAGATACCGCAAAAACGCCATCGGACAGGGATCACCCCCGCTCATGCGGGGAACAGTCGGACATGTTCTTGAAAAATCTTGTAACTGGGGGATCACCCCCGCTCATGCGGGGAACAGCATCTGCGTGTGGCCCTCCATACAGGGGAGTACAGGATCACCCCCGCTCATGCGGGGAACAGTGTCCTTTACAGGAGAATTCGGCATCCACCAGGGGATCACCCCCGCTCATGCGGGGAACAGCCATCTATAGTAAGTGGATCTGTCTATATGCAAGGATCACCCCCGCTCATGCGGGGAACAGCTGTTATCGTTGACCCGAGTGCAGCCTCTTTTAGGATCACCCCCGCTCATGCGGGGAACAGAAAGTGATAGACCTGATCGGAGCACAGGCAGAGGGATCACCCCCGCTCATGCGGGGAACAGCCGTATTCATCATACCATTCATCAAGCATTGAAGGATCACCCCCGCTCATGCGGGGAACAGTAGTTGAAAGGATTCTCACAAAAAGGGTAGCTAGGATCACCCCCGCTCATGCGGGGAACAGCGGATCTTACTCCAGATAAAGTTATGGATCTAAGGATCACCCCCGCTCATGCGGGGAACAGTTCTGGCCACCCAGGTTCAGCTCAAATTTCTTGAGGATCACCCCCGCTCATGCGGGGAACAGTTGGTTCTCTGTCCGCAGTTTCTCCATTTCCCGGGATCACCCCCGCTCATGCGGGGAACAGTAGTTGAAAGGATTCTCACAAAAAGGGTAGCTAGGATCACCCCCGCTCATGCGGGGAACAGTTTGCAATCTTACACACTGTATGGGCGTGTTCAGGATCACCCCCGCTCATGCGGGGAACAGTGGAGGTTAAGTCCATACCCGGCGCAGGTCTTAGGATCACCCCCGCTCATGCGGGGAACAGTATGTAAGATACCGCAAAAACGCCATCGGACAGGGATCACCCCCGCTCATGCGGGGAACAGCCGCCTCATCTACCATCACGTCGAGAGATACGGGGATCACCCCCGCTCATGCGGGGAACAGTGGGATACGAGCACCTGGCACAGTCGACGGCGGGGATCACCCCCGCTCATGCGGGGAACAGCTTTTTTGAAGCTTCCTGAGTGCTTTTATGAAGGGATCACCCCCGCTCATGCGGGGAACAGTATTGCACCATCATCTACGGTGGCGGCAAAGAAGGATCACCCCCGCTCATGCGGGGAACAGACTCTCTCTGCACCGAATTGGACTTCATCTTGGGGATCACCCCCGCTCATGCGGGGAACAGTTGACGTCAACCGATGTCGACCCATAGGTAATAGGATCACCCCCGCTCATGCGGGGAACAGTTGTTGGCCTGCTGGTACAGCTCCAGGCTCCAAGGATCACCCCCGCTCATGCGGGGAACAGATGTTGCTGTAATAATGGCTGTTATAGCTGGCAGGATCACCCCCGCTCATGCGGGGAACAGCGGAACCGCAAAATGGAAAGCGGCCTTCGGGTAGGATCACCCCCGCTCATGCGGGGAACAGCTCTGCTTGGAGGGATCACTTTGCGATACGCTAGGATCACCCCCGCTCATGCGGGGAACAGGGATTTTGGGCACAGTTACCCCATCCGCAGCGGGGATCACCCCCGCTCATGCGGGGAACAGCCTTGCCCGTGTAGCCATTGCGCAAGCGCAAGGGGATCACCCCCGCTCATGCGGGGAACAGTTTGGTATTTCGGTTTTGGCGGTGTTGATAAGAGGATCACCCCCGCTCATGCGGGGAACAGATGGCGGAGTGACGGGGGAGCAATCCCCCGGCAGGATCACCCCCGCTCATGCGGGGAACAGGACATGGTACAAAAGTGATCAGCGTAAAAAAAAGGATCACCCCCGCTCATGCGGGGAACAGGCCGGTAACAATTAAGGATAAAACAAAAGATGGGGATCACCCCCGCTCATGCGGGGAACAGTTGTGTTTGCTTACTATAAGCTACGCTGCGCAGGGATCACCCCCGCTCATGCGGGGAACAGGATGCCGTAAGCCCGGGAGACGTAAATAAAGTAGGATCACCCCCGCTCATGCGGGGAACAGGCTTCGCTCTCTGTCTCAAGGGCGGCCAGGATGGGATCACCCCCGCTCATGCGGGGAACAGACGCAGCCATGCTGGCGATCCAGGAGGGGCTAGGGATCACCCCCGCTCATGCGGGGAACAGGTGATGTGATGTTTGATAAAGACGGAAACTTAAGGATCACCCCCGCTCATGCGGGGAACAGATGTTATTGTATCTGTCGCTGACGCCCTCTACAGGATCACCCCCGCTCATGCGGGGAACAGTGGGCGATGTGGTTCGTGCGGCAAAGAATTCAAGGATCACCCCCGCTCATGCGGGGAACAGGATTTGTGAGGACGGACTCACCGATGCCGGATAGGATCACCCCCGCTCATGCGGGGAACAGTTAAATTCCCAAGCATACCGTCCTGGTGTCCAAGGATCACCCCCGCTCATGCGGGGAACAGCCGAACTAAAGTTGCAGCTCAGAGCAGGTGTTAGGATCACCCCCGCTCATGCGGGGAACAGTCGTATCCGTGAGCGGAGGGAAGGACAGTACGGGGATCACCCCCGCTCATGCGGGGAACAGACATTACTGCCCTTGAAGGCGATGCAGCATTGGGGATCACCCCCGCTCATGCGGGGAACAGGTTTGAATACACATTAAACAGGGGGAGGTACCGGGATCACCCCCGCTCATGCGGGGAACAGCCGACTTCTAAAGTTGAGTTCCGGCGCGAAGAAGGATCACCCCCGCTCATGCGGGGAACAGCCATAGCCGGCCCATGCGCCTTGCAAAGGCGCGGGATCACCCCCGCTCATGCGGGGAACAGTGGACGCTATCGCTGATGAATTGCATGACTGGAGGATCACCCCCGCTCATGCGGGGAACAGGCTCAACTACCTTCAACCACCGCTCATACCCCGGGATCACCCCCGCTCATGCGGGGAACAGTCCGGATGAAGATTCATCAGGTAATCCACCTGCGGATCACCCCCGCTCATGCGGGGAACAGCCAATGTAAAGGAGGGATAAAATGGCAGAACTAGGATCACCCCCGCTCATGCGGGGAACAGCCATGCGCTTGGATATGTCATGGTCCAATACAAGGATCACCCCCGCTCATGCGGGGAACAGTCTATTGCCCAATCGAGCTCCTCCAATTCCTCCGGATCACCCCCGCTCATGCGGGGAACAGTTTGGAGCGGCGCCCCCGCGATTTCCCAGTGCAGGATCACCCCCGCTCATGCGGGGAACAGCGGTCCCATACACCCTGTTTCCTGCGGAAATTAGGATCACCCCCGCTCATGCGGGGAACAGAGACATAAAAACTCACACTTCCTTTTTAAATTAGGATCACCCCCGCTCATGCGGGGAACAGCCAATGATAAACAAGAACATGTCCATGACACAAGGATCACCCCCGCTCATGCGGGGAACAGTCACAAGCTCATTGACAAGGGGTATCAGCTTAAGGATCACCCCCGCTCATGCGGGGAACAGAATAGGCCAGGTAGTCATTATCGATCCCCATTAGGATCACCCCCGCTCATGCGGGGAACAGTCCTTTTCTTGGACATACTCGATCAGCTGCTGCGGATCACCCCCGCTCATGCGGGGAACAGGATGTGCTCGAAAAAGTCACTTTTGTCTATTTGGGATCACCCCCGCTCATGCGGGGAACAGTTCATGGCGTCACCGGTGTCGGCTACCGCGGCAGGATCACCCCCGCTCATGCGGGGAACAGAGTCTTTAAAGCATTAGCCTCTGATGCAGACAAGGATCACCCCCGCTCATGCGGGGAACAGCAGATTTGACTCGCGAGCAGGCAGCAGAGATGCGGATCACCCCCGCTCATGCGGGGAACAGCCGGTCACACGACGGATTACTACATCAACGATGGGATCACCCCCGCTCATGCGGGGAACAGCCAGCGCCTTCTGCTGTCCATGTTGCGACGGGCGGATCACCCCCGCTCATGCGGGGAACAGGGTATCGGTTGGGGTGTATATGCCGGGTAGATAGGATCACCCCCGCTCATGCGGGGAACAGTTTGACCGGATCGAAGAATTAACCGTTTTTGAAGGATCACCCCCGCTCATGCGGGGAACAGGCCGGCAGCGGCAATCCGAGCGGACATGATGTAGGATCACCCCCGCTCATGCGGGGAACAGCTCGCATATAGCTTTCGTCATTTGCATTGCCGAGGATCACCCCCGCTCATGCGGGGAACAGGTGCGCCATCGGGGCCGTCCGCGAAGCAATCTAGGATCACCCCCGCTCATGCGGGGAACAGGAATATATTCCTTTTTTGGAACGAATATAAATAGGATCACCCCCGCTCATGCGGGGAACAGCGGCATTTTCAGGTACGGCGACATTGGTAACCAGGATCACCCCCGCTCATGCGGGGAACAGCGGTGTGCAAAGCCCTTGATGTCGTAATGCTGAGGATCACCCCCGCTCATGCGGGGAACAGTTTTGCAAATTCGTCCACCGAATAGTCCAGCGAGGATCACCCCCGCTCATGCGGGGAACAGTTCATGGCCTCTCCCATGTCCTCTACTTGGGCAGGATCACCCCCGCTCATGCGGGGAACAGGAACCGCCCTATCTTATCAGTGCGGTACCCTCGGGATCACCCCCGCTCATGCGGGGAACAGCCTGGATCCCGCAGAGCTCGCCTTTCGCCCCAGGGATCACCCCCGCTCATGCGGGGAACAGGGAGCGCTGAAGTCGTAATGTTCACTGAGGGTAGGATCACCCCCGCTCATGCGGGGAACAGAGGGTATATATTAAACACGCCTTAAAACGCAAAGGATCACCCCCGCTCATGCGGGGAACAGGCACCAAAAGTAGTATTTGCACAGTGTGCGTGGGGATCACCCCCGCTCATGCGGGGAACAGTCGTTACTGGTTATCTGGTTGGCTCCTACCTTGGGATCACCCCCGCTCATGCGGGGAACAGCAATTTACGCTCCGCATCCTGCTGCCCTTTACGGATCACCCCCGCTCATGCGGGGAACAGTCTCCGAGAGATACGAATATGTCCCTCTTGGAAGGATCACCCCCGCTCATGCGGGGAACAGATGTCCTCCGGCTTGATGTCGATGACCTCACTGGGATCACCCCCGCTCATGCGGGGAACAGTTGCTGGAATTGCCCGGTTCGCAAGTTCCGAAAGGATCACCCCCGCTCATGCGGGGAACAGTGTTGACGTCAGACAGCTGATTGAGCCACTCTGGGATCACCCCCGCTCATGCGGGGAACAGGCTGATTGAACCACTCTGTTACCATTTGTACGGGGATCACCCCCGCTCATGCGGGGAACAGTTTGCAAGCTCGCCGGTTCCTGTGCCTAACTTGAGGATCACCCCCGCTCATGCGGGGAACAGTTTTCCCATATGGCTTTCGCCTATTATAAAACAGGATCACCCCCGCTCATGCGGGGAACAGTGTCATCAGAAGGCTGATGGGTGGCAGACTGTAGGATCACCCCCGCTCATGCGGGGAACAGCTACGCTTTATCACTTCCTCAGCATCCGACCGAGGATCACCCCCGCTCATGCGGGGAACAGTTATGGCAGCATTGAAAGCTGCATATGAAGCGGGGATCACCCCCGCTCATGCGGGGAACAGTGTGCTCGTCAGACAGCGTCTCGTACAGAACTGGGATCACCCCCGCTCATGCGGGGAACAGTAGATTCTGGAAGACTTGACGGGTCATTTATCAGGATCACCCCCGCTCATGCGGGGAACAGGACACCAAGAAAAGAACCAAAATTTATAAGGAGGGATCACCCCCGCTCATGCGGGGAACAGTCTTGCCACGATTTATTGATTCCTTGCGATAAGGGATCACCCCCGCTCATGCGGGGAACAGCTCCGTATAAGTTCCCAGCCCATCCTTTAGCCGGGATCACCCCCGCTCATGCGGGGAACAGATGCTTGAGCAAGTAAAATCGTTAAATAACATGGGATCACCCCCGCTCATGCGGGGAACAGATATCTATGCGGAGGGCAGCATAGACAATAGGAGGATCACCCCCGCTCATGCGGGGAACAGCCCAGCTTCATTCACCTCCGTCATTACCCATGAGGATCACCCCCGCTCATGCGGGGAACAGAAAGTATGGGAAATTTTCCTCGTCGATCATCTGGGATCACCCCCGCTCATGCGGGGAACAGTTTGCCGGCATCGGCTCCGGAAGCATCTGCACAGGATCACCCCCGCTCATGCGGGGAACAGTTACTCATATTTCCGAACGTAACGTCGACTACGGGATCACCCCCGCTCATGCGGGGAACAGACCCATGCCGACCCATCCCACCGATACATACGGGGATCACCCCCGCTCATGCGGGGAACAGCACCCGATACATCCGAGACGGGTAAACCCTTCAGGATCACCCCCGCTCATGCGGGGAACAGCGGCAGAAGGAGGAAATTATGAAAAAAATGCAAGGATCACCCCCGCTCATGCGGGGAACAGTCGACAACCGCGGGAAGCAATTAGTTGATATGAGGATCACCCCCGCTCATGCGGGGAACAGTAGATGTAGCCCGCAAATCTAGAGTTTGGGACGGGATCACCCCCGCTCATGCGGGGAACAGTTCATCCACACTGTAAATGCTATCCGCGATCAAGGATCACCCCCGCTCATGCGGGGAACAGTACCTTGGTTATGATGTATATTTTGAATATTCAGGATCACCCCCGCTCATGCGGGGAACAGAGCCAAGTAGTGCGGAAGCTGCGCTCCAAAAAAGGATCACCCCCGCTCATGCGGGGAACAGGTGTGTTCGTGCATTGTTTTTATACGCAATTAGGGATCACCCCCGCTCATGCGGGGAACAGCTGATGAATCTTCATCCGGAAAATACCATCAAGGGATCACCCCCGCTCATGCGGGGAACAGCAGGAGGTGGTGAGCCAACCATTGAGCTTGATAGGATCACCCCCGCTCATGCGGGGAACAGTACAAGTCTAAATATGCTCCACTAGGCGACGTAGGATCACCCCCGCTCATGCGGGGAACAGACTTTCCCGGACTTTTCTTCCAGCCCTAACCCAGGATCACCCCCGCTCATGCGGGGAACAGTTTTGCTGCGTGGATAGCGATCGGGCCGCGGTAGGATCACCCCCGCTCATGCGGGGAACAGTTCCGAACGGGAACAAAAAAGTACCGCATGGGAGGATCACCCCCGCTCATGCGGGGAACAGTTGTAAAGACGGTGTGGGCGAGCAAAGAACCTAGGATCACCCCCGCTCATGCGGGGAACAGGGTGAAATTGATTCGGATTTTAATGACGGAGTAGGATCACCCCCGCTCATGCGGGGAACAGTGCTCCTCCATCCGCTCTAAAAATTGCACTTCAGGATCACCCCCGCTCATGCGGGGAACAGTTGTACAATTTTTGATGATAAAGTTTGTGCAAAGGATCACCCCCGCTCATGCGGGGAACAGTCCCCCGGTGCTACCCGAAAGATCTCCTTTATAGGATCACCCCCGCTCATGCGGGGAACAGGTTTGAGAGATATCCTGAAATCTAGCGCCGAGGGGATCACCCCCGCTCATGCGGGGAACAGTAGCAGATTAAGTTTTGTCTGCATACTTGCATAGGGATCACCCCCGCTCATGCGGGGAACAGGTACAACGTCAGTTCAACGGATGTTGAACAGAAGGATCACCCCCGCTCATGCGGGGAACAGGTCATCTGACTCTGCGTTTCTGGTCGTAGTAAAGGATCACCCCCGCTCATGCGGGGAACAGGTTGTTGTAGACGGATACCACAGATATGTCCAGGGATCACCCCCGCTCATGCGGGGAACAGTAAAGTTGACGGTGTGAATGTAAGATTGACATAGGATCACCCCCGCTCATGCGGGGAACAGCTGCCGATAGTTCTTATTAGCCCTGACCCCCAAGGATCACCCCCGCTCATGCGGGGAACAGTTTATCGCCAAAGCAGCACAAGCGGCTTATCAAGGATCACCCCCGCTCATGCGGGGAACAGGGGGATAAGCCAATCAGAAGGCTTGATACAGCGGGATCACCCCCGCTCATGCGGGGAACAGTTGGGATTTTTGAAACTACGATTATTAACAACAGGATCACCCCCGCTCATGCGGGGAACAGTGAACAGAAGCGGTTGGAAGAAAAGACTGGATAGGATCACCCCCGCTCATGCGGGGAACAGTGGTACGACGGTGATTACGGTATAGGGGGTACGGGATCACCCCCGCTCATGCGGGGAACAGTACAAGTCTAAATATGCTCCACTAGGCGACGTAGGATCACCCCCGCTCATGCGGGGAACAGGATGATTCCGAAAAGGACCTGCCGGGGTATTCAGGATCACCCCCGCTCATGCGGGGAACAGTTCTACTACGCCACCCTTCTTTTTCCTGTACAGGGATCACCCCCGCTCATGCGGGGAACAGTTCTTCATGATGGCCGGCAATGGGTTAAAGATAGGATCACCCCCGCTCATGCGGGGAACAGCGATAACCCCGATCCCGCAAACTGCAGGTTTGGGGATCACCCCCGCTCATGCGGGGAACAGTGCTGCTCTGGTATGGTGCTGCTTTTAAGCTTAGGATCACCCCCGCTCATGCGGGGAACAGTTCGGCAGCTTCTTAAATGCCTTTTTCGCCTGAGGATCACCCCCGCTCATGCGGGGAACAGCACTTCCAAGTATTCCAGAATTGCCAATACCTGGGATCACCCCCGCTCATGCGGGGAACAGGTACCAACAAACCTCTTGCCATTTTTATAGGCAGGATCACCCCCGCTCATGCGGGGAACAGGACTATCTGGTCAAAAAGATCGCCCCGTACACAGGATCACCCCCGCTCATGCGGGGAACAGGCGTGCCTATTCTGCATCCGATAATGTTCTTTAGGATCACCCCCGCTCATGCGGGGAACAGAACATGAGGACTCTTAGTAACATTGAAAAGAAGGGATCACCCCCGCTCATGCGGGGAACAGCTAATAAAAAGCGCCATTCAAGGCGCTATCTTGGGATCACCCCCGCTCATGCGGGGAACAGCGAGCGGATCAGGTGGTATCCGAAATGCGAACAGGATCACCCCCGCTCATGCGGGGAACAGCTAGGCACATTTTCATGTCCGATATACACTGTAGGATCACCCCCGCTCATGCGGGGAACAGTCCGCCTGGGACCGTGTCGCCCAGTCCCAATCAGGATCACCCCCGCTCATGCGGGGAACAGCAACCATAACCGGCCTGGGCGACTCTATTACCAGGATCACCCCCGCTCATGCGGGGAACAGCCAGAGTTGTAGACGGTGTGCTTGAATACCCTGGGATCACCCCCGCTCATGCGGGGAACAGCCCACCGCCCTATGAAGGGCATGACTATTTTAAGGATCACCCCCGCTCATGCGGGGAACAGCACTCCGGAGCAGCAAATTGTTGGATGATCGCAGGATCACCCCCGCTCATGCGGGGAACAGGTTATTGTAAACGTTCATTACCTTTTGATCATAGGATCACCCCCGCTCATGCGGGGAACAGCCCACCGCCCTATGAAGGGCATGACTATTTTAAGGATCACCCCCGCTCATGCGGGGAACAGCACTCCGGAGCAGCAAATTGTTGGATGATCGCAGGATCACCCCCGCTCATGCGGGGAACAGTGGGCAGTCCATCAAGATTTAGCGCCAGGATGTGGATCACCCCCGCTCATGCGGGGAACAGTCGACGCCGTTTTGAAAAAAGCTGATCCTGTCGGGATCACCCCCGCTCATGCGGGGAACAGTTTTGACATCGACAGCTTTTCCATTGGCGGCCGGGATCACCCCCGCTCATGCGGGGAACAGTATCTTGGTACATATCATCGTTCCGTCGCCAAAGGATCACCCCCGCTCATGCGGGGAACAGGGGGCGACCGTAATGCATTTAAGAGGTGTTACAGGATCACCCCCGCTCATGCGGGGAACAGTCTTTCCTTTTGGCAGAAATTAAGACGGTTACAGGATCACCCCCGCTCATGCGGGGAACAGTCAAATATAGCGGACGTATTCAGCAGAGGATGAGGATCACCCCCGCTCATGCGGGGAACAGTACGATGGGACGTACCCGGTATGGATCCAGACAGGATCACCCCCGCTCATGCGGGGAACAGTTCCGATCCTTGAGCCACTGCAAAAGCACCTTAGGATCACCCCCGCTCATGCGGGGAACAGGTACATCAGGCAGCTGGGGTATGGGGAGGTTGGGATCACCCCCGCTCATGCGGGGAACAGCCTCCAGTATCGCCCATTGACTCCTGTAAGCGAGGATCACCCCCGCTCATGCGGGGAACAGGATTTGTGAGGACGGACTCACCGATGCCGGATAGGATCACCCCCGCTCATGCGGGGAACAGGTGTTTACGCAGGATATGGAGGACTTAAAACAAGGATCACCCCCGCTCATGCGGGGAACAGGATGAGCTAAGGCCGGATACCATATATAAGCTAGGATCACCCCCGCTCATGCGGGGAACAGTTTCCTTTTTCTGCTTCGCCCTGCCAGGAGCCAGGATCACCCCCGCTCATGCGGGGAACAGTGGTTATCTAACCCAATGGATCCATGATATATAGGATCACCCCCGCTCATGCGGGGAACAGGAAGACCTGAAACAGGAAGAGCAAGTGCCAATGGGATCACCCCCGCTCATGCGGGGAACAGTCTATGGTGATCAACTGGAAAGAGTAAACAGGAGGATCACCCCCGCTCATGCGGGGAACAGTGTAGACAGCCTGAATTCGTACTAGTGGAAGGAGGATCACCCCCGCTCATGCGGGGAACAGAATTGGTGCTTTAACTTACCACTAAAATATATAGGATCACCCCCGCTCATGCGGGGAACAGATAGGATTTTCTTTCGGCTTAAAATCAAAACGGGGATCACCCCCGCTCATGCGGGGAACAGCCACTAGTACCCCTTTGCCGTGCTTATAGTCGAGGATCACCCCCGCTCATGCGGGGAACAGACTGGCAGATACGAGCGTGTCCCGCTGGGCGTGGGATCACCCCCGCTCATGCGGGGAACAGTACGCTTATTTTTGTAAACCACCATCAAAGTTGGGATCACCCCCGCTCATGCGGGGAACAGTTTGGTTACATGGGCCCCGGCGATCTCCGCAAAGGATCACCCCCGCTCATGCGGGGAACAGATATATACTTCAAGCCCGCCATACTTAGTGCCAGGATCACCCCCGCTCATGCGGGGAACAGCGACGGCGAAAACCTTGGCATGTCTCCAACGGAGGATCACCCCCGCTCATGCGGGGAACAGATCTCATCGATCCGTGTGGTGCCACCTAACTCAGGATCACCCCCGCTCATGCGGGGAACAGCTGGACGCAAGTTATACTATGCCCGGCCAACCAGGATCACCCCCGCTCATGCGGGGAACAGTGACATAGCTTTTCCCGTCCCTGTCTATTTGAGGGATCACCCCCGCTCATGCGGGGAACAGTAGCTGGTACCATAACAGCTCAGAGTGGTGTGAGGATCACCCCCGCTCATGCGGGGAACAGTTTCTTTTGTCATCTTATGAGCCGCTACCATGAGGATCACCCCCGCTCATGCGGGGAACAGCCCCTGGAGCAAATATACGCACATTTCTGTCTGGGATCACCCCCGCTCATGCGGGGAACAGCATATGATACTGGTATGCTGCGAAAAGGGATTGGGATCACCCCCGCTCATGCGGGGAACAGTTAAATAGTACCAAGATAGTACCAAGGCAGACAGGATCACCCCCGCTCATGCGGGGAACAGCGTACCACTGGGTTTGGAGCAAGGGGTGTCAAAGGATCACCCCCGCTCATGCGGGGAACAGCTATCTGATCAGGAGGAAGCCAAAAAAGAAAGCAGGATCACCCCCGCTCATGCGGGGAACAGCCTTGACAATTTTATCTATCGGGACGCTGAACAGGATCACCCCCGCTCATGCGGGGAACAGGAGAAGCGATTACAAGATACATTAAGAGCGGGAGGATCACCCCCGCTCATGCGGGGAACAGCTCACCGTCTCGGGCGCACATCCCGGAATCGAAGGATCACCCCCGCTCATGCGGGGAACAGTTACGGTCAGAGTCTGCCAGGTAATCCAGATAAGGATCACCCCCGCTCATGCGGGGAACAGCTTACAATATGGACGGCAAACCGGAGGTGTATGGGATCACCCCCGCTCATGCGGGGAACAGCCGTAAAGCCATCTGATCTCTTATTCTCGATGGGGATCACCCCCGCTCATGCGGGGAACAGTACTAAAGGTTTGTAAGGCGCTCGGAATCACAGGGATCACCCCCGCTCATGCGGGGAACAGGATGCCGTAAGCCCGGGAGACGTAAATAAAGCAGGATCACCCCCGCTCATGCGGGGAACAGACAGTGGCATAATCTGCCATAGTCAGCTGGCCAGGATCACCCCCGCTCATGCGGGGAACAGGTGCTGCTCACTGGTCAACATCTTGTAATTCAGGGATCACCCCCGCTCATGCGGGGAACAGTAGGAACCTTTTTCTCCCAGCTGCCCGGAAAAAGGATCACCCCCGCTCATGCGGGGAACAGTATCTGTATATCAGATGCGAGTGGCATCGCCGTGGATCACCCCCGCTCATGCGGGGAACAGTAGCAGGCATTGTAGCGGCGATTACGGGTCTTGGGATCACCCCCGCTCATGCGGGGAACAGTCCGATGATAATTGCTACATGACGATTTATGAAGGATCACCCCCGCTCATGCGGGGAACAGTGTCATCAGAAGGCTGATGGGTGGCAGACTGTAGGATCACCCCCGCTCATTCGGGGAACAGTTTTGGTATAGCTTTTTGCATACCGCCTCTCCGGGATCACCCCCGCTCATGCGGGGAACAGCAAGGATATATGCAAAAGCTAATCCGGTATGTTGGATCACCCCCGCTCATGCGGGGAACAGGTCTGATTATCCACTATGTATATGGTGATGATGGGATCACCCCCGCTCATGCGGGGAACAGCCACTCCTGCTCATAGTTTTCTTCAAACTTTGCGGATCACCCCCGCTCATGCGGGGAACAGAAAGGCAATGGGTATTACGCATGGGACGGTAAAGGATCACCCCCGCTCATGCGGGGAACAGCTTATGCCTTGCGACATGGCATAGGCTTGTATAGGATCACCCCCGCTCATGCGGGGAACAGCTAATCCAAATCTTACTGCCGCTGGTAAAAGCCGGATCACCCCCGCTCATGCGGGGAACAGAGCGAACTTAAAGAAGTCAATCGGCAGCTTAAAGGATCACCCCCGCTCATGCGGGGAACAGCAGAAGATATGACGGAAGAAGAAATTCGGGAGAGGATCACCCCCGCTCATGCGGGGAACAGTACACCCGATAGACTGACATCCGCAATAGTAAAGGATCACCCCCGCTCATGCGGGGAACAGTAGATATTCTGCGATCATAAACAAAAAGAACGAGGATCACCCCCGCTCATGCGGGGAACAGGACTGGATATCTGAAGGGATTGCTCCTGGACTAGGATCACCCCCGCTCATGCGGGGAACAGGCTTTTGTCAACCGATACCGAGCCCAAATACAGGGATCACCCCCGCTCATGCGGGGAACAGGGCTGGACGGCAAAGAGTATAACCCCGGCAGCAGGATCACCCCCGCTCATGCGGGGAACAGGCACTACCTCCTGATACTGGGTGGTTATGTACAGGATCACCCCCGCTCATGCGGGGAACAGTCAATACCTTCAAGATCTCCGGCGGTAATCGGGGATCACCCCCGCTCATGCGGGGAACAGTTCCACAAAAACCAATATTCGATCTTTAACTGGGGATCACCCCCGCTCATGCGGGGAACAGCCGCGCCATGCCGTCAGGCCCCATACAGTCAGTAGGATCACCCCCGCTCATGCGGGGAACAGTTACAAAGGAACTTGATGGGGCGATCGGAAAAAGGATCACCCCCGCTCATGCGGGGAACAGTACAGCAGGGAGTGGCACCGTACGGATACGCAGGGATCACCCCCGCTCATGCGGGGAACAGCCGCAATATTCACAAAGTTTATCAATCATAAAGGGATCACCCCCGCTCATGCGGGGAACAGATTGGTTGCCGCCGTTATCTCTATCGGCGCATAGGATCACCCCCGCTCATGCGGGGAACAGAAACGCATCTCAAAGGCTTATAAAGAAAACGGAGGATCACCCCCGCTCATGCGGGGAACAGTTTGACCGGATCGAAGAATTAACCGTTTTTGAAGGATCACCCCCGCTCATGCGGGGAACAGGTCAAGTACGTTATAGGGCTACCGGGCATACCAGGATCACCCCCGCTCATGCGGGGAACAGGAAGTATTATCCAGCGGTGAAAACCTGCAAGGGGGATCACCCCCGCTCATGCGGGGAACAGAGCTGGATGATATTGAGATCCAGCTTGCAGATGGGATCACCCCCGCTCATGCGGGGAACAGGGACAAAGGCAATATCTCTACTGTATCATAACAGGATCACCCCCGCTCATGCGGGGAACAGCCAATGGGCGGCGAAGAGCAAATGCAAGCACAGGGATCACCCCCGCTCATGCGGGGAACAGCATTTTTTCCCCTCCAAATCATTAATTCGGTGAGGATCACCCCCGCTCATGCGGGGAACAGTATAGCGGTTTATTTGCTTTGCTGTTCGCTCCAGGATCACCCCCGCTCATGCGGGGAACAGTTGTACCGGCGTCGTGGATGGCTTTAAAAAGCAGGATCACCCCCGCTCATGCGGGGAACAGGGGCATCGCAAGCAACCACAGTGACGTGATGCAGGATCACCCCCGCTCATGCGGGGAACAGGAATTTGAGTATTTAGATTTTAACGACACTGAAGGATCACCCCCGCTCATGCGGGGAACAGAGCATGGCAGGCAGGCCAGGAGGTAGCGCGGTAGGATCACCCCCGCTCATGCGGGGAACAGGCAGCGACATTGTCAGTCACATGTACGACCAGAGGATCACCCCCGCTCATGCGGGGAACAGTGACGAACGGTACCTTGCTAATCGGTAAAAGCGGGATCACCCCCGCTCATGCGGGGAACAGTCGGTTTCCTCTCTGGCAATTTGCAGGATTTTAGGATCACCCCCGCTCATGCGGGGAACAGGTCCCCCCACTTTCGCGTGTATGAGGGGGGTTAGGATCACCCCCGCTCATGCGGGGAACAGAAAGCTACAACAGTATCCGCCGTCGGCACGGCAGGATCACCCCCGCTCATGCGGGGAACAGCGTCTTCCCTTACTATCATTTGTCTGATTACTAGGATCACCCCCGCTCATGCGGGGAACAGCTTTGCTGCCAATGCCCTAGATAAGTTTGGGCTGGATCACCCCCGCTCATGCGGGGAACAGCAGCCTGGGAGTGTATCACGAATGTTCAAGGAAGGATCACCCCCGCTCATGCGGGGAACAGCAGGTGCGATATTGATCGGGATCGCTGCCGTGAGGATCACCCCCGCTCATGCGGGGAACAGTCCGCCATGCCTGTATGGTCGGGTCTTATTGTAGGATCACCCCCGCTCATGCGGGGAACAGTCTTAATGTCTATACCAGCGCGATGAAAGCGTAGGATCACCCCCGCTCATGCGGGGAACAGGCGCCTTGCCGGACGCTCCCAACATCTGCACAAGGATCACCCCCGCTCATGCGGGGAACAGTCTTCATTTCTATTATCAATCCACCAACTTGCAGGATCACCCCCGCTCATGCGGGGAACAGTTCGACGAAATATACGAAGAAGCAGAAATCCAAGGATCACCCCCGCTCATGCGGGGAACAGCTAGTGGCTGCAATCGGGCCGCTGCTGTCCGTAGGATCACCCCCGCTCATGCGGGGAACAGTCCCAAACGCGGCACTAGCTATAGGCTTATATGGGATCACCCCCGCTCATGCGGGGAACAGGTGGGACGATGAGGACCACCTGGCAGCAGCAGCGGATCACCCCCGCTCATGCGGGGAACAGCTGTCCCAAACCCCTTGTTTATCCCTAAAATTGGGATCACCCCCGCTCATGCGGGGAACAGTATCGTCAGGTACCAGTACATCCAGAGATACTGGGATCACCCCCGCTCATGCGGGGAACAGGCGTGGCCGGCCGGGACGGAGGTAGCACGATAGGATCACCCCCGCTCATGCGGGGAACAGCTCCTTTTGTTTTTTGCTTCCTCTTGACTACATAGGATCACCCCCGCTCATGCGGGGAACAGCTTTGAAGGTGCTGAACCCGGACGAAAGGGACAGGATCACCCCCGCTCATGCGGGGAACAGGCACACTATCACCACATAAAAAAGCGCCCATTAGGATCACCCCCGCTCATGCGGGGAACAGTAGACTTTGTATGCAATGTTGCGGACGTTATCGGGATCACCCCCGCTCATGCGGGGAACAGTCAATATCATTACACATGATGTTTATTATAGTAGGATCACCCCCGCTCATGCGGGGAACAGTCCATTTCTTTTGCTGTTTTTGCGGCCTCCATAGGATCACCCCCGCTCATGCGGGGAACAGAGCAAGTAAAAGCGCTGGCCGAGGCAGAAGAAAGGATCACCCCCGCTCATGCGGGGAACAGACAGTGACTCCATCTACTATCTCTCCATCCTGAGGATCACCCCCGCTCATGCGGGGAACAGTTGTAATTGCAATGATAGTCCTGATAACCCTCAGGATCACCCCCGCTCATGCGGGGAACAGTCATCATACTCAATAAATCCTGTCTCTATTGTGGGATCACCCCCGCTCATGCGGGGAACAGTACCGTTCGGCTTGACTTTTGCTTTAACGTTTAAGGATCACCCCCGCTCATGCGGGGAACAGGTTGATTGGAAAAGAAAGTTAACATCTCGGAAGGGATCACCCCCGCTCATGCGGGGAACAGCGATTGCCAGCAGTGTTTGATAAAACTTTTCCAGGATCACCCCCGCTCATGCGGGGAACAGCATCACGTCTCTTCCGCGATACGCACCCGTTAAGGATCACCCCCGCTCATGCGGGGAACAGTTTAGTTCCCCAACTATGGTGGATAAGGGCTTCAGGATCACCCCCGCTCATGCGGGGAACAGACGCCAACATAACTCCACTGTTTTGCCAGATATTGGATCACCCCCGCTCATGCGGGGAACAGGGGTTCGGCCCATGCCAGATTATCCATATGTCAGGATCACCCCCGCTCATGCGGGGAACAGTATGGCAATTCTTGGAACCACTTGATGATGTTGGGATCACCCCCGCTCATGCGGGGAACAGTCAAACTGAACCAGAACGTGGAAAGTTGCAAGAGGATCACCCCCGCTCATGCGGGGAACAGTGATGTGGCGAGTCAGTACCTGGCAGGGATAAAGGATCACCCCCGCTCATGCGGGGAACAGTCGTATCCCAAAATAGGCTTCCAAACAACCTTAGGATCACCCCCGCTCATGCGGGGAACAGCTGTATTGCCATAGTAGGGTCCTGATCTATCGGGGATCACCCCCGCTCATGCGGGGAACAGTCCCGATCCTTTTCCCACCGCCAGCACCGTGAGGGATCACCCCCGCTCATGCGGGGAACAGTCATCTGAACAGGCCGCAACCTCACTAGCTAAAGGATCACCCCCGCTCATGCGGGGAACAGCTCCCCTTTCTTTAAGTCTTCGCACATAAGCACGGATCACCCCCGCTCATGCGGGGAACAGCGAATTCGCTCATATCTATATCCAGATCTTCTAGGATCACCCCCGCTCATGCGGGGAACAGGTTGGCAAGCAGCGTAACGGTCCGACAGGGATGGGATCACCCCCGCTCATGCGGGGAACAGCCGTTTTTAGATCTTCCCTTACTTTTGCACCCAGGATCACCCCCGCTCATGCGGGGAACAGTTGAGCTTCGACTCCCCTACGATTGCGCAGTGGGGATCACCCCCGCTCATGCGGGGAACAGTTGCAGAAAATCGACGAAGTAATGGGGGATAAAGGATCACCCCCGCTCATGCGGGGAACAGCAGACGATAAGGGATTATACGGAAAAGTAAAGAGGATCACCCCCGCTCATGCGGGGAACAGTCCGCCGCCAGCTTTTCCGCGCCGGCCTTATCGGGATCACCCCCGCTCATGCGGGGAACAGCAAACGGACATCTGGCGAGATGGTAGGGGTGGGGGATCACCCCCGCTCATGCGGGGAACAGTCAGCATGACACTTACGACATAACAAAATGAGAGGATCACCCCCGCTCATGCGGGGAACAGCCGGCAAGGGTCAAAGCAAGCTCGGTAAAGGTAGGATCACCCCCGCTCATGCGGGGAACAGTTATAGGTTGCCGGCTTTTTACTCTCTAAGCCGGGATCACCCCCGCTCATGCGGGGAACAGTAAAGGAAGTAAAGGCACTACAGAGGATGGATAGGATCACCCCCGCTCATGCGGGGAACAGGCAAATTGCACGAGAGGAAACCGAACAGGAAGGGGATCACCCCCGCTCATGCGGGGAACAGTTATACTCAATCCGTTCTGACTTTTTATCATCAGGATCACCCCCGCTCATGCGGGGAACAGTACCGCATACGACCAGCAGGCGATCATTGATAAGGATCACCCCCGCTCATGCGGGGAACAGAAGATGATAGTCCCTGCATCTTAAGCCTGTATAGGATCACCCCCGCTCATGCGGGGAACAGTTAAGCCGGGAAAAGAAGACGATACTATAATAAGGATCACCCCCGCTCATGCGGGGAACAGTAGACTCACCTAGGGTGCTATTTGTGGACATAAGGATCACCCCCGCTCATGCGGGGAACAGTCCTCCCTATCTTGTAAGACGATAGCCCCTGCAGGATCACCCCCGCTCATGCGGGGAACAGTTAAATCAGATGGTACAAAGGTTGGCGGATCCAGGATCACCCCCGCTCATGCGGGGAACAGCTTTTTTTTCCAGCTGTTCCATGCGATACGCTAGGATCACCCCCGCTCATGCGGGGAACAGTGCCCAAACGCTTCTTTAGCTTCCTGCGCTCTGGGATCACCCCCGCTCATGCGGGGAACAGTTTAATGAAATGATACCGTCCCCGGATAGAATAGGATCACCCCCGCTCATGCGGGGAACAGGCTAACAAAGGCGGAGGAAAAGCCGTCGGAGAAGGATCACCCCCGCTCATGCGGGGAACAGACCTTAATCCAGGCACAGCAGCGCATCGCACAGGGATCACCCCCGCTCATGCGGGGAACAGCATCGATTTTCCAGATTTATGCCCAAACAGTGGGGATCACCCCCGCTCATGCGGGGAACAGTCCAAAGATGCCTGCTACCGTACGTTTATCCAAGGATCACCCCCGCTCATGCGGGGAACAGCTCCAAAAGAAATATGGCTGTATATTACATCAAGGATCACCCCCGCTCATGCGGGGAACAGTAAAAACCCCGATATCTCCGCTTTCCATATCTGGGATCACCCCCGCTCATGCGGGGAACAGGGCAACGTTTAAAAAGAATCTTAGGAGGCAAGAGGATCACCCCCGCTCATGCGGGGAACAGTTGTAATCGCAATGGTTGTCCTGATAACGTTGGGGATCACCCCCGCTCATGCGGGGAACAGTTCCGTAGCCGGGGTTGCGACCGGTTCCCAGCAGGATCACCCCCGCTCATGCGGGGAACAGAATTAAGCGGTACAAATTGCCTTCTGATATAAAGGATCACCCCCGCTCATGCGGGGAACAGCGGGATAAGGCTCCCGGCGGGCCATTATATTAGGGATCACCCCCGCTCATGCGGGGAACAGGTAGCAAAAAAAGCAGGGATCGAAGAGACAAAAGGATCACCCCCGCTCATGCGGGGAACAGACTAAAATATTCCTGAGAACAAGCGGTTTTTACTTATCCTTTTGCTCTAAATCAATGAGTTTCTCATAAACCTGCTTAGTACTTAAACAATCTTGCATACTACGATGTAGACCATTCATTTGTAAACCAAAGTACTCTAGAAGCGTTTCGAGTTTATAATTATTTACATCATATACCAAACGTCTTGCAATTTGTAATGTATCAATCCATTGGTTTGAAAATAAAGGAAACTTGCATTTTTCACAAGCTGATCTCAGAAATCCATATTCAAAATCCGCATTATGTGCAATTACCGGAAAATCACCTACAAATTCAAGAAACTCCTGTAAAACTTCTTTTAATGTTCTACCGTCATTCTCAATTTCTTGATCAGTTATACCGGTTAATGCAGTTATAGACGCCGGCACTTTTACCTTTGGGTTAATCATCGCATGAAATTCATTCACAATTTCTCTTTCTTTTACGATAATTGCACCAATCTCTATTATTTCGTTTTCCATAAAAGATAGACCCGTTGTTTCTATGTCCATAACAACATACGTATCCGGCGCAGATCGACTTTTACTTTTAGCTTTTGACATCCGCTGGGCTTTTCGAATTTTGGCAGCTTTGCTGTATCCCAGCCGACGTTCACTCAATTTTTTGATACGCGCCGGGCTGGGACGCAGCATTAACTTCAATCCATCGAAATCAATCGGTTCCCAACTACTATGATGAACACGAAAGTCCATGTGTTGTTCGTTATTTGTGCTAAACACCATTGTCGCTCTTCCGGATTTGGCATTTTCACATACCCGTTCCCAAATTTCATCCCGCACTCTGGCACTGACCTGACCAACATAAACTCCAGTATTGATTTCCTGCAGCCACTTTGTCAAGTCACCACGCAGCGCAGATGGGCAATCCGTCAGTGTAAGCACAATCATTTTTTATCCTCCAGAATCGTACCATAGCCCACTTTTGTAGCTTCCTTTTCAGTGCCGTCATATTCCTTACCATAGGATACTCCATTCTCAACCAAGCCTTTTTTATCATCCCATAAATGAAGGACTTCTGTTTCCACTTCCTGTTTTGCAGCTGCCGTTTCTCCCAGTAAAAGAAAACGAATATCCTTGACAGTCTGTTCCAGAATATGTCCATCAGAAATAGCATCTCTTACTCGCCGCCTGGTTGCTGCTCCCACATCCTCCGGTTTTTCCGCAGCTACTTCAAATGCGATGGGAATGGTAATCCGCGCCTTATAAAGGTCAGCAATGTCGTAGACAAAAGATAATTCGTGACCGGTATGCACAAAACCCAGACCAGGAGAGCATCCAAGAGCAACAATAACGCTGTGAACAGCCCCATATAAGCATACATGCCCAGCAGACAATGCTTTATTGACATCGTCGCTGTTATCAAAGTTCTCCGGACTATATTCTCTCCCATTCCAGGGGATACCTGTCTCTTTGGATGCATGACGATAGACGGAACGGATTCGTGATCCTTCCCGCCCACGTAGTTGCTGCATCGTCATAGATGATACATCTTCGTTCGGAAATCGCATCTGATACATTTGTCTTGCCACCGAAACCCTTGATCTCACATTGGAAACAAGTTCTGCCTGTCGAATCAGCAAACGGGCCGAATGAGTAAGCGAGTAACCATGTGCATAATAACGTACACCATGCTCCCCTACCCATATGATACTTACGCCGTTACTCCCTATCAGTTCCATTGCCCGATGCGAGATATTCGTTCCGGGACCAAGCAATAAAACACTGAGTGATGCTGCGGGTACATGAACTGTTCCCCGGGAATCCGTTACAGTAATGGCACCATCCTGTCTGTTTACCAGACATCGCTCCAGATATAAAAAGGACATTCGTTCTTTAATCTGCGGTAGTGCTTGCAATACCGGCTTTTTTATTCCTGGTATCTTTCCCATCATTAACGCCTCTTATATGTGCTAAAGTCAGCAATCCACATCCATATGCTTTTTCCCGTCCAATCCCTGATAATAAGGATTGCTTGAAGCATTCAACATCAGATATAGTCAAAATTCCTTCAAAGGCTACCATATGTAATGTAATTTTATCTTTTTTGTTTTTGGAAAACTTCAGCCATTGGGAATGTGTCACATCAAATCCGCTCTCGTCCAACAAAAAGCCACACGTTTGCGACCGCTTCAAAAGCCATTGCTTTTGCTGATCCTGCGTTACATGGGCAAATACTTTCCCGCGCTCCGACTTATCGTTCTTCCCCTCAAAACTGCTACGGGTAGGATTAGCACTTAAGCGAAACTGCCAAATCTGACCTGTTTTCAAACGCGACAAAAACGGATCGTAATTTTTTGTTTGCCATTCCGAATCCTTATATCCAAATTGATCTACAATATGCATAAAGTCTCCCTGCTTTGCACTTAAAATAAGCAAATAGCAGATATCATTCAGCCAATCAATTCTCCAGAGATTACGTTGTCTATCGCCATCAAAGCTACATTCCACAGCACCATGCAAAATTTGCGGTGATGATAGTGCCCGCATGGTTTCTCTGCGTTTTGAATTCAATGCAATTCGGGATAAATACATTCTCTACTCCTCCTCCAGCTCAATCAATGGATCCTGTTCTGTTGTATTTTTGGGAACAAATGGCTTCCCATAAGGATTGGAGATACAGATGAAATTTGAACCGCAAACACGCCGAAATCCATATTCCCTGTGAGTTTGATCAAAGGACAGCGGCAAATCACGCTGTACATAACCACCAGCTGTTTCATTTCCCACGTCCATTAGAATAGGCAGGCGAACCTCCGCATCCTCCTTTTTCCTCATCCATTCATGAACCAGCCATGGCTCTTCCCTTAACGCTTCCAAAAGAGTCCTTCCTTCACGAACGCCAAGTGACAGGCGTCCTTCAGGAGGGCAGGAGCGCCTTCCAAGGAATAATGGAAACTCCGGATGCTGCAGAGCATAGTCAATTTGATCCAGAAAGGCATCTTCTCCCTCCAACCCTACCAGGAAAATTGCATCTGACAGATAATAACGAGTGGTAACATAAGTGGATTTTCTACTTTTTACTGTATGGTAATCCCGTAATAATATCCCATCCCGATCAACCCGTACACCAAATCGGAGAGCAGACAAGTCGTTTATTTTTTCATTCCGCCGCCGCCCAAGTGCAGCAGCGATCAAACCTACAACACCACTTTTTGTGGGCACACGTTCTGTACCTCGACGTTCAAACTTAACCATACCTCCCCATGATTGCAACGGCGCAGCCAAACGCATCAGCAAAGTGCTCATTGATCATCCCCGCCATTTCCCAAATGTACCTGAATCGCATCCTCCAATTTATTAAGTAAATCATTAAATGAATAAGCTTCACCCAAATCAGACAACGAATCACCTGTTACAAGAGACAGATCAGGCTTGCCAAGCCAATTTTCATACACTGTCTTTGTGTACTTTACGAATGCCTTTTCTGAAGCGGCTACAAATCCCTCATCGTTGTTTTTCCCTGCTTTTATAGGATCTTCAAAGGCACCAACCAGATTGATGGGCTGGTCGGTACGCAGTGTAACCAGAACGGCATCCGGCAAAGTGCGATTCGCAAAAGTATTTTGCTTTCCGGTTGGCATAGAGCAGACAAACGCACGAACGAATCCTTTTACTGCATCTGCTGTATCTTTTCTTAGCTGACGATGCAATTCATGTACAGCCACTGTCGCATAGCGATACAAAGTCGAAGAGTTGAATTCCACCGTTCCGATATGTCCGGCACCGGCATTGTCTTCCGGAGCCATATCATCCACAGCGGTAAAGTAGTCATATTCATTATTCACCTTATGCGTCGAAATGCTATGGGCTACCTGAGCACAGGCATCTGTATTTAATGAAGGATCATCCGCCACCATGCGACCAAACAACGCAATATCTATACCCGGAAATCCCTTTAATGCATTCTGCACCTTTGTCTTGGCTTCTTTTGTCAATTTGGCCTTAATTGTATCCGGATCATTTACTGCAAGTTCGGACAGCGCCTTCGCCTGTGCAAAACTCAGAAAAAACAAGGCATCTGTACCATTCTCAACTGTTTTAATTTTAAGACCGGCATTTTTCAATATTTGCTCTGCTGCCTTCTCAGGATCATCAACGCCTCCCAGCGCCTGAATTTCATTTGCCACCATCTGAACAATATGTTTTGTCCGTGCACTTAAATTCTCCTTTGGAAATATATCCCTGAACATATCCCGCATAGCTTTTTTCCAGCTCTGAGAGGAGACTCTTGCACGCACTGCACCGCCATATATAGCAGTCTTTGGGCTGCCGGTATCGTCACGATTGACACAGCTTGGAGGTACTGTCTGGAGCACATGCACATCCACATAAAGTCTGTTATTTGATTTCATAATAAAAACCACCCTTTCTTATTGTTCAATCATTTTTATTTTCTTCCGAATTCTGAATTCGATAAAAGTCCCGTCCCCATTTTAAGCGCACACCATCTCTGGCTTCAGGAAACTGAAATCGATAAAGATCTTCTGCCAGTGCCGGATAATCCAACGCAATGTTTTCCGATTTCAGAAGCTGAATTAACCCACGTAAATGATGGGAAAGTTCCTCCATGCTGTCTGAAGTAACGACCGTATCAAAACGTCTTTTAATTCTCTTTTCATCCTCATCATTTTTTACCAGTTTTCGAGCAGCAACACCAAGAGATTGTTTCTCCTGACACATACATTGATTCACATTTCCCCCCTGCTGGTGCAGAGCATAAAAGGTAAGAGCTATGTATACAGCCCACTCGCCTTGTGTTGGACTATCCCCCTTCCCCTGTAATGTTTCCGGCAGGCCATTCAGTGTAACATCCCAGAGTTCCGGCATACTACCGGGCATTTTACCAATTCCTCTGCGCAATTTCGCTAAAGTTGCTTTCACAGCAGATTCCTTATGGCTTTCTGTCAATTGCTTAATCTTGTAACGCACAAAGTTACTTACTTGCTTTCTTGGTTGCTTTTCCTGATCTGCCATTCTTCTTCTCTCCTTTCTCTAAACTCTCCCGTGTAGCAGTACGATACAAAAATTGGTTATAAACTTCCGGGGCGATATAGCGGTATTCTTTTTTGGTCTTCATGTTCATAAGACTTCGTCCCACATAAGCCTGCGGGCCACATTGACCCACCAACTCCTTTCCTAAAACGCGAATAATTCGTTTCTCCTCTTCCCACCAACCAGAACAGGATTTATCCATGCTATCCTTTTTCGGATCAATCCCTTCCAACCATTGACGAAATGGAATATCCAATCGAAAATATGCTTGTTCCCTGGCTGAATTTTGCTGATTTTTGCCATCCGTATCTCCCGTTGCCCGGGCAAGATTGCTTGCAAGCCATCCTACCTGTCCAACAAGTTTATCTGCAACTTCTATTTCATTAATGATGCGCATCGTCCAATCTTCTCCCAAGCTCATCAGCAAATTCGTATTGAAAGATAATGAATCACTAAACACATCTTCGACTGACATATTTATCATCCCAGTACTATTGTATTTAACCGCAGCAGTCATAAATTTACAGTGAGTATCCGGAATCAACCCCTTTCTTTTCAAAATAGCAGTCCAACTTATCACCCCAGGACGATGTTTGCCCTCACCCTGTGAAATGAGAGTTGAAAAATCTCTCCACAACTGGCGTGTCGGATCATGTCTTTTGGGATAGTATTCCGGCGGATCTCCCTCTTTTTTTGCAGCGTTCCTCCAAACAGTCATTTGTTCGGCAAATGCTTTTTCCTCTGAAAAAAAGTCCCCGCCTCGAAGCAAGTAGCCTGTCACTAAATCCCCTTTTCGCTTGAGCAGCAAACGACGTGATTGTAAAGTAAGCAGTTCAGAAGGATTATCCGGAATTGTAATGACACAGGAAGCATCAGATCTAACTGTTCCTAATTCCCAGATCGGTTTTTCTTTACCCCATAGTTTTTCTTCACCGTCTTCTAAGAAAACAAGATTCAGTAATAACGTTTCAAATAAATCTTTGCCTTCTGCTACAATCAAACCCAATCTCCCTAACCATCCCACTTTATATTTGGGCTGCTTATTCTCACCACGTCCCTTACTACTTCCAGACACATCATCAAATCCATTCACATACAGGAGCCAACGAGCAGCCTCCGCATAAGTTAATGTATTCTTTCCATCTCCAGTGCGTTGTGAAAATAATCGGACCTTGTTATTGCTTTCCGATAACTCCCCATTCATTTTTGCCGCAGTATATTTAATTGCCTTATTCAACCCTGCCACTTGATAAAATGGCCGTTCGGGATGAAAGAGATAAAATCGCTCTTCGTAATGCAAAAGATAGTCCTCCATGATCTGCATGGGGAAAGAGCCCCTATCCCATAAGGATTTCCATCTCCTCAAAGCATCCTCAGGTGATGTAATCTGAGCGAATTGTCCATTTACATCATAGCGTGCAAACACAGCATGCAAAACGGCCAGAAGCAATCGAAGTACTGCCACATCCTGTGTTGGAAGTTCCCCAGCCAGGCGTTGATATTCCGGAGCATGCTGGAATACATCCAACAAGGAAACTTCTTCTTCCTTGCCATCCTTTCTCATTACCAAAATCCATGGTTCATGCAACAGGCAAAATTCTTTTTCAGGCATTATCATTAACCTCCTTTTTATAACGTAATCCATAAGTGCGATCATAGTTAAGATGGTAACCACACAAACTTCCTGAACATTGACTATCCAAAATTAAAAACAGTTCGCCTTTCAACCACGTCGACTCCTGCCATACAGATAGCCGTTCACTATTGACTTCCTCCAATTCTTCAATGGTTTGGTCAATAATCCATGGTGCACAAAGAGCGTTAGGCAAGCGAATACTTTGACGGGCAAGTGCTTTTGCCAGATGATTACTGGGTACATCAGTCGGCGATATTTCACGGCCTTCTTCCTGCCAAGGCAAAAAGCATAGCCTGCCGTCGCCGGTTTCCCGAATCAACAACACCTCAATGGATTCATCCGTGTCACGAACCGCTGCTTCTCCACGCTTTTCCGACACATCCGTATCCAGCCAGCCCACCAGATTCTGCAGTGAGTTCGACCAGGGTGGAGATATCCGAAACTTTTTAGCCATATCCTCTTTCTTCTCAATCCGCTTTTCCTGTTCTCTTTTCGCTTTCTGATAATCCGCTGGTTTCGGAGAAAAATCAATATTTTCATCATAAACATTCTGCACCAGCTGTGGAATATCCTTCGGTATTTCGACTTGTTTTGGCAAAAATGCTTTCGTGCGCATTAACAAATACTTCCCATAAATTGCCTCCGCACCCTCTTCAAAACTATCGTCACCGAGGACGCCCATAATCAAACATTGCGGCACTTGGAGTTTTGCCCTTCTTGACCTTTTATGCCGATGCAAACGTCCGATTCTCTGCAGCAATAAATCCATTGGACAAATATCCGTCACCAGAGCATCAAAATCTATGTCGAGAGATTGCTCCAGTACCTGCGTTCCGACGACAATGCGCTTTTCCGGGCGTCTTGTCTCTCCCCCCGGTTTTCCCAATTCCCTTCGTAAATCATCCTCTTTCTTAATTCTATCCGGAGCCAGGAAAAGAGAATGAAGTAATTTTACAACACCTTCTCCAAAATGATCGATCAGAATCCGTGTTAATTCCTGCGCACGTTTTACAGTATTAACGATTACACCGACACAACCCCCTTCCCAAAGAAGAAAATCCAGTTTGTTTACAAGATCCTCTTCTGAAAGGAAATCAAGTGAAACCATCCTGGAATCTGCTTTATCCGGCAAAACGGATTTTTGCTTTATTTGATTCCCATTCGTATAGGTAATTAGTGGATAGTCCCGACTTGTTGTCCATCCCTCAGTTTCTTCGCTCAAAGGTTTTGCATTTCGTCCTAATGGATCATCCTGTTGCACCGGCAAATAATCCTTGTTCTGATATGCTCTGATCACCGCCTTTCGTTTTTTAGCAGGCAAAGTTGCCGAAAGCACAATAACTGGTACGTGATATCTGCCAAGCCAATTCAGTGCCCGATACAGATACTGATTCATATAGGCATCATAAGCATGACATTCGTCAATGATAACAACCTTATCGGAAAGCCCAAGATGGCGAAGCATTACATGCTTCTGCTTCAACGCCGCAAGCAGAAGTTGATCAATCGTCCCGACAACAAAATCAGCAAGCAGAGTTGTTTTCTTCCCTTCAAACCACTGATGCACAAAAACACCACTGTCGCCTTCTTCATCAATTCCGATGTTCGTGCTTCCCTTCAGATACTTCAATGATTGAATCTCACGATTAAACTGTGCTTTTCCATGAGCCAATTCCAGAGAGTGTTTGCTATCTGCATTTAATGCGTTTATCCAGTCAATAATACGACGTAAAATACCATCGGCTGTCGCCTGTGTCGGCAAGGCGAAAAATATACCGGAACAATTTGCTTTATAGGCGAATACTTCAGCGCAGGCCAAAGCTGCTTCCGTTTTACCGGATCCCATAGGAGCTTCCAATACAAGAATGCCAGGATCCTGAATAGCAGCTGCCGTTTTTTCAACAGCTGTCTGCATGATTTTCGGTGCTGAAAATCCAAACCGTTCCGGATACAAATCAACTGACTTCCATGTGTCACTTGCTTTCCAGGGGTCCGTAAGGTTCAATATCTCCCACGCTTCCTGAATCCGCGTTTTCGGATCCAGGGATTCCGATAAATCCTCCAGACGTATATATGGAAAATAGTCTTCATTACTGGCAATCCAATCTGCCATAATCAGCAGCCCGCAAAGCAATACCTGAGATTGCATATTGGGATTTGGGACTTCAGATATATTGGAGAACCCTGCCTGATCCAACGCAAAACTCAGCAATTCCCTCTGAACATACGTCCAGGCTTCTTTTCCTTCCCTTTCCATATAATAATTCATTGGATAGGTATTGAGACCATATCTTAGTAACGTATCTGCCTCAGGAGGTTTGCCATGATGCGAGCCCAAAACTGCAGCGACACTTTCAGAACATTTGGCATCCAGCAATAAAACTTGCGTTGCAAGAGCATGCGGTGTCCTGCTTGCATTTATAAATTTCTGATAAGACTGCATAGGTAATCCTGCAGCGATCAATTCCTCCTCTATTCGCACATCCAACTCATGATTCAGTGGAATGCATTGCTTTGCCTGAAATACAGGTGTCGCTTTCCCCAGATCGTGTACTGCAGCCAAAAATACAAAAAGCTGCAAAGGGTCTGCATTGCCCAATCCGCTGATGCCATCAACAATCGTCTCCTTTACACCTTCCGGAAGCCATTTATTCCATAGCCTCCTGGCAACCGAAGCAGAATCGGACAGATGTATGTATAGTGGGAGCCAAAGCGGATCACCATTTTTACTCGATTTCTTTGCCCAGAGCCTTTGGGCAGCTTTAGATAGCGTCATCTTATTCGACTTCCTTGTCAGTTATTTAATAAAACTTGTAGTTAAATTGTATATATGAGTTTTTTAATTGAAAAAACCTACATAATTTATCATATAGCAAAAAAGCAAATAAGACAAGAACCCCCTTTCATTCATCAAACTTTACCACTGTCAGCACCAGCTGATCCTCCCTGTATGCTGGACTGACATAAATGCTGACCTGTTTATCCCCAACCTGCGGGACCGGGCCGGGCACCTCCTCTGTCATAACCACCTTATAGGTTCCCTCCGGAGCTTTTACCGTAACATGATAAACTTTTCCTTCCTTTTCGATGGCCGCAATGTCCCCGGTCAGGCAGACTATTTTACCGTTCATATTGCCTCCCATTATGTCGTCATAGTCCGCCTGCACCGCTGCCATCTCCGGGGCGTTCACGGCATACACCATGCCAATGGCCCCCAGGAGCAGGAAAGACACGGCAAAAATCCCAAGTATTCTTTTTGACTGTTGACGTCTTGCTTTGAAAAATAGGACAATCAGGCATACTACAAATCCAATTACTCCAACCAGAAATAACTCCATGACAAACAAAAGCCTCCAACAAGTGATTTTATTGTTTATAATGCTCTGCCAGGCCCATAACAATCACAACCGGTATCAGCAAAACGCTGCAAGTGATCCAGAACATATCCCTGCCCCCTTCAAACTGCCATCGGACATCTCTGTCCCTCCGGCTTTATATCTTTTCCTGATCTTCCTGTCCTTTTACAGGATCGATCCTTTGAGGGCCGTCCTTCTCCCGGCTGTTCTTCTGGGAATCCTCCGGTTTCGCATATAATTTTTGTACTTCGCATGTCTCCTGTACAATCTGATCGGCCAGCTCCTGCGGCTTGATTACCCTGGCCAGCCTTCCGAATCCCAGGACCCATTTCTTGATTTCCTCCAGGCCATCCACCCTCGCACGGAAAATAATGGAACCATCTTTTCGTGCTATAATTTTCTGAGTGGGGAGCCACAGTTTTTCAGACACCCAGACAGAAGCAGGATGATAGAACTGGATCTCCACCTTCCTTTGCTTCCCCTTGATCAGGGTAAAGGTATCCTGCAGATAAGTATGCGGAGAATAATCGTCCTTTATTTTATAAGTATCAGTCAGCACCTCAATTCCTTCTATCCGCATGAGCTTGAACATGCGGATTGTCTCCCGCAGATGGCAATAACCGATGACATACCAGGAGGAATCCCGGAAAATAAGGTTATAGGGATCCAGTTTCCTTACGGTGGACTGCTTCTTGATGGGATTGTTATAATCAATGCGGATACTGTTTCTGTGCAGTATAGCCTGCTGGATGGTACGCAGATAGTCCCCTGTTTTCTTTGTGATATCCGCTTTCCCCCTACTGTCGGCAAAATCGCTTTGATCTGTGGGATGCGAAGTGTCTATGACTTTGCCCTGCGCCACTTTGATCTTGGCAAATGCTGTTTTGATCTCATGCTCATAGGTGAATCCATTGGTTTTATTTAAAAATTCTTCGGCAAGCAACAGGGCGCTGTACTCCACTTCATCCAATCCGGGCGGCCGAAACTCATAGTCTTTGCTCAGATAATATCCGCCGTTTTTGCCGCTCATGCCTTCAATGGGGACACCCTCCATCCGCAGGCTCTCAATATAGGCCTTGATGTTCCTCGGGGATGTCTCCAGCAGCTCGCCCAGTCTCCCGGCACTGATCATATAATAGGTCTGCAGCAGGGCAACAATTTTAAACATCATAGCAATTTTACTCATGACATCTTCCTCCATCGATTTCCTTTATTATATTATCACAGTAATCAGACACTATAGTATACACAAATGTATGTTCTTCTATGGTTCCCTTTTTATTGTCGAAATTTGAATATTCCTGTTGTATTGGTACTCGTCATTCCATTTGCTGCGGCTTCCTATTGATATCATTCTCCAGATCTCCTCCGTTTCCTTTTATTTTTCATTATATTTAACAGTTATTCCGCATTTATCCATGTTACGGACTAACCTGTATAATATTACCTTTCGGCATATCGTTTCCATTGTTTATAGTGTGTTTATAGTGGAATGTTGTTATGAAGGAATACTTCGCTCAGAATGTCCAAATACCGAGGTGTGTGTAGCAGGATAATGTAGTTGCAGGGCAATGTGGTTACACAGAATATTTTCAAATTTTCAAATCCCTCTTGCATAATTCAGGGAAAAGCATTATAATATTTTTAAAGGTCAAAGTAAGTCAAATTAAGGTGAAAAACCTTTGCTGGTGATGGCGGGTTTGGAACCCTGGTTGGGGCCTTTAATATAGTGTAATTCAAAATGTAATTGGAAATACAAAATGCAGGAGGGCGAAAGACATGAATCTGGAGAAATTTACACAGAAAGCACAGGAGGCCATCCTGGATGCGCAGAATATTGTCATTGAAAAGCAGCAGCAGGAACTGGACGACCTGCACCTTCATCTGGCACTGGTGAATCAGAAAGACGGTTTGATCCCCATGCTGCTGGAGGGAATGAATGTACCGGTCCCGCAATACGTAAAGTATCTGGAAGACCAGGTGGACAAAAGGCCGAAAGTTGTCGGCAACGTGCAGCCATACGCCACCAGACGCTTCAGTGAAATCCTGGTCCGGTCGGAATCCGAGGCAAAGGAATTCAAAGACGACTACATCAGCGTAGAGCACATGTATCTGGCAATTTTGGACGATCGGGACACGCAAAGGGGTCTGAAATCCTTTGGTATCACCAAAAATGGTTTTCTGAAACAGCTTGCGGAGGTTCGCAAACAGCATCGGGTCACCACTCCCAACCCGGAATCCACCTACAATGCGCTGAAGCGCTTCGGCAGGGACCTGGTGGAGGAAGCCCGCAAAAACAGGCTGGATCCGGTCATTGGCCGGGATGAAGAGATCCGTCATACCATACGTATCCTGAGCCGCCGAACCAAGAACAATCCCGTCCTCATCGGAGAGCCCGGCGTCGGAAAAACCGCTGTAGTGGAAGGCCTGGCGCAGCGGATAGTAAAGGGGGATATCCCGGAATCCCTGAAGGACAAGAAAATATTTGCACTGGACCTGGGGTCCCTGCTCGCCGGAGCCAAATACAGGGGTGAGTTTGAGGAGCGTCTGAAATCTGTCCTGAAGGACATTACGGATTCCAGGGGAGGGATTCTGCTGTTCATCGATGAGATCCATAACATCGTAGGCGCAGGCAAGACGGAAGGGTCCATGGATGCCGGCAATATGCTCAAGCCCATGCTGGCCCGCGGTGAGCTCCACTGCATCGGCGCCACCACATTGGACGAGTATCGGAAATATATTGAAAAGGATGCGGCACTGGAGCGAAGGTTTCAGCCGGTAATGATTGATCAGCCCAGTGTGGAGGATACCATCTCCATCCTCCGTGGCCTGAAGGAGCGTTATGAGATTCATCACGGCGTGCGGATCACCGATAATGCGCTGATCGCCGCCGCTACCCTGTCCAACCGGTATATTTCGGACCGCTTCCTGCCGGATAAAGCCATCGATCTGATTGACGAGGCCGGCGCCATGCTTCGTACCGAGATTGACAGCATGCCGGCCGAACTGGACGAAATCACCCGGAAAATCATGCAACTGGAGATTGAACGGGAAGCCCTGAAAAAGGATCAGGACGATCAGCGCTCTGCCGAACGGCTGAAAAATGTGGTCAGGGAAATCTCCGAACTGAAGGAACAGTCCAAATCCATGACAGCGCAGTGGGAGTCGGAGAAAAAGTCCATCAAAGAGGTCAATCACATAAAGGAACAGATCGAACAGACCAGGGCAGAGATCGAACGGATGGAGAGGGAATACAACCTGAACCGGATGGCAGAGCTCAAATACGGGATCCTGCCCGGCCTGGAAAAACAGCTGGAGGAGCTGAAGAACAAGGCGGAGTCTTCCGATCATACCAAGCGTCTCCTGCGGGAAGAGGTCACGGAAGAGGAAATCAGCGATATCGTATCCAAATGGACGGGAATCCCTGTTTCTAGCCTGGTGGAATCCGAACGGGACAAGCTTCTCCGTCTGGGAGACATCATGCATGAACGGGTCGTAGGGCAGGACGAAGCAGTAAACTCCGTTGTCAATGCCGTAATCCGTGCCCGGTCCGGAATGAAGGATCCCAGGCGGCCCATCGGCTCTTTCATCTTTATGGGACCCACCGGTGTCGGCAAGACGGAAGTGGCCAAAACCCTGGCAAGGGTATTGTTTGATACGGAGGACAATGTCGTGCGTCTGGATATGTCAGAGTACATGGAGAAATTTTCCGTATCCCGTCTGGTCGGCGCACCTCCGGGATACGTAGGATATGAGGAAGGCGGCCAGCTGACAGAAGCAGTGCGCAGGAAACCATACTCCGTGGTGCTGTTCGACGAAATTGAAAAGGCTCACAGGGATGTATTCAACATCCTGCTGCAGCTGCTGGATGACGGTCGGCTGACCGACAGCCAGGGCCATGTGGTGGACTTCAAGAATACCGTAATCATCATGACGTCCAATATCGGCAGCGATATTCTGATGGATCGCCTGTCCGGCAAGGGCCAGATTGATGAACAGACCCGAAATCTGGTCATGAATGAGCTGAAGGGCCATTTCCGCCCCGAGTTCCTGAACCGTGTGGACGATATTGTGCTGTTCAAGCCTCTCCGGAAGGATGAGATCCGAAAAATCGTGGACATCCAGCTAAGGGGCCTGCAGAAACGCCTGGAGGATCAGGAAATCAAGCTTATCGTCAGCGACGAAGCAAAGGATCAGATCGTGGAGAAAGGATTCGATCCGGTATATGGCGCCCGTCCCATCAAACGCTTTATCGAACGTTATATTGAGACCACTCTTGGCAGGGGAATCATAAAGGGTGAGATTGGCCCGCGCAATACCGTGGAGCTGACGACAGACAATGATCAGTTTACCTGCCGGGTGCTGAATGTGGCGCAGGCTGCAAAGGAAGTATAGATGCATGAAAAGCGGGATGGCCAAGGCCGACTCATGGAGCTGATCCAATTAAGAACAGTCCCATGAAAGAACCCGGAATCCCGAAAAATGAACAAACAGGGAAGACACAGAAAAGAAGGCCGGTGTGGTACGATACTGCACCGGTCTTCTCTCCTCCTTTTTAACACGCTCATAGTCTCTTCTGCAAACAGAACGGATGCCAGTCGTAAAAAGCTCGCTGAAAGCCTTTATGAACTTAGCATTTCTCAACATCGATTACTTTTTCAATCCAGTCCCGATAAAATATTTCTTCATGGGAAACAAGCAGAACGGTACCCGAAAATT
Source organism: Eubacteriales bacterium mix99 (assembly GCA_038396605.1). NCBI lineage: Bacteria > Bacillati > Bacillota > Clostridia > Eubacteriales > Eubacteriales bacterium mix99. The sequence goes on from CP121690.1 coordinate 865,905, forward strand.
CACACAGAGCCGTTTTCAGGGAATCCTTCGCCGAAACATCCAGGTGATTGGTCGGCTCGTCCAGAATCAGAAAATTGCAGGGAGAAAGGGTAAGCAGAGCCATCTTCACCTTGACCTGTTCACCCCCGCTCAATGTTCTAATGGGCTGCATGGCGTGCTTGCCGGAAATCCCGCACTGCGCAAGATGTTTTCGTATGTCTTTCACGATCCGGTCAGGATAAGCATCGGAAACAATCTGTATCGGCGTCCGTGTGTCGTCCGGCCATCCCAGTTCCTGCTCAAAATATCCGGTTGTCACCTGGGGCGAAAAGTTGTAATGCCCTTCCATGGATGGAATCTGTCCCATTAAGGTCTTCAGCAATGTGGATTTCCCAATTCCGTTGAATCCTGTCATGACAACCTTCTGCCCGCCTTTGATGCGAAAGCTGATATGTTTCAAAATAGGATAGTAATATCCTACCGCCAGATTTTTCACCGTCAGGTGTTCAGCATCGGTCAGGGGCAGCTCCGGGAAATGAAAATACGGCTTGATTTCTTTTTGATCCAACGCTTCCATTTTCTCCATATGATTCAACTGCTTTCGCCGGCCCTTTGCCATTTTGGACTTTCGCCCGGCAATATTCTTCCGGATAAACTCTTCGGTCCGTTTGATTTCTTTTTGCTGGGCAGAATACTGTCGGATGTAGTCCTCCCTTAAGAGCGTCTTCTTTTTCAAAAACTCCGTATAGCTTCCGTAGTATTTTGTGATCGTGACATTATCAATATCACATATCCTGTTAGATATTTTATCCAAAAACGAAAAATCATGGGATATCACCATATAGGCATTTTCCAGAGAGGAAAGATAGTCCGCAAGCCATGCGATGTGTTCCCGATCCAGAAAATTCGTCGGTTCATCCAGAAGCAGAATACCCGGCTTCTCCAGCAGCAGCTTTGCCAGGATCACTTTTGTACGCTGCCCGCTGCTCATTTGCTCCATCCTGCGGTCCAAACCAATGGAATGCAGTCCCAGCCCATTTGCCACCTGTTCAATTCGTGTATCAATGGAATAAAAATCCCGAACCTCCAGTTCCTCCTGATATCGGGCTGCAGTATGGAGGGAAGCTTCGTCCCCGTCCGCTGCCTTTTCATACCGCCGGATCATTTCCCTCTCCATTTGATACAGTTCGGAAAAAGCCGACTTCAGGAAGTTTCGCATGGTCACCTGCCCGTCTGTTTTTGCATATTGATCCAGATATCCAATGGTGACCCCGGGCTGCAGAAGGATTCTTCCTGCATCGGGTATCACCTGCTCCGTGCAGATCCGGATCAAGGTTGTCTTTCCTGTGCCGTTCTGTCCGACGATCCCAATATGCTCTCCCTTTTCCAAGGTCAGTCCGGCATTTCTATAAAGAAGATTCTCGCCAAAGGAATGCGTTAATCCCCTGATTTCCAGTAAGCTCATATTTCATCAAATCCTTTCCCAAAACAAAAGAAGCAGAAGGCATTCTTTCTTCCTGTATTCTGCCTTCTGCTTCTGAACTTTAAGGGGTTCATAAAAAACAAAAGGCTATGGATAAAACATTGTCCATAGCCTTACAGATGCTGATTTTTGCACACGAAAACAAACAATCCTGCACCAATCGTCCGGTACATACTGTTATGTTTCCGATGAAATCCTGTCACGTTCATCTATACGCTATACTCTGCACAATGTTTCATCGGAATGGATTGTACAGAGCTGAGTTTCCTTGTAAGACGATCGGTAAAGTACATATCGATTCTCCTTAAATATTCCTAAAAGTATATTACCCTATCTCAACGCCGTTGTCAAATCTGACTTTTCAAAATAGGATCTTTTGAGGCCATTACAACATCTTTTCCGCCGTTGCGGCAGAGGTCAGTTTCTTGTTTTTCTCCGCCGTTTTTCCCATCCGGCTGAAAAATTCCGTATAGATGACATCCAGGGTAAACATCTGGGACAGCTTTGCTGCAATGGAACCGCCCTGAAAAGGTCCTTCCTGTGCTCCGCAGAGCAGGAGGACATCCGCATACTGCAGGGCCGGCGTCTTTGCAAACTGGGTAATAAACACTACGGAAGCATGAGCGTCCTTGGCCAGCTGTGCAATCTGAATACAATCCTTCGTGATCCCGGAATTGGAGAGGATAATGGCAAGATCCTTTTCTCCAAGCAGTGCAGCGGCCGTCAGCTGTAAATGGCTGTCGCTGTTGAACACCACATTGGGCGTGATTTTCAATAATTTATTCTGCGCCTCCAGTGCAGAACTTCCGGAACCTCCAAAACCAAAAAAATGAATCATGCTGGCCTTCAGCATAAGATCCACTGTTTTCCGGACAGCCTCCAGATCAATTTTGTGATAGGCCTCATCCAGGCCCCCTCGATAGGCACTGTAAACATTTTCACACAAATCATTGGATGTATTTGACGGATCCGTCGGTTCGGTTTCCCCGGTATCCAACAGCTCGTTGGAATTTAGAGTCAGTGCCAGAGAAAGCCGGAAATCCTGATATCCTCCCAAATGCAGGGAACGGCAAAACCGGAAGACGGTCGTATCTCCCACGCCGCACATATTGGCAAAGTCGCTTATTGTTGTGTTCAGAACTTCTTTGGGAGAGGAGAGCACAAAATCTGCGACTTTACGCTCTGACCTGGTCAGCTTCGGATAAAATGTGGATATCTGATTCAGCAAATCGCTGCTTGGCATTGTCCATCTCTTCCTTTGTATCTTTTATAAGTCCCTGTTTTCTACCTTTTTCTCTTCTTTTACGTTTTTTGATCTTCTTCTTTTTTGCCCTGGATATTTTCAAATATATTTTGAAATATATATTAACGATATACCCGTATATATCCCTTTACGGCTGTTTTTCCGAAAGCAAAGACATGGCATTGTGATAAGCGCCATAAAGGCCGGCGGTATTTCCCAGCTTTGCCCGGCATACTGCAATATCGGTAAACCCGCCGATGGTTCTGCCATTCAGCCGCTTTCCGATTTCCTGGATCAGGTTTTCCTGCTCCATGACTCCTCCGCCCAAAATAAAGGCAGAGGGATCAAAAATATTTGCCAGAGAAATCAGGCCAGCCGTTACCTCGTCAATCCAAAGATCAATTTCCCTGCGGATCCTTTTATCCCCGCTGTGGGCAAATGCCTCCCGCCCGTTCATGGCAACTCCGGTCCGATCCTCAATGGAAGACAGCAGGGCATTGGTGGAAGCATACCTCTCATAACAGCCCCTCCTTCCGCAGGTACACTCCAGGCCATCCGCATGAACGGTCATATGACCCAGCGCTCCCGCCAGTCCATGGCTACCGTGATGTATCGCACCGTTTAAGGCAATGGCTCCGCCAATTCCCGTTCCATAGGAAAGAAACAAAAAATGATTGTATTTCATTCCGTTTCCCTCCTGCATCTCGCCGATGGCCGCACATTTTGCGTCATTTTCCACGGCAACGGGAAGACCCGTCTTCTGCTCAAGAATCTTCCCAATGGGAACCCCGGTATAACCGGGTACAGCATCTGTGGCAAACACAATCCTTTTGTCCCATGGATCCACATAGCCGCAGGTACTGATCCCCAGGCAGGAAACATCTTCAAACTGAGCAGTGATCTCACAGACCAGGTCAATGATATGCTTTGCGCCTTTTTTTGCATCCGTCGGCCGTTCATAGGACGCAGGCAGTACCCCGTCCGTAAACAAGCCGTATTTTGTTATCGTTCCCCCTAAGTCAATTGTCAGTATTTTCATTCTGGCCTCCATGATTCAGTGCCTGAACAAATCGCCTGGTAATTTCCTGCGGCCGGGTAATGGCCGAGCCAATCACTGCCGCATGCAGCCCCCTGATCCCAGATATCCCGGCAAGAACCTCCGGACTCCATATGCCGCCTTCTGCAATGACCGGCACTTTCAGGTCCTGGCAAAATCGCTGTACCAATGCGATGTCCGGCAGGACATTCCCACGGGTTTCGCCGGTATATCCGCTGAGTGTTGTACTGACAATATCAAAGCCAAGCTTTTCTGCAAGGCAGCCTTCTTCGTATGTGGCGCAGTCCGCCATGAAAAGCTGATTCGGATATTTCCTTCTTACTTCCGTAAAAAAATCGGTCAGGATCCGTCCGCCGGGACGCACCCGGTTGGTGGCATCCATGGAAATCACATCCACCCCTGTTTTCATCAGGGCATCCACCTCGTCCACGGTAGGTGTAATATAAACTTCCGAGTCCGGATAATCTTTCTTGATGATGCCGATCATGGGAACGGAAACGGCCTTCTGAATCTCCCGGATATCTTCCGTCGAATTCGCCCGGATTCCACAGGCACCTCCCGATACCGCCGCATAAGCCATACGGGACATGATACAGGAACTGTGAAGCGGTTCCCCTTCCAATGCCTGACAGGACACAATCAGCCCGCCTTTCGTCGCAGTCAAAAAATCACGTTGCAAAAACCAAACATCTCCTCTTCAAATGCAGGAACAATCAAACAAACCCCGGTTCTTCTGCTTTTCCTTCTATCTGCTATCTGTTATCTTTTCTCCTGTATGCACGTTCCGCCTGCCGGTTCATACGTTCCTTTTGTAAAGCGGTATATTTTGTCATAGATCTGCCCTTCCATCGGATCCGGATTCCTATACAGGCGATAAATGGCCCTTCCACCATCAAACCACGCGCAGGCAGAATCCTTCATATATCCAAATTCGACACCACCGGACAAATACCTTTCAAATCTCCGCAAACGTTCCTTTTTTACTTCCGCCGGCTCATTCCGGGCAGCGTAAAACTCCATCTCAATGCCTGCATTCCGCTGCCTGGCAGCCTGAGCTGCCTCCTTCACATCCGTTATATTCTGATAGAACATATAGTTCGGCTGCAAAAAGGCACAATCAAAGTAGTAATTCTGATAATCGTCCAGTAAATGCACATTATAGGAGCTCCAGAAGGGGATCCAGAAAAACTTCATGTTCCTCTTTCCCAGTTCCCGGTGCAGTTCCCTGAGAAGCCAGTGATCATCCATATCCCAGCTTCGGTAAACCGTCTCGAAAGTCCAGTAAAATCCAAGAAGATTCAGATGCCGGAAGTTCTCCTGCTGAAAGCGCCGGATCACTTCCTCCACAAACCAGACACAGGCCGTCAGACGCTGCCTTGTAGCCTGGTCCAGATTCTGACCTTTTGTCGTGAAGTTCAAATTTTGCCCGCCGATTTCCCCGAACTGTGTCTGAAGAGGGCCCGGATAGGGTATGGTAATCACCAGGTTCACCTTGTGATCCCGTTTCCCGAGTTTTTGCTCCGCCTGGTCGATTACCTCATCCAGCGCATGGGCAAAGACATCCGGTGCAAAATACCAGTCCAGGACAGAAAGCCAGTCTTCCCGGTTCCCGGGGTTCGGCACCGGGACGGCAAAAAAGTTGCCTTCCCCGGTCCGGGTGGTTCCGATATTGATATCGGAATACAGGGATCCTCCACGGGGGGATTGGTTATGCCAGAAGGCAAAGGTGTCAAACATCCAGTCATCGGTCTGACCGTCTGCATCCAGGTGGGTGACATACCGCGAAAAGGCATCTTTCCCCCAGGTATCTTTGGCCTTGCCGCCTACCAGAATAAATTGCTTCATATAATTATAATCTTTTCTGCCAGGTTGAAAATATGTCATTTTATAACTCCCTCTCTGCCGTCCATTCCCTGGTTCGGCTGCCTGCCTGTCTTTCTCTCTTTCGGCCGGCTCCGGACGGTTTCTTTATTCGTTCTCAGCCCTTGATCACGCTGGAATAAGCCGCATCAATAAAGTATTTCTGGAAGAAAATAAATACCGCCAGAATCGGCACCAATGCTATGATGGCACCTGCTGCGATCATTCTCGTATTAGCCACAAAGGTTCCCTGCAGTTTATACAGCCCAAGGGTCAGGGGATAGGTATTGGGATCCTCCAGTATCAAAAGCGGCCACAGGAAGTTATTCCAGGCACCGATAAAATTCAGGATGGACATGGTGGCCAGTGTGGGCTTTACCATGGGAAGCATAATATGCAGAAATATCTGCCATACCTTTGCTCCGTCAATAATTGCGGACTCCTCCATCTCCTTCGGAATGCCAAGAAGTCCCTGACGCATTAAAAAGACACTCATGGCAGGGACCGCAGCCGGCAGGATAATGCCCGCATAGTTCCCCATCAGGCCCAGCTTGTTGATGATCAGGTAAACCGGGATCATGGTTACTTCTCCGGGAATCATCATGGTCCCCATGATGATCATGAAAATAAAATTCTTCCCCCTGAAATTCATGCGCGCCAGCGGGAAAGCCGCCATGGAGCACAAAATCACGGGCAGGCCAACCCCAAAGACAGCCAGAACAAGGCTGTTAACAAGGTATCTGCCGATGGGCAGTGTGTTCCACACAACCTTATAATTATCAAATGTAGGATGTCCGGGGATAAACTGAGGGGGAAAAGAGAACACTGTCTCATTCTGCCCCTTCAACGAAGTCGAAAGGGTCCAGATAAAGGGTACCACCATGATCAGGGCGATGAATATCAACAGAATGTGATATCCGGTATTCACCCGGGTAGTCCGTTTGACCGCAAATGATTTTTCGTTCTTATCGCTCATCTTCTCACCTCAATTATGCTTGATTGTCCTTATCAAGAAACTTTTGATTGATAAGGGTCAGGACCAGAATAATCAGAAACAGTGCAAAGGAAATGGCACTTGCATATCCCATGTCAAGCTGTTCAAAAGCCTTTTCATAAATCATGTACACAACCGTCTTGGAAGAACCGATGGGACCGCCCTTTGTCATAGTCAGCATCATTGTAAATTCCTTGAACGCTGACATGGTGGAGACGACAACCACAAAGAAGATAACCGGCCGCAGCAGCGGAAAGGTAATGTAAAACTGCTTTTTCCAGAAGCCGGCTCCTTCCAGGTCTGCGGCTTCGTATAATTCTTCCGAAATCGACTGCAGCCCGGCCAGATAAAACAGCATATAATACCCCAGCCCCTGCCATATGGTAACGATCGCCAGGCTTGGCATTACCATGGATTTGCTGGTCAGCCATTTTGCCGGGGCAATGTTGAAAATACTCAAAAGGTAGTTCATGATTCCGTCTTCCTGGAACATCCATTTCCACAGCATTGCGGTGACAACCACGGAAACAAGGACCGGGAAGTAATAGATAAGCCGATACACGGAAACGCCTTTCATTTTTCGATTCACCAGTACGGCAAGAAAAATGGAAAGGATCGTAAGTGCCGGTGTAACCAGCACCCAATACGTCAGGGTGTTTTTCATAGCACTCCAGAAATTGGAGTCGTGTATCAATTGTTTGTAATTTGCAAGCCCGACCCAATCAACCGGTGAAAATACATTGTAGTTCGTAAAGCTCAGGAACAACGCTGCCACAGTTGGAATGACGGTAAATATCAATAACAGGATACCGGGGATTGCAAGAAATAACCATGCATGATGTGCTTTATACATGATAGCCTCCTAACACAAAGTCATGGATGGATCGGTCTGCGATAAAACAGGATACTGATTGCAGTTTCCTGCAACCAGTATCCTCGCACCATCCCTGCTTACTTTAACAATTTGTTGACCGCTGCTTCCGCATCATCCAATGCTTTCTGCGGGTTCTTGTCTTCCAGCAGTACCTTTCGGTACTCTTCGTTGATCACCTTGTTGATCTGCGTCACATTTTCCACAGGTGCAAGCATATCATAGGAGCTTCCAAGCTGTTTTGCGGAATAGTACCTGCCCTTTTCCGCCACATCGTGTGAGTCGGCTCCCTTTGTAAAGAATTCATCCTCCGCTGCTTTCTTAACGGAAGGCAGCACCGGAGTCGTCTTGGAGAACTTCAGCTGATTATCCGCGTTGGTAATGAACTTGGCGAATTCCACCGCTTCCTTCTGATGCCTGCTCTTGGACGAAACTGCGATATTCATGACTGCCATACTGCGTCTGCCTACGGATCCCACTATGGCAGCAGCCGCATCGGACTTGTTATAAACTTCCGGGGACAAATCCTTGACCTGTCGGAACAACTGAGGCCCTGTGCCCCACCAGGCCAGCTTTTCCTGTGCGTACCATTCCGGCACGTTCACCTGATCCAGCACCACTTCATCCGGAATCAGGCCCTTGTCGTATTCCTGCTTGAGAAACTTGAAAATTTCCAATGCCCTCGGGGTGTTGAATGCTGCTTTTTTTCCGTCTTTCGCTACAATGGGCACCCCATTGGAAGGAAGATAAATGTGTACCGAGGAAAGCATGGATCCATACGCTCCGGTTTTCTCATGGATGACTTCGGACATCTTCCATGCTTCCTCATCGGTCTTCGGAGGAGCATCAAATCCGGCTTTCTTTAATATCTCCGGGTTATAGATCAGACCTCCGCTTGTCAGATACCAGGGAAGCGCATAGGCGGTATCGCCGACTTTTCCTGCCTGCCATGCGCCCTCAAAATAATCATCCTTCACATCTGCGGCAGCCTTGTCCATATCCACCAGGGCTCCCTTTGCAGCAAGCTTTTTCATAAAGTCCGTGTTCAGATTGATCACATCCGCCAGATTTCCTCCGGATGCGGCAGTCAGTGTCCTCTGCTCTGCCTGATCAAACGGGACATCCTGCCAGTTTACCTTTACTCCGGCATGCTGGCTCTCAAAGTCCTTGATCACCCCGTGCAGATAATCATCAAATGTGGGGCTGAGAGACAATGTCCAGAACGTAATTTTGCCGCCTTTCGCACTCCCGTTGCCTTTTCCGGATTTCGTGCCGCTGCCGCAGGCTGCGAAAAGACCGACAATCATCACAAGACTCAGCAATAAAGCTATCTTCTTCTTCATTTTGCTACCTCACTCCTTGAAAAACACTTTTTCCCTGTTATGGGATTTCCTTTATTTTGCCTCTCCGAACCGGTTCTATACTGATTGGATACCCGGAACAACTTCAATGTACGGCCGGAAAGTTTCGACATATTTATTATATCAGGACAAAAAACATTGTCAATATTTATTTTTTTTAGTGGAAAAGTTTTTCTCCATCTTTTACTTTCCCCGGGAACAGCCAACAATATGGATATCCTCCAAATCTATCAGAAAAATTGATAATTCTATAATATCCTCTTTTTAGTATATCATCCCTCAAAGTAAAATCAAATCTCGATGTGTTTTCTTGCTCCAAGCCCGTTTAAAATATCGTGAACTGTACATGGAAGATGGCTCTTTTCAATCTTCCGGAGTGGAAGCCAAAGGCTTTCTATTCATCGGCAAAGCGGTATCCAACGCCTACTTCGGTCAGTAAAAAGCGCGGATGAACCGTATCTTTTTCCAGCTTACGGCGAAGACTGGCCATAAAGACCCGCACACTTTTGCTGTCGCCGCCTTCATAGCCCCATATCTGCCGGATAATATAGTTATGGGTAAGCACCTTGCCCTTGTTTGCAATCAGTAAAAGCAGGATTTTGTATTCCGTCGGGGTCAGATGAATTTCCCTGCCGTCCACAAGGACCTTGCGTTTTTCATAATCCACCGTAAGCCAATCACAGGTAAACGTCGTTTCTCCCGCATTATTGCCTCCGGCCTTTTGCAAAGATCGTTCCGCCACGCGGATGCGGGCTGTCAACTCGCCCATATGAAAAGGTTTTGTGATGTAGTCATTTGCTCCCATGTCCAGCGCTGCAATCTTTTCTTTTTCCTGACCACGCGCGGAAACAACAAGAACCGGAGCATCGGAAAATGCCCTGAGTTCCCGAAGCAGATCCACGCCATCCTTGTCCGGCAGGCCGAGATCCAGCAGGACAATATCAGGCCGGTAAGAGGAAAACAGAAACATTCCTTCCGCAGCCGTTTCTGCAGTCAAAACATGGTATCCTTCTTTTGTAAGGGAAAGGTCAATAAAATGAGAAATATATTTATCATCCTCTATCACAAGGATCGTCCGATTATTCCAATTATTATTCATAGATTTTCCTCCATGGGCAGCGTAAATGTAAAAACAGAACCTTTGGGAACATTGTCCATCACAGAGATTTGCCCGCCATGAGCTTCCACAATGGCCTTGCATATGGAGAGACCCAGCCCCAGGCCCTTGTGTCCATCCACAATTTCCTTCTCCTGCGTCACATAACGCTCAAACAAGCGACTGCGGATCGCATCGGGGATACCCTCTCCGGTATCCGCTACAGAAACAGTCAGATGCTGTCCGACTTCCACGGTCAGCGAAATGGCGCTGTCAGGCGGCGTATAGCGGGCGGCATTTTCCAAGAGATTGATCATCACCTGCGCGATCAGCTTCCCATCCATCGGTACTGTCACCACATCGTCAGGCAACTTTACCTCAAAATGCCGGTTGCGCAACAGCCGCTCCGTCTGCTTCACAGCTTCCCCAACCACATCATCAATTACTTCATCCTGTTTGTGCAGCACCAGCTTTTTTGCGCTGATGCGGGTCATGCTGAGAATATTTTCCACGAGACCGGTAAGCCATACAATTTCCTCGCTGATATCGACAGCAAGCTTCCTGCGTTCCGACTCGGAAAGGATATCGTAGCTATCCGCCAGCAGATTCCCGGCTCCGGAAATCGCCGTCAGCGGACTCCTGAGATCGTGTGCCACGGAGCGGAGAAAGATGCTGCGCTGCTGCTCCCGCTCCATTGCCAGTCGTATTTTTTCCCGGTCGGCTACAAGTCTTTCCCGTTCCAGTGCAATACCAAGCTGCCTGCAGATGGCATTTACAATCAAAAGCTGGCTGTTGTCCGGTTCTCCGTCCCTGATTTCCAGTATTCCCAGCGTACCGTTACCGCCGTTGATTTCAAAGCCTTTTCCGGATTCCTTCAAATCCAGGTGAATCGTACCACCCAGTTGCGTGTATTCCTTTAAAAGGAGCTCCGCCTTTTTTACAACGTTTTCCCTGCCGCTGGCGGACAAAAATCCTGAAGCGATCCGGTAAAGGATCCTGGCAGTGTGCTCATTTTGCCCTGCCAGCCCCATTTCGTTCTGCAATCTGGAGGTAACTGTACCTGACACAATGCCCGTAATCAAAAAAAACACAAGCAGCATCAAATCGTTCGTTCCATATATAAGAAACGAATAAAGAGGCCGTGTAAACAGGAAATTAAACAGCAGGGCGCAAAGAAGCGCCGCACAGATTGCCCATCTCCGACTGCTGGTTAGCACCGCCGTAAACAGGACGCCGAGCAGAAATATCATGATAGTACTCTCGTTTTCCACACCCATATGTCCGGTGAAAATCGATAAAACCGTAACCAGACACATGATTAAAACTGTTTTCACTGCATTTTTCAGCGTATCGCATCCTCCTACTGCCATATCACTTCTTGCATATCATTTTCAGCATACCCATTATATCCTTTTGCTTCCCTGGCAGCAATGGATGTCTCCATAGATAATAGTTTTTACCAATAATGGCAAGGAATATGCCAGAATTACGTCATTTTCCTTTGTCTGCGCCCCAAAGCTCTGTCAGCAGAGAGTCAATGGGCTCACCTGCGGAAAGCAATCTGTCCACGCCCTCATTTATGAAGATATCCCGCAGATTCGGTGTATTGCAGCGCGCAACAATTGCAATCCCGGGATCCGTGCTTTTGGCATCATGGCATATTGCCAGGTTGTCTTTATCCTCATCAGAGAGAGCAAACAGGATGGAATAACAGCCATCCTCCGGATAGGATTGCGCTGTAATATTTCTGCATTTCATACCCATTTTATTTATTTTCTCCGCAACATCCGGTGCGCCATATACCAAAACGCCTTGATTGGCACGTCCCTGCGGGCTTTCAAGGATACCGCCCCTCTCTATAAAATGATCAATGCGGCACATGACAAGATAACCAAGCATAACAACACCTGCAGACACTATAATCAAAAATAGTATCAAGTCAACCACCTCGTTTTCCTTTTCAGAATACCAGAAAGGCAATAAAGACGGTGTCATCATTGTACTGTGTTGTGTTAGTTTTATATAAAGGACATCCTTCAGCACGTTCAGCATCCTACTGCTTACTGCTGCAGCACCTTGCTGTGTTCTGCAGGACGGTTTGTCACGAGTATTCCATACATATTAACGAATTTTTTATACTTATCCTATTCTTCTTTATACTATATTTATACGAATTCCACTATCATATAAAATTGTCATCGAACAGTGGATGCATTGCCATTGAATCGGCAGCTCCATGGATCGATGTTTAATATTGCTGTATTGTAGAATAATGATATATGGCATAAATACGGCAGAAGGAGGTGTGTTGCCATACCTGCATTATTTCATAAGTTACGGCCGGAACAGGCTATCGCCCTGGGATTTGCAACGGTCATTCTGTTGGGAGCCGTTCTTCTGATGCTTCCCATTGCACAAAACGACGGAATCGATGTCCCCTTCATTGATGCACTGTTTACCTCGACCAGCGCGGTCTGCGTTACCGGGTTGGCAGCCATTGATATCGCGGATAATTTTAATGTGTTCGGTCAGGCTGTTGTTGCAGCACTGATTCAGATTGGAGGCCTTGGCGTCACCTCTGTGGGGGTGAGCCTTATTCTTCTCGCCCGGAGAAAGGTCACCTTCAAGGATCGTATACTGGTAAAGGAAGCCATGAATCTGAATTCTGTGGGAGGAATTGTAAAGCTGGTAAAGTCTGTCCTCCTGATGACCCTGTGCTTTGAAGGAACGGGAGTGCTCCTGAACTTTATCGTTTTTTCACAGGATTACGCACCTTTGCACGCCTTATGGATCAGTGTTTTCCATTCTATTGCTGCCTTCAATAATTCCGGCTACGACATCCTGGGAGGATTCCGGAATCTGATACCTTATCAGAATAACGTACTGCTGAATCTGACGACCACAGGACTGATCATATTCGGCGGACTGGGTTTTCTGGTCATTCGTGAGATCCTTTCCAAACGGCACTTCAAAAAGTTCAGCCTGCACACGAAAGTCGTTATCACCATGACCGCTACGCTGCTGGCTGTCGGAACCATACTGCTGAAGGCAACGGAAAATATAAGCTGGCTGGGAGCATTCTTTTTCAGTACATCCGCAAGGACAGCCGGATTCAGTACTTATCCGTTGGGGGAGTTCTCCAATGCGGGACTGTTCCTGCTGATCATTCTGATGTTCATCGGAGCTTCCCCTGGATCCACCGGCGGCGGCATTAAAACAACCACCGCATTTACCATAATGAAGAGCGCATATAGTATGGCAACCAATAAGCATTGCGCTGCGTTTAAAAGGCGCATTCCAAGGGAAACGGTCCGAAAAGCCTTTATTGTTTTCGCACTGGCCCTGGCGTTGGTTTGCCTGAATTCCTATCTGCTTAGTATCCTCGAACCGCGGTTTACCTTTATTCAGCTGTTGTTCGAGGTGGTATCCGCGTTTGGTACCGTTGGCCTGTCCACCGGCATTACGCCGAACCTCTGCGCTTGGAGCAAGACTATTATCATACTGACCATGTATATCGGACGACTGGGTCCCCTTACCGTAGCCATGATATGGTATTACCGGCCATTGTCCTATGCCAGCTATTCGGAAGAAACGATTACGATCGGGTAAAGGAGAGAGTGACATGAATCAACAAAAACCAATTATAGAATTCGGCGTTATCGGACTTGGAAGATTCGGACAGGCATTGGTAAAAACCCTGACCGATGCCGGCAGGGAAGTGCTGGTGCTGGACAGCAGCGAAAATAAAATCAAACAGATAAGAAACGATACGGCAAACGCCTTTGTGGTTCAGTCCCTGGATAGGGAGACCCTGATGGATACCGGCATTCAGAACTGCAGCACCGTAATTGTCTGCATCGGAGAAAAAGTGGATGTCAGCATCCTGACAAGTCTCAACATCATCAACATGGGAGTGCCCCGGGTCATCTCCAAGGCAGTCTCCTATGAACAGGGCCTTGTTTTGGAAAAGGTTGGTGCCGAGGTTGTTTACCCGGAGCATGATATGGCAATCCGTCTGGCGAACACCCTGATCTCTTCGGGAACGCTGATATCCATTGAATTACAGAACAATCTCAATATCTCCGAAATGAAAATTACCAAAAAAATAGAAGGACAGTCCGTACTTCAGGCGGATCTGCGCCGAAAATACAGGCTGAACATCATCGCCATGGAGCATAATGGCAATGCAACGAGCGAGATTACTCCGGATCTGGTCTTCCATGAGAATGACAAGATTGTGGTAGTCGGCAACTGCGAGAATATCAGAAAGTTTGAATTGTATATGACCAGCAGAAGCTGAGTTAAAGCTGCAGATAAGACAGAATCTTTTCTGCAGCTTCTTTTGAATCCATGATCCGGCCTTTCTCTCTTTACCGCTTTTTATCGCCCTTTATCACTCTTTATCGCCCTTTATCACTCTTTATCGCTCTTTATCACTTTGACAGTTTTAGTCTTTCACGTTCTTTTTGTACCGATCCAGCAGGGTCTGATCGATTTTAAGAATCTCATCCAATCCCAGATCTTTCAGGCTCTGAATATGACTGTCCCAATCATCCATAGAGATCTGTCCCAGGATTAGCTGTGTTGCCAGCTGGCTGGATTGGGTACCCAAATCCGTGTTGAGTTCCAACCGACGTTGTACCTGTTCCTGAGTCGGTACGGGAAAATAGTTTTCTTTTCCCAGCGGCGTCGTCGGATGATAATCTATGATATTACGCTGAAACTCTGCCTTGTACTCCGGCACAATACTGATTTCGTTCTCCATGGGAACGAATCTCCGTTTCGGGAATATGCTTCCGTTGGCCCAGATTAAATCTCCGATCTCTTTTCCTTCTTTTGCCGCTTGTTCCCAACTGGCATTCAGAGCAATGGGAAGCAGTTTTTTCTCTCCGTCCTTAACTTCATAGGTCTCTCCCTCTATGCCCCACTGGGTCAGTTCCATATATTTGTCGCTGCATAGAATATCCAGCAGAGTACCGGCCACATCCAGATCCTTGCATTCTTTGGTAAATGCCCAACGATTATAGGACAGATACGGAGGTTCAATAGCAAGGATTGGTTCTGCCGCATCCGTGGCTTTAAGCGGACCAATCGGCAGATAGGCAGCGTCCGGATCCCCTGTGCCAGGCTCCTGCCAGGTCTGCATGCAGTAATCAAAGATTGCTCCTGCTTTATTCTCTGCAATCACCTGATCCAGGGGGTCCCCACCACCGATCGTACTGGTATCCATCAGTCCTTCTTTGGCCAGTTTATTCAAATATTTAAAGTAATCCTTGATTCCTGGCTGATACCATGGGGAAACTGCTTTCCCGTCTTCTATGACAAAGCAGGAAATCTCGTTCACCAGTCCAAACCATTGGGCTATTCCATTGTTCCATGCAGCCGGATTAAAGGCAAGGACTTCATCCTGCTGTCCATTCCCGTTTGCATCCTTCTCCCGGAATGCTTTCAGCATATGGTAAAAATCATCCGCTGTTTTTGGAACTTCCAGATTCAATTTATCCAGCCAGTCCTTTCGGACGGAGATAACCTGGTTGGTAGAACCGGGTTTCCCATCATATGTTGTCGCCTGGATCTGGCTGATCCAATAAACATTCCCATTCTCTGCTGCATTCAATGCATTGGAACGAGCGCCTTTTCCGCCTTCCGCAAAGAATTGTTTAGCGGTTCCATCACTGTGCTCATCGATAATCTGATTGACGGGAAGGATTGTTCCCTTGTCCACAAAATTCAGAATTGTGTCGTCCCCCAAGCCGGTTACATTCAAAAAATCCGGCATATCCGTTGCGGATGCCATACGGGTTTGCAGCGTTGTTTGATACTGATCATTGGCAACGACTTCAAACTTGGGATTGAGTCCTTTTTCCTTAAAAAGCTTTTGAAATTCTTTCCAGGAGCTATACTTTTCCCGATCTTTGAAGTGAATATGGGGATTGCCAGTCTCCGGACCCATGATATGAATCGTCTTGCTGCCGGCTTTGTCTGCGGCCTGATTGCTTCCTTTTGACTTATTCTTATTGGAACTTCCCGTTGTTTGTGGACTTGTGGCACAAGCACTGAGAACACCCATCATAAGCAAGACAGCGAGTGTGACCGACAAGTACCTCCAAAGCTTTTTTTCCAATATACTCTCCTCCTCATAAAATAATCTATAAACAATGTCCATGATGTTCCATGGCTTTTGTTTAACACTGTTCGCAGCCGCCGCCTCACCCCTTCAGAGAACCCAGCATAACGCCCTTTACAAAGTACTTCTGGAAAAAGGGGTAGGTAAAGATAACCGGCAGCGTGGTAAATATGATCATGGAATATTTTAGCTGGTTGTTGGATAGCTTCAGACGGGCCATAGCTTCCGCCTCTGCCTGGGATAACTTCGTCAGATCCACCGTCTGCTGAACCAGTACCCTGCGCAGATACATCTGCAGCGGCTGAATCGAAGTATCCGGCTGATAAACATTGGAGGTGAACCAGCTGTTCCATACACCTACTATGGTATATATCCCCACCACCGCAAGAATCGGCTTACTCAGCGGCACATAGATGCGGGAAAGGATGGTGAAATTGTTGGCCCCGTCAATCTGCGCTGATTCCCTCAGGGACTCGGGTATTCCGACAAAAAACGTCCTGGTCAGAATGATGTACCAGATATTAAAGCACGACGGTATGATCAGTGCCCAAACGGTATTGTACAGCCCCAATTTGGATATCAACAGAAAAGATGGGATCAGACCTCCGCCAAAATACATCGGAACAAGAAGAAAGGCCACAACAAACTTTCGCCCCATCAGCTTTTTGGAGGTCAGGGGATAAGCGCATGTGATACTGGTCAGGAGGACCAACAAAGTATTGGCCACCACATAGAATATGGTATATCCATAAGCCCGCCACATCTTACCGTCCGTAGCCAGTATGGAATAAGACCGGAAATACAGCCCCCTGGGATAAAAGTATACCTTCATGCTGGCGGCAACAACCGGGTCACTGATGGAGAGAATGAATACATAGTACATGGGATACAATGTAATGAAGCAAACCAGTATCATAACCAGATTGATCACGATATCCCCTGCGTTGAATTTACGCTTTACCGTCATATAAAGACTCCTCACTTTCCATGGTATGAATGATCTGCATTACCATAAGCTATACCCTGCGATCTTATCACTGGCTTTATTGGACGCAAAAACCATCAGGAAATTGATAACTGTTGACAGCAAACCGATTGCCGTGGTATAGCTGAATTGTCCTCCTTCGATCCCAAGACGGTAAACATAAGTCCCGATAACATCCGCAGTGGGATACGTGGCAGGGGAATACAAAAGAAGGATCAGATCGGTATTGGATGACAGCAGCGATCCAACCGCCATGATCAGCATGATGGAGATCGTTGGTTTGATGCCGGGAAGGGTAATATGCCACATGGACTGCCACCTGGTAGCACCATCCAGGTAGGCGGATTCATATAACGATGGATCAATACCAGTAATGGCAGAAAGATAAAGAATGGAGTTGAATCCAAATGATTTCCATATATTTGTAATGGTATAGATCACCGGAAAAGCCTTGGGCTCCGTATTAAGGCTCTTCCGCGACTCGCCGAACAATGCAATGATATTATTGACCAGCCCATCTGTCTTTACAAAAGACAGCACCATGCCGGCTACCACAACGGCGGAGATAAAGTAAGGCAGATAGCTGGCCGTTTGAGTGAACTTCTTGAAGCGCACGGACCGTACTTCATTGAGCAGCAAAGCAAAAAGAATGGGAGGCCAGAATCCGAACAACAGATTTAAAAAACTCAATGAAATGGTATTCGTCATGATTCGCCCGAAAAATGGTCCACTGATAAATCGCTTGAAATGCTTCAATCCAACCCACTTGATATCCTGGGTAAAGGAAAAGAAAGGCATACCAGGTGAATAATCCTGAAATGCTATCAATATTCCATAAATCGGAATATAGCAAAAAAGAAAAATAATGATCAACGTGGGCAGCATCATGGCATACAGCTCTGCATTCTCCCGCAGCAATCCGCTCCGGTGCATTTTTTGAAATCTCTTTTCAGATGCCCTGCTGTTCTTTTGCGCTGCTGTTCCTGCGTTCAAAGTTCATCAACTCCTTAATCATCCATATTTTTCAATATAATGAATGTACTTTATCCATTAAATGTGAATCTGGTTGTTTACCATGGAGCCCGCATAATCACCACCACTTTTCCTGCTCAAAATATCTGCATTTTTGCTAACGTCCAGATACTATGCGTCAATTTTGTAAGATTTTATTACCTTCTATATTTTAATAGCCATACACCAAGTCATTTCTTATAGGCATTGGCTCTTTTATCTTTACAGGAGTGTAACTTCATTTTCAAAGTTCATCTTTTTTAGGCCGGACACTGATTAGGTTATTTCAAAAAAATTTTGTAATAGAATAAACACAGTACATTTTGATAATGCTTCATTCTCGATAGCGCCAACAAAATGCATGGTTTTATATTAGTCTTGTTTAATGAGAACGTCTATATTATAGTACTCAATTTTTGAGATGTCAACAACTTTTTCTACTTTTTTGAGAAATATATTCTCAAATATTCAGGAATTGTTATGATAAGTCAGAAACATATGAATGGGAGGAATTGGAGATGCTCACTTTTGGAGAACGTCTACGTATGGCACGTGAAAGATCCGGTCTCACTCAGCTGGAAGTTTACAGAACAATCAAGTTGAGCAATAAATCTCTATCCCGTTATGAAAACAATGCAACATCCCCTGATCCTGGAACAATAAAAGCTCTTATTGAACTGTATGACGTATCTGCTGACTTCATAATGGGGATTTCCGATAACATGGGGCATTTCCAACCACGTAACAGAAAGCCGACTATAAATGATGCCGTTTTGCCTGATGATACAATACAAAAACTGATTCAGCTTTCTGCAGAAGCGAAAAAGAAGGTAGTGGAATATATCGACCTGTTGAAAGTTGTTGAAGATGTCAAACTGCCTCACGAATGACTCAAAGGATTACTCCCTGTCGATCCTGGAAGAAATGAAAAGCAGTGAAAAGGCTTCAGTCTCACCTTAAGCAGTAGCATCTGAAATGAAAAAGACAATAAAGAAGCCGGCTCTGTTCACGGCTTTTCGGAATCATAAAAAGCATGTGAAACGGAGCCGGCTTCTTCACCAGACACTGAAAGCACTACGTACTATTCCCTTCTCATCTTTCCACAGCAATCCACTGATCCGGATTTTGGATCGCTTTGCTGCCGGTTTCCACCAGAGAAACGACTTCATACGTCTCCTCTTTGAGGACAGCGGGCTGTTTCGTATCAAAGAACCCAAGCAGATTGTCCATAAAAGGCGCCCAGTAATCGCTCTGAATCGGCAGACTGACACCTTCCCCGCTCTCCGCCTGAACCTGCAGGCCAAAATTTGCCCATGGCATGCAGTGAATCACCGAACGCCTTCCGTCCCCGTAATCATAGGTAATCATCGGCGAAGATCCGGATACGGTGCAGATGGCACGTTTCGCCCCCAGACCGATGCATTTTACGACCATCTCCAGCTGGTGAACGGAATAATTCTCAAAAAGTCCCGGGCCCTGCGCAGCAACCATGGCAATATCTTTTCCCAGGGTTCCCGGTCCTCTGTAATCCGTCAGCTCCGTTGCAAACCGCAGGGCAGATGTGGAATACATGGGAGTATGATACTGTTCTGCCCGATCAAACATCTTCCTTGCCGAACCCAGATCCATGGCAAATGTTTTATCGATATAAACCGGCTTTCCTGACGCCAACGGGATCTCCGACAGTTTGACGTGCATTTCAGGATTGTCCGGAGACAAAACGACAATACTGTCGCATTGATCCACCAATTTTTCGATGGAGGAAGCCCAGGGGACCTGGTTGTTCCTGCACCAATCCTCCGTGGAAACACCGCCCGCACGGTCTGTCATGGCCCATGCACAGGCTACCTGATACTTTCCGCGTTTGGCCGGATCATGGATCCATCGGACATACTGATTGGCATGCCATTCATCCAGATAGTAGTCAATAAATCCAATCCGGTTCAACCGATCCCCACCTCTTTCTCTTTTGCGGCGGACTCATAAATCTTGTCCATCAGCAGGGAACTCGCAATAACCTGATCGATATTGGAACGGATCTTTTTGCCTTCCTGTGAGCATTTGATAAATGCATCGATTTCATCATAAAACATATCCGCCATGGGGAAGGAAGGCTTGGTCTCATACAGTACACCGTCCCTGGAGCTCCACATGGTATAATTCCCGCCGTATTGGAGCTTGATGCCCGCCTTGTCACCCAAAAATTCGATGAACGTGGCTTTATCATTGATATTCTGAGCCCAGGCACCGTTCAGGGTAATGGTGGGCCCACCGGTCCGGATCATTCCGGTTACAAAGTCCTCCACATTGCATGTTCCGTTGTAATCCGGAGAGCCTGCCCACATGCTGGTATAGGCATAATCCTTCATATCCTTTGCCATCTCGCTGTATGTAGCCGCAGAAACCGTCCGGATCGCCGGATTTCCGATGCAATACAGAATCAAATCCAGATAATGTACGCCCCAGTCAATCAACACACCACCGCCGGCCATATCCTTGGTGGTAAAAGGTCCGCCCAGACCGGGAATGGATCGATAGGCACGGAAGGAACAATAAATATGATACAGTTTGCCCAACTCTTTCGCATCGATTTTTTCCTTCACTTTGTTGACTGCCGTATTGAAGCGGTTTACCACGCCGATATTCAGAATCCGGTGATTGTCGTCCGCCGCTTTCTTCATGGCAGACGCTTCCGCATAGTTAAGAGCCGCGGGTTTTTCGCACAATACATGTTTTCCTGCCTTTAAGCTGTCAATGGTAATGGGAGCATGAAGGTAATTTGGTACGCAAACCGACACGATATCCACTTCAGGATCCGCGATGGCTTCATGATAATCCGTAATGGCATATTCACCATTGAATTTCTCACGAAAAGCCTGCGCGCGTTCGGGGATAATATCCACGCAATACTTGATTTCACTTAGTGGGTTCTTAAGATACGCCGGACCATGCTGACTGTTGGCAATGGTACCATTGCCGATGACTGCCACTTTTACTTTCTTCAAAAATAATCCCTCCAGTTTTCTGTGATCACTCCTACTGTTCCCTTAGATTATACACGATAGATAATCACCTTTCCATAGCTATTATACCTGTTTCATCCGATTCCCGCTTATCCAATATTATGATTTTTCTTATCTGAATTTGTACTTGCTTTCTTGCCTCCATTTTGTAACTATGATAAACTATAAAAGCACTGTATTTTGTAAAGTAATTTATCCAGACAGTCAAATGTGTCAAATTTAATCGAAAGTGATGGTCGAGAGGATGTCAAAGAAGATAACCATGCAGGATATTGCCAGCCAGCTTGGCGTGACAAAAGTTTCCGTATCCAAGGCAATCAATAATAAGCCCGGCCTCAGCGACAGCCTGCGGAAACGCATTCTTCACACAGCCAGGGAGCTGGGCTATGCAAAAATAAAAGCCGATGAAATACAAAAGGAATATCGATTTGCTTTTATTTCTGCGAAACGTTTTTTCCTGGAGGATGAAAAATTCTATACTACAATTTATTACTATCTGAATCGAAAGTGTATGGATAAAAACTGTTCCCTGAACTGTTTTGTGGTGGGAAATCATGAGGAGGAAAACGGCATTCTTCCTCCGGATCTGACTCTTGCCAAATATGACGGGATCTTTATCGGAGGAGAGCTCAAAAAAGAATATCTGAGCATTCTGTCCGGACTGAAAGCAGAAAAAGTAGCCATTGACTTTACTATGACCGGCCTTCCGTTTGACAGCGTCATTGTTGACAACTTCTCGATTGGATATGAAGTCACAGGCAATCTGATTGAAAAAGGCCATACCAGGATTGGATTCGTTGGAAACCTCCATCACACAAACAGCATCTGCGACCGCTATTTTGGCTATCTGAAGGCCATGAAATGCAGGAATCTGCCGATTCGGAAGGATTGGTACATTCCAGGCATCAATACCCTGGACGGGGTCTACACCCAAAACTTTGATCTTCCCGAAGACCTGCCTTCTGCATTTGTATGTCATTGTGACAAGGCGGCCTTTACCCTGATGCAGAAGCTGGAATCCTGCCACATCCGGATCCCGGAGGATGTTTCCATCACCAGCTTTGACAACACCAGCATCTGTGAGCTGACCACTCCGAAACTGTCCAGCGTAAACATCGACAAAAAGCAGATCGCCCTTCACAGCTTCAATCAGATGATAAACCGACTGAACAATCCCGGCCTGGCCCCCCACAGAATCTATCTCAGCGGTACTCTTGTGGAGAGGGATTCTATCTTCCCGTATCCTTCAAAAGGATAGTCTATGACAATGCGCGCTTCCGCAGTATCCCCCAGTCCACTGTACAGATCCGCTTTCCCGTCTTCCCGCATGACAATGCCACTCGTAAAGCAGCAGTCCTTCAGCCGGGGCACTTTTGCCGAAAAGGCGGGATAGGAGGCAGAGGTAGCCAGAATGCGTTCCTCCAGTATCTTATGATGAACCGGGTCAAAAACAAATGCCGTATTGATATAGATCTGACTGAACGCTTTCCCGTTTGGATCGGATTGATAACTCTTGTGCCCGATCACACCGATATATCCGCTGTCCAGCAAATAGGCCTGATTGCATCCGCCCCACTCGCCTTCCGAAAACAGGCCGGGAATATATACGGCACCGGAGATTGCCTCATCCGTGAGCTCATCCAGATGATCAATGGTGGTAAATCCTATCTGTGATTCGCTTCCATAACGCTGCAGTATTTCATCGTTCCGGGGTCTGGAAAATACTCCGATCCGATGGTCTGCCAGCTCAACCAGCCGAATATCCTTCATGTTGTCCGGACCGGTGGAAAAATAGTGCATATCGTTTATGTCCGTACCCCTGTAAAACAAAGCATGAAATCCATCCATTTGCCCACCCCGGTATACGGCGAATGTTCCATTCAGCACCAGCTGTCCGTGAATAACTGCAACATTGGGGTCTTCAATCTGATAGATCATGCTGTCCACCCGTCTCCACTCGTCCGGCCGGACACACTGAAACAGCATTGTCACGGACCTGGCCCATTCCCCTCTCTTTTCCACCCGACCATACATGTATTGGTCCCCCTGGTATTCAAACGGAATGGAGCAATTATATACATCATATCCTTCCACCCCATGAAAGATCAGTATCCTGCCGTCCTTCCTGCTGTTTGTCCTTTCAAACTCTTCTCTCCACTGCTTCAGGCTCATCCATTTGCTCCTCCAAATCCTTGATTCCTGTTCTGTCCCATTTCAGAGACTCTGCGCGAATTTACCCACACGCCATTTTCTCTTCGGAATCCTGTTTATTAACAATATTACTTTTTATTACGTTATTTATTATACTTTATATATTGTCAATTGGCAAGCAAAAGCAGCAATCTGTTTCCTTCCTGTTATTTTACCGCTTCTACCTTGTATTTGGATGGAGACATGCCGCAATTCGCTTTGAAAACCCGGTTAAAATGAGATACGCTTCCAAATCCGATCTCCGCTGCAATGTCCCCGACTTTCTTTTCCGTAGTCATCAAAAGATGCCTGGCCAACTCGATGCGCTTGCCTGTCACGTAATCCTTGAAGCCAATGCCCGTGATTTCCTTAAACAGGCGGCTCAAAGTATAAATGGAAATATGATAATGATCCGCGATCTGCAGCAGGCTCAAATTCGGATCGGTAAAATGAATGTCCACAAACTTTACGATGCTGTCATTCAGCTGATCCTTGCTTGCCGACTTCGTATGGGCAATACTGTCACAGACCCGGACGACGGCAGGTGTCAGGAGTTCACACATCTCAGTTATATTGTTAAAGTACAGGATCCGGTTCATTTCCTGCTGGTTCAGCGGCATTCCGATCTGTTTCAGGGTCCTGAGAAAGGCGTCCATCATTTTATAGCAGACATACCGCTCAACCAGAACAGAGGACACATTCCCGGATATGCGGCCCCGGATTGTCGCCAGATCATCCAGGGCATCCTCCTTTTCTCCGTTCTTCATATGCTGCAAAAAGGACAACGTCTCTTCCGTAAGATCCATTTCCGTTATGGACAGGTCATTCATCAGATCATCATAAACAATTGCTCCGCTGTCCATATCCAGATCCTGAAGGGAACGAAGATAGGAACTCCGGATATCGATCAGCCGAGTAACCGAATGGCCGGTCCCGATCCCGACTTTCCCGCCGCCTTCGGACTGCCGCAGAGTCTCCACGATCCCCGCTGTCACTTCCTCCGGAGAAAGAGTTCCGGGAATCGCACAGACAAACACGGTATGTCTGTCGTACATCATATCAACAAGAAATACATGGGACTGGAACTCCGAAAGAATTTCGTCCGCCAGAAGCTCCCTTTGTACATTGTTCATTTCCAGGCCGGTTACCGACAGCACACAAAAAGCATCTCCCGACAAAACACTGCTCAGCCATTCCAGATCGGAGGAGTCCGGCTGCTCTCCGGACAATAGCTTGTTCAGGACCAGATCCATCAGCTGCATCCGTTGCTCCGTTACGGTCTCGCGCAGTTCCTCGTTAACACTGCCCAGTCTGTCAAATGCCATCTCAATGGCGGCAATCTCATCTCTTCCGCTCCGGTCCTCCGGCGTACTGCCGCTTTCCCCGTTTTCTTTCCTGCTTTTACTGTCCCTGCCTTCCCGGATACCGATTCGCTGTGATAACCGATAAATCGGTTTATAGCTTAAATATACCGACATGGCAAAGAGCAGGATCAGACCCAGGGCGAGAAACAGCAGGGAGCTCTGAATCGTTTCATAAAAGGAATTCAGACTTTTTTCCACATCATCCTGCGGAATGACAGACAAAAACATCTTGCCCTGCACGGCATCAAAAAACTTGAAAATATTGTACGAGTTCTGCTGCCAGGTATATTTCACCAGGGTGTTTTGCGGATCGGAAAGGAATTGCTTCAACTCCGTATCCTGAAATATGCCGGCGTCAATATTCCCATTGGCGTATAAAAGGGAATCGCCGGAATCCAGAATAAACAGGCCGTAATTTTCATATCCCAGGGTACCGATAAAGGATGTTTTCAGTGCGGTGTAGTCCAATACGTAGAATATCATGGTATCGTCCGCGTCATTGATGGAAACAGGCACTCCCACATAAAGCCTGGCATACGGATAAGCAAACGTGTCAAATGTAGAAAGGAGAACAGTCCGCTCCTTATGGCCCGAGGTCAGGAACGTTTTCATTCTCCTGCCCACTTCTTTATTTCCCCTTGATTCTATGTCCATAAATCGTCTCAGGCTGTATTTATAGTTCGTGGTGAGGACATAATCCGCTCCTTTGAAATAAACGCCGATGGACTTTACCATGGGAACCCCGACCTTGTAATCCACCAGCGTCTCGGATACCGCTTTGATGGTATTCCACTCACTCTTTTCAATGTTCGAACGCACAATCTTCCGATCCAGGCTCATGTTCAGGGCATGATTGCACAACATGGAAACGTGCTCATTGAAATATCCGGCAGAATATTGGGTGATCCGAAGGTAGCTTGCCCGGTTGTCCTCCTCCATCCTGCGGTACGAGCTCCGCACAACGGATAAGTTCAGCACCAATACCGGTATGAAGAGACAGGCTGTCACAATAATGATCAGCCTCAGCAGATAACTGTATTTCACAAGGGATTTCTTCCGTTTCATAATCTGCTACTCAACTCCGGTTCTCATTGGATACTGAACTTGATTCGCCGTGCGCCTGTTATTCAATTATATTCCATCATCCGGTCCGGCGTCAAATCCCGCTTTCCTGCCTTCTTCCGTTCCTATTTGCTGCTTCCCGCAGCTCTGCTGTCCTTCTGCAGCCTGTCATACGATGCCTGATATACTTTTACCACTTCGTCAATTCCCATTTTCTTTATCTGTTTCACATAGTCGTCCCATTTGGACATCGGCTCATCCCCGACAATGAACTTGGAAACCTGCTGTTTGAAATAGGTATCGATATCCGTAAACTGATTGGCAATTGTTTCATTTTCCTCATCGGTAAACTTCAGGGCGGAATCCGGGAACCGATCCACCGTATAGGGGAAGTAATTCTTTATGGACTGTTCCGATTTCATTTTTAGCGGCCCGGATTCCGGAACAAACCAGGCAACCGCAGCACGGGGGCCCTCGTTGGGGGCAATGTAATAAACCCTGAATTCATCCACGGTCATATTGCCCACCTTATCCGCCATATCTTCCGGATTCCAGTATTTGATGGTCTCTTTCTTGTCATCGCCATAATCCCAGTTATAGCCACGGATCCCCAGCCAGGACGATAAATGGTTCAGACCCGGTTCCATGTCATCCACGGCGTAGCCCATATCAAACCACCGGAGAGCAGCCTCCACGTTTTTGCAGGATTTTGTGATATAGCCCGAGCCGGATCCGCCGTGAGACACGCTCCGGATCTTCTGTTTTGAGGTATACTCAGATGTCAGCGGCGGCATCATTTCCACTTCCAGTTCCCCGCTTTCAAAGTTTTCCGGGTTCAATTGGGTGGCAAAGGTCATAACCGCCGATTTATTTTCCCGCATTTTTGCAATATTCGTCGGCTCATCCATGGTAAAGATCTCCGGCTCAATCAACCCTTCCGCATAGAGTTTGGAAACAAATTCGATGTATTGCTTATACTGGTCGTTGATATAGGTATACTCGACCTTCCCATCGCTGTCCAGTCCCCATCCAAGGTCCACCAAATCACCAAATGCAGGATAGGCCCACCCCGCAAACCCTGCGGTGGTCAGTTCCACGCCTTTGGTAGGCATTAACGGAGAAAAATCAGGTGTAAAATTGGCATCTTTAAACTTCTTCAGCATATCATGGAACTCGTCTACCGTGGCCGGCATCTTTTCCACGCCTGCCTTTTTCATCATATCCTTTCGGACATATACCGTATCGGCAGCCGCCTGCGCGGTATCATAAATATAAGGCGCAAAGTACATGGAACCGTCCAGCTGCGTCATGGACTGAACCACATCCGGATATTCCTTCATCCAATGCTGTAGGTTTGGCATATATTTCTGGATTCCATCGGTGATATTCACAATAAAATCCCCTTTGATTCCATAATCATACAGGGCATCATTGGTCAGACCACCCAGGATTATATCCGGCAAATCCCCGCCGGCTAAAGTAAGATTTGCCTTGGTCTCCCAATCACTGGCAGGCACCGGCTGCCAATCCATATGGATGCCGGACAGTTTTTCCAGCTTCTGATAGTAAATCATTTCATCAAACGCAGCTTTGCTGGGACTGTGGGGATGCATTGCCGTAAAGGTTGTTTTCTCCTTTACAATCGGGTATCCGGTTTTGTTGAAATTTTGCGCAGCCTCTTTTTGGGGCGCCTGCTTTCCCTTGCCCTTATTCCCGGGCTCGGAAGTTGCATCGTTTGATTTTCCGCATCCACCGAAAGCAGAAACGGAAAGCACCATGATCAAAAGGACCGCAATGATCTTCTTCCTCATTTTTCTCCACCTCTCACTTATATAATTTTGTATATTTCTGCCAACGACATATGCCGTCAAAGCACACCATCTGCGTCACCCCTTGAGGGATCCGAGCATGACGCCTTTCTCAAAATATTTCTGCAGGAAAGGATAAACAATCAGCACAGGCAAGGAGGATACCACAATCGCCGAATACTTGATCAGACTGGCCAGCTTCATCTGCATTTTTCTCAGGTCATCGGAAACGGCAGCGCCGGATTCCAGCATCTGGCTTGCCATCTCCTGCTCGATCAGGATTTCACGCAGGACCAGCTGCAGCGGAACCTTGCTCCGATCGGTCAGATAGATCAATGCGTTGAAATACGAATTCCAATGGCCAATCCCGTAATACAGGACCATAACCCCCAGTAATGCCTTGGACAGCGGCAGCACAATGGTCAGAAACGTCCTGGTCGTGGAGCAGCCGTCAATCATGGCAGCTTCCTCCAGCTCAGACGGTATGCTGGAGGTGAAAAAGGTACGGCAGATAATCAGATTTGTGGTGTTGACTGCTCCGGAAACAACGAGTACCGCATAGGTGTTCAGCAGGTTCAGATCCCTTATCAGAATATAGGTCGGGATCATGCCGCCGCTGAAGTACATGGTAAACGCCATGAAGAACATGAGCCCGTTTCTTCCCATCAGACGTTTCTTGCTCAATGCGTATGCAGCCGGCAATGTAACGGCCAGATTGACCAGGGTGCCGACAATCGTATAAAAAATGGTATTGCGGTAACCAATCATAATATCCTTATACTGAAAAACCTTCTTGTAGCCTTCTATATTGAATCCCCTGGGAAAAAGGAGCACCTTTCCCGTACTGACATAGTCCGGATCGCTTACGGAAGCCGCCACAATATGGATCAGGGGGAATAAAACGATCACCAGGACAATCGTCAGAACAAACAGATTCAGCAGATTGAAAACTCGGTCGCCGGGACTTTCCTTAATAACAGACATATCATACCTCCTCCAAAATAACATCATCCTGCCGGAAGGATAAAGATCAGAACAGACTTGTTTCCCCCAATTTCCGGGATACCGTATTGACCAGCATCAGCAGAATAAAGTTGACAACATTGTTGAACAGGCCAACCGCGGTGGAAAAGCTGTAATCTGCCTTCACCATACCACGGCGATAAATGTAGGTGGAGATCACATCGGACGTCGTCGAGTTCAGATCATTCTGCATCAGGAAAACCTTTTCAAATCCTACATTCATTATGGAGCCTGCATTCAGGATCAGGAGAATGACCATGGTCGGCACAATGGATTTAACATTGATATGCCAGATCCGCTGTAATCTGGATGCTCCGTCAATCACTGCCGATTCATGAATGGCAGGATCCACAGAGGACAAGGCGGCAATATATATGATGGAATTCCACCCCGTACTTTGCCAGATGCCCGACAATACATAGATATGCCGGAATGCTTTCGGGTCGGTCATGAAGTTGTGCTTTTCAAATCCCAGAGCCTGAAGCCCCAGGTTCACGATGCCATAATTCGGCGACATGACAATAGTGATAATCCCGACCAGTACTACAATGGAAATGAAATGCGGTGCATAGGTCACCGTCTGCACCAGACTCTTGAACTTTTCGTTCTTCACTTCATTTAACATGAGGGCCAGTATAATAGGCACCGGGAACCCCGCCACCAGAGTGTAAATGGAAACCGTAAGGGTATTCCGGATCAGCGGCCAGAAATAATAGGACTGAAAGAAATTTTTAAAATGTTTCAATCCAACCCATGAGCTCCCCCATATTCCCTGAGACCCATTGAAATCCTTGAAAGCGATCTGGACTCCATACATTGGGCCGTAGGCAAAGATAATGTAGTAAAGAATCGCCGGCAGCAGAAACAGATACAATTCATAGTCTCTGGAAAGCCTGATAAAAAAGTGCTTCCGGGATTTGCTTGTGTTTCCGTGCTTCTTGTTTTCAGATAATGAAATATTCACTCCCCATCTCACCCTAACTAAATTTGATATGGAATAACATATTTATCGTAACATCACGGTCCTTCCTTTGATATAGTCATTTTTTGCAGAGCAGACGGACAAAATCCATTTCTTTGCAAAAAGCCTTTATCCATGCGTCATTGCAGCAGCTGCCGCTGCAAATAACAGCAAAAAACCGCTTCAATCAATGAAGCGGCTCTAAGTGGCTCTGTTGCTGCGTTATTCCTGTATCTTCACATCCCCTGAAACACTGTCATCCTCCAAATCGGCGGAATCCTGATATTCCTTATTGGCAAAGTAGAGATTGCCTTCAATCCTGGCGCCCTCATCCAGCTCAAAATCCCCGCTTTCCACATAGACGTCTCCAACAATCGTGCCGCCTATTATCTCGGTATTAGGACTTTTTACCGTCAGCTTCGGCACCGTCAGCTTAAACCGATCCGTTGGTTTGTGCTTGTCATCCTCGTTGCATAGCACAATCTTCCGGGTCAGATCCTGAGCTTCGTCGTCTCTCTCATGGAACTCCCCTTCAATGACCAGATCCTGGTCCACCTTCAGATCCTTCAGTGTACAGACAATCCATGTCCCATCCTCACCGATCGCTTTAATGAAGGCCGTTTCATCGTTTACGATCGATGCAGAAGTCTGTGCATCCGGCTTGCCATCCGATCCTTTCTGCGGTTTCGAAGAACATCCTGCAAACACAGCCACAACCAAAAGAGCGGCCAGCAGCACAATACCCTTCTTCTTTATCATTTTCATAGCTCTTACCTCCCTGTATAATAGAAATTCATCATTCCAATTATACCACAACATCCCTTTATGTAAACCTTTTCGTTTCCTTTCCCATTATGATACAGGGATCCCGTATCCTCCTTCCAACCCTAAAATTATTTTTTGTCCGTGAATCAGAAAGTTTCGACTCTGATGACTCCGGAGCTGCCTGTGCGGAAAATTCTTTCCCGTAAACAGAATGACTATTCATAAGTATACTCCTGCTTCCGTTTTCCTTTCGTAATCCGGGGAACGATCCGCAAATTTTTTCCTGTAGCTGCCTGGCGTCAGACCTTCCATACTCTTAAACTTTCTCATAAAACCTGAAACCTGTATATAACCAATCTGATTCGCAATCTCCTGAATGGATAATGGTGTATTTCTCAAAAGTTCCTTTGCCTTTTCGAACCGAATGGAATTGATATAATCCGACACCGTTTGGTCCATGCGGCTCTTGAAATAATGACTGAAGTTCGAGATGGACATTTCAAACGTATCCGATAGCTTGTTGACCGAAAAATCATTGTCCATATAGTGTCTGTTGATATAAGTCAGGATTTTATCCATATTACTGTCCATTGGATCCTTGTTCTCGTTAATGGAATCAATCAAGTCACGTGACAGGTTCGTGATGAATTGCGGAATTCGTCCGATATCCAGCTTGGGACGATACAATATCCCGAAGTATTTTTCCTTTATTTTGAGAGGCTTGCTGTTCCAGTCCTGCAGAGCTTTATCTGATATAGTGATAATATCCTTGAAGAGACAAATTTTCAGTGTATCATTATTCGCAACATTGGCGATTTGAACAAAGACATTCATCAACCAGTTGATTTTCTCTGTGTCTCCTGAACGTATGGCAGAATATAAGGTATCCAATTCTTCTTCCGGATATTTTATGCCATCAGCCGGATTCAAAAGCTCATAAAACAGGACCACACATCGATCCCGTTTCCCTTCACCGCTTTTTACAGCAATATCCGCTTCAAAATAGGACTTACATACGGATGAAATATCATGATAGACGTTTCCAATCCCTGCGGTAAAATGAATATGGAAATCCGTTTCCAGATCTTTTACAATCTGCTCCGATTTCTCTCTGAGAAGGCAGCTGTCAAAATCCGACCCGGAGGCTATAAGGATCAGTTCCTTATAATAAGTCATCATATATGTTTCAAAACCGGAAAGCTCATCTTTTACAATTGGCTCATAGGAGATATATTCAACATTTCCTTCCTGACAGCCGGAATCAGAGCGGAAAATCATTACGCAAAAACAGGTACCGGTAAAGCTTAGCCCGACTTTTGCTCCAAGAGCATTGAAAGCTTCTATGTTCTCCATTCCTCCACTCAGCAACCGCAAAAGCAATTTTTCCTGCATCAGTTCATGCTTTTCTTTCTCTGCTTTCGCATTGTCGTCCGAAAGATGAATCAGAGCATTCTGTGCAACGAGTATATCATCCCTGTCACCGGATGAGGCTGGAAACACAGACTTCGCAATGCCGCTTAATTGACGCACGGGATCGTAGTTAAAATGCATAAACACTTTTATTGCAAACATGCTGATTAAAATAATAAACAGAGTGCCTGAAAGAAATATCATCGTTAATCTGCGTACTTCACTTAGCGCAACATCCATGAGAGTGATACTGTAATAGGTCAGGCCTGTTGAGTCGGAAGGCACACAGGACACCAGGTATTTTTTGCTTTTAATTATGGCAGCAATATGATCCTTTTTATGTGCCCTTTCTATCAACAAGCCGGCGATTTCTGGGGATAAATTTTTACCGGAATGGAACAGGATCAGATCGTTATCCGTGGTAATGAGCACGTCACCTGCATGGGACCGTCCGCCCCCGATAAGATCGTTCAAATGGTCGGCATTGATATGGTAAAGAATCATGGAGTAAGTATTAATGCTGCTCCAATTCATGGGAATGATATAGGTAATCGAGGAATTCATCGTTTTATTATAGTACACGGACTGTTGTGGAATCCATTTGTACTTCCTCCCAATGGAATTCAACACTCTCCGGAACTCTTCTTCGGTATAGTTTTCATAGGTGGATCCATATTTATAAAAATCATCAAAAGTGTAAATGGCATTGCTTGTATAGATGCATCCCAGGCTTTTGTTATAAAAAAGTATCTGATCGATGAATCTGTTGGACGCTTCGACGGATTTGAGCCTGGCACGGATGTCGTAAAAACCGGAAGGATGCTCTATTTGGTAGCTTGTTTTAAAAATACCTTCACTGGACATTTGCATTACATTTCCATAAAGTGATTCAATCTCCTGATCAACATTATTCATAATCTTTTTCGTATGTTCCATATCCTGCGAGATGATTGATTTTGTAAAATAATTGATATCGTAATTATATATCATAAAGGTGAACACAGAAATGGGGATCAGCAAAAGTATAATATAAGAGAACAGGTATCTGGCAAACGTCCCATTTTTCAGTGGAGTTACTATATTGGCTAATTTTGCTATTTTATCCCTGATTTTTTTATTCGGACCCTTCATAAAATCACCATCCCCAGCATTCTTATTCTACAAACTCCGGGCTTTTCCTTCTGTTACCTCAGAATATAATTCCTGTTTTTTCTTTGAACTTATTTTTTCAGCTGGTTAAAATTGATAAACGTGCCCAACCTTTCAAAATCAAACGATACTGTTTCAAATCCGGTAAACTTCCCACATCTATATAGAAGGATTTACCATATCCCTCCTGATATTCAAAACCGGACTCTGTTTATTCAATAACCGATTATTTACAGGATATCAGTCTGTAGGGTAGAATTTTTCCAGGATCCTATCAGCAAAGAAATTCGGAGGGAATGAAATGGAATCACTGCATATTTTGGAAAACGCACTGCACAAACCGGCTGCAGTCCGGAAAAGAGAATATAAGTGGAAAAAAGTCAGGCAGAATTATATTTTGTATTTGTTTCTTTTACCTGCAGTTGTCTATATTTTAATCTTTCACTATATTCCAATCTATGGGATACAAATTGCTTTTAAAGACTTTGAGGCAACACAAGGCATTCTGGGGAGTCCATGGGTAGGATGGATCCATTTTCGAAGATTTTTTGAATCTTACCAATGTTTTGATCTGATCAGGAATACATTGGTTTTAAGCGTATACTCATTGATCGCCGGTTTCCCCATGCCCATTATTCTTGCTCTTATCTTAAACTATTCAACCATGAACCGGTTAAAAAAATTCACCCAAACCGTCACCTATGCACCACATTTTATTTCAACAGTTGTCATGGTAGGTATGATACTCGTGGTCTTTTCCCCTACTGGCATGGTTAATCAGTTCATCAAACTTGCAGGCGGCTCTCCAAAGGAGTTTATAGGGAATCCTGCAGTATTCAGACATCTATATGTCTGGTCAAGTGTGTGGAAAAATACCGGATGGAGCTGTATTATCTATATCGCAACCCTCGCCGGAGTGAATCCGGAACTTCACGAGGCCGCAATTGTGGATGGTGCCAACAAAATCAACCGAATCTGGCACATTGACATTCCTTCCATATTGCCAACCACCATCATCCTGCTTATTCTTCAACTGGGTTCCCTGATGAGCATTGGTTTTGAAAAAGCCTATCTGATGCAGAACAGTGTGAACCTGAGCGTATCAGAAATTATTTCCACCTATGTATACAAGATGGGAATTCAGGGGGCACAATACAGTTACTCGACAGCAATTGGACTGTTGAACAATGTGATTAATTTTTTGCTGTTAATCACCGTCAATAAAATTGCTTCGAAAGTCAGCGATTCAAGTTTGTGGTAAGGAGGATTCTATATTATGAGTGTATTTATCAAAAAACATCAGGGTATAAAAGATAATCGCAGTGACTTTTACTTCAACATTGTCGTAAACTGTATGTTGATCCTTGCACTTACTATCGTTTTGTATCCGCTTTATTTCATCGTCATTGCTTCCATAAGTGATCCAAACGCCGTGAACAATGGACAGGTATTGTTTCTGCCAAAGAACATCGGCTTTTCCTGTTATAAAATCATCTTCCGGGACAGGGATATCTGGCAGGGCTATAGGAACACAATCTTTTATACTGTATTTGGTACTTTGTTGGGCCTCAGCGTTTCCCTCCCGGCTGCCTATTCGCTGTCAAGATCGGATTTGATCGGCCGTGGCTGGATCATGAAGTATTTCGTGCTTACCATGTTCTTTGGCGGAGGATTGATTCCCACTTACCTGGTTGTAAAATCGCTGCATCTGACAAACACGCCGTTTGTTATGATGATTCTGGGCTCCGTTTCGGTATACAATATCATTGTTGCCAAGACCTTTTTTGAATCAACCATTCCAAAGGAATTACTGGAAGCTGCTTCGATAGACGGCTGCCCCAATGGAAAGTTCTTTTTCAGAATCGTTCTCCCGCTTTCCAAACCTATCGTAGCCGTGGTCACACTTACCTATGCCATAAGCCATTGGAATTCCTTTTTTAATGGCTTGATTTACTTAAGCAATCAGAGTCTTTATCCTCTGCAACTGGTACTGCGTGAGATCCTGATCAGCAGTCAGCTGGTTCAGGGCGAAAATGTTGATCCCGATTCCATTGTTGAGCTGATGCGGGTTGCAGGTACGATTAAATATGGTGTAATCATCGTGTCCTCTCTCCCTGTATTGATAATCTATCCGTTTTTACAAAAGTATTTTACAAAAGGTATCATGATAGGCAGTATAAAAGGATGAGAAGGATATGGAAATGGTTCGGACGGGTATGCTGCCTGTCAATAAGGAGGTGATAGCATTTCATAGCATATATCCATTTATCCGGGAGTTCACCATATTCCATCTTAAGACATCTTTATCAGGTAAAAATTGAAAGGAGTATCGTCATGAAATTGAAAAAGTTTATTGCCTGCGGCCTGACGTTTCTGTTGATGGTATCTGCATTCGGATGCTCCGATAAAAAAGCATCAAAAGATGCCGATGCATCAACAGATGTTCCAAAAAACATGAACGCAGCAGATCTTCCGATCTTAAAAACACCCGAAACATACACCATCGCAATCAAGAAGGATGCTCAATCCGCCAAAAATCAAAGTGAAAAGGAATGTTCCATATACAGTGAGAAAAAAACCAATGTTAAAGTAAATTGGAACGAGATACCTTCAAGCGGCTGGACGGAAAAAACCAATGTGATGTTTGCATCAGGCGATCTGCCTGACGCTTTTGCCGGCGGTGTTGATGTCGTAAAGAATATGAAGTCCCTGGTCGCCCTGAACCCGTTGATCGAAAAGTATGGTCCTCATATCAGGAAGATGTTCAACAAAGTAGAAGGCCTCAAAAAGGCGGAAACTGCTCCGGATGGGAAAATCTATTCCCTTCCTGCAGGGGACAACAGTCCTAAAAACCTTGTCACGGATAACCTGTACGTAAACCAGAACTGGCTCACCAGGCTTAATCTTAAAATCCCTGCCACTTTGGAAGAATTCTACGATGTTCTCAAGGCATTCAAAACAAGGGATCCAAATGGGAATGGAAAAGCAGATGAAATTCCACTGGCCGTGTCAGAGGCTTACTACGCCAGTAAGCTTGACTGTTTGTACGGAATGTTCGGTACCCTTGGCAACTCCAGTTATATCCGTATTGAAGACGGGAAATGCATCTTTACCCCGGCAGAAGAAGGATATTATGAAGGGCTGAAGTTCTTCCATAAACTTTATTCCGAGAAATTGATGAATCAGGATTACTTTACCGAAAGCATGGATCAGTTTACCGCCAAAGGCTTTGGCCCTGAAACGACCGAAGGTTTTGTAATGAGCTGGACCCCCAACAATATCATGGAAGAGGAAAGAAGCCACTCATATGTACCTGTGCTGCCAATGAAGGGGCCCAAAGGGGATTCGCTATGGTATCGGTCTTCTGAACCACTTGGCGGCATGTCCGCTTTTACCATCACAACAAAATGTAAAGAACCGGCTGTTCTGCTCCGGTGGTACGATTTCCAGAACTCCAGCCTTGACATGGTTCAACTGTGGAATTATGGCCCGGAAGGAAGCGGCTGCTGGAGAAAACTTGATGATGGAAAATGGGAAGTTACTGAGGATAATGTTCCGGAAGGGACTTCGATAACCGCGTACCGGCGTACCATTGGTACGGTTGGAACGGTAACCTACAATATCTATTGCGACCCGGATGTAGAGGCTTATGAGAATGATCAGAGAACAAAGAAAAAGATTGAAACAGTAGAAGCCACACTGCCCTTTACTCCCAAAGAGGTCATGCCTGTTGGCCTGGATACTCCTGAAAATGTGGATAAAAGGAATCTGCTCTCAACCGATATTTCACACTATATGAGCCAATTTCAGGCGGATGCAATTATGAAGGGTATTAATGATAATGATTGGCAAAGCCACTTGAATAAGCTGAAAACTCTTAAGATCAATCAGTACACGAAGCTATGGCAGGATTTCTACAATAGTCATAAATAACTGCATATAAATATTGATGAGGCAGCACGAATTGCCTCATCAATATTCTTAATTGACAAATCATGAAAGGAGAAAACTATGGGCACTTTTGATCCATTTTGCGATGACACAAACAAAAACAGCTTTCATACAGGTTATGCAACAATGAGGCGCCTGGGCAGGAAATATCGCAAGCAAGGTTTCATAGCCTCAAATGCGCAGGGATTTGCCTCTGTTGGAGGGCCTGTGGTGGTTCAGTATTTTCAGAATGCAAAACCTTTGGATGTGCAATACGGAACACTTGTAAAATTTAATGTTGTTACCGGAGAAGAATTCAAAAGCAACGATATTAAAGGATATCACGGAAATTCGATGGCTTACAACAGCAGAGACGGTTATTTATATCTATGCCCTGCTGAAGACTCCGAAGGACAGGACACCAGGCAAAGAAAACAGGTTTTCAAAATAGACAGAGACTCGCTTTCAATTGTGGACATCGTCGATTTAAGCAATAAAACGAAATTAAATCCCATTCACTCAATCGGTTACGATAGTGTGGATGACTGCATGATATTGTGCGACAGAAACACTTTGGAATTTTATGATGCAGACTGGAATCTGCTTTTCCGGGTTTCCCTTGAAGATGTATTGGGCTTTACCCCTTTGTGGATGCAGGGAATTCAGGTAAATCGCGACATTCTTTATTATATTGGCGGTCGCAAGTCGCAAATCTGGGCAATGAAGATGGACTTTGAAAGCAGGACAGTTCAATATAAAACAACGTACACATTTGATATGTGGCAGGAGAATCTATACTCAACAGGTGAAATTGAAGGCCTGGGTTTCAATCATATCACCGGAGAGATATATGTTGTTTCACACATTACAGTGGGTAATTGGGGAGGTTTCACACAGTACTTTGTTACAAACCAAAACTTTCAAGTTGCTTTCAGCAGCAGTCCCATCGTAACGATTCAAAATCCCAATGCGAATCCTGTGAACCTGTATTACGGATCAAATGATAATTACAATCCGGACGGCAGCCAAAGCAACCCATTCTCCAGTTTATTGGAAGCTGTAATTGCCATGCGTAGTCCATATACAGCGTATTATAATCTGCAAATTACAGAGGACAGCGACGAAACACTGGTACTTGCCAATGTAAATAATGCCAGAATTACATTTAATGGGAACTGTGTCCGGGCCGTTGTAATGATCAACAGTCATAATCTCTGTTTTGCAGAGATCATCACCAATGGAATCTCCAGCTATCACAAGGATGCGGTTTACAGCTGCCATTCAAGTTTCCGGGCTGAAAATGTGACATGCAGGAACATCCATACGGAATCAGATATTGGTTATGGATTGTTTTTGGAACAATCCCACGCTTTTATTGCAAGTACTTCAACGTCTGTGTATGCAAAAAAGTCCATCGTTGAATCACCACAGATCCTCCTGAACTTTTCAAAAGACGGAAAGTGCTCCATACTGCATGGATCCAAGAAAGTGGCTTGTATCTCCTCAATGGCAGATGTTGTGAATCTGACTCCTGACGACTATCCCCTATATAACTACATTCAGGTTATCATCGATATAAATCTGAATGGTTCCCGGATCATCTTTGATATGAAGAGCAAAGCCACGGATATGGCAGACTTCATTGGTTACAGGATTCACGCAGATGTTCTGTATATGTGTGTATTTCACCTGGAAAAAGGCGATCCCGATCATTCTGCCGTAGCTCTTTATGACTTGTCAGAAGGCAGGAAGAAAGAAACAATGATTCATTCCTGGAGGATAGAAGCAGCATTGACCGATGACTAAGCGGACTATTATGCGGGCCTGATATTGTCATACACCCAAAAATGTGATAAGTTTACAAAGGATAGAGGAATTTTCTAACCATCAGAGAGTCTTTAAATAAGAAAGGGACTGTTTTACTTATGAAAATCTTTGCCAATCATGCACATGTCTTCCCAACCGACATCCGTCCGGAAGGGGATATCCCGCACCTTCTGCAGCTAATGGATGAATGCGGAATTGAAAAGGCAGTGGCCTTTGCTCCCTTTTTCCCCCAATGGGGAGACCGGGAATCGGATCCGATTCATTGGCTTGCCAAAGAGATCCGCGCGCATCAGGACCGACTGACAGGCTATGCCGCCATCAATCCGGAGGGATCCGATGCCATCCACCTGCTGCTGACCGCGAAAGAACTGGGTCTCCAGGGGATAAAAATGCATCCTGCCTTTGATAAATGGAATCTGAAATCCGAACAGGCCTACCGGTTTTATGAGAAAGCAGAAGAGCTTTCCATACCCCTGGATTTCCACACCGGCGTGCATCATTACCGGATTTCCCAATATCATCCGCTGTTGTTCGACGACATCGCATGTGACTTTCCAAAATTAAAACTTGTCTTTGAGCATGTGGGAGGATATCATTTCTTTCAGGATATGCTGGCAGTTTTCGCCAATCATGCCGGAAGCGGAAATTTATATGCCGGAATTGCCTCGGTACTGTCTCCTCAGAAGCAGAAATATTGGTATCTTGGTCCGGAAAAAATCAAGGATCTCCTATGGCAGGTTGGTGAAGACTGGCTGATTTATGGCCTGGATTTCCCCTATAATAACGCGGAGGATATCAAAAACGACCTGAGACAAATCCGCAATCTCGATATCTCAGACAGCTGCAGGGAAAAACTGCTGGGAAAAAACCTGGAACGACTGCTGACAAGCAAATGACGGGAAGAAGGCCGGTGCCTCAGAGAGCCGGCTTTCTCCTTTTTCTTATTTTGGATAGGATGCGGAAAGCATGCTTTCCAATTACAAGTAGCCCATAGATGATCCATATCCAGCCTTGCCAGGACATGTATATTCCTCCTTTTAGTTAGATATATCTAACTTGTTCGCCGGATAAAAGGGATTCAAAGAATCCCTTTCCTATCGGAAAATTCTATCGGAAAAAGCGCCCATGAAAAGTCAATGGCTCTCTCCCGCACCCTTCAGCTTATCCAGTGCTTCCTCCAGCGTATGCCAGGAAAGCACAGCACATTTGACCCTTGCAGGCATGTTGGAAATATTCTTCAGGGCTATGGCGTCCTCCAGCTCTTCCAATTCCTTTTCATCGGTTACGGTTTTCCGGATCATGCCAAGAAACAATTCCGCCAGATGTTTCGCCTCAGCGGTTGATTTCCCTTCAATCAAATCCGCCATAATGGAAGCAGATGCCTGGGAAATGGCACAGCCGCTCCCCAGAATCGCGGCATTTTCAATGTTGCCGTCCTTCACCTTCAGTTCCAGACTGATATCATCCCCGCAGCTGGGATTGACTCCCCGCACTTTGACATCGGGATGTTCCAGAGGGTGCCGGTGCTTTTGGGAACGGCTGTATTCCGTTACGACTTCCGTATAGATATCACCCAACTCCAACGTTCAGCCACCTCCTGACACTTTTCAGGCTTTCCGCCAGGCGGTCTATATCCTCTTCCGTGTTGTACAGGTACAGACTGGCCCGGCAGGTAGCCGTTACACCCAGACGGCACAGAAAAGGCTGGGCGCAATGATGGCCGGAACGGACAGCAATCCCGTCTGCATTCAGTATCGTTGCAATATCATGAGGATGGGCATCCTCCATTACGAAGGAAACCACCCCGATCCGCTCCTCCGGATTGTCCGGCCCCAGGACGTGAAGATGCGGTATCGCATGCAGCTGGTCCATCAGGTAGGAGGTTAGATCCCTTTCCCCTGCGCGGACGTTTTCCATGCCGGCCTTGTCCAGGTAGTCGATGGCGGCGGAAAGGCCCACTGCTCCTCCCACGTTCTGGGTGCCTCCTTCAAACTTTTCCGGAAGAGGGGCATAGGTGGAAGCCTGTTCCTCCACATACTCGATCATATCCCCGCCATATAGGAACGGAGGCATTTCGCGGAGCAGTTCTTCCTTTCCATAAAGTACGCCAAATCCCATGGGCCCCAGCATTTTATGGGCGGAAAACGCAAAGAAGTCCGCATCCATGGAGGACACGTTTACAGCCATATGGGGAACACTCTGGGTTCCGTCCACGACGACCACCGCTCCCACCTGATGCGCCCGTTCTATTATCCGTTCCACCGGATTGATGACTCCGGTCACATTGGACGCCTGCGCCACAGCTACGATTTTGGTCCGATCATTGATCTTTTCTTCGATTTCCTCCGGGATAATACGGGCTGCTTTGTCCGTATACAGATAAACCAGCTCGGCCTCCCGGGCCTTTGCCACGATCTGCCACGGCACCAGATTGCTGTGATGCTCGGAAATCGCCAGCACAACCCGGTCGCCGGAATGCAGAACGGACATTCCATAGCTCTGGGCCACCAGGTTCAGGGACTCGGTGGCACTTTTGGTAAAGATGACTTCATCCGTCTTCTCCGCTCCGATAAAGGAACGGATTCTTTCCCGCGAAGACTCCATGGCGTTGGTGGCCTTCACGCTCAGGTCGTAAATTCCCCGGTGAGGATTGGCATTGGATTTCTGATAGTACTCCATCACCGCATCCAATACCGACTGAGGCTTCTGCGTCGTGGCAGCATTGTCGAGATAGGCCAGGCGGCGGCCTTTTTCATCTTTCTCACACAGCAGCGGAAAATCATGCAGGTATTTGTTCAAGCCGTTTGGCCTCCTTTCTCAATGGCTTTTCGGACCTGATCCTTGATCCGGTTCTGAATGGATTCCTCCGGTATCTTCTCCACAACGGAAGAAACAGCAGCCTCTGCCAGCAGTTTTTTTGCTTCCACTTCACTGAGCCCGCGGCTCATCAGATAAAACAGAATTTTTTCATCCAGCCTGCCGGAAGACAGGGCATGATCCCCTTCCACGTTTTCCTCTCCGCAGAGCATGACCGGCGCCGACAGATTCCGCACATCGGGACTCAGCATCAGGACGTTCTCTTCCTCACGTCCCCTTGATCCGGCAGCGCCGCTGATAAAGTCCAGCGTATCCCGGAATGTTTTCCTGCACCGCTCCAGCAGAACGCCTTTTGCGGTGATGCGGGACAAGGTTTTTTTGCCCCGGTGTTCCACGCGATAGGACATGTCCAGCGATCGCTGCCCATCTCCCAGATAAACCGCATCCAGCTCTGCCTCGCTGCCCTCTCCCTTCAGAACGAGATTGCAGCTGGAAAAGGGATTTTTCGCTCCAATCTCCGCAAGGACGACATCCAGCCGCGCTCCTTCCTCCGCAATGCCGCCGATGGAGTCCGTATGGACCGCCATTTCCCCCAGCACCTGCGCCTTCACCAGCTTCACATGGGCGTTCCGATGGGCAAGAATCCGGGTCCGTCCGTAATGATGGACCTTCTGTCCTTCTTCGGAGGTATAGTTTATCAGAACCGTCACCTGGGAATCTTCCTCTGCCTCGATGACGACATCGTCCACCAGATCCGGATTTTCTCCGGTCAAATGCAGATTTAGAACAATCGGGTCCTTTTCCGTATATCCTCTGGGGATCCGCAGATAATGCCGCCGGTTCGCATACTGATCCAGGAACGCACCTGCTTCCCTGGGGAGGAAAAATCCCGCAGCGTCCTCCTTCATGGGAACTTTGTCCGGGCCTTGCTCCTGAATAATCCGCTCCGATGCCGGAATCGCCGTATTCCCCGGAAAAGATCCCGGATCCGATCCGGACACTGTCATCCCGGCGTCATTCACATAGGAACGGCTCCAGGTACGTGTCTGCATCCTCCGGACCTTTTTTTCATGTCTCCCCAGACCCTGATGCTGTCCCAAACCCTGTTCCAACATACTCTGGTTCGGCATCTTTCCGGTTTCCTGTTTTTCCGTATCCTGCTTCAATGCGCTTTGATCCCGCGTATTATGTTTCCGTGTATCCTGCCGCATATCATCCCTCCTAACCAATGGTTCCTTCCAGTTCAATATTGATCAGCCGGTTCATCTCCACCGCATATTCCAGGGGAAGCTCCCGGGAAATCGGTTCCACAAATCCCCGGACGATCATGGCTCTGGCCTCCTGCTCCGTGAGACCCCTGGCCATCAGGTAGAACACGGCCTCATCGCTGATGCGCCCGACTTTCGCCTCATGCCCGACATCCGACTCATCGGTGCGGATATCCAGTGACGGGATAGTATCCGACCGGGAGTCGCTGTCCATCATCAGGGATTCACAGACAGCAGAGGATTTCGACCCCACCGCTTGCGGCAGGATTTCCACGGTACTGCGGTAAACAGCAATTCCTCCGTCCTTGGAAATGGAGCGGGAATGAATTGTGGAATACGTATTGGGTGCCGCATGCACCACTTTGGTACCGGTATCCAGGTTCTGACCTTTCCCGGAAAAGGAAATGCCGGTAAAGGTGGATCTTGCCCCCTCCCCTTTCAGAATGCTGGAAGGATACAGCATGGTAACATGGGAACCAAAGGTCCCGGATATCCACTCAATGGTGCCGTTCTTTTCCACAACAGCACGCTTGGTATTGAGGTTCATCATATTTTTCGACCAGTTCTCAATGGTGGAATACCGCAGAGTGGCCCCTTCCCGCACGTACAACTCCACACAGCCGGCATGCAGGTTCAGCATATTGTATCCCGGAGCGGAGCAGCCTTCAATAAAGTGAACACTTGCACCTTTTTCCACAACGATCAGCGTATGCTCAAACTGCCCGGCGCCGGCGGCGTTCAGCCGGAAATAGGACTGAAGCGGGAAATCCAGATGC
This sequence comes from Eubacteriales bacterium mix99, assembly GCA_038396605.1. Classification (NCBI taxonomy): domain Bacteria; kingdom Bacillati; phylum Bacillota; class Clostridia; order Eubacteriales; species Eubacteriales bacterium mix99. The sequence goes on from CP121690.1 coordinate 909,345, forward strand.
ACCCCTTCGGGCACATAAACAAAGGAACCGCCCGACCATACCGCGCCATGAAGCGCCACAAATTTATGCTCCTCCGGCGGTACCAGCTTCATGAAAAGCTTTCGGACGATATCCTCGTGTTCCCGCACCGCCGTTTCCATATCGGTATAAATTACACCCTGTTTCGACAGCTCGTCCCGGATATTATGGTAAACCACTTCGGAATCATACTGTGCTCCCACGCCTGCCAGGGATTTCTGCTCCGCCTGCGGAATCCCCAGACGCTCAAAGGTATCCTTGATGTACCCGGGAACCTGATTCCAGTCACTTTTCATATCCGTATTTGGCCTGACATAGGCGACGATGTCGTCCATATGAAGCTCGTCCAGAGACGGTCCCCAGTCCGGCATCGGCAACCGGTTATAAATTTCCAGCGAACGAAGGCGATGCTGCAGCATCCATTCCGGCTCATTTTTCATTTTTGATATTTCCGTTACAATCTCAGGAGTCAGACCCTTGTCTGTCTTGAAGCTGCTTTGATCCCTATCCCGAAAATCGAAACGTTCCCTGTCGGCTTCCTCCAGCATTGCCTTTTGTCTTTCCAGCTTTTCCGCTTCCTTTGCTTTTCGGTCTGCCGCCATTCGGTCTGTCGTATTTCCTGTATTTTTTAAATTGCTTGTTTTTTCCATTCTCGTCCCTTCCATCCCTGCTTACTCAAGCACCGAAGCATAGCCTTCCCGGTTTATTTTATCGATCACAGAGGCATCCGTTGTCCGGACCATACGCCCGTTCGCTATGATATGAACATAATCCACGGGGAGATCCTCCAGGATCCTGGTAATATGGGTAATAATAAGGATTGCGTTGTCCTTGTTTTTATAGTGGTGAATGCTCTCGGAAATCGTCCTTACCGCGTCAATATCCAACCCGGAATCGGTTTCGTCCAGGATAGCCAGCTTCGGGTTCAGAACGGCCATCTGGAGAACTTCGTTCTTCTTCTTTTCCCCGCCGGAAAACCCTACATTAAGATAGCGGGTTGCATAGGAAGGATCAATCCCCAGCTCTTCCATCCTGGAACGGAGCTCTTTCCGAAAGGGAATCAGCCTGATTTCCTCTCCGGTACAGGCTGCCTTTGCAGAGCGCAGAAAATTCTCAACCGTGATTCCGGGAATTTCCTCGGGCGCCTGAAAGGAAAGGAAGATCCCTTTTCTGGCCCGGACATCCGGCTTTTCCTCTGTAATGTCCTCTCCTTCAAATAAAATGCTTCCATCCTCCACGTGATAGCGCGGATCTCCCATAATGACATTGGCCAGTGTGGATTTTCCCGCGCCGTTGGGGCCCATCAGCACATGTACTTCTCCGGCCTGGATCGAAAGGTCGATCCCGTCCAATATGCGCTTCCCTCCGGCAGACGCACTAAGATTATGAATACTCAATAAATTCTTTGGCATTTTTCGCACCTCTTCAATGTTGATTCCTGAGAATGACCGGCTTGGCCAGCCATTTGGGCAATGGAGCAATTTTCATTCACGGCGGTGTCATTGATAATCAAATCCATCATCCCGATGACTTTTTCTACGGAGTTCTCATCCAATCCCCGGACATATTCCTCCAGATCGGATCTCAGTTTTCCATAGTGCCCGTCATATCCCCTGCAGGCAGCTTCCCCGGCGTCCGTCAGTTTATAATAGACTTCCTTTTTGTTCCCGACGATGCGATATGGCTCCAGATATCCCTTTTTATCCAGCTTTTTGGCAAGCTGTGCCACCGCACCGTTGGTAATCCCCAGATACTGCGACAAGTCGCTGGCTCTGGCCCCTTCGTTATGCTGCACACACTTCAGCAGGCAAATATCGGAATAGGTCAGTTTGTGCGCCGTTCCATAATTCCTGGAAATTTTTAACTCGCACATCATAATATTCTGCGTCTGATACAGCTTTTCTATTAGACTTCCCCTTTTCTTCCTATCCATATCCATCACCTCAGACTATTTTATAGCAGCTAAACAAAAAAGTCAATATTCTTTAGCAACTAAAAAATATTGACTCTTTAAAAACCCAAAAATTCATCCTGAATATTTATGATGATATTTTACGCTGTTTTTCTGCCAAAGCAGGCTAATCCCCGGGATTGGTCTGATACGCGCGCATAAAATCCTGCATCGCCTGGATGGAATCGTTGCTGATCACGTGCTCAATGGCACAGGCATCCGTATCCGCTGTTTTATAGTCCAGTTTCAGGATTTCCATAAAGAACTTCCGGATGGTATGATGCTTATTGGAAGTATGTTTTGCAAACTCCCTTCCTTTGGGAGTCAGAAATATTTCCCCATATTTTTCATTTGTGATCAGGCCTTTTTCAGAGAGTGTTGCCATGGCACTGTTGGTACTCGGCCGTGTCACTCCCATCCAGCTGGCAATATCGGATACTCTTGCACCATTGTCCCCGCTCGACAGCTCAAATACCGCTTCCAGATAATTCTCCATGGAAAATGTCAGCTTCTCCATTGGCGTTCCTCCCTCCTTTTCATAGGGCGCCCCTCTCAGCAATTCACAGGCCTTACTGTATCTCTTTTTCAAAAATAATTTAATGGGCATCCCGACTATATACACCCGTTTTCATCGATTTCCTTTCTTACATCCTACATCTGCTTGATGTACAATGCAACCTTTTTTTGAGTAGTTTTGCCCAAAGCGATCCTTCAACCGGATAACGTTACTATGCGGTAACTGTAGGCATAATAAAAAAGCCGCATTGTGCTGTAAGCCCAGCAAACATGCGACTCTTTTGGTGTACCCGGAGGGATTCGAACCCACGACCTCTTGATTCGTAGTCAAGCACTCTATCCAACTGAGCTACGGGTACAAAACAGTCCTTTTTTTAAGGACTGTAATTCTATTTTAAGCCATTCCGTCCATTCTGTCAACAGGCAGGTGCACTGTTTTCCCTGATTTTTTATTTTCGATTGGCAAGCACGGAATCTTCATATTCTTTGACGCTGTTCAGCCAATCTGCGCCCACGGGTACGTGCTGGTCCAGACAGAACCTGTTCCATACCGCACCATAGGGCAGTGTCTTGAACTCCTCCATCAGGGCAAGCCGATTCCCCAGGTCCCCGTTCTCCTCCGCTTCCCGCAGCAGGCCGACAGGCTCAAGCATGGCAATCAGCATGGCCTTCATCGCATTGCGGGTGCCAATCACCCAGGCAGACAAACGGTTGATGCTGGCGTCAAAGAAATCCAGGGCAATGTGTACGCGATCCAGAACATTGCAGCGTATGACTTCGTGAGCAATCGCCATCAGATCATCGTTCAATATGGGAACATGATCACTGTCCCATCGGACTCCCCTGCTTAGATGAAGCAGAATCTCTCCGGAAAAGTTCAGAAGAGCAGATATCTTGTCCGCAATCCCCTCTGTGGGATGAAAATGTCCTGCGTCCAGACATATCATAATGTTTCTGGTCAGGGCATAGCCCATATAAAATTCATGGGATCCCACAACATAGGCTTCCGAACCAATGCCGAACAGCTTGCTCTCCACCGCATCCTTCACATAGTTCTCATCGTATTTGACGGACAGGATCTCATCCAGGGAATCCTTCAGAATCCGGCGATGTATCATGCGGTCCGCCGGCAAGTCCTTGGAACCGTCCGGAATCCATATATTATGGATCGCCGGGCTGCCCAGCTCCCTGCCAATGGAAGCCGCGATCTCCCGGCATGCCTTCGCGTGACGGATCCAGAACTCCCGAACCTCTTTGTCCCGGCTGGCCAGGGTAAATCCGGAATCCGCCATGGGATGAGAGAAGAAAGTGGAATTGAAATCCATGCCGATATGGTTCTCCCTTGCCCATTTGATCCATTTCTGAAAATACTCCGGCTTCAGCTGATCCCGTTCCACAAATGTTCCGCCCGTTTCCGCATAACTGGCATGCAGATTCACCCGCTGCTTTCCCGGAATCAGGGACATGGCCTTTTTCATGTCCGAGCGCAGTTCTTCCCCATTCCGGGGCTTTCCGGGATAATTGCCGGTGGCCATGATGCCTCCGCCGGACAAACCATTGGCATTTGCCTCCAGTCCCGTTACATCGTCTCCCTGCCAGCAATGCATGGAAATCTCCAGACCCGCCATCCGCTTCAAAACCGCATCCGTATCGACACCGAACTTTCCATACAGCTCTCTTGCACGACCATAATCCTCTTCCACCTGGTCATCAGAATAGATTTGAATCATTGAAACCTTCCCCCTGTCTTCCGGTCGTTGTCCTTATATTGTTTTTTGTGGAATCATTCCCCGTTCCATTATCAGGATTTCATAAAAAAGGATCCCCGTAAGGATCCATAATCCTTCCTGATTATATACTACGACACGGATTTGCAGATTCCTTCCGGAAAAGCAAATCCGTTATGGCAGAGGAAGGTCTGAGGGAGACCGTATCATTCAAATTTCTGTGCCACGGCATCGAAGCAGTCCTTGCAATATCCTTCATAAAGCGTACCGCATTCATCACACACGCACTCTCCGCATTCGGGACAGCTGTGGGCAATCGATTCGTCACAGGTGCAACCGCAGACTGAACAGGTAACCTGAGCCATAAAATTACTACCCCCTTTCCGTTTTGATCTCTCTTTCCTTTGTATTTTCCCAAATTCCACGGCAATTATCCCAATGCTTTTCGATGCTTTGTGCGAAAACCTGTGCGGGAAATTTGTTTCACTTTTCCGTTTGACAAGGAGCGATCCTTTCAATATAATATATCGTAGCCGGGTTTGATTTTTTTACGACAATTGCCCGGTCGGAATGTTCCAAAAAATTTATACAAAGGTAGAAGGGATGCTGTTTTTTATGGGCAATTTAAGCAAGCTGCTGAGCGGCATAAGAGGCTTGACCTGGCAGAGTGTACTAATGATGGCAATTGGTTGCGTTTTGATTTATCTGGCAATCAAAAAGGAATATGAGCCGCTTTTGCTTCTCCCGATCGGATTCGGTGCAATCATGACCAACATACCCGGATCTGCCGCAGTCGGAGAGCATGGCTTTCTGACCATTCTCTATGATGCAGGTATTGTAACAGAATTATTTCCGATTCTCATTTTTATTGCAGTAGGCGCCATGATCGACTTTACTCCATTACTGAAGCAACCCGTCACTCTTTTCTTCGGTGCAGCTGCGCAGTTTGGTATTTTTGCCGCCATGCTTCTGGCAGCAGGTGCCAATTTAATATGGCCGGGCATCTTCAGCCTGAAGGAAGCAGCCGCCATTGGCATTATCGGCGCAGCCGACGGTCCCACCTCCATTTTCGTCGGGAATCTGTTTGCTCCAAGATTTATGGGAGCCATTACCGTAGCGGCATATTCCTATATGGCATTGGTTCCGATGATTCAGCCTCCGGTTATCAAGGCATTGACAACAAAGGAAGAGCGTAAAATTCACATGGATATCAGTTATGATGTAAAGGTATCCAAAACCGTTTTGATCCTGTTCCCCATTGTCGTTACCATCGTTGCAGGGATTGTTGCCCCCATCTCCGTTCCGTTGATCGGCGCATTGATGTTTGGAAATCTGATCCGCGAATGCGGCGTGCTGGAACATCTTTCCCAAACTGCTCAGAACGAGCTGGGAAATCTTGTTACGCTGCTCCTTGGCATCACCATCGGCTCAACCATGGTGGCAAAGGAATTCCTTACTTTAAATACTCTGCTGATCCTGTGCATCGGCCTTCTTGCTTTTGTTTTTGATACGGGATTTGGTGTGCTGTTTGCAAAATTTGTAAATCTGTTTTTGAAGAAAAAAATCAATCCGATGATCGGTGGCTGCGGAATTTCCGCATTCCCCATGTCCGCCCGGATCGTACAGAAAATGGCTCAGGCAGAGGATGATCAGAACTTTATCCTGATGCCCGCCATCGGAGCAAATGTTGCCGGACAGATCGGATCCATTGTCGCAGGATCCATTATCCTGGCATTACTCAGTTAGGAGGTGTTCGTTTCATGGATATTGTTATGGGTGCACTGGAAGTCATGGGAGTTGGATTAGCAGGTGTATTCCTGGTTCTGGCCCTGTTTTACGGACTGGTCAAACTGATGATGAAACTGTTTCCCGGGGACTGATTCCACCGGCTTTTTATAGTATCATGATGCTCCCGCAGACACAGGAGGTCATAATACTGTAAAAAACCGTATAGACTATTTTTGATAAGCATCATTGTATTTGCATGCGACACGGCTCTTTAGGAGGGAGAGTCCGCCGGTCCGGTATCCATGGGGCCCATAAGTTTAAATGTCTGGCCGGCCCCGTTGTTGCATCTGCTACAATACGATGTTTCAATATAAATATTATTACTTAATGATTAGGGGGAGATAAAAAGTGTTGTGGACGTATCTTTCATTGGTGATAGCTGCCATAGCCATTGGTGTGGCAGCTTATTTCTACAAATGGGTTCAAAACCTCCCTGTGGCAGAAGGAAACATAGCACATATCGGCCAGCTGGTACGAAACGGTGCATTCACCTTCCTGAAGAGGGAATATCGTATTCTGGCTATTTTTGTCGGCATTGTTGCTGTTATTATTTTGATCATCTTTCCTTCTCCTATTTGGGAAGGCCATATCGGCAATAACATATTTGCGGCGGTTTCCTATATCGCCGGCTCTGTACTGTCTGCCATCGCCGGCTATGTCGGCATCAGCATTGCAACATTGGCCAACGTGCGTTCGGCTTCTGCAGCCAAGAAAGGCCTGGCTCCGGCTTATATGGCAGGCTTCCGCGGTGGTGCCGTAATGGGAATGGCAGTTGTCAGTACCGCTCTGGCAGGTGCAGCCCTCCTTCATCTGCTTACCGGCAATGCCAGCATGGTAATGGCATTCAGCTTTGGTGCCAGCTCCCTGGCGTTGTTTGCCAAGGCAGGCGGCGGGATTTTCACCAAAACGGCCGATATCTCCGCAGATCTGATCGGCAAGGTGGAGCTGGGTCTCCCCGAGGATGATCCCCGGAACCCTGCTGTTATTGCAGACAATGTCGGAGACAACGTCGGGGACGTTGCCGGAATGGGCGCAGATCTGTTTGACTCCCAGGTAGCCTCCCTTGCAGCAGCTCTGGTGATTGCCGCACCGCTTGGTGAGATTGAAGTTATTTTCTGTCTGGGTGCCCTGGGACTTCTTGCTTCCGTCATTGGTGTATTGTTTGCCCGTGTCGGCGAAAACGGAAATCCCAGCAGGGCTCTGAACGGCGGCACCTATCTGACCTGCGGCATCTTTGCCGTGCTGACTCTCATTGCTTTCCTGTCTTCCAGCTTCAACCTGCGCATCTGGGGCGCTGCCATGCTCGGAATGCTGGTCGGTATTATTATCGGCATTACCAGTGATTTCTTTACCGGCGACGATAAAAAGCCGGTCGCCAAAGTCGCTGAATCCTCCAAAACCGGCCCGGCCTTTACCATCCTTTCCGGCTTTTCCTACGGCCTGGTAAGTGTACTTCCTGCCCTGATCGGTATCGGGATCGCCGCACTGGGTTCCTATAAGCTCTGTGAACCTTTGGGCGGGAATTATGCCATGTTCGGAATCGCCATCTCTGCCATCGGAATGCTTTCCATCGTCGGTATGATTATTTCCAATGATGCTTACGGCCCCATTGTGGATAATGCCCGCGGTCTTGCAGAAATGGGTAATCTGGGGGACGATGTTCTGGATACAACGGATAAGCTGGATTCTGCCGGCAATACCGCAAAAGCCATCACCAAGGGGTTTGCCATCGGTGCGGCGGGGCTGACCGTCATCGCCCTGCTGGGTGCCTTCCAGGAAACGGTGGAAGCCGCAACCGGGAACGCTCTTACCTTCAATCTGATGAACCCGCTGGTATTCTTCGGAGTTTTGATTGGTTCCGCCATTCCTGCCGTATTCTCCGCTATGCTGATGCTGGGGGTAAACCGGAATTCTCAGAAAATGGTGGATGAGATCCACAGACAGTTCAATACCATTGCAGGTCTGAAGGAAGGAAAACCAGGTGTCATGCCCGAATACGACAAATGCATTGATATTGCTGCAGTCGGTGCCATCAAGGAACTGATCCCTGCCGGCGTTTTCACAATCCTCAGTACTCTGGTGGTAGGATTTGTCGGAGGCCCCCAGGCAATGGGCGGTTTCCTTGGCGGAAACATCATTACCGGCCTGTTCCTGGCATTACTCATGAGCAATGCAGGCGGGCTCTGGGACAATTCCAAGAAGTTCATTGAATCCGGAAACTACGGCGGCAAAGGCAGCGATGCCCATAAAGCCAGCGTAATCGGAGACACGGTAGGCGATCCTTTCAAGGATACTGCCGGCCCGTCCATCAATACACAGATTACCGTGGTTTCCCTGGTAGCAACCATTACAGCTACCCTGTTCGCAACCTTCTCTCTGTTTGGCTGATTCCATCCATAAGAAACCGGGAAGAAAGAAGCAGAACAGAAACAAAAACTGCCGGGTGAAATCAGATACCCGACAGGAACGAAACAAAAAACAAGGAAAGTAACAAAGAAAGCACCCTGTGGGGAACAACTCCCGCAAGGTGCTTTTATTATCGGTTCACGGACATCCTCCGTTATCTTACGATCACGTCGTCTCTCTTCGGCCCGTTGGAAATCAGCCGGACGGGATATCCGATCTTCTTTTCAATAAACTCCACATATTTCTTCGCGTTATTCGGAAGCTTCTCAAAGTCATGAATCCCGCTGATATCGCATTTCCAGCCGTCCAGATACTCATACACGGGTTTTGCCCGATTCAGAAGGGGGGTAATGGGGAAAATATCGGTTACCCTATCGTCGATTTCATAGCCGGTACAAATCGGTATGATGTCCAGATAGCCCAATACATCCAGCAGTGACAAGGCAACCTGGGTTGTCCCCTGCAGCAGGCATCCATATTTTGTTGCCACCGTATCAAACCAGCCCATTCTCCGCGGCCGTCCTGTGGTGGCTCCGTATTCCCCGTCGTTTCCACCGCGTTTGCGCAAATTTTCCGCCTCGTCTCCAAAAATCTCGCTGACAAACGCACCGGCTCCCACACAGGAGGAATACGCCTTTACCACGGTTATGACATCGGAAATCTGATTGGGAGCAACCCCGGCCCCCACTGTGCCAAATCCGGCCAATGGAGAAGAGGAAGTCACAAAAGGATAGATTCCGTTGTCCGGATCCTTCAGCGCACCCAGCTGTCCTTCCAGAAGAATGCTTTTGCCCTTTGCCTCATGCAGGTATACCGCAGCATTGACCAGCATTGGCCTCAGCCTGTCCCGATAAGAGGTGATCTCCTCATAAATCGCCTGTGGGTCAAGAAGTTCGGCACCTTTGTAAAGCGCCCGGATCATCGCATTTTTAATTTCACAGACATGATCCAGACGGTCCTTCAGAAGCGAATCTTCATAAAGTTCACCGGCCTGAATCCCGATTTTTGCATATTTGTCGGAATAAAACGGTGCAATGCCGGATTTTGTAGAGCCGAAGCTTCTGCCTCCCAGACGTTCCTCTTCCAGCTTGTCAAATAAAATATGATAGGGCATAACAATCTGAGCACGATCGGAAACAAGAAGATTGGGCGTCGGAATGCCTTTTGCTGTCAGACCGTCCAGCTCCTTGAAAAAGGTGGGCAGATGCAGGGCGACTCCCTGACCGATCAGATTTACAACATCAGGATGAAATACACCGGACGGCAGCAGGTGAAGTGCCGTTTTTCCATACTCGTTGATAATCGTATGCCCTGCATTGGCTCCTCCCTGAAAGCGAACGACAATATCCGCTTTTCCTGCCAGCAAATCCGTTATTTTTCCCTTGCCTTCGTCTCCCCAGTTTCCTCCCACAATGGCCTTTACCATAAATTCAACCTCCCACTGTATTTAACTAGCTTGCTGCCGGATGCATCAGCCGACAGCACAAGACTGCAGTTGCTTTAACGGTGCAGCTTTTTTGCCTGCTCCTGCAGCGCAATGTCTTCTTCCCTGGTTGCTTCAATTACAACATTATGTGGAATGGGACGCCCATTCTTTCCAACATTGACATAGGTGATAAATCCATTTACAATCTCCGTATCGCCCACGCGCATGCAGATATTGGCGATCAGACTGGTTCTCCCCGCCAAAACAATCTTTCCCGTAAACTTAACAATCTCCCCGAGCTGAACGGGCTTTTTAAAAACCATATTGTGTATGTTCAGACAGACAATATTCTCCACCGGAATAAAGGCGGCCGCAGCCATCAGGCCGGTCTCGACAAACCACTCGGCCATACGTCCGGCGAACAACGTTCCATGATGGTTCAAATCCGCATTTTTTACCAAATGCCGGGTAGTAACAGGTACAATATCCATAAACAATCTCCTTTCCGCCTCCAGGCGGGTTCCTATATGAAACAATAACAAGCTTTCAATAATGTTTGCTTTTCTTTGTCCGGGCATACGGATTATATCACATCTGCAAGGAAAGAACCAGACAAGGGAAACCAGCAGAATCTGCAAACCAGTATTGACAGATGAGAAATCCGGTGCTAAGCTATAACCACAGTAGTTAGATATAACTAACTGTTGACACTCGATTTCCCTTCCCCGGAAACGATTTCTTACCGATCAATCACGCCTGGTGTGTAATCCGGATGCGTGGTATTGGAGTATGACAGCGCCGGTTAGCCGGCTGATATGGGAAGTGGTGTAGCGGCAACTTAGTTAGTTCTAACTATAAGAAAAGAAGAAGAAAGGGGAAAGAAGGGGGGAAAGCAGAATGCCTCTCACTTTGGCCAAACCCGGTGAAACAAACTGCATTCAAAAGATCACCGGGAAGGATGATGTGCGGCAACATCTGGCAGAGATGGGCTTTGTAGTCGGAGAGCAGGTCCGGGTAGTGACGGAGATCGGCGGGAATGTGATCCTGCAAGTCAAGGAAAGCCGGGTCGCCCTGAGCAAAGCCATGGCGAACCGCATTCAGATAGGATAGATGCGCAGCGCCGGCCGGATTATGGAAAAGAACGACTGGCTTATCGAAAGGAGGAAAGGGAAATGAAGACACTGAGAGATGTAAAGGTAGGCGAAACGGCAACGGTACGGAAATTATACGGGACAGGTGCCGTCAAACGCCGGATTATGGACATGGGAGTCACAAAGGGAGCAAGCATTTTTGTACGGAAAGTGGCGCCTCTGGGAGACCCCGTCGAGGTTACCGTCCGGGGCTATGAACTTTCCATCCGCAAGGGGGATGCAGAACAAATTGAGGTGGTCTGATACGGAGGAATATGATATTGTCAAAATGTTAGATATTTCTAACATTGAAGACAGGAGGAAACCAAAATGAGCATAAAAATTGCGCTTGCAGGAAATCCTAACAGCGGCAAAACGACGTTATTCAACGACCTGACGGGCTCGTCCCAGCATGTCGGGAACTGGCCGGGTGTCACCGTCGAAAAAAAGGAAGGAAGGCTGAAAGACCATCCGGATGTCATCATTCAGGATCTTCCGGGGATCTATTCCCTTTCGCCCTACACCCTGGAAGAAGTGGTGTCCAGACGTTATCTGGTAAATGAAAAACCCGACGCCATTATTGACATTGTGGACGGTACCAATATAGAACGAAATCTGTACCTGACCACACAGCTCATCGAGCTGGGTATTCCTACTGTCATAGCCATCAACATGATCGATGTCGTCCGTAAAAACGGAGATGTGATCGACATCCGGAAACTGGGGGATGCACTGGGCTGCGAAGTCGTGGAAACCTCAGCGCTCAAGGGCACCGGCTCCGAAGAAGCTGCAGCAAAGGCCGTAGCCCTGGCAAAAAAACCGGTATCCAAAGATGCCCCATCTGTATACAATGGCAGTGTGGAGCACGCCATTGCCCATATAGAGGAATCCGTCGAGGACCTGGTCAATCCCCAATACCTGCGCTGGTATGCCATCAAGCTGTTTGAGCGGGATGAGAAGGTTCTGGAAGAGCTGAACCTGGATGAAGCATTGAAAAACCATCTGGAAGAACATATTACCGCCTGTGAAAGGGAATTGGATGATGACGCAGAAAGCATCATTACAAATCAGCGTTATGCCTATATTGCAAAACTTGTCCAGGCAGCGGTCAGGAAGAAACACACCGGACAGAAGATGAGCGTCTCTGATCGGATCGACCGGATTGTGACAAACCGTTTCCTGGCGCTCCCGATTTTTGCGCTGGTCATGTTCTGTGTATATTATATTTCCATTTCCACGGTCGGAGGATATGTCACGGACTGGACCAACGATGTCCTGTTCGGGGAAATCATCTCCGGAAACCTGAGCGCCTGGTTTGAAAGTATCCATCTAACACCATGGCTGTCCGGACTCATCGTGGACGGGATGATCGGCGGTGTCGGTGCCGTCCTGGGATTTGTTCCCCAGATGCTGATCCTGTTCCTGCTGTTGTCCATTCTGGAGGATGTGGGATATATGGCCCGGATAGCCTTTATCATGGACCGGATCTTCCGGAGATTCGGACTCAGCGGAAAGTCCTTCATTCCCATGCTGATTTCCTCAGGCTGCGGTGTGCCGGGGATCATGGCCAGCCGCACCATTGAAAACGAGCGGGACCGGCATATGACCATTATGACAACGACCTTCATTCCCTGCGGCGCAAAGATGCCCATTGTCGGCATGTTTGCAGGAGCGCTGTTCGGAAACAGCGGACTGGTTGCCACTTCCGCCTACTTCATCGGGATCGCCTCTGTCATCCTCAGCGGCATCATCCTGAAAAAGACAAAGGCCTTTGCCGGTGAAGCCGCGCCCTTCGTCATGGAATTGCCCGCCTATCATATTCCCTCTGCAGGAAACGTCCTGCATTCCACCTGGGAACGGGGATGGAGCTTTATCCGGCGTGCCGGCACCGTGATCCTTGCGTCTTCCGTCGTTCTGTGGTTCCTGCAGGGCTTTGGCTTTGAAAACGGCGCCTTTCAAATGGTGGAAGACAACAACAGCAGCCTGCTTGCCGCCATTGGCACGGTAATCGCACCCATTTTTGCCCCCCTTGGATTCGGGAACTGGAAGGCAACGGTTGCCACCTTTACCGGGCTGATTGCAAAGGAAAATGTGGTATCCACCTTCGGCGTTCTTTATGGCTTTGCCGAAGTGGCAGAGGAAGGTACGGAAATCTGGTCGAAACTCGCCATGGATTATACCCGGCTGACTGCTTACAGCTTTATGCTGTTCAACCTCCTGTGCGCCCCCTGCTTTGCGGCAATCGGCGCCATCCGGCGTGAAATGAACAATACAAAATGGACATGGGCTGCGATTGGATATCTCACCGGATATGCCTATGCCGTTTCATTGGTTGTTTATCAACTGGGAAATTGGTTTACGAATGGAGTGTTCGGTGTGGGAACAGTATTTGCCATCGCCGCATTGGCAGGGTTTATTTATCTGCTGGTGCGAAAGAATAAGTACGAAGACTTCACTGAATACCATTCAGAAAGGAATGTGATAACAAATGCTTGAATTCCTGAAACAAAACGCAGCCAATATTGTAATCGGTGCCGTTGTGTTCGGAATTTTTGCAGCAGTGGTGGTCAAGTTGGTAAGAGATCGCAAGAATCATAAGTCCTCCTGCAGCTGTGAATGTGAGGGCTGCCCCGGCTACAAAATGTGCCACCCCGATTCCGACAGGAAGACGGACTGATTTCATGAAGAATCGTAATCTTACTGTCATGGTACCCTCTATGGTGGTGCCATGGCAGCATTTTTTATTTCAATTGTCAACTTATATTTATATTTTGGTTTACAATTCGCTTTTCCTGATATAAAATAAGAAAAGATTTCAATCCCTGGATTGAAAAATCTTACATTGAAAAACGGAGGCATCCCGAATGAAAACAACAACTTCCCAGCTGACCACCTGTGCCATGTTTACCACCCTGACCGCCGTACTGGCCCAGATCTCCCTTCCCATCGGACCGGTTCCCATCAACCTGGCTCATGTGGCGATCTTCCTGGCAGCCGGATTATTGGGAGCAAAATACGGCGCCCTCAGTCAGATCGTATATCTCCTGCTGGGGGCAGTGGGGGTACCGGTTTTCTCCGGATTCTCCGGCGGCATCGGCGCCCTGGCTGGTCCCACAGGCGGTTTTCTCATTGGCTATATTGCATGTGCATTTGTGACAGGGCGGCTGATCCAGCATTCCGGATCCTCCATAAAACACTCCATACCGGCCATGGGTGCCGGAATCCTGATCACCTACGCATTCGGGCTTGTCTGGTACCGCCTGATAACGGGCGCATCCTTCCGGACTGCCCTCTCTGTCTGCGTTTTGCCGTTTCTGTTGGGCGACAGCCTGAAGATCCTGCTGGCCTCCGTACTGATTCGATCCCTGCAACCATATATGAGCCGCCGCCCGGGGCAATCCGCAGGCAGGATGTGATTCCGACCTGCGGCCCTGCATTTGGCATGTTTTACAGCCAGCCTTTTAAACATGCATAAAACCGTCCGCTGTCCTTCATTTATAGACTGTAATTCATTTCCTTGAATTAATATAATAAATTGCGCATATATACTTGACAAAAGACAGGAACCGCATTATACTTTACTCCAATAAAGTTACGACATTCTTCCATTAATGTTGGCTAATGACGGCGGTTCAGCCTGTCCGCCGAAGAAACCGCGTGTACCTGCGAATATTTTCTATTATGCATAGTTATCAAACATATAAAAAGAGAATATTCAAAATATTGTGTGAAAAGCAGTTTTCAATAAGAATTATGATTATGAGAGGAGAAACAACAATGAAAACGAAACGGATCAAGCGATTTGGCACCGGTATCCTGGTTTGCATCTTCGTGCTGGGCCTGGTCGCCTGCGGCAGCCCGTCCTCCAATACCGGCACACCGGACCGTACCAAAGCACCTTCCGGTGATGCCGGCAAAAAACCGGCTGGCTCCGGGGATCCCCTGAATATCATGGTGGAAGTGGAAGTATCCAGCCTGGATCCGCAGGTTGCCACGGATGGCACCAGCTTTGAAGTCATTGCCGATTTTACCGACGGTCTGATGCAGATGGATCCGGACGGCAAAGCGGTCAACGCCATTGCCGAGTCCCATGAAGTCAGCGAGGACGGCCTCACCTATACCTTTCATTTGCGAAAGGATGCCAAGTGGAGCAATGGAGATCCGGTTACCGCCGATGACTTTGTATTCGGCTGGCAGCGTGCCGTGGATCCGGACACCACTTCCGAATATTCCTATATGCTCAGTGACATCGGGCAGGTTAAAAACGCCGCTGACATTATTGCCGGCAAGAAGCCTGTTACCGATCTGGGCATTACCGCCGTGGATGAAAACACCCTGAAGGTGGAGCTGAACGTTCCGGTCTCCTATTTCCTGAGCCTGATGTACTTCCCCACGTTCTATCCGGTGAACCGTTCCTTCTATGAAGGCCTGAAAAAAGACACCTTCGGGACGTCTCCCGAGACCATACTCAGCAACGGCGCATTTAAACCGGACAGTTATGAACCGGCCGCCTTGTCCTTTGATCTGGTAAAGAATCCGGACTACTATGATGCGGATAAGATCAGCTTAAGCGGTCTCAGCTATCAGGTGATCAAGGACAGCCAGCAGGCCTTCATGAGCTATCAGAACGGCGATCTGGACATTGTAAAGCTCAGCGGCGACCAGGTGGATCAGGTAAAAGATGATCCCGAGCTGAATGTGGAGGGCGCCGGATATATGTGGTATCTCACCATGAACAGCCATGAAATCCCTGCACTCAATAATGTCAACATGCGGCTTGCCCTGACCAACGCCATAGATCGGGCATCCATCGTGGAAGATGTGGTAAAGGACGGATCCGTAGCCACCTATACCGCTGTTCCCCCGCAGTTTGCCACCGGCCCGGACGGCAGCGACTTCAGCGCCGATCAGGACAAATTCCATGATGTATGCGCCGACGACCCGGACAAAGCTGTGGAGTTCTATGAAAAAGCCAAACAGGAGCTGGGTCAGGACTCCTTTCATTTCGAGCTGCTTCTGGAGGATCAGACGGAGACACAGAACGTTGCCGCCGTACTGAAGGAGCAGATTGAAAGCGCTTTGCCGGGCGTCACCATTGATTTGAAAGTGGAGCCCAAGAAGCAAAGAGTTGAAGACGTCCAGAACGGCAGGTATGAGGTCTGCCTCACCCGCTGGGGCCCGGACTACGCTGATCCGATGACGTATCTGAGCATGTGGGTCACCGATAATCTGAACAACTACGGATTTTGGAGCAATGCCGGTTATGACGCCATCATTGCCGACTGCACCACCGGCGCTCATATCAATGATCCGGAAGCTCGCTGGAATGCCATGTACGACGCCGAAAAGATTGTAATGGACGAAGCTGTCATCGCACCGGTCTATACCAAAGCAGACGCCAATATGATCAAATCCGGGGTCTCCGGGATTGATTTTCACCCTGTGGCACTCAACCGTGTGTTCAAAAATGCAAAGAAGAATTAAAGACAGGCTTTGACCCCTGAAAACGGTGCAGCGGCTTTGATTGCTCAAGGTCGCTGCGCTTTTTTAGAATAAAAAATGGAAAGAGGGAGCACATGAAACGCTATATCTTAAGGCGGATCCTGATCTCAGTGTTCACCCTGCTGGCCATCACCCTGGTGCTGTTTGCCATGCTGCAGTTCATGCCGGGCTCGCCGTTCAACGATGAAAAGCTCAGTGATGACCAGCGCGCCCAGCTAAACGCCAAGTACGGACTGGATCAGCCGCTGTATGTGCAGTTCGGCCGATACGTAGCCAATCTGGCACGAGGAGATTTCGGAGTAAGCTATAACATCAGCAAAAATACCCCCATTCGCCAGCTTATTCAAACCCGTCTGCCCATCAGCATCAAGATCGGAGGAATGGCAGTGGGAATGGGAGCATTGGCGGGACTGCTGCTGGGAATCGCAGCAGCCCTGAACCACAATACCATTCTCGACACCCTGTGTACCATCGTATCTGTGCTGGGCGTATCGGTGCCCAGTTATGTATTTGCCTTGGCGCTGAGCTACAGCCTGGGATTCCGGCTCAAATGGCTGCCCATGCTGTACAACGCAAAAATGGCTTTGCCGTCCAGTCTGATGCCCGGGATTGCCCTGAGCCTGTTTACCCTGGCTTCCATTGCCCGGTTTACCCGGAATGAAATGCTGGAAGTGATGGACAGCGACTACATGCTTTTAGCCGAAAGCAAGGGCATCAGCGGCGCTCCGCTGATTCTGCGTCATGCGCTGCGCAATACCCTGATTCCCATCATTACGGTTCTTGCTCCACTGGTCGTGGACCTAATGACCGGCAGTCTGGTTGTGGAAAAGATTTTTGCCATTCCGGGAATCGGCAGTCTGCTGGTAACAGCGATTCAATCCAATGACTACAACGTCATCATCGCACTCAGTTTTATTTACAGCGCCATGTATATCGCCATCATGCTGACAGTGGATATCCTGTACGGAATCATTGATCCCCGCATCCGTCTGGCAAGGAGCAGCGACGGGGAGGACAGCACCCCTCCGGGCCGCCCCGGCTTTGCATCCCGCTGGGCCCGGGTATGGGGAAAGAAACAAAAGGCGGTGAACATGTATGAATCATGAAAATGCAGGAGCTTCCCTGCCCAAAGATTTCACCTTTTTACCGGATGATTTCGAATGGATCGGCGGCGAACCGGAAGCCCATATTGATTCCGGGTTCTCCAGCAACAGCTACTGGAAGGACGTGCGGCACCGCTTTTTTGCCAACAAGGGAGCGGTCGTGGCATTGGTGTTTATTGTTGTTCTTGTAGTACTTGCGATCATCGGCCCGGTGATGAATCCGTACAGTTATTCCGAACAGATCCTGACGCAGAAGAATTTTGCCCCGCGAATACCCGGACTGGAGCGTTGGGGCATCTTCGACGGCAGGGAAACCATGCATACCACCACCGGATCCAAAACCATAAACGGGTATCAGGACAAGAATAAAAACGACGTATATTACTGGTTTGGCAGCGATACCCTGGGCCGGGATATCTGGACCCGGGTATGGGAAGGCACCCGGGTGTCCCTTGGTATTGCAGTGGTAAGCGCCATCATCAATATGACTTTGGGCATGTGCTACGGCCTGATCAGCGGTTACTTCGGAGGCTGGGTGGACAGTGTCATGCAACGTTTTGCCGAGATCAACAACGGCATTCCCCGTCTGGTGATTGTGACCCTGCTTCTGTTGGTGCTGAAGCCCGGCTTTACCACAATTGTTCTGGCACTGGTGATCACCGAGTGGATCAGCATGAGCCGAATCGCCCGTGCCGAGATGCTCAAACTGAAGGAACAGGAATTTGTGCTGGCCAGCCGTACGCTGGGAGCAGGCAATTTTGTCATCATCTTCCGGGAGGTTCTGCCCAATATCATCGGACAGATCATCACCCAGCTGATGTTCAGCATTCCCACTGCCATCTTTACCGAAGCCTTTTTAAGTTTCGTCGGTCTGGGAATCCCGGTCCCCCAATGCAGCCTGGGCTCCCTGATCAGCGATGCATTCAACAGCTTTACCACGCACCCCTATCAGATTGTACCGCCCATCATTGTCCTTGCATTGCTGATGCTCTGCTTCAATATGCTGGCGGATGGACTGCGGGAAGCCTTTGACCCGAAACTCAAGGAAGTGTGAGGTGATAGGAAATGAATCAGAAAATCAGAAAAAAGGCGATGGAAATCCGCAACCTTACGATTACCTTCCGTACAGCGGCAGGCCCGGTACATGCCATCCGCGGTGTGGATATTGATCTGTACCGCGGGGAAACCCTGGCGATCGTAGGAGAAAGCGGCAGCGGCAAATCCGTTACCATGAAAGCTGCCATGGGAATTCTCGATAAAAACAGCAAGGTGGAGCAAGGGACCATACGATATACCTGCCTGCAGGATGACGGCACCCCCCACACCGTGGATATCCTGAAAATGAAAAAACGGGAACTGCGCCGCAGCATCAACGGCAAACACATTGCCATGATCTTTCAGGATCCCATGACCAGTCTGGATCCCACGATGCCCATCGGAAAGCAGGTTATGGAAGGCATGCTGTGGCACCATCTGGCTACCAAGGAGGAAGCCTGGGACAGGGCAACCCGCCTGCTGGACGAAGTAGGCATTCCGGAGCCGGAGAAACGCATGAAGAACTATCCCCATCAGCTCTCCGGAGGTATGCGGCAAAGGGTTGTCATCGCCATTGCCCTTTCCTGCAATCCTGATCTGCTGATCTGCGATGAACCCACCACTGCTCTGGATGTCACCATCCAGGCCAAAATACTGGAAATGATCCGGCGCATTCAAAAACAACGCGGCATCAGTGTGATCTATATCACCCATGACCTGGGCGTGGTGGCTAAAGTGGCGGACTTTGTGAATGTAATGTACGCCGGCAGGATTGTGGAGAAAGGTACTGTGGGGGAAATCTTCTACGACCCCCGCCATCCCTATACCTGGGGCCTGCTCAGTGCCATGCCGGATCTCACCACTACGGACGACCGGCTTTACACCATCCCCGGCTCCCCGCCCAATCTGCTGCATTCCGTCACGGGTGATGCCTTTGCTCCCCGCAATCCCTATGCGCTCAAAATCGACCGACGGGCAGAGCCTCCCATGTTCCGGATTACCGATACCCACTACGCCGCCACCTGGCTGCTGGATCCGCGGGCTCCTCATGAGGAAATGCCGGAAGGGCTGAGCCGGCGTATCCGGCAAATGGAGAAAGGAGAAATCAAACATGCGGCAAGATGAACCATTACTGAAAGTAAAGGGACTGAAACAATATTTTCAGGTGAACGGACGATATACCGTGCACGCAGTGGATGGGGTGGATTTTGTCATCTACCCCGGTGAGACCTACGGCCTGGTAGGAGAATCCGGCAGCGGCAAAAGCACCATCGGCCGCAGTTTGATCCGGCTGTACAACCCCACCGCCGGTCACATTGATTTCGACGGGATGGACATCTCCGGTAAAATGGACCGGACAACCGAAAGGCGTCTGCGCACCGAAATGCAGATGATTTTTCAGGATCCCATGGCCTGCCTGAACCCCCGCAAAAAGGTGGGAGAGATCATTGCCCAGGGACTGGATATCCACCATTTATACCACACCCGGACAGATCGGAAGAAAAAAGTGGCATCCATGCTGAAAAAGGTAGGCCTCGATCCGGAGCACGCCGACCGCTATCCCCATCAGTTCAGCGGCGGACAGCGCCAGCGCGTAGGCATTGCACGGGCATTGATCATGAATCCGAAACTGGTCATCGCCGATGAGTGCATCAGCGCACTGGATGTATCCATTCAGGCGCAGGTGGTGAATCTGATGAAGGATCTGCAGGCGCAGACCGGTACCACTTATCTGTTTATCGCCCATGACCTGTCCATGGTCAAATATATCTCAGACCGGATCGGCGTCCTTCACCTGGGACATCTGGTGGAAACCGGCACAAAGGATGAAATTTTTGAAAACCCGGTTCACCCCTACACCCGAAGCCTGCTCAGCGCCATCCCCCGGCCCGATCCAAGGGTGGAAAAGGAACGGGTGGCCCAAAGCTATGATTATCAGGCAGAAGGAGTGGACTATCGAAAAGGCACCCGGCATCATCTGGGAGGACACCATTATGTACTGGCTACCCCAGCGGAACTGGACAAGTGGACGGATACAGCGGCTCAGTGTGCACTGTAAAAGAATGGGGTAGCCGACAATGGATAATGAAAAGGATAATCATACTGCAGCTTTTCCGAAAATGAGGCGAATTATCAACGAAGGCGACAGGCCCGTTTCTACAGAACCTGTCGCCTTCGTTTTATATGATATTTCTCACTCCCAAGTCCTGCGGCAATACTATACCTTACATAATTATCCTTTCACGGATCCCGAAGTGATCCCTTCCACGTAAAAACGCTGCATAAAGATAAACACCAGTGTGATGGGGATTGCAATCAGGACGCATCCGGCAGTAAATGCAACGAACAGAGAGTTCGCCGTGTTTTTGGTCATCATTGTGTAAAGACCGATTGCCACGGTATATTTTTCGACTTTGTCGCCGAGAATGACCTTGGCAAACAGAAAATCCATCCAGGGCCCCATAAAAGCCATCAACGCAGTGTATACAATAATCGGTTTGGACAGGGGAAGCGTGATTTTTGTGAACACATCCCATTTGTTTGCCCCATCGATCATGGCGGATTCGTCCAGTTCCATCGGTATCGTATCAAAAAACCCCTTGGCAATATAAAATCCCAATGCCGCACCTGAGGCATACACAAGAATCAAAGCCAAAAGGCTTTCCGTAAGGTTCAGGGCTTTCAAAATATAATAAATGGCAATCATGCTCATAAAGCCGGGGAACATGTTTAAAACCAGTGCCGTTTTCAAAAAAGGCTTCCGGAATTTAAACCGTAAACGCGAAAGGGAATAAGCCATTCCTATGGTAATGAATGTAGAAAGAACACAACTGATCGCAGCGACAAACAAGGTATTCCAGAACCAGCGGACAAACGGATAATTTCCCGAGGTATTGAACAACAGCGTTTTATAGTTATCCAGGACAAATGTCTTCGGGATAATATAAGGAACAAACGCACCGCCTTCTCCCCGGAAGCTGGTCAGCACAATCCAGAAGATCGGAAACAGCCATAGGACAGACAGGACGATCAGGACAATATAAGCAATCGGCAGTCCGACTTTGTACTCTCTTTGAATGTTGTGCATTTTTTTATTTCTCGCCATTCCTTACGCCTCCTTAAACGAGTTTGTTCTGGTATAAGCCATCAAACTGAAGACTGCGGACAGGATAAAGATCAGAATGCCTATCACCGAAGCCAGATTGTAGTCGAGGGTATTGACAGTCAGGCTATACAGCCAGGTAACCAGAAGATCTGTGGACCCGGCGCCGTAGAAATTGGAATTTGTGGGGCCGCCGCCTGTCAGCAGGAAAATGACATTGAAATTATTGATGTTTCCCACAAACTGCTGGATCAGGGAAGGCATCATCACAAACAGTATCTGCGGGAAAGTAATGTGTCGGAAAACCTGCACGGCATTGGCACCATCGATCCTTGCCGCTTCCATCTGATCCTGTGGCAGGTTTTGAAGAATCCCTGTGGAAACCAGCATGGTAGCAGGAATTCCAATCCACATATTGACCAGAATGACTGTGACCCTGGCCAACATTGGATCGGTTAAAAACGGAATTGGCTTATCAATCCATCCCCAATTGATCATCAGAGTATTCAACGGCCCGGAGCTGTTCAGCAGGTTGCGCATAATCAAAAGAGAAACAAACTGCGGTACGGCCATGGTGACGACAAAAATCGTTCGCCACATGGGCTTGAATCTCACCCCTTTGGTATTAATCAGCAAGGCCAATAAAATACCAAAAAAGAAGCAGGTAACCGTTGCCAAAACAGCCCATATCAACGTCCAACCCAAAACAGGGAAAAATGTCCCGGACATCTTTCCGGTCAGGATATTCCCGAAATTTCGGAAACCCACCCAGCCAAACAGATTTTTGGGCGGCAGATGATTGTGATCGTAATTGGTAAAGGCTATGGAAATCATGTACAGCAAAGGGAGTATCGTAAAAAACAGAATACCCAGCAGTGGAACTGTCATCAGCGTTACATGGAAACGTTCGTCCAGCAGACTCCTTACATCTTTCCTCATGCCGGGCAAGGGTTTCCCTGCAGCTTTCAATTCATATAAATGACGGGCACTTCTTAAATTTACAATATACAAATAAACAAATAAGATGCAAACCAAAATGGCAACAATGGCGAACAGGAGCAGAAGCATCGAATTGTCGCCTTTCTGAAGTACCCGGATTCCAAGCTTTTTGTTATAAACAAGCCCCTGTGCCCTGATCCCCAAAGTTGACAGCATCCCCAGGCTATGCAGGCCGCTACGAAACAGCCAATAGAAAAAGCCGGCCTCCGAAACGAGAAAAATCAATCCTTTGAGAATCTGTCTGTTTGCAAAGTTTGCAGCTCCCATGATGACAAAAGAAAGCTTTGTTGCAATATCACCTTTTTGAAACAAATCAAGGAAGGACATGGATGGCTGGTTTTCCTTATTTTTCAACATGTACGTTCCCACTCACTTTCTTTACCGGATAAAGAAGAGGGACAGAAATTCCAGCAACCCCCCTTGTTGATGACTGCTCCCTTCTGTCCCTGCAGTAAAAGCAAACTTCTTCCTTTTCCGCTTTATTCTTCGCTTTTCCTGGCAGTATCCGCCACTAAACTGTCCAGCTTGCTCTGATAGTCTGCTTCTTTGATAATTCCCTTATATGTGTCGTTGATGACAGCATCCATTGGCGGCCAGAAGGAAACAATTTCCGGTATCTTCGGCATAACGACATCGATTTGGGACATTTCGGTGATCGCTTTGGCTACATCATCCGCAATAACTTTCTCACTTTCCTGCGCTTTGTTATTGCAGGGAACAATTCCCTGCTTCTCAAATATTGTTAACTGAGAATCTTCATTGGAAATATAATTGGCCAGCACCATAGCTGCCAACGGCGACTTCGTCTGCTGATTGACGCCAAATACTTTTACACCCAGAAAAGCTTTCATTGGCACCTCTCCATCGCCAAAGTCCACGGTTGGGTAGACCGCAACCCCCATATTGTCGCCCAAAGCCTTTTTGACATCATTTTTGGACCAGGGACCGGACAGGAAAGCATCAATTTTTCCGGATTCCAGATCAGATAATGCGGATTCATTGGCCTGGAGAACATTGGGATTATCCTTTTGCGCTGCAATCCATTTCAGGACCTGAATGCCCTTTTCATTGTTGAAGTCCGTTCCATTTGGATCTTCACCGCTGTCGCCGTATAATTTCAGGCCGTTGCTCATAAACAAGGGGGCAAAGATATAATTGGCGCCCGCTTCGGCAAAATTTGATCCAATCTTGCCTTTTTCCGTTAATGTATTCCAGGACTTTACATCGTCTTCGGACAGTTTCGCTTTATTATAGTAAAGAACCTGGGATTCGATCCCATATGGATAACCGTAAATTTCGTTATTCCAGGTGACTCCCTGAACCGAGGCTTCCACGTTATCGGCCTTGATCCCTTCTGCATCCTTGTCGATGGGATAAAGCAAACCGGCTTCCGCCATCTGCCCGATTTGATCATGGGGGACCATAAAGACATCTGCTGCTGCACCGGGATCTTTCGATACATCCTTCAATGCATCAGGAGAGCTTCCGGCAGAAACCGTCACCTTCACGTCCGGATAATCCTTTGTAAAGCCTGAGACGACTTCCTTATAGTCATTTACATAGTTGGTATCCACCCATAACTTGATGGAGCCTTCCACCTTTGGCTCCTCTGCCTGCTCTGCATCAGAGGCATTTTCTTTCGAAGTGTCGGTTTCCTCCGGATTCGACTTTTTACTGACGCACCCTGACAGCATGAATGCAAATACACTCAAAACCAAAGCAGCTGCAAAATACCTTTTCCATTTTGATTTCACGGTTTGTACCTCCCCAATAAATTAATAAATTTGGTGTCATAAGTATTATGCAACCGATTGCAAAAAAAGTCAAGCAGAACCATGGAATGTTTCCACAATATCCATCCAACTTTTTATAACATCGCATATTTGACTATGAAAACGCTTGCATCAACTTTTCTTTTGTGTGATAATAGAAAATAAAGTAACATAAAAGGAGATCTGTTATGAACAAGGCAGCAATTTATCACCGCCCGGACAGCGAATATGCTTATCTGTATGACAAGGATACCATGCACATCCGTTTACGGACTGCAAAAGGCGACATGGAACAGGTTTGGCTGTTGCATGGAGATCCTTACGACCTGTATTTCAAGCACTGGTACAAAAGCCCACTCAGGATGACAAAAATTCTTTCCACGGACTGCTGTGATTATTGGCTTGCAAAGGTTACTTCGCAATCCAGGCGGCTTTCCTACGGCTTTTTCCTGAAAGGAATCGATGACACAGAAATATTTTTTGGCGACCGTGGTTTTCTCCCTTTGGAAGAGCCGCTCCTTCAGGACACAAACAACTATTTCCGCATGCCATACTTTCATGAAATTGACCGCTGCAAGGCACCGGATTGGGTCAGAAAAACCGTTTGGTATCAAATCTTTCCGGAACGCTTTGCCAACGGGGATCCAGATAATGACCCAAAGGGGACTCTTCCCTGGGGATCCGTATCACCGGGCCACGATGACTTTTTCGGCGGGGATCTGCAGGGAGTGATTGATCATCTCGATTACCTGCTGGATCTGGGAATCAACGGGATCTATTTCTGCCCCATATTTAAGGCGCATTCCAATCACAAATACGATACGATAGATTATTTCAAAATCGATCCTGCCTTCGGGGATGAAACGGTCTTCAAACAATTAGTGGAAGAGTGCCATAAACGCGGAATCAAGGTGATGCTGGATGCTGTTTTCAATCACATCGGAGACCGTTCGCCGCAATGGAAGGACGTCCTGAAAAACGGGGCAGATTCCCGCTATGCAGATTGGTTCCATGTCAATGAATTTCCGGCAACATATCAGGAAGAGGAGGGAGTGGATATAGCCTCCCATCTGACTTATGACACGTTCGCATTTACCCCGCATATGCCGAAGCTGAATACGGCGAACCCGGAAGTGCAGGAGTATTTACTGAGCATTGCCCGCTTCTGGATCGAAAAGTACGATATTGATGCCTGGCGGCTGGATGTAGCCAATGAAATTGATCATACCTTCTGGAAAAAATTCCGAAAAGTCTGTAACAATTCCAAGAAGAATTTTTATATTTTGGGAGAAGCATGGAATTCCTCCCAAAGCTGGCTGCAGGGCGATGAATTCCATGCCGTTATGAATTATGTCTATACCGATGCGATTTTGAAATACTTTGTAAAAAGAAAAATCAGTGTCCATACCATGGTGGGGCGAATCAACAATCAGCTGATGCTTTATCGGGATCAGACCAATCAGGTGCAGTTCAATATTCTGGATTCCCATGATACACCGCGCCTGTTAACGGATGCAAACGGGGATAAGGATCTGATGAAACAGGTCATGGCATTTACCTATATCCAGCCTGGTGTCCCCTGCCTGTTTTATGGAGATGAGGTCGGACTGACCGGCGGAATGGATCCGGATTGCCGTCAATGTATGATCTGGGAAGAGGGCAAACAGGACCGCAGACTGTTTCAATTTGTAAAAAAGCTGATTGCTGTCCGCCGCAGCCAGCAAAAAATCCTATCGGAAGGCACCGTCCATTGGGCCGAGGCTTCCGAAGAATCCGGCATCATCATTTATGAACGGATTTACGGCGATACCATCCTGCGGGGCGTGTTCAATACCGGAGAGCATTCCGAAACGGCAGATTTGAACGGCGAAGTGATCCTGGATAATCTGGCAAAGGTTTCAGGTCAAACAGTGAACATTGAGAAAAAGGGATTCGTATTAATGATCCTCCCGAATCCTCCCGGCTAATCTGATAGAAACAAAGCTTACAATATGATATAATGATTATACTTTGGATCATAAAAACCGGGGGGGTGTATTTGTGAGTAGTGACGAAGAATTTCAAAGAACTGTCCTGGAAGAATTTAAAAAGCTAAATGAAAGAATAGGAAATCTGGAGCATGGTCAGGAAAGTCTGAAGCAAGGTCAGGCTAAATTGGAGCAAAGACAGGAAAACCTGGAGCATGGTCAGGCTAAATTGGAGCAAAGACAGGAAAACCTGGAGCATGGTCAGGCTAAATTGGAAAAAGGTCAGGATTCCATAAAAATGGAGTTAAAGGATATAGTTGCTCAAACTGCCAACCTGACGGAGTTCAGAGTAGAAATGAATACGAAACTTAATAAAGTGATAAAAGATGTAGGTACAGTTGAAATCGTAACATCAAAGAACTGGAATGATCTCGCATGGATGAAATCTGTAAAATAGGTTAAAAGCGGGGCTCCGTCCAGACAGAGGCCCTGCTTTTTTCATGCACTCATCTGTATACTTCAGGGCCTGGTTCCAATAGGGTATGATCATATGTTCCGCCCCATTGCCCCTGAAGGAGGAAATCTTCTTTCCCGCTCCTTCATTGCAATGAAGAGAATAAGTACCTATTAGAGAATAAGTACCTATTCATGCCGGTTCATAGCAGCAATAAATGGGATATATTTTATTTGTTATCTCTAATATATCCGTACAATTGCTGCATGCCAAGTGCTATCAAAGAAAAAATCTTTGACTTTCAGGAAGGGCATCGGAAAAAAGGACAACAGGGAAAGAACGCTAAAAGGCAAAGTAAAGCTGAGAGGAGACAAGAATGACATTTATAGCAGCCATTTGGGATTTTGACGGCACTTTATTCAATACTTACCCGGGAATCCTGAAAGCCTTTGAAAGGGTATTGGAAGAGAACGGAGTAAAGGGAGATCCGGAGAAAATTCTGAAATTGATGAAGGATTATTCAGTGGGTCATGCGCATCGGTATTATAAGGAACATTACCCCCTGAAAGATGACTTTATGGATCGCTATCATGAATATGAAACCGGACTGGACAAACGGATTGCCCGGCCTTATCCCTATGCCAGGGAAGTCTGCAGGGACATCAAAAACAGCGGCGGCATGAACTTTCTGTTTACGCATCGGGGAAGAACTGCTGTGGAATATCTGAAGCTTCACGATATGGCAAAATATTTTACGGAGATGGTAACAAAGGAAAAAGGCCTGAAGTCCAAGCCTGCCCCGGATCCTTTTCTGTATTTTGTCGATAAGTATCATCTGGACAAGGACAGTGTTCTTTCCATAGGAGATCGCAATATTGAGGTTCTGTCCGCCAAAGCAGCAGGGATCAAATCATGCTTTTTCAAAAGCAATGATGCAGCCCTGACATCCGAACCGGATTATACTGTGGATTCCCTGGCGGGACTCTACCCGATCCTTGGCATCAAGCCAGCAGCGTGCAATTGATTCAGCACACCGGAACCGACTGCAGACTCTGCCCGTCTTCAACGGGCAGGGTCTTCTTTTGCCGGCTCTCCCTTCAATATTTTTGCACTGTATGGTTTCAGAAAGATTTTCACCATGCCTTCATAATGCCACATGTCGGAATTCAGCCAGGTACTTTTATTCCCGTCCTGAACCCTGTAAACCTGTTTTTCAGCCAAATCCATATACTGTCTTTTATTAAACACCGGAACATTCACGGTCCTGCCTTCTTCCCCGGCATTCAGGATAATACACAGTTCATCCTTATCATCATACCGGACATATCCATATACTCTTCCTTCACATACATTGACCGCAAACCCGCCGGTTTTGATACATTTCTCCTGTTTCCTCAAAAGGATCAATTTTCGATAGATGGAAAACAGCGAACTGTCCTGCTTTTCTTCCTCCCAGACCATGCATCGTCTGCAATCCGGATCATTTGCGCCGGTCATTCCCACCTCATCCCCATAATAAACAGAGGGAGCACCCGGAAAGGTCATCTGCAGACAAACCGCCAGAATCAGCTTTTTCTTATCACCTCCGCAGTCATACAGAAAGCGTTCCGTATCATGACTGTCCAATGGCAGAAACATTGCCTGATTCACAGACTCCGGGTAATGCGAGAGCATCGTTTGAATTCCGGCATCAAATCCGGACCCGTCAATCCGCTCAAGCGCAAGAAAATCCCTTACGGCATCCCTGAAAACATAATTCATAATGCAGTCCATCTGTGTCCCATTCATCAGGCGAAGTCCATCTCCCCAGGTTTCACCCAACAGCAGGATGTCAGGATACTTTGCCTTGAGCCGGATCCGTGCTTCCATCCACAGACTTTCATCCACTTCATCCGCCACATCCAAACGCCATCCGTCAATTTGAAATTCCCGGATCCAATATTCCATCACGCGCAGGAGATAGGACCGGACTTTGGGATTTGCCGTATTTAATTTTGGCATGTATTCATAGGCCCCCACACACTCATAGCAGTGGTGGGAAATCCGGACCGGATACTCTGTAATATAAAACCAGTCCCGGTAATCCGAATGCTCCTGATTTTTCAATACATCCTGAAAGGGCTTGAAGTGAATGCCGGTATGGTTGAAAACACCGTCCAGAATAATTTTCATTCCCCTGGAATGCGCCTCTTTTACAAGATGCCGCAATGTATCCTCTGTCCCAAAGGAGGAATCAATTTTATAATAATCCGTTGTCGCATACTTGTGGTTGAAATCCGCTTCAAAAATGGCAGTGAGATAAATACACTCAACTCCCAGATCGGCCAGGTAATCCATCTTCCGGAGTATGCCTTCCAGATCTCCTCCCATATAATTATCCCGGGTCGGAGGACTGCCCCATTTCATGCAGCCTTTGGGATCATTGACAGTATCCCCGTTATAAAAACGCTCCGGAAAGATCTGATAGTATACCAGTCCCCTGCTCCACTCCGGCACCTTTACAACTTCGGTTCCATTGGCGTATAGAAACTCAAAATAACCATCTTCCGGTATCTGCTCCCCAATCCCCCATGCGGTCAGATACCACAGCTTTCCATGATCGTTGATTTCAAAATAGTATTTCTGATACCGGGCAACCTTGCTGAAAGATATTTCAAGCTGATAATAATCGAACCGTGCATCACGCAATATGCATTGCATTCGGGCTTCCTTTATCTTCTGCTTATCTGTTCTTGGAAAGTAAACGACACAGCAGCCGGTGACATCCTTTCTCGCCGTGCGCAGACCGACCACTAAGGTTCTTCGGTCCTTCAGATAAATGTCAGGATAAGTTCCCGCATGTCGGATTGCTTCCTGATTCACGCCTTATCCCTTCCTTCTTTTGGATGAATCACGGCAGATCAAATTCGTATCAATGAACACAATCCGCCGGTCCGGTTCTACATTGGAAATCCGTTCCAGAAGTAAATCCGATGCCACTTTCCCCAGCTTATAAGTATCGACATCAACAACGGACAGCGGCGGATCCATGTATTCCGCAAACGGATAGTTATCAAACGTAACAATTCCAACCTGCTCGGGGATCGGTATATTTTCTCTTTTCAATATGCTCATGACCTGATACGCAATCATGTTATTTGAACACAGGAACGCATCCGCATGCGCTTCCTCCACCGTTTCCAGAACCTTTTTTTCAAAAAGCACAGAATCGCCGCTGCTCAAAAGAACAACCGGATCCTGTCTGTCCTTCTCCTCTTCCGAAACTCCCCGGCAATACCCCTTGATTCTCTTTTTCGCAAATATCGTATTCTCATTCTCCACAACCAGGACTATTTTTTGATATCCCTGTTCCGCCAAATGCCGTACTGCCTGTCGGCTGCCGGTCTCATTCTCCACATCGACCCACACCAGATTCTCTGAATGGATCAGGGGCTCGCCAAGTACCACATATGGAAAATTCTCTTTCTCCAATATTTCCAGTAATTCTTTTCGGACGCTGGCACAGGGAAGGATCAGGCCATCAACCTTCTGTTCATATACCAGTTCGCTCACGGAGGAACCGGTGTTTGAACCGGTATTGTCCGAATCATTTGTGATCAGAACATCGTATTTATGGTTCTGCATTACTTTTTCAATGGCGTAGACGCTTCTGTTAAAAAAAGTATTGAAAAAAGCCCCTTCATTCTCCGCATTGATAATCAGGGCGATTGTATTCGTACTGCGCCTGGCAAAATTCCTTGCCCTGCTGTTCGGATGATAATCCAATTCCCTCATGGCTTCCCTGATTCTCTCCCCCGTCGCTTCCGAGATGACATTGTTTCCGTTTAACACTCTGGAAACTGTCGATGGAGAAACACCAACATATTCCGCAATATCCTTAATTGTGATAGCCATAGCTTCCTCCTTTGCAACCGATTGCATCCATTACATATTATAACGAACGCAAAGGTATGTCAATCATTTCACTGAAGGAAAATGAGCCAGGGAAGGTCAGGCAGAAAAAAGGAAGAATAACGTGCTAATATTTTGATAATAATCATAATTTATACATTTAAATCCTTAAAAAAACAGGGACATTCCTATCAAACAATGCCCCTGTTTCAAAAGCTATTTGTTTTCAATCTTTACCGGAAGTCCAGTTTCCATGGACTGATTGCAGGCAAGGGTAAACTCCAGGGAACGCAGGGCATCCTCATAGGGCGAACGAATCCGGGAACCATCCCCTGTGATAGCCGCATCAATAAAGGTACGATCGCATAAAATGCCGGCATCGCCTTCCTGTTTGAAAACAATCCCGCCGGACCCGGAAGAAGTCATCGTACCGTCTCCCTGGACCACCAGCTCTTTGGATCCTTTATCCTCCTTCGCTGAATCCCCGCTGCTGTCCCTGCAGCCGAATAGCTTCAGATCATTCAAAATACGAAGCTCAGCCCTGCCATCCTTCGCACTGAAGACGACCTTGCTGTCTGCCGCCTCCCCGCTTTTCGCATAGCATCCTGTGGAGATGGTTGCCAGAGCACCACTATGGAACCTTACCACCGTTGTGGAAAGATCATCGGTATCATATCCGTCAATCCCCTTCACAAAGCCCCTGGTTCCAAGAGTAAATACCATTTCCGGCTCATCAAACACATAGCGGATGATATCAAACTGATGAATGGTCTGCTCTACGATCTGCCCGCCGGAAAGGGACTTCTCCTTCCACCATGGAGTCTCCGGCACACCGCCTATCCGAATGCAGTCAATGAATGTGACCTCGTTGTCCTTTATAAACCGGACATTTGGCTTTACCAGATTGCTGTAACGGCACTGGAATCCTGATGCCGTGATCAAGCCCGCCTTTTTCACTTCATCACGGATCTGCCTGGCCAGATCCAGATCCAGGGATAACGGCTTTTCCACAAAAAAGGGAATCCTCCGTCTTATGGTCTCCATCTCAATATCCCCATGGCAGGCAGGCGGAACGCAGATAAAGACCATGTCGGGCTGAACCGCATCATACATCTCTCTGAAATCTGTAAATGCCTTCCCGCTGTTTGCCTGTTTCACAAAACTTTCCGCCCGCTGGGGAATCAAATCACAAAAGCCTGCCAATTCAATGTCCGAAAACCCGAGGAAATGACTGAGATGATATCCGCCGATTCCTCCACAACCGATGATCGCCAATTTTTTCATTTCGTATCCTCCTGTTTCTGTTTGCGATTCTGTCCTGGACTTTTGATATCTGTTCCTTTCCTTCCTCCAAATTGTTTCTCCAAAATGGATAGATTCAAATCAATACACATGATACAGAAAAAGGCGAAATAGTTCAAGTTTATTTTTTGGACCTGGACCACTGGACGGCTTTATCCTGGAGATCATTCAATTCTTTCGAAACGTGCACCTTCTCCCCGGCAATGGATCTGCTGATCATGCTGGCAAAGGCAGGCTGCATATTGGAGCCGTAAAAAGGATTGATCTCATAGCCAGGATGGATTGCTTTTGCCATGACCTCCGAATTTTTGGCAAGAAACTTATCCTTTGGATCATACAGATCTTTACTGATCAAGTGACCAATCGCCTTAGGACCATAGTTCCTGTAATCCCATTCCTTCGTTTCCGGACCACACATATATTTCAGTATTTCCCATGCCTGCTTTGCATCCTTTCCAGACAAATGGGAGCAAATACCCATGCCATCTACAGGGGTCCAGTTGCCTCCGTCTGTTCCTACATGCATCGTTGGCTGATAACGTTCCAATAAAGATTCGTCCTTTGTGTTATAGTATTCATTCATAATAGCCACACCATTGTTATCCATTGCAATCGCTATGTCATTATCCTTCTTCCCAAATTTTTCTGCGCCCTTACCGGTTGTGGCTGCATCCGGTACGTATTGGCAGGCATCCACAATCCACTGCATAGTGGCTATAAACTCATCGCTGTTTAAGGACCACTTCAGATCAGCCGGATGATCGAATCGTCCGGTACACTCCACAGCGCCAAAATATTGACTCAGAGGAATCACATAATCATATTCAATGAATTTCCTTCCAGCCAGAGTCCATAATTTGTTTTCCTGTTTTGGGGTTGGTTCCAGTCATTTTGGCTGCTTTCTCCATAATTTCTTCCGGTGTTGGATTCTCAGATAAGTACTCCACTCCCCTTATCCGAGAGTTATCCGTCCCCAATCTTGCATTTCTTAAACCACAGCGATATAATCATCTGAAAGTGGGGAGCTTGTATTGCAGGCTGAGAGGAAGTCATCAGACTTCGACCCTGGAACCTGATGCGGATAATGCCGCCGTAGGGAGTCATATCTGATTCCTTTGATTCTTTCGGAGACACCGCAACGGTGTCTCCTGTTTTTTTGCCATAAAAAAATAGTAAACTGGAGAGTTTGTATACCATGAGAATAACGCAGCGTCTGCTTGACGCATCAAAAGAACTATGGGCGGCCTGCCATGCCCATCCCTTTGTCCGGGGAATCGCCGATGGCACCCTGGACCAGAAAAAGTTTCAATATTACATGGTGCAGGACTATCTGTATCTGTTTGATTATGCCAGGGTCTTCGCCATAGGCGTATCCAAAGCGCGTGACAGGCAAACCATGCGCCTGTTTGCCGGCTATATATCCCAGATCCTGAATGGAGAAATGGACATCCATAAGGACTATATGCGGCGGCTTGGCATCTCTCCCGAAGAGGCGGAACAGGCTCCCATAGCTTTGGACAACCTTTCCTACACCTCCTATATGCTCCGGGTAGCCTATGAAGGAGGCCCGGGTGAAATTGCCGCGGCCATACTATCCTGTGCCCTGAGCTACGAAGCCATTGCCGGGAAGATGGTGGAGGACCGTCCTGCCTGCGCGGATCATCCCTTTTATGGCGAGTGGATACGCGGCTATGCAGACCCCGGTTATGCGCAGGCCAACCGAAAGCTGATCGATGCGACCGGGCGGCTGACGGCAGACGATTCCGAAAAGCAGCTTCGGCATCTGGAGGAAATCTTTATCACCTGTTCCCGGTATGAACAGACTTTCTGGGATATGGCCTGGGAAATGAGGAAATAACCATGCTGACCTTTAAAAATGTAACCTTTCAATATAAGGAGGAGGACTTCTCCATCATCGACCACCTTTCCTTCCATGTGGACGATGGAGAGTTTGTATCCATCATCGGCCCTTCCGGCTGCGGAAAGAGCACTATTTTTCGTCTGGTGAACCGGCTGCAGGATCCAAAAAGCGGCAGAATTCTGGTGGAGGGAATGCCCATAGACAGCCAAAAGCATTACTGCGGCTATATGCCCCAGCAGGATATGCTGCTCCCCTGGCGCACCGTGGTGAAGAACGTTCGGCTGCCGCTGGAAATTCAGGGCGCCTTTTCCGAATCCGAGATGAACCAACGTGCAGAGCAGGCGCTGGCGGCTGTCGGCCTGGAGGGCCAGGGAAGAAAATTTCCCAAAGAGCTCTCCGGCGGTATGCGCCAGCGGGCAGCCTTTGCCCGGACGTTGCTCACCGGTTCCAACCTTCTCCTGTTGGACGAACCGTTTTCGGCGCTGGACTATCTGACCCGCCTGACCATGCGGGAGTGGCTGTTGGAGCAATGGGAGCGGGAGCGTAAGACGGTTCTCTTTGTCACCCATGATGTGGAGGAGGCGCTGTTCCTCTCCAACCGGGTGCTGGCTGCGGAAGGAGCGCCCATCACCCAGCTGCGCTCCTTTCGGATTCCCGCCGGGTACCCCCGGACGCCGGAAACCCTGCAGCAGTCAGAGATGCTGGTGCAAAAAGAACAGCTGATTGCCATGCTCAGGAGGAAAGTATCATGAGACAATCCAATCAGGGCAACCTCCCGGCCGCAATGCTGGTGCTGGCACTTCTTATGCTCTGGCAAATTGTTGCCATGGGTATGGACGCGGCCTATATTCTACCAGGTCCCGTGCAAGTGGTTCTGCGGCTGTGGGAGTTGCGGGTTCCCCTCTTTTGCGTGCATCTGCCCGCAACCATGGCGGTGGTAGGCGTTGGCCTTGTGATTTCCGTTGTTCTCGGACTTGGGCTTGCCGTTTTAATGGATGGGCACCCGGCTGCGGAAAAGGCGCTATACCCGCTGATCATCGCTTCCCAGACCATTCCAACCACAGCCCTTGCGCCATTGTTTGTGCTGTGGTCCGGCTACAGCCTATGGAGCAAGGTGCTGGTAACCGTACTGATGACCTTTTTCCCCATCACCATCACAATGTTTGACGGATTCCGGTCGGTGAAGACGGAGATGATGGAGCTGCTCTTTACCTTCGAAGCCGACAAACGGTAGATTTTTCGGAAGCTGAAGCTTCCGGCAGCCCTTCCCAACTTTTTTTCCGCCATCAAAATGGCGGTGCCTCTGTCTGTTATCGGAGCGGCCATAGGAGAGTGGCTGGGCGCCCAGAGCGGCCTTGGTTATTTCAGTCGCCGGATGATGACACAGCTGGACGGAGCCGGGGTCTTTGCACCCATTCTGCTGCTGTCTGTAGTGGCCATGATTCTTGTGGCGGTGATCAGTATCATTGAAAAGCGCATCATAACCTGGCGCGGCCAATAAGAAGGAGGATAAACTGCTCATGAAAAAGAGGACCGCGCTGCTTCTGCCAGCGATAATGTTACTTACCATGCTGACCGGCTGTGCCCAACAAAAAGGCGCCGGGAACAGGAAAACCCTTCGGAAGATCAACGTGGTACTGGATTGGTACCCCAACGCCCTGCATACCTTTCTCTACACCGCCATTGAGCGGGGTTACTTCAAGGAGGAAGGACTGGATGTGAAGATTCAGTTCCCTGCCAATGAAAACGATGCTCTGTCCCTTGTGGCCGCGGGAAAGGCGGAGATCGGCATGTATTATGAGCATGATATCATTCAGGCGGTTGCCAACCAGGGTATCGGTGTAAAGTCTATTGGCGCTGTGGTGCAGTCGCCCCTGAACATCATCCTGTCTCTGGCAGAAAAGAACATCCACAGCCCCAGGGATCTCACGGGCAGGGCTGTAGGTTATGCCGGCACGAACCTCAGCGAAGCTCTGGTACGGACCATGATGAAGGCTGACGGCGCGAATTTTTCCAGCGTGAAGATGATGAACGTGGGTTTCGATCTGATGAATTCCATGACTACCGGCAATGTGGACGCCACTGTTGGCTGCCTTGTGAATCATGAGGTCCCCCAGATGGAAGAAGAGGGCTTCCATGTAAACTACTTTATGGTCAACGAATACGGCATTCCAGATTACTATGAGACCGTGTTCCTGGCCGGCGACAAAATGATTGAAACCGAGCCAGAGGTGCTGACGGGTTTCCTGCGGGCCTCTGCCAGAGGTTTTGCGGATTTTCAGGAGGACCCGGAAGCCTGCCTGCAAATTTTGTTGGACCATCAGAACGAGGAGAATTTTCCTTTGTCTCCCACTGTGGAGAAAAAATCCTGCCAAACACTGCTGCCACCGATGGAAACGGATTACTCTCCCTTCCTGAGCCAAACCGCAGAAAACTGGCAGGCCAACATTAACTGGATGTACGACACCGGCCTCATTGAAAGGAAGATAAACGCCTCACAGGTGATGGCAAAGTTGGACCAGGGCGTGCGCCCGCCGGACAATACCATTATGAAAAGCCCCCTGGAGTGAACGTCCAGGAGACTTTCTAAAACTTCAGGTATCCAAAGGCCTTATATGGATTTCATTTCCTCGCTTACTTACTTATTTTCTGATAGCGATCATACGCATCTTCGTAAATTTTGATCATATCTTTCAGGCCCATATCCTCCAGCTGCCTGACATAATCGTCCCAGCCTTTGTCAATGCCGCCTTTGGTGATCCACTCTGCCCGGGTAGTACTCACAAACTTATCGATATCCGTTCGATAGGTGGCCAAAGCTTCCGTTTCCTCAGCAGTAAACATGACGGAAGGATAAGGTGTGGTGATAAAAGGATCTCCCAGTTTCGAAAGTTCCACTTTCAGACCATCGCCGCTTTCCGGGGATAATTTGATCTTGTCCTGAAATTCGGGGCTTACATACTTGGGGCCGAAATCCCGCAGGCTCTGATCCCAGTACCAGGCATCTGCGCTGGTCCCCTCCGGCGGATCATTCAGGGTATAGGTTCCGTCATCGTTCCTGTTGATTACTGTACCGACCGCGCCCCAGAAATTCTGGATGCTGGCTTCCCCGTCATAGAACTGATCCAGCCAGCGTGCCGCAATCTCAGGTGTTTTGCAGGATGCCGTGATTTCTGCCTCATTCCGCATGATGCTGTAAACACCATTCGGATCCCCTTCTGCATATTGCTTTCCATCCGGGCCCTTTATCGGGGGCAATGCAATATATTCCGGAGACCATTTCCCGAAAAATGCATCCGGGGTCCAGGCATAATCAAGCCCTACCAGGGAAGCCGCTTCATTCTGGCGTTTGCCGTTCTGCATGGTCTCATCCTGCGTGAAGGATTCCGGATCGATAATGCCTTCCTGAAAGAGAGTATTAAGCCACTTAATTCCTTCCTTGTAGTTATCCGCGGTCGGATAATACACCAGGCTGCCATCTTCCTGAACCATCATATGACTGTTGCTCAAATCGGTAATTCCAAACGGATTCAATAAATCCATGGGAAGGCCCTTTGCTCCGCATATGGGGAACTCGTCATCCGGATCTCCGTTTCCATTGGCATCCTTTGTTTTAAAGGCGCGGAGAACGTCGGTAAGCTCTTCAATGGTGGAAGGTTCCTTCAGATTCAGGTTGTCCAGCCACTTTTTGTTGATAATCGGCTGATTACGGGTCTGGGGGCGGGAAGGAAGATTCTTTGGCAGGGAATAGATCTTTCCGTCCGGAAAGGTAACAATGGTCTCAAAAGTAGGAACGACCTTCATTGCTGCCTTCAGATTGGGCATGTACTGGTCAATCAGATCCGTCAGGTCCCGAAACAGATCCGTATTATTGATAATGTCAGCATCATTGAATGTTTCACTGCCAAGAATCACATCCGGCAATTCGTGACTGGCCAGAAGAATGGATTTCTGCTCTCCCCAGTCGTTTAAAGATTGAACCTGCCATTTTGGTTTGACATTGGTTTCCTTCTCCAGATCCCTGAGCCATTGATTTTGGGTGAAGGAATCGCCCATACTTCCCCAACGGGTCGTCAGCACCGTCAAGGTAACAGGCTCCCTGGTAATCGGCAGTCCTTCCTTGCTGAAGCTTTCCTTTTCAGAAGTTCCCTCTGCAGTTTTTCCAGTATCTTTCCCGGCTTTCCTGTCATTGCCGCCGCTTCCGCATCCGGATACCAATGAGACAATCAGGACTGCTGTCAGCAAAAGGCCGGCAGCTCTTTTGAAAATGGCTTTCATTTTTGAAATACCTCCTTGTTCCTTTTATGAGAAGCAGTCCACAGAACCGCTTCCGAAATATATAATGGAGCGCTAGCCTTTCACGGCTCCGATCATAACCCCCTGGTTGAAATATTTTTGGACAAAAGGATAGAACACCATAATGGGAACCGTGGAAACAATGATAACCGCATAACGCATAAGCGCAGCTTTCCGAAGGGCAATCTGTGCCGCCTCGCCCGTCCCCATGGCGCTCTGCATATTATTGGTAATCAGAATATCCCTCAGAATAAGCTGCAGGGGATAGAGATTCGGATCCTTCAGATAAATCAGGGCGTTGAAATAGGAATTCCAGTGCCATACTGCCGTCCACAGACCAATCACTGCAATCACTGCCTTGGAAAGGGGAATCACGATTTGAAAGAAATATCGGATATTCCCGCATCCGTCAATCTGGGCAGCATCCCATAAATCCGATGGAATGCTGGTGCTGAAGAAAGTACGGGCTACAATGATATTGTAAACGGATACGGAAAAAGGCAGAACCATTACCCAGAAGGTATCGTACAAATGAAAATCCTGCACGGTAAGGTAGGTGGGGATGAGTCCTCCGCTGAAAAACATGGTAAACACGAACAGAAAGGTAAAGAACCCCCGGCCTGCCAGATCCTTGCGGGACAGGGCATAAGCAGCCGGAATATTGACTGCGATCCCAATCAGGGTCCCCATAAGGGTGTAGGCGATGGTATTTCGATATCCGATCCAGATATCCGCATGCTTCAGCAGCTCTCTGTATCCGTCCAGGGTAAATCCCACCGGATAAAACCAGACCTTTCCCGCTGAAACAGCATTGGGACTGCTGAAAGAAGCAATGACCACAAAATACAAAGGATAAAGTACAATAACAAGAGTAAGGATTGCAAAGCCATATATAAAAAGATTGAATACAAGATCCGATTGACTCCGGCGGATCCTGGCAGGCCTTTCTACGGAAGTCCGGATAACCATGCCTTTTCCCCTTTCCTACCACAGACTGTTTTCACTGAATCTCCTGGAAATCTGATTGACGGCGAACAACAATATAAAGTTAATAATCGTATTGAACATATTGATGGCAGCCGAGTAACTGTACTGGGCGCTGAGAATACCCATTTTATAAACATAGGTGGAGATTACTTCACTGGTCTTCAGATTCATGTCATTCTGCATGAGATAAACCTTTTCAAAGCCCAGGCCCATCAAGCCGCCAACTCTCATTATGAGAAGAATAACAGCCGTGGGAATCAGCATGGGAACATCGATGTGCCACATCTTCTGCCGCTTGCTGGCACCGTCTACTGTTGCCGCCTCATACAGACTCGGATCCACGGAAGACAAAGCCGCAATATAAATAATGCTGTCCCAGCCGAAATTCTGCCAGATATCCGACCATACATATACACTGGAAAAGGCTCCGGCGCTGCCCATCAGATTTGGAGCCTCCTTCCCGAACAGACGATAGGTATTTCCAATCAAACCGCTGCCGGGGGAAAGAAACAGTATGATAATCCCAACCATAACAACGGTGGAGATAAAATGAGGCAGATAGGTAATGGTCTGAAAACTTTTCCGGAACCAGTTGCCCTTCATCTGATTGACGATAAGAGCCAGTAAAATAGGCAGTGGAAAACCCGCAGCCAGACTGTAAAGATTGATGACAAGCGTATTGCGAATGGTAGTGTCAAACTGAAAGGACTTGAAGAACTTTGTAAAATACTTATGCCATGGATCCGCCCAGGGACTTCCTGTAATGCCCGTAGCCGGCCTGAAATCCTTAAAGGCTATGATAACCCCGTACATGGGCTTGTATGCAAAGCATATAAGCAATATGACCGCTGGCAGTAAAAGAAGATACAGTCCCAGGTTGCGGCGGGTCCGTCGCCACAGATGCTGCATCTTCCCTCTTATAGGTTGTTGTGTATTTGCCGAATTCATCCCGCAGCCCCCTCTTTTCCCCTACTGCTTCCCTATCGATCAAATAAAAATCAAAAGCCAGACAGCATACATAGGAAACCGGAAAACCGCTAACGATCTCTACTGTTATCGTTAACACCAGTACAATTGTAATATACCAAATCATTTTTGATATGTCAAGAGAAATACCCAAAAATATTTTATGTTTCATAACATGGATTACTGAAAATAAAGCTTGCCTTTTATCCAAATAAGTCTTTATAATAGAAATATGACATAATATAATGATTTACTTGGGTTTATCGTTATCCCAAAACACAAAGGAGCATTCTATTGAAAGATATTTTTTCATCACTGTCCCTATCATCGCTGAAAGCTGCAGCAGAAAGGAGGGGCTTATGGTTACTCTAAAAGATATTGCCCGGGAAGCAGGCGTCAGTGTTATGACCGTCTCCCGGGTGGTAAACGGCAATTTCTCCAAGGTGTCGCTGGAAAACATAAAAAAGATACAGGCTATCATAAAGGAAAAACATTATGTTCCCAACTCCACCGCCCGCTCGTTGTCCTCCAAATCGTCCCACATTGTTTCCCTCATTGTCCGGGGCCGCCAAAATGAGCTGGCCAACCCATACAATGCCACCATGGTCGGGGAAATCGTGCCGCTGATCCAGAAGCAGGGCTATTATCTGATGCTTCATTTCACGGATCAATATGGTGATATCACTCAGCGGCTCCGGGCTTGGAATGTGGAAGGAGCTATTTTCGTGGGTACCTTTGACGGAGAAATCCAGAAGATCATGCAGGATAACCATATCCCCCTGATATTTACCGACAGTTATAGCCGGGTCCGGCAGATTACCAATGTCGGGGTGGACGATTACAAAGGCGGAGAACTGGCTGCCCAATACCTGCTTGACAACGGTCATAAAGACTTCGCCTTCGTCGGATGGCCGCTTGCCTCCGGGGTCGTACGGGGCAGGTTCAGGGGCTTTCGCGAAACCCTGGAAAAGGCGGGTTACTCTTTGGACCGCTCTCATATCCTGGAGGCCAGGGATACCAGGGATTCCATATTGGATATCGTGGATACCATATGTGAATTTGAAGAAGAGCATATCGCCATATTCACATCCGCAGACTTGCTTGCGGTCACACTGATGGATCTTCTCCGGGACCGAAATCGGATCGCCCCCAGGGATTACTCCATTATCGGCTTTGACGATCTGTCCATCGCAGGCTACGTGACGCCCAGACTGACCACCATAAGCCAGAGCTTCCCCAAAAAGGCCAAAGCAGCAACAGATCTTCTGTTCCGTCACATTCAGGACCCGGCTGCCCCTTCTGAAAATGTAACCCTGGACGTCCGTCTTGTCCGCAGGGAATCGGTTTCCTGCCGAAACCGAAGTTGATGTGGCTCCGGCACTGTCCATCAGGCTTGGAGTCTCCTTCCTGAACAGCCGAGTCCGGCAGATTACCCTTGTCGGGGCAGATATTTCCCTCCTTTCTTGACTTTCCCAAAACGCAGGATTATAATAAATGCGAATGCGAACCATGTGCATTTGGATCATGATCTGCGAATATTGATACAAGCCATGGTCATGATCTGCGAATATTGAAACAGGCAATGGTCATGTTAAATGAGAAAGAAGAAAAGAGGTCTGCCGCAGATGAAACAATTCCGAAAAATCCTGCTAACGGGATGCCTGATCCTTCTGCTTTTTACCGGATGTGGTTCGTCCCGGAATCCTTCCACTCCGGGAAAGGGCGGACATAAGTTGCAGAACGGGAAGCTGTCAGTCTGTGCCAGCTTTTATCCCATGTATGATTTTGCCCGAAAGATCGGCGGTGGTAAAGTTCTTGTCACCAACATGGTGCCGGCCGGGACGGAGCCCCACGACTGGGAGCCTGCCGCTTCCGATATCGTGACATTGGAAAAAGCCGATGTGTTTGTCTACAATGGTGCCGGCCTGGAGGGCTGGGCAAAAGGTGTGCTGGCCTCCCTCCAAAACAGGAATCTGATCCCGGTGGAGGCTTCCAAGGATGTTCCCCTCCTGAAGGGCCAAAGCTCAGAAAAGAAAAAGGGAAACAATCCATCATCAGATCCTCATGTCTGGCTGAATCCTCAGTATGCCAAAAAAGAAATGGAAAACATAAAAAACGGGTTTGTGAAGGCAGATCCCGGAAATAAAAGCTATTATGAAGCCAATTACGCCAAATACGCCGGAGAAACGGATCAGCTGGACAGGGAGCTGAAGGATACCTTTTCCGCCCTGCCAAAAAAGGACATCGTCGTGGCCCACCAGGCTTTCGGATATCTTTGTGAAGCCTACGGGCTCCATCAAATCGGTGTGGAAGGTCTGGTGCCCGATTCGGAGCCGGACCCGGCAAGAATGGCCGAGATCATTGAACTGGCACGGAAATATGGCGTAAAGGTGATCTTTTTTGAGGAACTGGTCAGTCCAAAGGTATCCGAAACCATAGCCGACGCCGTTGGCGCAAAGATCGCTGTGCTGAACCCCATCGAAGGTCTTAGCGAGAAACAGCTGGCTTCGGGCGATGATTACTTTTCCGTCATGCGTCAGAATGCCAGGGCCCTGAAAAAAGCCCTGCAGTAGAAAATCCCCCTAAGGAGGATTTGCAGGAGTTAGGAGAGTCGCAGGAATAAGAAGATTTGCAGAAATAAGGAGTTTTGCAGGAATAAGAAGATTTGCAGTAAAAGGAGATTTACAGGAAAAGGGATGGAAGAAGAAAAAGTCCGGCTGGTAAAAGGGATGGAAGGAAGAAGGGGAGGAGAAATGTCCGGCAGAAACGTCATCGAAGCAAAAAACTTAAGCTTTGGATATGAAAGCACACCGATCTTTGAAGGAGTCAGCTTCTCCGTCCGTCCGGGGGATTTTATCGCCATCATCGGTTCCAACGGAGCCGGAAAGAGCACTCTGCTGCGGCTGATACTAGGAGAGCTGGCACCGTCTTCGGGAGATCTCCGTCTGTTGGGCCAGGACATCCGTCAGTTCCGGGACTGGCCGAAGATCGGCTATCTTCCACAGAATGGACTGGGATCCGGAGCCGGCTTCCCCGCCACTGTCCAGGAGATTGTGCAGGCCAATTTGTTTTCCCGGATCGGCCTGATGCGTTTCCCAAAGAAAGAGCATCGGGAAAAAACGCTTCACGCACTGGAACTGGTGGGAATGAAGGATTACGCCGGGAGAAAGATCGGGGAGCTTTCCGGCGGGCAGCAGCAGAGGGTGCTGTTGGCACGGGTTCTGGTAAACGATCCGGAAATCATGCTGCTGGATGAACCAACCAATGGAGTCGATGCCCGTTCCGTCCAGTCCTTTTTTGAACTGCTGTCGGAATGCAACGAGGAAGCCGGGCTCACCATTGTCATGGTGACCCACGATATCGCCCGGGCCGAAAACCATGTGTCCAGGGTCCTGTGCCTGGAAGAAGGAACCCTTATCGAGCTGAAGAAGGCCCAGATTGAAAAAGAGCTTTCCCAAAAACACAAGCACCAAAGGAGGCCGGATCATGGCAATTCTGGAATATGACTTCATGCGGCGGGCTTTTCTGGCAGGGATCCTGCTTGCCGTCATAGTCCCCTGCATCGGAATTATTGTCGTATTAAAGCGTCTTTCCATGATGGGGGACGCCCTGTCCCATACCTCGCTGGCCGGGGTCGCTGCCGGTCTGGTCATGGGCATCAACCCCATTTTGGGTGCTGTGGTCACATGTATCGCTGCGGCATTGGGTATTGAGGCCATCCGTAAACGAATCCCGAAGTTTTCCGAGATGTCCATTGCCATCATCATGTCGGCAGGCATCGGCCTTGCAGGGGTATTATCCGGTTTTGTCAAAAACGCCGCCAATTTCAACAGCTTTTTATTCGGAAGCATTGTGGCCATCAGTGATTTTGAAATGATCCTGGTTGTCTGCATCAGCTGCGCTGTGCTGCTTACCTTTCTGCTGCTGTACAAAGAGCTGTTCTACATCGCCCTGGACGAACAGTCTGCTCGGCTGGCCGGCATTCCGGTAAAATCGATCAACTTTATCTTCACAATCCTGACTGCCGTTACCGTTTCCATTGCCGCACGGACGGTAGGGGCCCTGATCGTTTCCTCCCTGATGGTGGTGCCGGTGGCCTGCGGCATGCAGGTGGGAAAAAGCTATAAGCAGACGGTGGTGTACTCCATT
Organism: Eubacteriales bacterium mix99; assembly: GCA_038396605.1. NCBI lineage: Bacteria > Bacillati > Bacillota > Clostridia > Eubacteriales > Eubacteriales bacterium mix99. The sequence goes on from CP121690.1 coordinate 953,694, forward strand.
CTTTTTGCCGTTTCCTTTACCATAGCCGGATTATTTCTGTCCTATTACCTGCGGCTCAAGCCCGGAGGCACCATTGTCCTGATCGGAGTCCTTTGCCTGGTGGCCCTGCTGTTGATCAAAAGATTTGCCCGCCGCACCGTGCCGGCTGCTGCAAATCGGAAATAAGAAGGAAAAACGTACGAAAGGAGAAGGGCGGATCCCCATCCCCTTAATGGGAACGATGGGAGACAAGCCCTGCTGTGATAGAAATGAAAGAACAAAACATCAAATGGCCATCCGGCCTGAAACGAACCAGGCCCCGGCAGAAGGTGCTCTCCGTATTGGAGCATGCGGAAGAGCCCCTGAGCGCCATGGACATCAGCACCGAGATTGAAAAGGACGGCGGCACCGTCTGGATGTCCACCATATACCGGATTCTGGACCTTTTTGAGAAAGAAGGCATCGTCCTGAAAATTTCCATGATGGATAATGAAATGGCATTGTATGAGCTGAACCGATCCCGGCACAAACATTACGCCATCTGTCTGGGCTGCCGCAAAATTCTGCCCATGGACAACTGTCCCATGGGAAACTTCGTTCCAAAAATTGAAGAGGAGGATTTCCATGTAGTAGGCCATCATATCGTCGTATATGGCTACTGCAGGGAATGCTCCTCCAAAAAATCAAAATAAAAAAATAAAAAATCCCGGTATAAAAAACAAGGAAGCTGAAGCTAAATCACTAGCTGCAAGCAATATCCTTTCGTCCTGATGTCTATTACTCTCTGTGAATAGTATGTCATGGCTTTTTTTACCTGTTTTGTTTTCTTTCCCTTGTTTCCTGTCTCACCGGGAGGGAGAAACAGCCCATCATAAATTATCCTCTTTCAAGGCATCGATAATATTCTCTTTCTTGACCTTTGAAGTGGAATACAACATGGTGACTCCCACAATGACAAAGATCAGAACGATCGCTGCCAAATAGCTCTTCCATGGCAGGGCAAAGCCAACCTCATACACATCTTCCTCCATCCTGTGCAGGAAAAAGGAAATTCCGATACTGATTGGCAACCCAAACATCAGCGATTTCAGCCCGTAAAAGATACTTTCAAACCGGATCATCCTGTTGAAGCTCCGTGGGGTCATGCCAACCGAGCGCAGCATGGCAAATTCGTGCCGCCGCAGAGCAATGTTGGTGGTGACGGTGTTGAAAATATTGGCGATGCAGATAAGGCTGATCAGAGTGATAAACCCGTAGATGAAAACACGAAGTACGATAAGTAGATTCCGTTCGCTCTGTGCCTCAGTAGCGACGTTATAAATATAGGCCCTGCTCGAGAATCCCTGGGTCTTTTCCCGGATCTGTGCATCCACTTTGTCGGCATTCTCCTTGTCACAGGTCAGGAATAGCTGCTGATAGCTGATATGGCCTTCGGAATCCAGATCCTTGAACTCATCCGGCAGGCTGTCAAAGACCGTATTGCTGACCACTCCTTCCACTTCCAGCAGAGGAGAAATAAGAATGCCCATGGGTCTTTGGTCGGTCAGCAGCCCAATCTCCATCTCCACTTTGTGATTTCCTTCGCTCCCATCTTCCAAATCCTCATCCTCAGGGGAAAAGTGCAGGAAATCCCCCGGTTTCATATCCAGAAGCTCCCCTCCGGTACGTTTTCCATTGACATAGGTCTGCCCATAATTGATCAGAATCATCCGCGGATGCTCCGGATCCCGATATTCCCCAGGGTCCACGCCCAATTCAGCAGTATACCGGTCAAAGCTCTCATCATCCAGACAGGCAAGCTTGATCCTGAAATCCTTGATTTCATCCTTATCATAAACCCGATGCACCAGCTTCGAAAGCTTTGCATCCTTTATTGGGTAGGAACCGACGGTTTCTTTCATCTGAGTGGTTTCCTTTACGTCCTTCAGAGCAGCAATTTCCTGATTGATCTGTTGGATTCCCTGCCCTGCACTACTATAGGATACCATCAGATCATAATTTACGCCGGTTTGCATATAGCCTCCGCTTCTTCCCAGAGCTTCTGCATAATAGGAAACCGTCAGAAACAGCACCAGACTGATGGTAAGCGATATCACAGTGGAACGGTATTTTTTCCGGCTGCGCTTCAAATTCTTCAAGGCGATTTCCCCTTCAAAACCAAACAGAGCGTGGGTCAGCCGGGATGTCTTTACCGATTTGCGGGTCAAATGCACCTCTTTGGTCTGGCGGATCGCATCAATAGGCATAATCTTCGATGCCCGCCGGGCAGGAACCCACACCGAAACAAAGATGGTCAAAGCGGCCAATACGGCAGCTGCCACAATGGACGGAAGGGATACATGCAGCGCAAGTCCGGCTTCGGAGGAAAAGTTGGAAAAGCTGTTCAACAGCGGCCGGATGGCGGAAAGGGTAATGCCGATGCCGGCAATCCCGGCAAAAATCCCCAGGGGAATCCCGACAACGCCAAGGAGGAATCCTTCAAAATAGACACTGCGGCGCTTCTGCTGCTTTGTGGCGCCTACACTGGCCAGCATTCCCAGCTGACTGACCCGCTCGGAGATGGAAATGGCAAATGCGTTGTAAATAAGCGATACGGAAGCCACCATAATAATGATCAGGAATATCGAAGCGAACCCATATATCGCATTCTGCGCAGAGTCATTTGCAACGATGCCACTGTAACGCAAAAGCTCCCTGTTATATTTCACATGAGTATCATCCAGGCCAATGCTTTTCACAATTTTTCCCACATCATGGAAAAAGCTGCGACTCAGCCTTCCTGCCGTCAGGGTAACGGTGACTTTGTCCTCCGGACGCAGCGCCTCCTTGTCCAGACGGGTAATGGAAGTATACCCCGGGGCAGAAATGGGCTCAAACCCGGGTCGTTCCATGATCCCTGCCACTACATATGTGCGGGTCTGTTCCGGAACGAAAGTTTCGTACGGGCTTTCTCCCTTTTCCTGATCCGATTGGCTCTGATAGGGAACGGACTGGTCCAGGACGCCCCCATTCGAAGCATCCGAACTCTTACGCTTTCCAATCTGGAAGGAAACGGTGTCCCCCACATGGTACTCCACACCGCCGTTGGTCTTCAGATGCTCCGGCAGCACAAGCTCCCCGTCGTTTTGCGGCATACGCCCTTCCAATAATTTCACCGGCGTATTTTTATAGCTGTCATCGCTGAATTTTTCCACAAACAAATAAGGTTTGTCTTCATTTTTTCCATTCTTCAGCTGTGCATATCCCACATCCTGTCCGAGGGAAATTTCCGGCTTGAACCTGGCTTTCTCAAAAGCAGGTATGTCTTCCACCCGTACATCGGAGACTCTGGCATGCCAGTTTCCGGTATCCGCCATAGTTTCCCTGCGCATGGTATCCAAAAAAGAAGAGCAGAAGGTGGATACCGCAGCGATCATGGCAGTGGATAGAATGATCCCGATAATGGTCACCACAGTCCATTTCCTGTTGGACTTCATGCTGCGAAGGGTAAAACGGCTCATTACATTCATTTCCGGATCACCTCGTCACTGGCAATACGTCCATCTTCAATGGAAATGACACGATCCGCCTGAAGCGCAATGTTCGTATCATGGGTGATCAGAATCAGGGTCTGATAATACTTTTCATTGGACATACGCAGCAGATGCACAATATCCGCGCTGTTGGCACTGTCCAGATTTCCGGTGGGCTCATCCGCCAGCATCAGAGCCGGATTGTTGATCAGGGCCCGGCCAATGGACACGCGCTGCTGCTGACCGCCGGAAAGCTGATTGGGCAGATGATGGACACGATCGCTGATATTCAGGGTACTCAGCATCTCAGTAAGCCTCTTTTTATCCGGCTTTCTTCCATCCAGCAGCAGGGGCAGCGTGATGTTCTCCTCCACATCCAATACCGGAATGAGATTGTAGAACTGATAAATCAATCCCACCTGCCGTCTCCGGAAAATGGCCAGCTTGGTTTCATCCAGCTGATAAATATCGGTGCCTTCGAGAAATACTTTCCCCGAAGTAGGCCGATCCACGCCGCCCAGAATATGAAGTAGTGTGGATTTGCCGGATCCGGACGGACCAATAATGGCGACAAATTCGCCTTTGTTCACCGTAAAGCTCACATTATCCAGGGCACGGACCTTTGCTTCCCCGCGTCCATATGTTTTTGTCAGGTTTTCCACCCGAAGGATTTCCAAAATAATTTACCTCCCCACGCAAAGCAGTTTTCCGATACAAAATCATCTTCTGCAGTCTGCGCTTATTTTTTTCTCCCCATGGGATCTGACATTATTTTAAAACCTGCATGTGACAATCCGGTGACTATCCAAAATGTTTTTGATTTTTAGAAACCTGCTTCCAGTCGTATCGCTGCTATAAAATATCCCATCATACTCCAAAATATTTCTGACTTTTGAAGCCTACTTCTTCGGAAAACGCAGAATGAATTCCGCTCCGCCCTCCAAGGCATTTTTGGCGCCCAGGGTGCCGCCCTGTGCCTGCACAATGGATTTTGCCATGGCCAGCCCAATCCCCACACTGTTGTCGGCGGAGCTTTTTCCTTTATAAAAGCGGTCGAAAAGATAAGGCAGATCCGCTTTGTCGATTCCCGGACCACTGTCCCGGACCTTGATTTCCGTAAACAGAACATTGGAAGAAGCGAAAACATGGATTTCGCCACCCACCGGTGTATGCTCCGTACAGTTCTTCAGAATGTTGGTCAGCGCTTCCGCCGTCCAGTTTTCATCACAGGACAGGGTCCCTTTCCCTGCCTGAACGGAAACGGTCTGCTCCTTTAGCTCCATGGAGATCCGTATCGGATAAAAAGCTTTTTCAATCAGGCGGGAAAGCGGAACAGGGGTGGACCGGAAGGAAACCGATTCCGCATCCAGCCGGGAAATCGTAAGCAGCGCATTGGTTAGCCATGTCAGGCGTTTCAGCTGCAGCTGCAGCTGTGCTGTAAATTCGTTTCGCCGGCTCTCATCCAGATTACTGTCCTCCAATAACTCCGTCATGACGGACATGGAAGTCAGCGGCGTCTTGAACTGATGGGAGATATCGGACAGGGCATCCGCCAACTGCAGCTTGTCCCTCTTCAGTTGTTCGCTTCTCTCATTCAGGGACACTGTCACCTTGTAAATTTCGCTTTTCAGGATGGACAGTTCGCCTTCCTCGTTATCCGGAAGCTCCAGTGCATATTCCCCGTCGTTCACCCGCCTCAGATAATCCCCCAGCGCGGAGAGCAGCCGGTATTGTCTCCGGACAAATATCAAAAAAAGGATGTCCAGCAGCAGACAGCCGGCTCCGGCTGCCACAGCTGCAATCGGTAAAAAAGCATGGGTGATAACAACGGCTGCCATCGTAATGAGCAGCATAATGCACAGCAATTTTCTGATTTCCCGGTTTCGCAGCCATTTCATCAAATCTTTCTCCGCCTCTTTCCGACCACCTCCACAGTGGCATGAATTGCGTTCTGCTAGTCTCCCATCCGGTACCCCATCCCGCGAACCGTCTGAAGCAGCACGGGATGCTGAGGATCCTCCTCAATCTTTTCCCGCAGTCGTTTGATGTATACCGTAAGCGTATTGTCATTTACAAAGTCCCCGCCTGCATCCCAGATCTCTTCCAGCAGCTGTCTGCGGGTAAGAAGCTGTCCCCGGTTTGCGGCAAACGTCTGCAGCAGCCGATATTCCAAAGCAGTCAGGGGGATTTCCGTACCATTTTTCATCACGATGCCCTTACCCGTATCAATGGTAAGCCCGTTCATACGAATGATGTCCCTTTCGTCCCCTCCTGCACGGCGCAGTACAGTGCGGACCCGGGATAAAAGCTCCCGCAGGCGGAAAGGTTTGGCAATATAATCATCGGCGCCCATATCCAGGCCCTTTACAACATTGGACTCCTCATTGAATACGGTAAGAAAAATAATGGGGGTATCCGAAACCTTTTTGATCTCCCTGCAGAGGTCATAACCATTTCCATCCGGAAGGGACACATCCAGAATGGCCAGATCAAAATCCTGTAATTTGATTTTCTTCTTCGCAGAAGCGGTATCCCGGCAGGTCGTTACTTCGTAGCCTTCTTCCCGCAGAGCATAGGAAAGCCCCATAATAATAGTACTGTCATCCTCCACCAGTAAAATCTGCTGCACGATCCGCTCACACTCCCTTTTCAGCAAATCAACGTTTAACCACATAATATCCGAAACACATTGCTTCGTCAATTGCATTGGACAACCGACCATAAAATACTGCCTGCTGTCTGTCATGCTTCCCGTCCCTATCGGATGGTCCAATGGACAGGTCCTTCCCAAATAACCTGCAGCACAGCATTGACAATTATGTATAGCAGCTATACAATGGGATCATTGATCGATTCATTGAATGAACCATTCATGATATCGATTCATTGAATGAACCGATCCATGATACCAATTCATTGAATTGACTATTCATGATACTGATTCATTGAATGGATTGATTCACTGACCGGCAAATACCTGGGGGTGACGTTTTGAGCATCAGTGAGCTTCTGCTGGACGTAATCAGCGAGTTTTATGAAACAGACAACCGGGCAACGACATTCGGTACCGGTACAGAACTTTATCACTCGGAGATCCATATGCTCCAATGTATCGCAGACCATCCTGCCCTGCACATCTCCGGCCTTGCACGCCTTCTGGAGGTGACGCGCGGAGCGGCATCGCAAACTGCCAAAAGGCTGGAACGAAAAGAAATGATTGTGAAGAAAGCCAGCCCGGAGAATGAGAAAATGGTTGTGCTGCGGTTAACCATAAAAGGAATAAATCCCCTAATGCATAGTGTTGCTTGATTACGTTTCAACATCAGTATTAGTAGCATAGAATTCTCTATACCTTAGCAATCTGGGATTTTGAAATCCCAAATTTATCACACGCTCTACTTTTTCCAACAATTCGGCTGGCGGGTTTGTGACAAACGCAAACAAGTTCAGATATCCTTGTATGTCCTCGCGTTTGAAGCCGCTGTGAGAATTCAGGAAGTTTTTAAGTATGGCGTGAACGCGGTTGACCGGATTCATAGGGTTCACATTGTCAGGCATCCCTTTTAAGGATTTAGAAGGATGCACTACGCTTTTCAGCGAAAGCTTCTTAATCAGGCGGCTGTGCGAGGTGTCGCCGTCATGGATTAAGAGCGACCCTTGTCTGATATGTTCCCCGAATGCCTCAAATGTCCTCTTTTGCGAAGGTTTGCCCGTGCCCTCCAGCAGAACCACACTGTTTTTCTTGTCTGTGGCAACGCCAATGCAGAGCTGGTTCATAGACAGCCCTCTCAGCTTGTCGCCGTTGTCCTTCCGCACCATGTCTTCCGCCCGGACGGAATAGAAGGTTTCGTCGAGCCAGATGTCGCCCGACAGGACGACCCCGTCCTGCACCCCTTCGAGCGTCAAGAAGAGCTTCTGAAGCCAGTATCTGGACGTTCTGAATGCGTTTTTGTTGTTCCAGGAGTCAGCGGTGATGCTTACGTGGTGGAATAAATTTAAGCAGTAGTCAGTCCATTCGCTGATTGGGATCCGGTGTTCATCGAAAATCGTGCCCGTAGTGGGCAGGAAGGTTTTGCCGCAGATGCACATATAGCGTTGCACCCCGCTGCGCGTATGGCCGCTCTTCTTAAAGCCTTCCGCCCCGCAGTATGGGCATTTAGCGGGGATGTGGGAATTAATCATCTCGGCTTCGCAACTATCGGCAACCTTCTGATGGCGGCTTTCGTAGCTGGCAATGTAGCGTCCCTGCAAAAATTTCTGTGTCGCAGTCATGTTTTCAGTCCCTTCCCATGGCGTTTTCCTGCGTGATTTCGCCCGTTCCATTCTATCCCTCCTGCATTTCCGTATGACGAAAGCATATCATACGAACAACAGAAAAGCAACACTATGCATTAGGGGATTTAAAGGAATTATTGCAGTGGAGCATCATAAAAAGGCACATGAGCATTACGATGCGATAATTGGTAAAGTTCTGAAGGAAGCCAAACCGGATCAGATAAACTTTCTGGCGGATTTTTTACGGGAATTTGAAAAAAGCCTGAAAGAAGAGAAAGGGCAGAGAACAACAGGAAGCAATAAAAAGTGCCCGGGAACCAATGAAAATTGATTTGTAAAGATCCAGAGGGAGACGAAGAATGGACAAGGAGTATTTGATACATGATAAGCCACTGAAGGCTTTGTTTGTTTTTTCATTGCCAATGATTATCGGAAATATCTTTCAGCAGTTCTATACCATGGTGGATTCCATGGTAGTCGGACGTTATGTCAGCGAGAATGCCCTGGCTGCAGTGGGGGCATGTTATTCCCTGACAAATGTGTTTATCTGCATTGCTATGGGAGGCGGTGTGGGAGCTTCCGTTCTTGCCAGCCGCTATTTCGGCGCCAGAAACTATCGGAAAATGAAACGGTCCGCCTATACTGCCCTGCTGGCGTTTTTGGGTATAGCTGTTTTACTGGGTGCGTTCGGCTTGCTGACCGGCAGAAAGATCATGCAGCTTTTACGGACCCCGGCCTCGATACTGGATATGGCAACGGTCTATCTGAACATCTACTTTATCGGCCTTCCGTTTTTGTTTATTTATAATGTACTTTCTGCCATGTTCAACGCCATTGGACGCTCCCGCACTCCATTGTATTTATTGATTTTCTCATCCGTCCTGAATATCTTTCTGGACGTATATATGGTAACGTCCCTTCATATGGGCGTTGCAGGGGTTGCCTGGGCTACCCTGATCGCGCAGGGGATTTCCGCTGTCGTTTCCCTTTTCCTGTTTCTCCGCACTTTATCAAGGTACACGGACGAAAGCACCGGGGACGATGCTCCGGAAGAGGCGGGGGAATCCACCGGGAACCGGACGAAAGAAGGGAAAAAGCCAAAGCCGAAAGTCTTCAGCTGGGAAGAGCTGAAAGACATGTCCCGGATTGCGCTTCCCTCGATTTTACAGCAATCCACCGTCTCCATCGGCATGATGCTGGTGCAGTCGGTCGTGAACAGCTTTGGGCCGAAAATGCTGGCAGGCTTTTCCGCTGCAATGCGGATTGAAAGCATCTGCGTGGTTCCAATGACGGCTATTGGAAATGCCATTTCTTCCTATGCAGCGCAGAACATTGGCGCAAATCGACTGGATCGTGTCCAAAAAGGGTATCGGGCTGCAAATCTTCTGGTTGCGGCATTTGCTGTTGTGATCTGCGTTGTGCTGGAGTCCTCCTATACCGGAATCACAAGTTCTTTTCTGGGAAGCGACGGAACACAGGTTGCTCTGCGGACCGGATCGAATTATCTGAAATTCATGGGATGGTTTTTCACGATCATTGGCCTGAAGATGGTCACAGACGGTGTCCTGCGGGGCGCCGGGGATATGAAGATGTTTACGATTGCCAATTTTGTCAATCTGGCAATTCGTGTCACCTTTGCCGTCACTATGGCACCACGGTTTGGAATCGCCATGATCTGGACTGCCGTACCCATTGGATGGCTGGTGAATTTCATTATCTCCTTTTCAGAATACCGTACTGGGAAATGGCAGACCATTGCAGAAGGATCCTCCCGGTGATGAAAAAACAAATCGCACTGCCGTCTTGATTTTCAATAAAGGGTTTGTTATACTGTGCGTGATGCAGGGGGACTCAAAGCGGACACCGTCCGCATGCGAGTTGAGAAGGTGGAACCTGACCCTTGGAACCTGTCGGTTAAGACCGGCGCAGGAAGCATTTCAAACAGAATCTTAGTTTGAAAGGGTGCTTTCTTCCGGAAGGCACCTTTTTTGTATTGGAAGAGGGATATTCCTTATGGGGAAAAGCAAGAAACATACCTGCTTCCTGTTTGGAGCAGGAGAGCATTATCAGCTGCCCGATTTCCAGTCCGCTGATTTTATCATTGCAGCGGACGGGGGCTTTGCCTATCTGGGGAAACATGGAGTTGTGCCTGACCTGGTGATCGGGGATTTCGATTCCCTGTCCGCTCCGCCTGCCGGCGGCCCCAAAACCATTGTACTGCCGCAGGAAAAGGATGACACTGACATGCTGGCAGCTCTGCGCGAAGGCTGGGACTGCGGTTTCCGCCGCTTCTGCATTTATGGTGGAACCGGAGGCCGCCTGGATCACACCATTGCCAATATCCAGTGCCTGGCCGGTCTTGCATGCCGTGGAGGACGTGGGTACCTGTTTGCCCGGGATACGGTGATTACCGCAGTACACAATGGAAGCATTGCGTTTCCGGCTGGCGTCGGGGGAATCGTTTCCGTCTTTTCCTGTTCCGGCACTTCCACAGGTGTCTCCGAACAGGGCCTGAAATATCCGCTGAATAACGCCACGCTGCGCAGCACTTATCCACTGGGCGTCAGTAACCGGTTCACCGGTGCTCCCGGCAGCATCTCGGTACAATCCGGGACATTGCTTGTAATCTATCCAACAAATGTACAGGAGGTTGATCCGTGAAAAAAGTATTGAGCATTGCCGGTTCGGACTGCAGCGGCGGCGCTGGCATTCAGGCCGACTTAAAAACATTTTCTGCGCACGGGGTTTTTGGCATGTCGGTCATCACATCGGTGGTGGCAGAGAACACCGTCCGGGTAATCGAATTTCAGGACGTTCGCCCTGACATCATTGAGAAACAAATCGAAGCCGTATTTGAAGACATCCCGCCCGATGCGGTGAAAATCGGCATGTTGTCCTGTCGGGAAGGAATGCTGGCCGTGAAACGAAAATTGGACAAGTGGAAACCCTCCAATGTGGTCATTGACCCGGTGATGTACGCCAAAAATGGCTGTGCCCTGATGGACCCGGATTCCATCGACACGCTGATTGCCGAAATTGTCCCCCTGGCTGATGTCCTGACTCCCAACATCCCGGAGGCCGAAAAAATTACAGGAATCCATATCCATACACAGGAGGACATGGAGCGTGCTGTGCGCTGCATCCATGAAATGGGTTGTCAGGCGGCGCTGGTCAAGGGCGGTCACAGCAAGGGAGACGCTACCGACATTCTGTTTGACGGCACGGGATACCATCGCTTCACATGCCCCCGCATCCATACCAAAAACACCCATGGAACAGGCTGTACCTATTCCTCGGCAATTGCCGCCAACCTTGCCCTCGGCATGTCAGTGCAGCAGGCTGTGGAGCATGCCAAAAAATACGTTACAACCGCCATTGCTCATTCCCTGGACCTCGGCAAAGGCCATGGGCCCACTCATCATTTTTATGACCTTTACAAACATCTGGAGAGAAATAAAACGGACTCTCAGTCAAAACAAAAAAACGAAGGAAGTGCCGGAGTATGAAAAATAAATACGCGGCCCTGGTGGACCAGGTGCGGGAAAAGAAGCCGCTTGTGCACCATATCACAAACTACGTTACCGTAAACGACTGCGCCAACGTTACACTGGCCATCGGCGCATCGCCCATTATGGCCGATGCTCTGCAGGAAGCCGCAGACATAGCCGCCGCCGCTTCCGCACTCGTTCTCAATCTGGGAACGCTCAACGAACGGACCATCCCGTCCCTGTTTGCAGCAGGCAGGGCAGCCAACAAAGCAGGTGTGCCGGTTGTTTTGGATCCTGTGGGAGCCGGAGCATCAAAGCTGCGCAATGAAACCGCTGCCCGGATCCTGGAGGAAGTCAGGATCCGTGTCCTCCGCGGAAACATCTCGGAGATACGCTTTCTTGCAGGATTAAAGTCCGCGACAAAGGGCGTGGATGCTTCCGAAGATGATCTTCAAAGCTCTGCAGATGCCAGGACAATCGCAAAAGCGCTGGCCGCCCGCTCCCACTGCATAACAGCAATCACCGGAGCCACGGACGTGGTGTCAGACGGCAAGACAGTCATGTGCATCAAAAACGGTCATCCCATGCTCGCCGATCTTACAGGAACTGGATGCATGTGTTCCTCTCTCATTGGCTCTTTTTGCGGAGCCGTCCCGGATGCGCCCTTCGAAGCGACCATTGCTGCACTGCTGACCATGGGCATCGCAGGCGAAATTGCCGGGGAAAAAGCCGGACAATCCGGCAACGGAAGTTTCCACATGGCACTGCATGATGCGGTAAGTCATATGGATGCGGAGACCCTGTCAGGGAGGGCAAAAATGTATGAAGCCCAAAATTGATTACACGCTTTATCTTGTTACCGACCGGGGTCTCATGAGCTCCGATACCATTGAGCAATCGGTGGAACAGGCTATTCAGGGAGGATGTACCCTGGTGCAGCTGCGGGAAAAGAAAGCGTCTTCCCGGGACTTCCATGAAATCGCGCAAAAGGTACGGAAGATCACATCAGAGAGAAATGTGCCGCTCATCATCAACGATCGGGTGGACATTGCCCTGGCCGTTGATGCCGACGGAGTGCACGTAGGACAAAGTGACCTTCCTGCAGATGTGGTGCGAAGAATCATTGGCCCCGATCGGATTGTAGGGGTATCGGCCGGCAATCTCAGCGAAGCACTGGCCGCCAAAAAAGCAGGCGCAGACTATCTTGGCGTCGGCGCCATGTTTGCCACCGGCACCAAGAGCGATGCAAAAATCACCTCCATGGAGGAGCTTCGCCGCATTCGGAAGGCGGTGTCCCTGCCCATCGTTGTCATCGGAGGCATCAACAGGGAAACGGTATCATGCTTTCAGGGCATGGACATTGACGGACTGGCCGTGGTTTCCGCCATCGTCGCCCAGGCTGATGTTGCAGGAGCAGCACGGAGGTTGAAGACACTGTTTCTGGAAGGGAAAGGGAAAAAATGAAGGCAAGTATTTTTGATCTGGATGGTACCCTGCTGGATTCCATGGGCGTATGGGAACAGATCGACATGGATTTTCTTACTAAGCGGGGTCTGGATGTGCCGCCCGATTATATTAACGCCATTGCCTCACGTAGCTTTTCCGAGGCTGCTGAATACACCATTGAACGCTTTAACCTGCCGGAAAGCATGGGCCAGCTGATTAGGGAGTGGTACGATATGGCAGTTTATGCCTATGGGCATACGGTACCTCTGAAGTCCTGTGCGCGGGAATACCTTACCCTGCTCAGGAAGCACAGAGTCCGGCTGGGCATTGCCACCAGCCTTCCCGCCGGACTCTATGAGCCAGTGCTCCGTAATCATGGCATTCTGGAATGGTTCGACGTGATCTGCTCCACAGATGAGGCAGGCTGCGGCAAAACAAAACCGGACGTTTATCTGCTCACCGCTGAAAAACTTGGTGTTGCTCCAGGTGACTGCATGGTATTTGAGGATATCCCCCAGGCGGTCCAGAGCGCCAAGGATGCTGGAATGACGGTATACGGAGTATATGATGATGCATCCAAAAAGGATTGGACGTGGATACAGAAGACAGCAGACGGCGCAATTTATGATTTTAAGAATGCTCCGCTGTAGAAATTTGGAGCCTGAACCTTTATGGCTTTAAGATCACCTTAATACAGTTGTCCACCCTTTTATTAAATATGTCATACGCGTGGCGGCCATCCTCCAGGGATATTTTATGGGTGATAATGTCCGTCGGATCAAATTCTCCGCTCTGGATCCGTTTGAGGATGGGATCAACATATGCCTGGGCAGGGCACTGTCCCATTTTCAGGGTAATCCCCCGTGAGAAAAAGTCCCCGAACGGAAACATATTATATCTGGCTCCATAGACCCCCACAATGGATACAGTACCGCCTTTGCGGACCGCCTGCGAAGACATTTCAATTGCCGACTTTGAACCGCCCTGTATTTTCAACAGGGTCTCCGCCGTCTCCAGAGCGGATCTCTTCCCATCCATCCCTACACAGTCCACCACAACGTCGGCACCTCCATGGGTGATTTGCTTGATATATTCACCGGTGTTATCGTAATCGTCAAAATTGATGGTCTCAACACGGTCGTATCCGGCGGCATGCTTCAGGCGATACGGGATATTGTCCACCGCAATGATCCGGCTGGCACCGCCAAATGCTGCCCATTTCATGCAAAGCAGCCCCACCGGTCCGCAGCCCAGCACCACAACCGTATCATCGGGCTTTACTCCGCCCTGTACCAGGGTCCCCCAGTAAGAGGTGGGAAGAATATCCGTCAGGAACAAAACCTGTTCGTCTGCCAGCTCTTCCGGAACAACTTTTGGCCCCACGTTGCCGTAGGGCACACGCATATATTCCGCCTGCCCTCCATCATAACCGCCGTACAGATCGCCGTAGCCAAACAAACCGCCAACTTCCCCGTTGGGATTGGAATTGTCACACAGGCTCCACAAATCATGCTCACAATACCAGCAATGACCACAGGATACGGGGAAGGGAACGATCACCCGATCTCCTTTTTTCAACTCTGCAATGTCCTTCCCCGTCTCCTCCACGATGCCCATTGCCTCATGGCCAAGTACGGTTCCCCTGGCTACCTTGGGTACCGTTCCCCGAAAAATGTGCAGATCCGAGCCGCATATTGCGGTTGAAGTAACCTTTATGATAACATCATCCGGTTTTTGAATTTTGGGGTCCTCCACTTTTTCGACCCGTACGTCCTGCATCCCGTTATAAGTGATCGCTTTCATCCTATCTGCTTTTCTCCTTTCTTTTGCCTCTTGCCTGCTTTTTTAGATTTCCCTACGATATTTTCTATGATATTCATCCTTCCCCATATCAGAAACGCTATTCGAAGCAAAGAGTACCTGGAAATCAGTAAAACAGGGATCAGCAAACAAACATGAATCAGCAAAATACGGATCACCAAAACAGGTCATCAGCAAAACAAGGATCAGCAAACAAACATGAATCAGCATTGAAAGTGAGTATGAAAAAAACCTGTAAAGGGTCAAAATAAAGGCCAAACATTGAAAGTGAGTATGAAAAACCCCGTAAAACGTTGATTTCACAGGGTTTCTGATATGGCGGAGAAGGAGGGATTCGAACCCTCGCGCCGGTAAAACCCGACCTACACCCTTAGCAGGGGCGCCCCTTCAGCCAACTTGGGTACTTCTCCATATTGGATGATTCCTATGCTTCGGACAATAATCCACTTTTGTCCCGGCAAGTATATTTCTATCATTCATGGCGGAGAGAGAGGGATTCGAACCCCCGGCACCTTGCGGCGTCACTGGTTTTCAAGACCAGCTCCATAAACCACTCGGACATCTCTCCACTGAAATAAGTCCAGTCTGCTGAGCTGGTACTTATTTAGTATAGCAAATCAGTCATGCTATGTCAACAAAATTTCATCCGGCCCATCCATCAGGGCCATAAAAATCCCGAAGCAGCCGGCTCTCCCGGACCGGCAAATATTCAGGACCTATTCATCCAATTACCAGAGAGACTTATTTGCTAATCCTGTCGATGCCACCCATATAAGGACGCAGCCTTTCCGGAATTATGACCGAACCGTCTTCCTGCTGATAGTTCTCCAGAATGGCGGCAACTGTGCGGCCCACTGCCACGCCGGATCCATTCAGGGTATGAACATACTGCGGCTTGCCTTTGGCGCCATCCCGGAATTTGATATCCGCGCGCCTTGCCTGAAAATCCTCAAAATTGCTGCAGGAGGAGATCTCCACATAGCGCTGATAGCTGGGAAGCCAGACTTCCAGATCATAGGTCTTGGCCGCCGAGAATCCCAGATCCCCTGAACAAAGGTTCACCACCCGGTAAGGAAGGCCCAGCTCCTTCAGGACATCTTCTGCATCGTTGGTCAGGGACTCCAGCTCATCATAGGAAGTTTCCGGCTTCACAAATTTCACCAGCTCCACCTTATTGAACTGATGCTGACGGATCAAACCGCGGGTATCCCTTCCGGCAGCACCGGCCTCGGACCGGAAGCAGGCACTGTATGCGCAATACCTGATGGGAAGCTGTGCCCCGTCCAGAATCTGCTCCCGATGCATATTGGTGACCGGAACCTCTGCTGTGGGAATCAGATAATAATCCGTTCCTTCCACTTTAAAGGCATCCTCTTCAAACTTTGGCAGCTGTCCGGTACCGATCATGCTGCGTCGGTTCACCATAAAGGGAGGGAAAATCTCCGTATAACCGTGCTTCATGGAATGAAGATCCATCATAAAGGTAAATAAACTGCGCTCCAGACGGGTTCCCAGCCCTTTGTAGAATGTAAAGCGTGCTCCTGTCACTTTCGCTGCCGTCCCAAAATCCAGGATTCCCAGATCCTCACCGAGATCCCAATGCGCCTTTGGTTCAAATGAAAATTGGGTAGGGGTTCCCCATCGACGGACTTCCTCATTATCAGAATCGTCTTTCCCTACCGGCACCGATTCATGAGGAAGATTCGGCAGGGTCAGCAGGATATTGTTCAACTGCTCCTCTGTTTCCCGGGCCTCTTCGTCCATACTCCGGATATCCCGGGATACCTGCTGCATTTCCGCAATAATCGCATCGGTATCCTTTTTTTCTTTTTTTCTCCTTGCGATTTCCTGGGATACAGTGTTTCGCTTATTCTTCAGCTGTTCCGCTTTCCGGATGATTTCCCTCCTCTTTTCATCCAGGGACAGAAAAAGGTCCAGGTTCACCTTGGTATTTCTTTTGGCCAGTCCTGCACGGACAGCTTCCGGATCCTTCCGAATAAACTTTGCATCCAACATAAAAAGCACCTCCAAAAAATAAAACCCGCCCCTTCATAGGGACGAGTCAGTTCACCCGCGTTGCCACCCTGGTTGAGAGAAGTAAATCTCTCCGCCTCATAGCCGGAATAACGGTCCGTACCGGTAATGCCTACTATTGTTTCAGCACACAGCTTCAGGATGGATTCGGAAAAATATCCTGCCGATTCTCACCGGCCATCGGCTCTCTGAACAAGATAAAAAGTCCTACTGCTTCCCTTCATCGCCTTGTTATTATTATACACCAAACTTTTTCTTATGCAACCATATTCTGAACTTTTCTGCCTTCTCCGACTGAAATCATCAAATCACCGTCATCCTTTTTTGCTTTTTTATGATTCTGAATAAACCCAAAGGAGCAGGGCAATGATAAAGAGAGATAATAAGGTAATTAAGTCCATTTCCATGAAAGGCGGGGAAATTGTGAACAAGTTGGATATTGTGGCACAAATCGGTGATATGAAAGAAGTGGAGTACCGAAATATGCTGGCGGTTACCAGCATGATTGAAGTCTTATTGGAAAAGAAGATTATAACAAGGGAAGAAATCGCCGAAAAAGCAGAGCAACTGGACAAAATGGCTTATCCGGAAACAGATATTACTGTAAAATAATTGTTTTGGCAGAAAGCCATTGTCCGGAATCATTATGCGCGGATCCATTCAGAAAGGAACCCAATGAAGAAGAAAAGGATTTTCATTTTCTCTGTCATCACTTTGTGCGTGCTTCTCCTCTGTACTTTTCTTTTGCTGTCTTCCGGTACCCCGGCAAAACGTCCCAATCAAAGTCCCAATCAAAGAAACGCAGGTACCGGAACGGATGCAGACGGTACCGGAGACAGGAAAGACAGAACAAACGGAACAAGAGACAGCGCAGACGGAACCGGAGACAAAGCAAACAAAACAGGAGATAGGCTGGATGATACCACAGCGGACCAGGACGAACCTATTGTATCCACCGACCGGAAACCCGCAAGGGATTCCAATATCCATGTAAGGAAAAGTCCCATTGCGCTGGATCCCAAAATGGACACGCACCTTGCAGAATTCTGCAGAAAGGCAAAACAACTGCAACAGGATTATCCCCATTCTTTTCTCATTTCCCTTCCCGCAAAAGGGAAAAAAGTTGCCCTGACCTTTGACGACGGCCCGGATGGCAGCTCCATGCCAAAAATCCTCGATATTCTGAATCATTATCAGGTGCCGGGAACCTTTTTCTTCATTGGCCAGCAGATGAAGGGCTTTCCGGAAACAATACAACGGGCACAGGCAGAGGGACATGTTCTGGCCAATCACAGCTGGAGTCACATCCGGCCCACGGATGTCAGGTCAGATACCCTGATGGGAGAAGTGCAGCGAACTCAGGATGTTCTGGCCCACTACGGAACGAAAACAAAATTTTTTCGCCCGCCGTTTGGCCTTGTGACGAAAAAGCAGATGACGGAGCTGATCCAGGCCGGATTTCAGACCGTCGCCTGGTCCATTGATTCCATGGACTGGTACTTTGACAATCCGGACGATATCGTAACCTGCGTGGTGGAAAACATCCATCCGGGCGCCATTGTACTGATGCACAGCTCCGGCGGCCCGACCAACCGGAGGGCCACCATCGAATCCCTTCCCATCATCATTGAAACCCTCCGGGCGAAGGGATACCGTTTCGTCACCCTTACAGACAAAACGTAAGAATTGACAAAACATAAGAATAACAGGTCAATCCTATTATCATAAGAATAACAGGTCAATTCCATTATCATAAGAATAACGGGCCAATCCCATTATCCACACCGGCAAATGTATGGTAAAATAGGATATCCATAAATATCAAAAGACCCGGGAGGCGGAAACTGTTGTCCAACACCGAAACAGAACTCAAATATTTGCTGAGCCGAAAAGACTTCCATTGCCTGTATCATCATCTGCAGCCAAACAATAATATATCGCTGATCCGGCAGGTGAACTATTACTTCGCTTCTCCGGACTCCCCTCTGACCCGAAGCCCCATCAATATCCGAATTCGGTTTCTCGGGGAAAAGTCGGAACTGACCTGCAAAATACCCATTGTCAACCAAACAACCGATGTCCTGCAGAACAGTTATGAATACAACAGGCAATTCAGCAGAAAAGAAGCCTTGCATACCATAAAAGACGGACTGTCCGCCAAAGCCCAGACGGAATTCTTCCCCGAAATGCTGAGGAACCATTCCCTTCAGCCAACGGATCTGATTTGCTATGGGCATCTTCGGACCGCAAGGTTCCATTTTCCGGTAAAAGACGGATTCTCCCCTGTTCTTCTGGACGTCAATGCTTATCTCGGTACTTTTGACTATGAACTGGAATGGGAACTGGATCTACTACAAAACAAATTGCAGCCAAAGCAATTGCAGCAGGCGGATACCTTCCTGAAGGAATTGTTTCAAAAACTGAACATTTCCCCGGCAGGCAGCCTGAAACCCAAAAGAGTGCGTTTTCTTGAGAGACTTTTCAGCTTGCGGTCTATCAGATAAACAACAAAAAGCAAAGCACCCAACGTATCAGCAAATTCTACGTTGAGTGCTTCTTTTGGATCCGGCAGCGGCCTGCTCTTCCGGGAGGTCACCCTCCAGGTACCATAGGCGCAGAAAGGCTTAACTGCTGTGTTCGGGATGGGAACAGGTGTGACCCTTTCGCTGTAACCGCCGGATAAGGGATATACCCTGAAAACTGCACAATGCTCTATTTATGATCAAGCCCTCGACCGATTAGTATCAGTCAGCTGCATGCATTACTGCACTTCCACCTCTGACCTATCAACCTTGTCATCTGCAAGGGGTCTTACTGCCTTTCGGCATGGGAAATCTTATCTTGAGGGGGGCTTCACGCTTAGATGCCTTCAGCGTTTATCCCGTCCGTACCTGGCTACTCAGCCATGCCGCTGGCGCGACAACTGATACACCATTGGTACGTCCATCCCGGTCCTCTCGTACTAAGGACAGCTCCTCTCAAATTTCCTGCGCCCGCGATGGATAGGGACCGAACTGTCTCACGACGTTCTGAACCCAGCTCGCGTGCCGCTTTAATGGGCGAACAGCCCAACCCTTGGGACCTACTTCAGCCCCAGGATGCGACGAGCCGACATCGAGGTGCCAAACCTCCCCGTCGATGTGAACTCTTGGGGGAGATAAGCCTGTTATCCCCGAGGTAGCTTTTATCCGTTGAGCGACGGCTCTTCCACTCGATACCGCCGGATCACTAAGCCCGACTTTCGTCCCTGCCCGAGATGTCTCTCTCGCAGTCAGGCTCCCTTCTGCCTTTACACTCTTCGAATGATTTCCAACCATTCTGAGGGAACCTTTGGGCGCCTCCGTTACTCTTTCGGAGGCGACCGCCCCAGTCAAACTGCCCACCTGACAATGTCCCTTCGCCGGTTCACGGCTCCAAGGTTAGAATTCCGGCACAGAAAGGGTGGTATCCCAACATTGACTCCACACATACTGGCGTACATGCTTCCCAGTCTCCCACCTATCCTGTACATTCCCTGCCAAAATCCAATATCAGGTTACAGTAAAGCTCTACGGGGTCTTTCCGTCCTATCGCGGGTAACCAGTATCTTCACTGGTACTACAATTTCGCCGGGTCCCTTGTTGAGACAGCGCCCAAATCGTTACGCCTTTCGTGCGGGTCGGAACTTGCCCGACAAGGAATTTCGCTACCTTAGGACCGTTATAGTTACGGCCGCCGTTCACTGGGGCTTCAGTTCTGTGCTTCGCGCTCTCGCTCTTACACTTCCCCTTAACCTTCCAGCACTGGGCAGGCGTCAGCACCTATACTTCCTCTCTCGAGTTCGCAGATACCTGTGTTTTTGCTAAACAGTCGCTTGGGCCTTTTCTCTGCGGCCTGGTTTCCCAGGCACCCCTTCTCCCGAAGTTACGGGGTCATTTTGCCGAGTTCCTTAACAAGGGTTCTCCCGCTCGTCTTGGGATTCTCTCCCCGCCCACCTGTGTCGGTTTACGGTACGGGCACCTCCATCCTCGATAGCAGCTTTTCTCGCCAGTGTGGATTCAACGGCTTCCCTACTCTAATTTCGGTCCCCGTCACAGCTCATCTTTGGAAAACGGTACTTCACTCGCTTCCCGGACTCACTGCTTGAACAGGCTCTACCAACAACCTGCTCCGTCTATCCTCCTGTGTCACTGCTTCTCTCATGCGGATGTCGGTGGTATCGGAATTTCAACCGATTGTCCATCGCCTACGACTTTCGTCCTCGGCTTAGGTCCCGACTTACCCTGAGGGGACGAACCTTCCTCAGGAATCCTTGGGCTTTTGACGGCAAAGATTCTCACTTCGCTCTCGCTACTCATACCGGCATTCTCTCTTGTATACCGTCCACCACTCCTTCCGGTATGGCTTCTGCCAGTATACAATGCTCCTCTACCACTGTCATGTTAATCCATGACAATCCAAAGCTTCGGTGACAGGTTTTAGCCCCGGACATTTTCGGCGCAGGACCACTTGACCAGTGAGCTGTTACGCACTCTTTCAATGTATGGCTGCTTCTAAGCCAACATCCTGGTTGTCTGTGCAATCCCACATCCTTTCCCACTTAACCTGTACTTTGGGACCTTAGCTGTTGATCTGGGCTGTTTCCCTTTTGACCACGAAACTTATCTCACGCAGTCTGACTCCCGGAAATCAAGACCATGGCATTCGGAGTTTGATAGGGTTCGATAGGCTTGTCGGCCCCCTAGCCCATTCAGTGCTCTACCTCCATGTCTCTTTCCCGAGGCTAGCCCTAAAGCTATTTCGAGGAGAACCAGCTATCTCCAGGTTCGATTGGCATTTCACCCCTATCCACAGCTCATTCCCCGTTTTTTCAACAACGGTGGATTCGGACCTCCACGAAATTTTACTTCCGCTTCATCCTGGCCATGGATAGATCACCTGGTTTCGGGTCTGCAGCAGAATACTAATTCGCCCTCTTCAGACTTGGTTTCCCTCCGGCTCCGGACCTTCCCGGTCCTTAACCTCGCATCCTGCCACAACTCGCCGGTCCGTTCTACAAAAAGTACGTGGTCGCACCATATTTGTGCTCCCACCGCTTGTAAACATAGGGTTTCAGGTTCTCTTTCACTCCCCTCCCGGGGTGCTTTTCACCTTTCCCTCACGGTACTCCTTCTCTATCGGTCACCAGGAAGTATTTAGCCTTGGGGGGTGGTCCCCCCGCCTTCCCACAGGGTTTCTCGTGTCCCGTGGTACTCCGGATCCCGGACAATCTTCCATCCCCTTCGCCTACAGGGCTCTCACCTGCTCCGGCCTGCCTTTCCAGTGCAGTTCGGCTGGAGATGTCCGATCTCATTCCGGTCCTTTACCCCGGCCCGAAGTCTCCTTCGGCCCGGTTTGGGCTCTTTCCCGTTCGCTCGCCGCTACTTGGAAAATCGATGTTTCTTTCTCTTCCTCCGGGTACTTAGATGTTTCAGTTCCCCGGGTCTCCCCTCCATAACCTATTGATTCAGTTATGGATATCTGGGCATTGCCCCAGATGGGTTTCCCCATTCGGATATCCATGGCTCATTGCCTGCTTTCGGCTCCCCATGGCTTTTCGCAGATCGCTGCGTCCTTCGTCGGCTCCTGGTGCCAAGGCATTCACCCTATGCTCTTTCCAGCTTGATCTTACCTTGGTTCTTTCCTTGCGAAATCGTAGTGTAGCTCCCTGCTTTCGCAGGTCTACCACCTACTTCTTTCTTTCTCGTTCTTTGCATTGTGCAGTTTTCAAGGTACATACTGAGGATTGATCCCTCAAAACAAAACAGTACAAAATTGAAATCCAAGCAATATTCCATCAGATTCTGGAACCTGTTGTTCCATTATTTCCTTAACCTTCCGGCTAAGTTCGATCTAAGAATTTCTCCCTAGAAAGGAGGTGATCCAGCCGCACCTTCCGATACGGCTACCTTGTTACGACTTCACCCCAGTCATCAGTTTCACCTTCGACGGCTCCTCCCTTTCGGTTCGGTCACCGGCTTCGGGTGCCCCCGACTCCCATGGTGTGACGGGCGGTGTGTACAAGGCCCGGGAACGCATTCACCGCGACATGCTGATTCGCGATTACTAGCAACTCCGACTTCATGTGGGCGGGTTGCAGCCCACAATCCGAACTGAGACCTGCTTTCTGGGTTCCGCTCCGGCTTGCGCCTTCGCTTCCCTTTGTTTCAGGCCATTGTAGCACGTGTGTAGCCCAGGACATAAGGGGCATGATGATTTGACGTCATCCCCACCTTCCTCCGAGTTCTCCCCGGCAGTCTCTTCAGAGTCCCCAACTTTACTTGCTGGTAACTGTTGATAAGGGTTGCGCTCGTTGCGGGACTTAACCCAACATCTCACGACACGAGCTGACGACAACCATGCACCACCTGTCTCCCCCGTCCATTGCTGAAACGGCATATCTCTATGCCCGTCGGAGGGATGTCAAGCCCTGGTAAGGTTCTTCGCGTTGCTTCGAATTAAACCACATGCTCCGCTGCTTGTGCGGGCCCCCGTCAATTCCTTTGAGTTTCAACCTTGCGGCCGTACTCCCCAGGCGGGATACTTATTGCGTTAACTCCGGCACAGGGGGGGTCGATACCCCCTACACCTAGTATCCATCGTTTACGGCGTGGACTACCAGGGTATCTAATCCTGTTCGCTCCCCACGCTTTCGTGCCTCAGCGTCAGTTACAGTCCAGAAAGTCGCCTTCGCCACTGGTGTTCTTCCTAATCTCTACGCATTTCACCGCTACACTAGGAATTCCACTTTCCTCTCCTGCACTCAAGCCGGACAGTTTCCTATGCACCCCCACAGTTTAGCCGTGGTCTTTCACATCGGACTTGCCTGGCCGCCTACGCACCCTTTACGCCCAGTAATTCCGGACAACGCTTGCCCCCTACGTGTTACCGCGGCTGCTGGCACGTAGTTAGCCGGGGCTTCCTCTCAGGGTACCGTCACTTTCTTCTTCCCCTGTCACAGAGTTTTACGACCCGAAGGCCTCCTTCACTCACGCGGCGTTGCTGCGTCAGGGTTCCCCCCATTGCGCAATATCCCCCACTGCTGCCTCCCGTAGGAGTTTGGGCCGTGTCTCAGTCCCAATGTGGCCGTTCACCCTCTCAGGCCGGCTACCCATCGTTGCCTTGGTGGGCCGTTACCTCACCAACCAGCTAATGGAACGCGAGCTCATCTTATACCGGATCTCTCCTTTGACCCCTGTACCATGCGGTACTGTGGCCTTATGCGGTATTAGCAGCCGTTTCCGGCTGTTATCCCCCTGTACAAGGCAGATTGCTCACGCGTTACTCACCCGTCCGCCGCTGAATTTACCAGCTTAGTAAACTAAACCGGTATATCCCGCTCGACTTGCATGTGTTAGGCACGCCGCCAGCGTTCGTCCTGAGCCAGGATCAAACTCTCCCATTAAAGCTTCAAACCCTCATGGGTTTCGTTTGCTTGGCTCTTTCCTTAACGCTTGCTTCCGCTTTGCGTTGTTCCTCAAGAATTGACTTCGATTTCAATTCCTTTCCGTTCCTCTTCTCCCTGCTCTCCACTGGATCTCTCCCGCTTCTGACTCAGGCTTCCGACTCACGGATTTGTACTGTTCTGTTTTCAAGGACCAGTCTTCCTGCCGCCTCTGTCCATCCGGCTTATTTTGCTGCCCTCGGCAGCGACGACTTTTATATATTAGCAAATCGTACTCACTTTGTCAACAACTTTTTTCTTTTTTTATCATTTTATTTTTTCGAAATATCCATTTATTCTCTTTTTGTTTCTCTGAAAAGTTGGTATAAGAAATCAACGATAAAAAAGCCATAAAAATAGCCAATTACAGCGATAGCGGGAAAATATTTTAGAAAAATATTGCATCCCGCTGCTTTTTATGATATAATATTACGTTATAATATATAATAACAACGTAAAGGAGGAAAAGAATGGAAGGCATTTCACAAATCCACCAGAAAATCTATCAACTGAATCAAAAAAGGTGGGAGCTGCTTGAGAAGATTATGACCCCGGGACAGCTGCTGGCTGCGTCATTTTACGAAAGAATGACCAAGTGCGGCAATCCCAACTGCAAATGTGCATCCGGTGAACTGCACGGTCCTTTCCCCTGGATCTACCAGAACCTGAAGGGCAAGAAGCTGATCTCAACTTCCTGTGTGGCGGACAAAGTCGAGGATGCCCGAAGATTTTCTGAGAATTACAAGGCGTTTAAAGAAAACCGGGCGCAAATCAAAGCATTGGATCAGGAGATCGATGAATTGGCGGCTCAGATCCAAACCTTTTATGAAGTGGACGTAACAGAATTCGTAAAGAAAGCGGGGGAAAGACGTGGTAGAAAACAAAAGAGAAGCGAAGAAGGCCCTGAAAAACAGGAAGGTTGACATGGCCATCCAAACAAATTGGCCGTTCATCGGCCCATTCATGAAATTTCTCGGGAATATGGGGATTCTGTGGGATCTCAGGAAGATCACCGGCACCCATATCAGAACGATGCTTGGAATTCATATTTATGTGCTGTTGTACTTACTGAAAATTATTGTGGGTATCCCAACAACACGGGGCAGTGAGGCGTTGCTTGGGGATAAAGGAGCCATGAGTCTGATCGGCTTTGATGTGGAGACCGTTAAGGAAGGCCTGTGTAAAAGAGGAGACGCCAATCAGCACGGAGAAGGCTATAAAAAAAATACCCTGTGTCATGAATGTGTTTACAGTATTAGACAATATTGAGAAATGCTGTATCGAAAGCACAATGGGGGTTTACAATACCGTTGTACGAAGACTCAGGAGACTGCTGCGGAGCGGAATATTTGCGTTGGACTCTACAATCGTTGAGACAAGGCCGGATTTTCCGGGGTGTGGGAAGACGAAAAGAAAAAAGGAAGGCCGTCCCAGCGACCCTCCCGAGTACAAATACATATACGGCTTCAAAGTATTCGTGCTGTATGAGATAAAGTCGCGAATCATTGTTGCCGTAAAGATTGTACCAGCAAATGAGGATGATCACAAGTATTTCTTGCCTATGATCAGGCAGGGCATACACAATTGTGGGAAAAACCGCATTGAAACGGTCATTGCGGACCGGGGCTTTCTGGACGGCGCTCAATTATGGGAATTGAAACACAGACTGAAGATTGACTTTATTATCCCGGCAAAGGCAGGCATGATTATCCGTGAAGATGCGATAGCTCTGCGGAAGGAGTATCAGAACAAGCCATTGGCACAGTGGGTTTACGGAAAGGGCATATGCCAGGGTTACGGGGTGGACGGTCTGCAGTCGTATCTTGAGTATAACCCGAAAGGAGTACAGAACAATAGCAAAACAAACGGCACTCCTCTGAATGCTGTGGTCGTCACAATGTGGAAAGGACAGGCCGTGCCTGTGGAAGATCAGATTGTACTGCTGACCAGCCTGCCGGCCGAGGAGGATGCGGCAGGCATTCCAAAAAGATATCGGCTGAGGTCGCTGATCGAAAACGGCGGGTTCCGGGAACTGAAACAGGCGGCATATCTGAAGCGGTTACCCAGAAGGAAGGGCAAGTACGCAGAAAACGCGGCATATATGCATATCATTCTATGCATCTTTGCTCATACGCTTTTCTATGCCTTTCTGGGGTGGCGTAAAAAGGAAGCTCCCAGGCAGTCTGACGGGGACTGCCTGCGGGAATGGAGAAGGCGGGAATCCATAAGGGATGGTGGTAAAATCCTTATCATCGCCAACGTTAAGTACTACGCATTCTTTGATTTAGATGAAGTACTGGATATACTTGGTGTCAGGCAGAAATTCCGGATAAAGAGGAATTGCTGAACAGACCGGCTTTTCATAAGATTACCAATTGGAATTAATTGGCATACCTAGTGTATGTCTATTCGTGTTACCCATTTTTAGTCAAATGTCGCTGTCCTGATGGATTACAGTTGGTTCTCTGGCTTAATTTAACCCAGTAACACCCATATATTTACTTTTAAAGAAATATAGTTCTAATAATGCTATTTTTATAAAAACATGTGCTGTCCCTCAGATTTTTTGCATTTCTTATACCAACTCTTCAGTTTTGTTTCTCCTTTTCATTGACAAATATTTATATACATGCTAGCATATAGTTAACACATGTGTACTGTAAGCACATGAATATAGTCTCAATATGGGACTATCTCCTCCGGTATTATACATGAGAAATCATTAAAAAGAAAGAAGGTTATCCTATGTCCGGTAGTAAAGAACAACAAAAGGCAGAAAAGCTGGTAAAAAAACAACGTTGGGGAAAAATCGGAAAGATGTTGGAAAAAGGTGATGCGGAAACCAGACTGGCTGTTGCATCCGAATTAGGAAACGCATCAGATGAAAATGCGTTAAACTACCTGATCTCTTTGCTCAAGGATCCGGATGAAAGGGTGCAGGTGCAAGCTGTCAAATCCATTGGAACCCGCGGGGAAGAGCGGGCAAAGGCCTTTCTTCAGAACATGATATCCACGTTACCGAGTGAGAAAGTTGAATTGCACAACGCAATACGGGACTCCATCTCCAAAATCAATGTGGCAGAAGAAGCAAACAAAGATAAAGTATGAGCAAAAGCGGATGGGTTCCGTCGTTTCCTTCGGAATCCATCCGTTTTCTCAATATCCATGGACTGCCTTCAGAGACCGATAAATAATAAATTTCCTGTCCGTTTCCGGGAGCCCGCAGATCAATTCAGATATTGCAAAAAGGACGTCAAAATATGAATTCGGCTGGATAGCAGTTGGACCAGAAAATAGATCATAACTGCATTGACTACGATCAGAAACAATAGCCACAGAACATGTGGATGGATTTTGCGTCTCTCCTTTTCCACAGGTGTATCAACAGTTTCCTCCGCAGGCATATCAACTTGTCCCTCCGAAGATGGTTCCGCAGGCTCTGCAGCAGGAGAAACAGAAGATGCTGCAGAAAGCTCCGTGGAATCCGCATCCGGCACTTCCCCGGATTTTTCCGAAGCGTTTTCTTCAGCTGCTTTTTCCCTGTACTTTTCCGCAGCGGACTCCACAACCATTTTCACCAGTGCTTCCATGGAAGTGCTGTCTCCCTCTGACATTCCTATCCGACCTCGATTCTCTCCACGTCATATCTCTATGCCGATCTTATGCCGCCTGTTCAGGATTTATGACATTCCGGCATATATGGAGTAAAAGCGAAATCCGGCATCTCTGCAGAAAACGATTCAAACGATTCAAATGATTCAAATTTTCTTATGAAAAGGTATCCCTCTCCTCACAGGTAAAGAGCCACAGGGCAATGGTCCGAGCCCATGACATCACACAGGATATCAGCATTCCGGACGGAATCAATCAAATTGGAAGAAACCACAAAGTAATCAATGCGCCACCCCACATTATTCGGTCGGGCCTGGAATTTATAACTCCACCAGCTGTATTTGACGGTATCCGGATAAAAATACCGGAAGGTGTCAATGAAGCCACTGTCCATCCATTTATCAAGATACTCTCTTTCAATGGGCAGAAATCCGGAGTTCTTCTCATTGGATTTCGGATTTTTCAAATCAATGGGATGATGTGCTGTGTTGAAGTCCCCGCAAACCGCCACTTTTTTCCCGTCGTCCACCAGTTCTCTGCAATAGACAAGAACGGCATCATAAAATTCCAGCTTGTAATCCAGACGATCCTGATCCTTCTGTCCGTTTGGGAAATAGATATTCAGCAGGGTAAAGGCAGGATATTCGGTGACAATCATCCGCCCTTCCCCATCGTACCGGTCCACCCCGATTCCGTACCGCACGGATACCGGCCTTTCCCTGGTATAGGTGGCAACCCCGCTGTATCCCTTTCTGGCAGGTGCATTCCAATAGGAATAGTATCCCTCGATATTGGTCAGTTCCTCATCCAGCTGATAAAAATGTGCCTTGGTTTCCTGCAGGCACAGTACGTCCGGTGTTTCCTGCAGGACCCAATCCACAAATCCCTTTTTTTGTACCGCCCGTATTCCGTTCACATTCCAGGAATATAACTTCATTCCGGACGACCCCCTGCAGCCTTCAGCTTCTCCAGGCCGATCTGCAGCCGTCTCATGGATTCCTGTTTTCCGAGCAGTCCAAGAATCTCAACGGCACCGCCGGGCGTCACCTTCTGCCCGGATGCCGCAATCCGTACCGGCCAGAACACCAGACTGTTTTTTACTTCCAGGGAGGCAATCAGTTCATTCAAAGCCTGTTGAATGTTCTCTTCCGTCCAATCCGGCAGCTTGTCCAGCACCTGAATGGCCTTCGCTAAATTTTCACGGGAGTTTTCCACAGTTGTCTTGCTCCTCTTGTGGATAAACAGCGTCACATCATATTCCGGCAGCTCCGCAAGAAATGAAACCATCGCCGGAATCTCATTCAATACTTCCGTACGGCTCTGCACCAGGGAACTTACCCGTCTCAGATCCATGTTCCCCGGCAATCCTGCCTTTTTATAGCAGGGCAAAGCCATTGCATGAAATTCCTCCGGATCCTGTTTCCTGACATATTCACCGTTCATCCAGCGCAACTTGTTGATATCAAAAATAGCCGGGGATTTGCTTAATCCTCTGGTATCAAAAGCTTCCTCCAATTCCTTCAGGGTAAAGAACTCTCTGTTGTCATCGGGGCTCCAGCCCAACAACGCTACATAATTCAGAATGGCCTCCTTCAGAAATCCCTGCTTGTAAAAGTCCTCAAAAGAGGCATCCCCGTCCCTCTTGCTCAGTTTTTTGCCGGGCTCCCTCATGACAGGGGAAAGATGAATATATTTAGGAATTTCCCAGCCAAAGGTTTCATAGAGCAAATTGTATTTTGGAGTGGACGACAGATATTCACTGCCCCGGACCACCGGATTGATCTTCATCAGATGATCGTCCACTACATTGGCAAGATTATAGGTGGGCATTCCATTCGATTTCAAAAGGATCCCGTCATCCAGGGTGCTGTTTTCCACCGTAATGGTTCCAAACAGCTCATCCTGAAAAGTAGTGGTGCCGGTTTTGGGAACTTTCTGGCGGATGACATAGGGCTCCCCTGCCTGCAGTCTGCGCTCCACCTCTTCCCGGGACAGATTCCTGCAATGGCCGTCATACCGAAATGTACCGTGATGCCCTGCGGTCTCCCGAAGGCTGTTCAGACGTTCCTCCGTACAAAAACAATAATACGCTCCGCCAAGCTCCACCAGTTGTCTGGCATATTTCTGATAAATGGGCTTCCGTTCCGACTGAACATATGGACCATATGGGCCGCCGATATCCGGCCCCTCATCATGCTTTATACCTACCAGCTTCAAGGTATGGTAAATCAGCTCCACAGCACCCTCGACAAAACGATCCTGATCCGTATCTTCGATGCGGAGAATGAATTTGCCATGATTCTTTCTGGCAATCAAATAAGTATACAGAGCCGTTCTCAGGCCTCCGATATGAAGATAGCCAGTGGGGCTCGGGGCAAACCTCGTCCGTACCTCATTCATAAAAAAACCTCCCTTGCATATTACAAAAACAGTATAGTATGCCGCCCTCCGCCTGTCAAGGCAGCGCCACCCCTGCCACAGAGCTGATAAGACCAGTCCTGCTTTAATTATCTGAAACCACAGACTTTTTTGAAAATCCACGTCCGCATCCGTAAGCATCTGGAACACCGGAATGGAAGTGCACTCACCCTTTTATGGCTCCAATCATGACCCCCTTTACAAAATACTTTTGTACAAATGGATAGAAACACAAAACGGGCACCGACGCAACAATCATGACTCCATATTTAATGGTCTGGGCCAATTTTTGTTTTGCTTCTGCCTGCGTTGTATCCAGCCCCATCATATTCAGATCGACTTTATTCTGAATCAGAATGTCCCTCAGGAACATCTGCAGCGGATATTTGTTCATATCCTGCAGATAAATCAGGGCATCAAAATAGCTGTTCCAGTGTCCCACTCCATAATAGAGTGCCATAACGGCAAGAATCGGAGCGGACAACGGCAGCACAATATAAATCAGATACTGGGCACTGTTGGCTCCGTCCAGCTCCGCTACTTCCTGCAGGACTTCCGGGATACTGCTTTGGAAATAGGTTCTGGTAACGAGCACGTTATAAATGGAAACGGCACCTGGAATCACCATAGCCCACACAGTATTCAGCAAGCCAAGCTTTTGTACAACAAGGTAGGTCGGAATCAGTCCGCCGCCAAAATGCATGGTAAATACAAATATACCAGTAATCAAATTCCTTGGAACGAAATCCTTTCTGGACAATGGATAAGCGGCACATACGGTCATGGCCAAATTGATCACAGTCCCCAATACAGTATACAGTATCGTGTTTCCATATCCAATCCATATATTTTTATATTTCAGGATGGTCTTATAGCATTCTACATTGAAGCCAACAGGGATCCCCCACATCTTCCCGTTCCACACTGCATTGGGATCGCTAAAGGATGCGCTAAAAACAAAGAGCAAAGGCCATACGAACAGAGCAAACAAAGCAATCATGATTATGATATTCACAATGTCAAATACTTGATCATGCCACGATTGACTGATGTTTCCAGTTCTCAGAGCGCTACTTTTTTCCATGTCTTCCCTCCTCACCATAGGCTTGTTGAAGTAAACCTTTTTGCCACAGAGTTCACAATGATAAGCAAAAAGGCATTGATAACAGAATTAAACAGTCCTATCGCAGTGGAATAACTATAGTCACTGTCAATCAGGCCGACCCGGTAAACATAAGTTGAAATCACATCGGATGCTGACATGTTTAAAGGGTTCTGCAGCAGATATATCTTTTCAAACCCTACGCCCATAATGGAACCAAGGGATAAAATCAGAAGAATGATCATGGTGGGAGCAATGGAAGGAATATCAATGTTAAGAATCCTCTGAAGTTTTGTCGCCCCATCAATAATTGCAGCTTCGTGTATTTGATAATCCACGCCGGACAATGCAGATATATAAATAATGGATGAAAACCCCATGCCCTGCCATACGCCAGTCCACACATAAATGGATTTGAAAAATTCCGGAACCGACAGAAACGCCACAGGTTTGCCGCCAAGTGCCTTCACAAGCTGATTGATGATTCCCGTATCCGGTGCAAGAAAAATGGTAATCATACCGCACATTACAACGGTGGAAATGAAATTTGGTGCATAGGATACCATCTGCACACTTTTTTGAAACCATTTTCCCGGAAGATAATTCAGTAAAAGCGCAAACAATATGGGAATCGGAAATCCAACAAGCAGCCCATATACACTGATTTCCAATGTATTCCGCAAAAGATTCTTGAAATTATAACCGCTGAAAAACCGCGTAAAATGATCCAGCCCCACCCAGGGACTGCCCAAAAATCCAAGCTTGGGGACAAAATCCTTGAACGCTATCTGTATGCCATACATGGGGACATAATGAAAAATGATATAATACGCAACTACGGGCAGAATCATCAGATATAGAATCGGGTTCTTTTTCATGTCTTTTCCCAGCCGATAAAAACAGTTTTTCCTTTTTCCTGCTTTTTCTGTATAAGTGGTATCTGTCAGTGCCTGCATAAACTCTCTTCCTTTCTCAATTGTAAAAGACATATAAGAGAAAGAAGCAGGCATGCGGAAACTGCCTGCCCATCCCTGTACATGAAATTATTGACTGACTGCATCTTCATAGACTTTTATATAGATCGTCATCAGCTCGTCCAGCCCCATTTTCTGAAGTGTATCGATATAGGTATCCCAGCTTTCATCCAACTCCTGCCGGCCGGTTACTATCTCAGCGATATACTGACTGACATAGGGGTCAATATCTGCCGTGATATTGGCAACTTTTTTATTGTCCGCATCAGAGTAGTGCAAAGTCGGAAATGATTTGGCTCCCACTTCAACGATTTTTGATCTTTCCTTATTTACTTTTAATTCATTTTTATCGGATACGTTTTTCATCCAAATCTCAGGTTGAACAGACGGATGCTGGGCAGATCCCTGAATCGAGGCATTGGCCCGAAGCGTTCCAAGGTCGCCGTATTTCCCCAGGATCCAATCCCAGGAACCATCCTCGTTTATCTTATAGGTTTCTCCTTCAACACCCATCCAGGCAAGCCGTCCCCCTTCTTCTGAATACCACTGATCTGCCCATGCCACGGCGATATCCGGATATTTGCACTTATCCGTTATCGCAAAGGTACCACCGACCGTTCCGGTACCGATAGGATAAACATCTTTTTCAAATGGCATAAGCGCAGGGAAATCCTTGTCCCTGTCTCTGCCTACTGTAAGAAATGCTCCTGCTTCAAAGAAACATCCCAGAGTATCGCCGGATGCACCGATTGCTTTTTGCTGATCCAAATCCATTGTAAAGGCATCCTTTGCCAATAACTCTTCCTGATAAAGTTTTTTGCAGAATTTCAGGAATTCCTTGAATTGGTCCGTCGTTTCGATATATTGGGGTTTTCCATCCACCAAAGTCAGGTGTCCATAATTCGTTATTCCCAGGTATGGATAAAGGCCGTTGATAGATGTGCCGGTAGTACATATAAGAGGAATCTCATCCGCTTTCCCATTTCCGTTGGGATCTCCGGTTTTAAACTTTGATAACACTTCATAAAATTCATCCGTATTGGTTGGCGCTTTCAGTCCCAGTGCATCCAGCCATTTCTGATTGATAAATAATGGATTGCTTCCGACGGTAAGAGAATCAATTTCAGGAAAGGCATAAATGAAACCATCTGCTAAAGTAATAGCTTGCCTCACGTCAGGTCTTTCCGCAAGAACCTTCGTAAGATTCGGAGCATCCTTTTGAATCAGGTCATTCAATTTAACAAATGTACCTTGTGAACCATGTTTATTGAGAGTACCTTCATCCAGATACGATTTCATGAAGGTATCCGGATATTGGTTACTGTTCAGGAGGAGATTTCTCTTTTCTATAAGGTCCGCACCGGAGACAGATTGGATTTTCCACTGAACATTTGTTTGCTTTTCCATCTCTTCCATGGCCAACGTATCATCCAGTTTTACATCACTGTTGGGAATGGCAAGCATTGTCATTTTAACCGGCCTGGAAAGTGGTAATTTGACCGGCTCAGATGAAGCAGAACCGGAGGCTCCTTTTGAGGATCTGGATGTCTTATTGTCCTTTGCTCCACAGGCCGCAAAACTCAGGGACATCATCGCTGCCAAAAATAAGGCCACAACTTTTCTTAGCATAATACTCATTCCTCCCCATGACATATAGTTTTGTGCATTTTTCCATTCAAGTAAAATAAAACAGCACTGTTTACATGCTTGAATCTCTGCTTCCATTGTTCCAAAATAATCTATGAAATTCAAGACACAATATTTTTAATTATTATGAAATATTGTACGGTCACGCTATCGCTCCAGATACAGCGGTTTTCTCATGTTTTCCCGATAGGAGGAAGGGGATACCCCACTTTCTTCTTTGAATTTCCTCCGAAAGCTGGATGCATGATCGTAACCGATAAGCCCGCTGATTTTCTCAATAGAATAATTCGTTGCAGAAAGCAGTCTCTTTGCTTTTTCAAAGCGCAGGAACCACACATAGCTGGAAAAGTTCATTCCAAGGCTTTTTTTAAAAACCGAGCTCATACAGGCCGTACTGACATGAAAGTGACCGGCCATCATCAAAATGGAAAAATCAGAATGGCAGAAATTTTCCTGTACAAAAGTTTCAATCTGAGCAATCGAAATTTTCGTGCCGGAAGCTTCTGAAAACAGGATATTCAGCAAAGTATAGAATAGATCCAATATTTCTTCCCTTGTCTGAACATAATTGCTTTTCCTGCACAGATCAAGCAAATGGGTAACCACCGTATAATATGTCTCATACTTTACGGCATTGCGGTTCATGGATGTGCTGATAAGAGTCGTGGTATCAATCAGGACACACCGGATGAATATCTCAGAATCATTTTGAATGTCAATGGAATCAAACAGCTCTTTTATCAGACAGATACTTTTTTCCGGATTCATTTGCTCCAGAGCAGCTGCCAGTTGGTCAAACAATTGATAGGATCGGTTGTAATTATCTGCATTTCTTGAAACATCATCGTAGCCGATTATTCTGCAATTCCTGTCCAGATAACTTTCTGCTGCAGTTGCATTGCTGTACAGGCGGGCAATGTCCAGCAGACTGTTGGAACAATTACTGAAAGCAATTCTGCAAGGGATCCGCCCGGAAAGACTTCGCAACCGCTTTTTCAAGATCCGGTCATATGTATTTTTTTCATCTCCTCCTGCCAACAAAACCGAGGTATGCTTTTGATCTGCTTCCAGAATAACCACGGTAAGGTCTTCCCGGAAGTGAAGCTGGATCTGCCCGATGGCATCTTCCGCAGAAAGGTTGGTAAACAGGACTTTAACCACGGACAATATCATTTTTTTCCCGGAAGTAAACAGTTTGTCGATGTTCTCAAGCACGACATTTGAAATATTCCGAGAAAGATACCGGGAATTCAGAATGCTCCCATGAATAACGGTTTTATAATTGTCCAGGCTTTTCTTCAGCAGCATGTTCATTTCCTCAGATTCCTGACAGGTTCTGTGAAGCAAGGTAATGTCATTGGAAAAAGGATCCCTGCTGCTGGTAAAACGCTTTTTCAGTTCATGCAACGGAAAATAGGTGATTCTCATGGAAAAGAAGATGATCCCCACTGCAACAAGAATAAGCAAACCAACCATCAAGTAGGCATTGATAAATACCGTATCCGCAAAGGACTGCATAAAGTTCGGATCCAGGACAGCGGAAAAGTTCAGAGCCGGATAAGGGAACCTCCATCTGAAAACTTCTTCGGTTGATTGGCGGGAATGGCCCTCTTTAGCAGAAGGAAAAGCAGCACCGGCAGAAAGAATCGTACTGCCAGATGCATCGGTCAGTTTCACTCCGGAGACGCCTCTTGCAAGGCAGGACTCCATGATGGAACAAAGCTCCTGTTCATCCAATATATAAAGAACACGAAAACCCGAGGAAAAATTATTTGGGGAAAAGACCAGCAGAGTGGTGACCCCATTGGTTGCCTTATAGATCCTGCCAAAGAAATCATCGGAGTCATAAAAGCTTTCCGGAAGAAATATATCGTCTTTTCCATGCATGGTCAGATTGATCGCACCATCTGAAACATCACATTGACGGGTGGTGGAATAGGCCATTCCTTTCTTTTTGTCAAAATAAACAATGTCCTGGGAAAGGATATTCCGGGAACAGTATTTTCCCAGCTCCTTTACAATCTGATAACGGGAATAAGCCTCATTGTTGTAATATCTTGCATTGATAATATTCATATCCGAAGACAAAAGCAGATTTGTCTTTTCGATTTCAAGAAATCCTTCTGAGATTCTTTTCGCAGCATTGGCAATCTGATCCTGCGTTTCCTGCTGATATTCCCTAATGTACTCCTGCTTCAGCTGATAGTTCATAATGAAGTACACACCGATCACGACGGTGCCCAAAATGATGATATAGGAAAAAATGTATTTCACAAAGGTTGACTTTAATATCCTTTTCCATTTCATATCATAATCTCCATTTTTATTTGCTGTCTATCTCTCTTATTACTATAAAATTATATCATATTTTATGAAATATGTGTATAATAGAGTAAAAAGAGGACATCCCGCTGTAAAGGAGTGCTGTGATTGGAATGAAAGATTTTATCAAATCAATTTGCTCCGGAGTGAGCCTGATCCTGTTATCCTTCCTCCTGATGACGGGATGCACGGGTCCAGGCAGTGGCAGAAACGCCGCAGACACAAAAAAAATACTGGATTATCCAAGGAACAGCTCCGGCGTGAAGCGGACGGCCCTGAGGATCGCAACGATGTTCGGCGGAACGGATCCGGCTGCAGCAGTATATGAAGAAGCGATCCTGAATTTTCAGGATGCGAATCCCTCCATTGAGATAACGGACGAGTCCATGACATCGGAAGGCGATGGATACCGAACAAAAATAAAAACAGACTTCTCCTCCAGCAATGACCTGGATGTTGTGTTTTTTTACACCGGGGCGGACGCGAGATATATCATCCAGGCAGGTAAACTGATGCCTTATGAGGAAATGTGGAAGGACTATCCGGATCTTGCCCGGGATATCACCGACTTCAGCCGGGAAGCAATGAGAGAATTTGACGGAAAAATTTATGCACTTCCGGTAACGGGATTTTATGAAGGCCTTTTTCTCAATCAGGAACTGTTTCAGAAATACCAGGTGGAGCTGCCTACAGATTGGAACAAATTTGAAAATGCCATTCAGAAATTCCATCAGGCAGGAATTGTGCCAATTGCCGGCCCTCTGGCCCAGTCCCATTATCTGATTGAGCATTTCATCCTATCAGCTGCCGGTGCAAAGGGTCATCAGGACGTTTTTGCCGATGGAATCAACTCCGACTGGATTCTTGGTTTTCAAAACCTTCGGAAAGTATATGATATGGGCGGATTTTCCAAAGATGCCGCCACGACGGATATTGAAATGGCTCAGGACCTGTTCCGTAAGGAAAAGGCTGCGATGATCCTGGAAGGTTCCTGGCTGATTGGAGGATGTTCGGAGAAATTGCAGAAAAAAATGACAGTGCTGCCCATGCCGCCTGCTCCCAACGGCAAAATGGAACCGGATACTTTGGTAGCCGGCCTGTCCTCCGGATATTCCGTCAGCACAAAAGCCTGGCAGGATCCTGTGAAAAGAAAAGCGGCCGTGAAACTGGTGAATACTCTTCTGGGCAGCGAGGTCGTTCTGAAGATGGCAGCGGCCAATGGCGGGGTACCGGCTGCCGGGGTCTCTGTTTCGGGTCTCAGTCCTGTGGCAAAGGACGGATATGTGATGTTTTCCCGGGCAAAGCACCGGAATATGCCCATTGATTCCCGGCTGGTGCCGGAGGCTTTCAACGAAATTGTAAAATACGGCGTTCCTTATATTGTTACAGGAGAAAAGACGCCGGAAGATGTACTGGAACAGGTCCGAAAGATTCAGAATCTGAGAGACGGATCCGGGCAGGAAACCGAAGAAAAACGATATTAGGGATAGTAAGGCAGTGAGGAGGCAGGCGGGGCATGAGAAATTTCCTTCTTTCGTTATATCGAAGAACATCCATCCGGACAAAAGCCATTGTTGTTTTTTGCATTGTCTCCCTCTGTCCCATTCTTCTGGTAGGATATGCCGGATACCGAAGCTATGAGGATACCATGAAAGATAAATTTCTCAGCTATGCCTGCACCAATTCCTCTTATATTTCCTCCCATGTGGGGGAAGTCTTCAAAAGCATGGTGAATTTTTCCAACAGCATCCTGTATGATGATGTCATTCAGGATGCTTATAATGAAACCTCCCATACAAGTGAATCGGATATCTCCGGCTATCTGATCAAAAGAAAACTGGACGGATACCTGCAGTCCCTCTTATTGGCGCGGCCGGAACTGGATATGGTGGCCTTTCGCTTTACCGGAAAGGAGTCCGGCCTGTATGTCTCCAGCCGCCGCATCAAAAAGAATTCCTCCAGGCTGATACCCATGGACGAAATGTACGATGCTGCGAGAAAAGATCCACAGATGAAATGTTATCTGGATGCAAAGGACGGGATTGTAAATGATATTTACTTTCATCGGATGGTCTGCAACCGAAACAACATGCAGGAAATCGGTCTTTTGGTCTTTCGGCTCAATCTGCAGCACTTCAGGCTGAATCGTTATATCAGCAGCCCCACGGAGAGCATCTATCTCTATTCCAACAAATGTGATCAGATCTTCAGGCCGGCAGGTTCCGCCGTAAAACATGCGGATTCCATGACCCGTCTGATCCGGGACAGGAAGGGACCGGGAGTATACGAAGCCGGGGAGGATTACATCATATATGAAACCATCGAGCCGCTGCACTGGAACCTTTTTCTGCAGATTTCCTCCGACGAGCTGTTTCATGAAGTGCGAAAACAATCCCATATCATTCTGCTCCTTTGCCTCAGCACGCTGCCCATCATCTTTCTTGCCGTAAGCAATATTTTTCAGGATATCATAAAGCCAATCAATATCCTGGTAAACAAAATGCATCAAATGGAAATCGGTGAGACCGGAGTCACCATGACATGGAACCGCAGCGATGAAATCGGATATCTGGTTTCGTCCTTCAACAAAATGTCCACGGAAATAGACGATCTGATCAACCGGGTCTACAAGGAGGAAATTGCCTTTGCCAATGCAGAGATCAAAGCGCTGCAGACCCAGATCAATCCACATTTCCTTTACAACACCCTGGAAACCATAAACTGGAAGGCTCAGCTGGAAGGTGTCGATGAAATCAGCGACATGGTCATGGCGCTCTCCAATCTGATGGAGGCAGGCATTGACCGGAACGGTCAGAAGTTTGTTTCATTAAAGCAGGAAATGGACTATGTGGAAAACTATACGTTGCTCATTCAAAAACGTTTTGGCAATAAGATTACCTTTCAAAAGGAAATGGATCCGGATACTCTGGAGTATCCCATACCAAAATTAATTCTTCAGCCCCTGATCGAAAATGCGATACGCCACGGGATTGAGCCAAAGGGCAAAGGTAGGATCTGCCTGACATCCGGATATGAAAAGGATTTTCTGATCCTGCAGATTATGGATGATGGAGTGGGGATCCTCAATGTTCAACGCCGCATTCAGCTGATCTATGGGAATCCATATGGACTGAAGATAAAAAGCTCACCGGAGGGTACAAAAGTAATCATCAACCTTCCGGCCGACGGAAAAATGGTAGCAGAGGAAAAAGCAAAAAGGAGAAAGAAAATTGTATCAAATTGTGCTGATCGATGATGAACAGGTGGTCCTGGAGGGACTCAATAAATTAATCGACTGGAAAGGCATGGGATGCAGGGTAGTTGGGCAGGCAGAGGACGGGGAAACCGGGCTGGACCTGATCCGCCGGTTTCAGCCGGATATTATTCTTACGGACATCCGCATGCCCAAATTGGACGGACTGGATATGATCAGCGCAATCCGGAAAGTCCGAAAGGATTCCCGGATCATCATTCTCACCGGATATCGGGATTTTGAATATGCCCAGAGGGGAATTTCCCTGGGAGTATTTCGATTCCTGACAAAACCCACGAGAAAAAAGGACATCATCGCCGCGGTGCAGGATGCCATCACAGAGATAGAAAAAAGCCGAAAGAGAGAAAAGGAATTTCAGGATCTGCGCAAACAGGTCAGCCGGTTTTATGGATTCCGGTATGACGATATTGCCCTGGATGCGTCCGGAAAACCAGACAGCGGCTCCGCATATCTGGCGGTACGATCCGTTCAGTATATCCGGGATCACTATATGGAGAATCTGGATCTTCAGCAGGTGGCGGATGGGCTGTACATCAGCACCTGGCATCTCTGCAGGGTACTGAAGCGGGAAACCGGAAATACCTTTGTCAATATATTGAATCAGATACGCATCGATGCGGCAAAGGAACTGCTGGATGAAACAAATGACCGAATCTATGAAATAGCAAATCACGTCGGATATCCTGATGTTACCTATTTTGGGCGAGTTTTCAAACAAATCACAAGCTATACTCCCAGTGAATACCGAAATCGTATGATCCGTACAAAGTGAACAAATTTATACGAAAGATGCCAATTTCATCACGTGTTTTTCTCCTGCTTTCTGAAGTATTCTATAGATAAGGCAAGGACTTATTTCAGGTAGGAAAGCAAGGAGGTTCATCCAATGTCTGATTCTCTGGCCCGTACAAAGACAAAGGGCTATCATTCCGCAAAAAGAAAGAAAACATGGGCTCTGACCAGCATGGTGCTGCCCGGTGCAATATGGCTTGTCCTTTTGCGGTATTTGCCGATGTTTGGTATCGTTCTGGCATTCAAGGACTATAAGATATATACCAGGAACCCAACCCTGTTTCACAACATCCAGCACAGTGAATGGGTTGGATTGAAAAATTTTAAATTCCTGTTTACCACGACAGACTCCTGGATCATGATCCGCAATACCATCGGTTACAATGCGCTGTGGATTGTCCTGGGCATTGTCATAGCGGTGACCTTTGCTGTTTTACTGAATGAACTAACGAACCGGTTTGCAGCCAAGACCTATCAGACTTTAATGTTTTTTCCCTATTTCCTCAGTTGGGTGGTAGCCAGTTATTTTGTGCAGGCTTTTCTGGATCCGACCCGGGGACTGATCAGCAATCTTCAGAGAAATCTGGGAATGGAAGTCACCAGCTGGTACAATGAACCCAAGCCATGGCCTATCATTCTGACAATAGCCAATCTCTGGAAAAACGTCGGATATTCCACTGTTTTGTATCTGGCTGCCATTGCAGGCATTGACTCGACCCAATATGAAGCCGCAAGCATTGAGGGAGCCAACAAATGGCAGCAGGTCTGGCATATCACAATTCCCAATATCCGGCCCATGATTACCATCCTGTTTATTATGAACGTAGGAAAAATATTCAACGCGGATTTTGGCCTGTTCTATAATGTACCAATGAACTCCGGCCCGCTTTTCCCCACAACACAGGTCATTGATACTTACGTCTACAGGGCGCTGATGGCAACTTCCAATCCGGGTATGAGTACAGCGGCCAGCCTTCTGCAGAACGTAGTGGGATTCATCTGCCTCATGGGCGCCAACACAATTGTTCGGAAACTGGATGAGGAAAGCAGTTTATTCTAAGGGAGGAAAAGAAAAATGGCAAGAGTGGAAACGATGACGTTCTCTCATACCGAAAAGAAAAGAAAAGCACGGATGAATACAGTCAGCCGGCCTGCTGAGTTCGTAATTCATATTGTCCTTATTTTATTCTGCCTGGTTTGTGTGATACCTTTTATTTTTGTCGGAATCATATCCTTTACATCAGAGGAGAGCATCCGGGAAATCGGATATTCCTTTCTCCCAAAGAAGCTTTCCCTCCAGGCCTACCGATATGTCTTTGATTTGGGGGATCAGCTGTGGCGTTCTTATTTCAACAGCTTTTACATTACCATCGCCGGAACCTTCCTCAGCGTTCTGATCAGCGTATTGTATTCCTATGCACTTTTCCGGAAGGATTATAAATATCGCAGGTTCTTTACTGTATTCTGCTTCTTTACCATGCTGTTCGGAGGAGGTCTGGCTCCCACTTACATGGTCTGCAAGAATTTACTGAGACTGAGTGACAACTATGCTGCATTGATCGTGCCGACGCTGCTCAACCCCTTTAACGTGATTATCATGCGGACCTTTTTTCAGACTTCCATTCCGCTTGATTTGCTGGATTCCGCTGCCATTGACGGCAGTGGGGAATATCATACCCTGTTTCATATTGTTCTTCCCATCTCCAAGCCCGGCATTGCTTCCATTTCCCTGCTGACCTCCCTGGCCTATTGGAATGAGTGGTTTCTTTCCATGCTGTATATACGGGACGCGAAATATTATCCCCTTCAGTATCTGCTGATGAGAATGCAGAATCAGGTGGATTTTTTAGTAAAAAACAGTTCCAAAATCGGACCGGAGGCGGCAAAAATTATGAGGGACCTTCCTCAGGAAAGTCTGCGGATGGCCCTGGTGGTCCTGATCGTCATACCCATTGCCTTTGCCTATCCTTTCTTTCAGCGCTATATTATCAGCGGCCTTACCATTGGATCCATCAAAGGCTGAACCAGGACAGAAGCGAAACTGCGGGGCAAAATGGCTTGTACCAATCGGTAAGAACAGCTGACAGAAGCTGCCGGCTGCTTACAATACAATATACCTGTTATCAAATCATTATCAATAAGGGGGAAGATCCATCATGAAAAGGAAATTGTCCGTGAAAAAATTGCTCTCCGTGACTTTGATCCTGACACTCCTAATGACTGCTTTTGCCGGCTGCGGCACAAAAGACAAAGACGTTGCAGACAAAAATGTCACTCCCGACTCCACGGAAAAGGCAGAGGGCAAAAAATCGGAAGATGAAAAGTCCGGTCAGGCAAAATCCGGGGACAAGGATACCTCCCGGCCGGTTACATTGACATGGTATCTGCATGGCAGCAATGTCACCGATGACAAGGAGGTCCTGGAAAAGGCAAATGAATATCTGAAGGAAAAGATCAATGTTACTTTAAAACCCATTTGGGGTACCTGGGGAGACTTCGATGAGAATGTCGTTCTGTCCATTCAGGGCGGAGACGACGTGGACATCTACTTTACCTGTTCCTGGAGTGCTGATGAATACAATGCCTATGCACGGAAGGGCGCCTGGCTGCGTCTGGACGACCCGAAAAACAATCTTATTGAAAAATATGCCTCGGATCTTTGGAAACAACTGCCGGACGTTCTGATTCAGGGCGCCAAGATTCCAGGAAAAGACGGAATGGGGGTATATGCCATTCCGGGGTACAAAGACCTCGCCACACAAAATTGCTGGGACCTCAACATGGACCTGATGAAAAAGTACGGTTATACTGCGGACGATATCAGGAATACGGATTATTACGGATTCGGAGACATCCTGAAAACCGTCAGGGAAGGCGAAGGGAAAAATTTCTATCCACTGCTGATTGAAGGC
Source organism: Eubacteriales bacterium mix99 (assembly GCA_038396605.1). NCBI lineage: Bacteria > Bacillati > Bacillota > Clostridia > Eubacteriales > Eubacteriales bacterium mix99. The sequence continues at coordinate 996,764 of CP121690.1, forward strand.
GCCGTTCTGGAACGGATGGTGACCAACAGTATTATCGTTACCGGCGACTCCGGAACAAACAACCTGCTTTCCTATTACATTGATCCCAATGATGTTTCCGCCGAAGGGCCCTATGCAAATAAAATCCTGAGCAAGTTTGAAACAGACGAATATAAAAAATTTGTGGAGAAGACACGGGAATACTTTGATGCCGGCTATATCGATCCCGCCATGGGCAATCCCAACCAGGCCAATGATGTGCGCAGTGCCAAACAACTGACCGGGGAATATCTGATCGGCACCCAAAGCTATGCCCTGGGCTATGAAGCACAGGCAGGCAAGGAACGGGGAATCGAAGTCGCCATGGTGCCCTGCACTCCGCCATATGTGGATACCACCTCCTCGCAGGGCGCAATGATGGCCGTATCCAGCTCTTCCAAAAATCCGGAAAGGGCTGTGATGTTCCTGAACCTCCTGAATACCGATCCGTATCTGATGACCCTTTTAAATTACGGAGTCGAGGGAACCCATTATGAGATGAAAGACAACATGGTGAATTTCCTGGATAAACGGGACGATTATGTGCCGTGGACCAACGGTATGGGCAACATCACCCTGCTGCCTCCCCAAAAGGAACAGGGTGCAGATTTCCAGGATCAGTTCCAGAAGTATTATGGTGCTGCCAGGAGCATTCCGATTCTCGGCTACTGTTTTGATTCCACCCCGGTGGAAGCGGAAGTGGGCGCATTATCCAATGTTGCAGCGGAATATGCATTGGCCCTGGACGCCGGAACCATCGATCCCAGGCAAAAGCTGCCGGAGTTCATTCAGAAATTAAAGGATAACGGGATCGATAAAATTGTGGAGGAAGCAAACAGGCAATTAACGGATTATCTGGCGAATGCTAAATAAATTATGAAGGAACCTTTGGGGGTTGGGTTTGAAAGAGGACCGGAGCATTGCCGTTTTTCTGCGGCAGGCTCCGGTCCTTTTGGATAACACCCTGCATTACATCATGGACAGCTGAAATGCACGCAACAAACTGCATTATGGACAGCATGCCCGACAGCATGATGTTTCCATAATGGATTGCTATTTTACGATATTTACAAACACCTTTCGATTCCGCGGCCCGTCAAATTCGCAGAAGTAAATGCTCTGCCAGATACCCAGCTTCAAGGCTCCGTTTTCGATCAGGACATGGCAGGAGGACCCCATCAGGGAAGCCTTGATATGAGCATGGGAATTGCCTTCAAAATGCCGATACCCGTTTTGCTCCGGAAATGCCTTTTCCAGTCCGTATATAATATCCCTCACCACATCCGGGTCCGCATTTTCATTGATCGTCACCCCGGCCGTCGTGTGCGGAACAAAAACGACGGCCTGTCCCGACTGCACCCCGCTTTCCCGAACAGCCTGTCTCACCAGATCCGTGATATTGACAAACTCCTGTGCTTTTGTTGTGTTTATGGAATACTCCATTTTTAACCTCCGTTCTGTTCTGCTTCCATTCTTTCTTTTGTTTTCCCTCCCATCCTATTATATAAATCATATGAATTCCTGTAAAGCAGACAAACCCGCTGCCAATGCAAACACGGGAATGAAAACATGGTATAATACGGGAGAAGATCAGGAAAAATCAAAGGGGTGACCAATATGGATCAACGTCTGACAGAGATACGAAAAGGAAAAACCGATAATTATCTGTTGCCTTTTTTCTGGCAGCACGAAGGACACACGGAGGCATTGCCGGAGGCGATTCAGAAAATATGGGAAAGCGGCTGCAGGGCTTTCTGTGTGGAATCCCGGCCGTATGAGGATTTTTGCGGTCCCAAATGGTGGGCGGACATGAAAATCATATTGGAGGAAGCCAAAAAGCGGGACATGAAAGTCTGGGTCCTCGACGACAAACATTTCCCCACCGGCTTTGCCAACGGTCTGGTAAGGAAAAAATATCCGGAACGACGCCGATGGTTCCTGAGGGAACATCATGTTGACGTACTGGGCCCCATGAAAGGAGCTTCCCTGCTGGTTCCGCCCTGTGGGGAAGAGGAAACCCTGTTGTCCGTCTGTGCTTATCGCCGTACCGGCAAGGAAGAAGAACTGACCGGGGAGCCCATCCTGTTTACGATTCCAACAGGGTCCCGGTTTCTTTGCTTTGATGTTCCGGAAGGCTGCTGGAGGGTCTTTTTCATTTTCCGCACCAGAAAGGGCTGTACCCGGGGCCGTGAATACTATATCGACATGCTGTCCCGGGAATCGGTTCAGGTACTGATGGAAGCGGTATATGAGCCCCATTATGAACATTTTCACGAATATTTCGGAAACACCCTGGCCGGATTCTTTTCCGATGAGCCCAGCCTGGACTGTCAGCATATTGGGCCCTGGGGACAGGATAAGGGCTCCTATTGCCGAACCGTGGGACAGCCGGGAGTTGCCCTGCCCTGGTCCGATGAAATCATCCATCGGATGGAGAAGCATTCCATCCCCCATCCTGCTTCTGCACTCCCGGGCCTGTGGTATCCCATAAAAGGCTGTTCTCCTTCCATCCGGCTGGCGTACATGGATACGGTCACCCATTTATGGCGCAGGAATTTTTCCGGTCAGATCGGGGATTGGTGCCGCTCCCATGGGGTTCAGTATATCGGGCATATTATAGAGGACATGAACGCTCATGCACGTCTTGGCTGCAGCGGCGGACATTTCTTCCGTTCCCTGGACGGACAGGATATGAGCGGTATCGATATCGTACTGCATCAGGTGATTCCCGGAATGGCAGATTACCGGACTTCTGCCCGGATCTCCGGCGGTGTGGCCGATCCGGATTTCTTTCATTATATCCTTGCCCAGCTGGCATCTTCCCAGGCACGTCTGAATCCCCGCATGAAGGGCCGGGCCATGTGTGAAGTGTTCGGCGCCTTTGGATGGGCGGAAGGAATACCATTCATGAAATGGCTGATGGATTTCCTCCTGGTACGGGGGATCAATCACTTTGTCCCGCATGCCTTTTCAGACAAATATCCGGATCCCGACTGTCCTCCCCACTTTTATGGGAAGGGCAACGATCCTCAGTTTGCCGGATTCAAAAAGTTGATGGAATATGTAAATCAGGTCAGCCATCTCCTGTCCGACAAGGAACGGCAGGTATCCGGCGCCGTGCTGTACCATGCCGAGGCGGAATGGATGAATGGGGAAGACTGCATGATGACACAGGTCCCGGCCAAACAGCTTTATGATGCGCAGGTCGATTATGACATTGTACCTCTGGATGCACTGGAGAATGCTTTCGCAGAAAACGGAACCATGTGCATCAATGGACATGTCTATCAGTTCCTTGCCGTTCCCTGGGCAGCAGTTCTGCCGGAAAAGTTCTGGAATGCCGCCTGTCGCCTGCATCGTTGCGGGCTGCCCGTTTTCTTCCTGGATCAGGCTCCGTCTCATAAAGGGGAACTGCCCGGAAAAGTCGTACCCACGGAGGATTTCCCGGAAATCCTGTTTCAGCTGGATCTGGCTCATGATTACAGAGCACGGAATCATTTTCTACGGATCGGCTTTTTCCGTAAGATGGACGGGGAAAAGGAATGCTCCTGTTTTCTGCTGTTCAATGAAGCGGTCCATCAGGATACGGAAGCGAGAATTCTTCTGCCGGTATGCGGCGATTATCTGAAGCTGGACCTTCCGGGCGGAACCTGTTACAGGGGATATACAGCGGATGGAACCGTTTCAGTCCGGCTCAGACCGTATCAGTCGGAGATTCTGATATTCGATTCGTTTGACGAATCCTTTCCGGTACAGTTCCAGGAAGAGCCGGAATGGGTATCGCAGGGTGTCCTCCCCCTCCCATGGGATATTTCCCGGAAAGAGATGGGAAAGGATGAGGAATTTATCCCTTATCGGACGGAATCGAATCTGTTCAACATCACAGGCCCGGACGGGGATCCGTCTTTCTCTGGTCTGATCCGTTACAAAGTCAAATTTCCGTTGAAGGAAAAAAAGCCCCTCCTGCTGGATCTGGGGGAAGTCGGACAGACGGCTCAGGTTTTCCTGAATGGCCAGGATCTCGGAATACGGATCTGCAAGCCCTATTGCTGGAACATCGGAAAAGAGGTAAAGAAAGGATCCAACACCCTGGAAATCATCGTGGCCAACACTTTGGTGCAGCGTATTCCGGATCCATTTTCCTGCTACATGCAGATTCCGCCCAGTGGTTTGCTGGGCCCGGTGACCCTTTCCTCCCAAAGATAATCACAGATCCGGGGATCACGGATTGCAGCAGAAACTTTCTTGTGATATTATAATTTCTGAAACGCAGTCCTGTTTCAAACAACAGGACCACGTCTAACAGGGGATATCACAGGCAGGGATAAGATGAAAAAGATATCAGGACTCCCTATTTTGGTTTCCTGATAAACAATAATGTTTTTGAAAGAGGTTTAACGAATGTTTGATGCAAAATCGGAAATTTCCAGACTGCTGGCCCCCGGAATACCGGAAATTGAGCCGCAGCAGATCCACGATATGCTGGAGGTGCCACCTAACCCGGAAATGGGGGATCTGGCCCTTCCCTGTTTTAAGCTGAGCAGGATTCTGAAAAAATCCCCGGTGCGGATTGCTGAGGATCTCTCTGCCATCGTTTCAAAGAAGGGCAGCACGGAAGACATTGACCGGATTGAGGCAGTATCCGGTTACCTGAATATTTTTCTGAACAAAAGTGTGTACATCCGAAAAATCCTGAGCGAAATACTGCAGGAAGGAAATTCCTACGGCTCCTCGGATATCGGCAGGGGAAAGACTGTTGTCATTGACTACTCTTCCCCCAATATTGCAAAGCCGTTTCATGTAGGTCATCTGCGCTCCACTTCCATTGGAAACTCCCTGTATCAGATTTTTGCCTTCATGGGCTACCGTTGTGTCGGCATCAATCACCTTGGAGATTGGGGAACCCAGTTCGGCAAACTCATCGTGGCCTACAAAAAATGGGGATCAGAGCATGCCGTCCAGGAAAATCTGATTGATGAGCTGGTTGCCCTATATGTTAAATTCCATAAGGAAGCGGAAAAGGATCCTTCCCTGAATGAGGAAGCGAGGGAATGGTTTACACGCCTGGAGCAGGGAAATGAAGAAGCCCGTTCCCTTTGGCGCTGGTTCATTGACATCAGCATGGAGGAATATAAAAAAGTTTATGATCTGTTGGGGGTCGAATTTGACGCCTATACCGGTGAGTCCTTTTATAATGACAAGATGGAGCCGGTGATTGAGGAACTGAAGGGAAAAAATCTTCTGAAGGAAAGCAAGGGAGCTATGGTGGTGGATCTGGAAAAGGAAGGCATGCCTCCCTGCCTGATCCTGAAAACCGACGGCAGCACTTTGTATGCCACCCGGGACATTACCGCGGCCATCTATCGAAAAAATACCTATCATTTTGACAAGTGCATTTATGTCACCGGCGTTTCCCAGAGCCTGCACTTCAAGCAATGGTTCAAGGTGATAGAAAAGATGGGTTATAGCTGGTATAAGGGCCTGTATCATGTACCATTCGGCACAGTCAGCATCGGCGGGGAAAAATTGGCCACCCGTACCGGAAAAGTGGTACTGCTGGACGATATCCTGTCCAGAGCCATCCAAAAGACCAGAGCAACCATTGAAGAAAAAAATCCGGATCTGGAAAACAAGGAGGAAGTGGCGAAGCAGATGGGCGTAGGTGCCGTGATCTTCAGCGATTTGTTCAGCAACCGGATCAAGGACGTCTCCTTCTCCTGGGATGAAGTCCTGAACTTTGACGGGGAAACCGGTCCTTATGTGCAATATACCCATGCGAGAGCCTGCAGTGTACTCCGCAGGGCAGAGGACGGGAAAACGATAAGAACCTCAGTGGAAACCGATCCGGCAGGCAAAAGCAGCAAAGCAGGCCATGAAATGGGTTGTCCCGGAGAAATGACTTCAAAATCCGCTTCTGCAGATGCGGATTTTGACAGCAGCCTGCTTTCCAGTAAAGAAGAATACCAGCTGGTCCGGGTCCTGTCCGTCTTCCCGGATAAAGTAAAACAGGCATTGGATGATCTGGAGCCTTCCATACTGACCCGCTATCTGGTGGAGCTGGCAAAGGAATTCAACCGGTTCTACCACGAACATCCCATACTGGTGAAAGAAAAAGGTCTCCGAAAAGCACGGCTGGCATTGGTACAGGCAACAAAAGCCACTCTTGCCACTGGTCTAAGACTGATTGGTCTTCATGCACCGGAGAAAGTCTGATCGGTACTTCGGGCAATCCGTGCAATCCAACAAAAACCGATGATTTTTTTCAATAAGTTTTGGGGAGATGTTTTTCTTGAAAAGAATTGTTTTAACCGGCGGCGGCACTGCAGGCCATGTGACACCCAATATTGCCCTTTTGCCGGAACTGAAAAAAAGAGGATGGGACATTCACTATATCGGAACACAAAGCGGGATTGAACACAAGCTGATAACGGAAATCCCCTATGTAACCTATCACAGCGTGCAGTCCGGCAAACTGAGAAGATATGCGGATATTAAAAATCTTACCGATCCATTCCGTGTTTTGGCAGGCATCGGACAATCCATGAACCGAATTCGAAAGCTGAAGCCTCAGATTATCTTTTCCAAAGGTGGATTTGTTTCCGTACCGGTTGTTTTGGGAGGATGGATCAATCGTATCCCGGTCATTGTCCATGAGTCTGATATTACACCGGGCCTTGCCAATCAGATTGCCACCCGGTTTGCAAAGACGGTATGCACCACCTTTCCGGAGACCGTCCAATATTTCAGGGAAGGAAAAGCGATCCATACCGGAACTCCCATTCGGCAGGAACTGTTTTTGGGCAACCCGGAAAGGGGCAGAAAACTATGCGGCTTTAGCGGACAAAAGCCCACCATCCTGGTCATGGGCGGCAGTCAGGGCGCTGTTGCCATCAACAAGGCGATCCGGGCACTGCTTAGCAGACTGACCCGCCGTTTCCAGGTAGTACATATCTGCGGCAAAGGCAATTTTGACACCGTTCTGGATAACCATCCGGACTACAGGCAGTTCGAATATGTGAGCGAAGAGCTACCGGATATTCTGGCAATGACCGATCTTGTGGTATCCCGGTCCGGAGCCAACTCCATTTATGAGTTCCTTGCCCTGAAAAAACCGGCGCTGCTGATCCCGCTTCCCTTGAGCTCCAGCCGCGGCGATCAGATTGCCAATGCAAAGTCCTTTCAAAAACAGGGCTTCAGCAGGATGCTGGAACAGGAAAATATGACGGAGGATACCCTTTATGATCATATTGTGGATCTGCACCTGAATCGGGATAAATACATCCGTGCCATGACGGAAAACAATTCCACCGACAGCATAGAAATTATTATGCAGCAGATTGATTCCCTGGCAAAAAAGTAGAAAAGAGCCGGACTCCGCATTTGCTGGCTGTATTGACAACAAGCAGTACTTTTCCTTTGTAATCCGACATCTTCACCGGCTGATTCTCAATCGACGTGTACTCAAAATCATAGATTGACATAGTAAAACCTCCTCCAATATATTTGGAACAATTAAATTGTGAAAAATATATTTTACAGGGACATTCTTGATTTGTCAAGCCTGTTCCGAAAGCATTCCATTAAAAAAGCCCCGGAAATACCGGGGAGAATCACTTCAAAAAAATTTTTAAAAATAGAAAATTGCGTTGCGGAGAAAAAAAGAGTTTAATGAATCTCACTTTTCTCCATATTCAAAACACAGGGATTATACGCCTCCGATTGGGAAGTCCCGGCGGAACGCTCCACAGTCTTACAGCCATGTCTGACGATGAACTCCACAATCTCCCGGGCTGCCCGTACATTCCGGAATGCAAACTGCCGGTTATAGATCTCACGAAGCTTTTTGCCATTCTGAGCAAGCAAATCCGATATCGCATCCGGAACTTTTTGGGGATCCATACAGACCACTCCCAAATTGTGATGCCGGACGTACTCCGGATTTTTTTCTTCCTGTCCCCTCAATGCATCCACAACAATAATGGGTTTGCACAGATTAACTGCTTCCATTACCACGTTGGGACTTCCCCGGACAATGAGAATATCCGCTTCCATCATGTACTTTTTCATATCTTTCGTGAATCCGTGAATCCGAACACGATGACCCGTGGTATCCCCAAACTCCTTCTCCAGCTCTTCCCTCAGGGATGCCTTGCTTCCTGCAAGGACAGAAATGCGACAGCTACTGTGATCCAGAATATTTCGGACAATGCTCATAATCCGTTTGGATCCCTGGCTTCCGTTCACCAACAGGACAGAGGCTCCGTTTTTGGATATCTGATCCGCATCCCTCGGAGCAGAGGGGAAAGGTACGCAAAAGTCCTCGCGGACCGGAAAATCAACAAGCTGTAATTTTTCTTCCGGAAGTCCAAGGGAGAGCATGGTGCATTTGGACTCCACAGAAGGACACATGGTATAGGCTGACCTTTTATCCGCCCACATACCGGAAACGTTGTCCAGATCTGCAATCAGAGGAAGCACCGGAATGTTTACATTTTCCCGCTCCAGAACATTCAAAACTGCGCTGATAAAAACAGCATGAACAGGAACAATTACATCCGGTTTGATTTCCTCAAGCCGGCGAATCAGTTCCTGTCCTATGCTTTTTGTTACAAATGTATTGATCATGCCGGGATAACGATTGGCTATCTGATAAAGAAAGCCCCATAATGCAGGAAAATTGACGATGATCGGATTGTAGAGCCGACCCATCAGATCCATGAATTTTCCTCCAAGGGAAAACCCATCTATCACAGTGATCTTCAATCCCGGATATTGCTCATGAACCTGCTCCACCAAAGCCTTTGTGATACTTTTATGGCCCTGGCCGGTATCCTCCGCGGAAAGAAATACAATGCCGCCTCCTTCTCCACCAGTATTCGTACGGTTCTTCTTCTCTTTTTTTCTGCTTTTCTTCACTCTGTTCCCCTCACTGTTCTCAAGAAATCGGATGATACGCGGCCGGTTGTAACGTTGAATGATGACATATGGCAGATTCAGGCCAAGTGCCAGAAAAATCATAAAAAAGGTCTCCAAAAAACTACTCCAGATTCCGAAAAGGAAAGAGGACAGAATAATTCCCCAGTGCGTCAATTCCGCACGGCAGGATTCCAGAAGATATTTTTGTATATGCTTCTCATCGAACGATGCAATATGCTTTCTGGAAAAAATAGGCTTTAAAAAATCGCTCAGCTCCGGCAATTGATTTTTCCAATTCCTTACTTTCAATACCCGCTGATAGACTTCTCCTCCATCTTCCCACTTTTTATCCTTATAAATCCAATTCTGGTAATCTAATATAGATTTAGGAAACTTAAGGGAAAGAAACGTGTTTGCAATCGACAATAAAATAAATAGAAAAATATTATCGGAAAGTGCCGCTTCCATGCCCTTTTCACTCCTTTATCTGGATATAGCGATCCCAGCTGTGTTTTCTGATTGCGGGCAATACATACAGCGGAATGTAAAATACCATTCCGGTTACAATCCCCCATCCGACATCCATAACAGAATGCTGTTTGATAAACACAGTGGACAGGCATATCAGTATGGTTAAGATGTGGGATGCAAGCCTCCCGTTCCTCTTCTCCCTTGCAAAGTCTTCCGAATGCTGCAGGGCCGCATTCACCGCAATGGAGTTAATCACATGCACGCTCGGACATACATTGGTCGGCGTATCCGTGGCATATACCATTCTCACCAAAAGAGAGAAAGGATCCTTTTTGGTAATGACCGGCCTCATATTCTGTGCATTGGGATAAATCATATAAACGATATAGGCAATGGACATCCCACCTGCCAGAAAGATAAGCAGTTTATAAAAATCCCTTCGGGAATGTGTCCCGGTGAATATCACTCCATATACAATATATGGAAACCAAATCAGATACGGAATAACGAATTCCTTGACAAACGGAACCCGGTCATCCAGGCTCACATGTATCATATATTTTGGAACAAGGGTCTTCTCCAAATATTTAAACCATATCAAAATCGGAACTAACAAAAGCAGACTGTAAAAATACTTATGCTCCGATAGAAACTTCCGAAAGTCCCCCATTGTTTTCACAAAAATTATCCCCCGTTTCATCATCACTCCGGGAAGTTTCCTTCCCCGGCCAAATGGATCTGATAAGGCCACTATATATTATATATATATCTGTCAATTTACGCAATGATTCATTAATCTTCTGCGCAGCAGGATGATGATGCATGATCCGTATTTCAGGGGAAAGCCTCCATTTTCGTTGCTCTTATTTCTGCCGTGTCCTCTGCCCGTTCCCATGATAAGCATAAAATTCGACAATTGTTTCAAAAATCCTTCCGGAGCGAAAATTTCTTCCTATAAGAAATTGCCTTCGAAAACGTCCCGACTTCGCCAATTATTCACAATTTTCTGTGGATAAGTACAAGTTATCCACAGCCCATTCCGAGATATTTTTCCTTTTTTTATTCATCCCCATGTTTATCCACATTATCCACAGCCTAATCAGCACTTTTTCCACATATATTACAATTTTTTTACTCATATATAAAATAATGGGATCCGCTTAAAAAATTAAAACGAAGCCCAAATATTTACGAACTTTTCGTATTTTGGACAAAACGACGGACAAACTCCTCCAATCCTTCTGCATCGATCCGGTCAAACCGGCTTTTCTCCGGACTGTCGATATCCAGGACTCCTGTCAAATGATTATTTTGATGAATGGGAAGCACAATCTCCGACCGGGAGGAGGAATCACAGGAAATATGGCCGGAAAATTGTCTGACATCCTCCACAATCTGTATTTCCCCTTTTTCCGCCGCAGTACCACAGACCCCTTTCCCCATGGGAATACGAATGCAAGCCGGCCGTCCCTGAAAAGGGCCCAGGACAAGCTCTCCGGACTGATACCGATAAAACCCCGCCCAGTTGATATCCGGCAGATACTGATACAGCAAGGCAGCTGCATTGGCCATATTTGCAATCTCATCCGATTCTCCATCCAGCAAACCGTACAGACAGGTATTCAATTCTTCGTAAAGCTCTTTTTTACTGTCCGCAGAGAATTTTGAAGCTTCAGACATATCCTGTAACTCCTGTTCCATGTATATTCTTATCGTACCTGTATCCGCACGATCTGCCAGCTATATCCTTTCGATTCAGCCATGGGAATCCGGCTCTTTATTTCCCGTCATTCCGGATCGTTGGGATCGTTCTTTTCGTCATTTTCCTTTTCCCCGTCTTTCTCCTGCCTGTCGTCCGGTTCCTGTGCCCGGTCCAGAAGCCGTTTCAGGGAATCGTCCTTCTCCCCGCTGAACGGCATCCGTGGTGCAGACTGCGCCCCCTGGGAAGAATCCGTCTCCCCTGTCCGATCTCCGCTGTCCTCATTGGCAGGACGTTCTTCCTCTTCATCGTCCTCCTCACTTTTCTTTGCTTTGGCAACGGATACAATGGAGTCCCCTTCCTCCACCCTCATCAGGGTGACTCCCTGGGTATTCCGACTCAATCGGGATATTTCATCTGTTCCAATCCGGATGATGACGCCTTCCGAATTGATCATGATCAGATCCTCTTCTCCGGAAACGACCTTCATCGCTGCAAGTTTTCCGGTTCTTTCGGTGATATGCATGGTAAGGATGCCTTTTCCGCCCCTGGTTTGAATACGATATTCTTCTGCAGGAGTCCGCTTTCCAAACCCGTTTTCGCTGATCGTCAGTACGTCCGCATCTTCCCTTACACGCTCCGTATCCATAACATAATCCCCATCACTCAATTCCATACCTTTTACACCCATGGCAGTTCTTCCCATGGACCGGACATCCTTTTCCGAATAGCGGACCGAATAACCTTCATGGGAAGCCATGAGGATCTCCTGATTTCCATCCGTCAGTAAAGTACGGATCAGCTCGTCCCCTTCCCGGAGGGATATGGCAATGATCCCGCCTTTCCGGATATTTTTAAAGTCCTGCAGGGGAGTCTTTTTCACCAGACCGTTCCGTGTCGCCATGAACAGATACCGATCCTCCGCAAAATCCTCTTCCTTCAATGGGATAAAGGCCTGAATCCGTTCTCCGGGTACAAGCTGCAGCAGATTGATAATGGCAGTTCCCTTGGCCTGACGTCCGGATTCAGGGATCTCGTAGGCCTTCATGGCATACACCTTTCCCATGGAAGTAAAGAACAAAAGGGATTGATGGGTCGAAGTAATGAACAGATCCTCCACAAAGTCTTCTTCCCTGGTATGCAGGCCGGTAATCCCCTTTCCGCCTCTTCGCTGGCTCTTATAGGTACGAAGCGGCGTTCGCTTGACATAACCGTAATGGGTCAGCGTGATCACAACATCATGTTCGTCAATCAGATCCTCCATGTCTATTTCATCATCTGCCGCAACGATCTCCGTTCTTCTCGGATCATTGTATTTGTCCTTGATTTCCAGCATCTCCTTCTTGATAATGCCAATCAGCAGATGTTCATCGCTCAATACATCCTTCAGATGCTTTACTGTCTTTTCCAGCTCCGCATATTCCTCATTTATTTTTTCCCGCTCCAGTCCGGTCAGTCTCTGAAGACGCATATCCAGAATCGCCTGTGCCTGCTTTTCCGACAGGCTGAAATTCACGATTAGTCCTTCCTTTGCAGCCTGGCCGGTCCGGGATCCTCGGATCAGGGTAATGACCGCATCAATATGATCCAGGGCAATGATCAGGCCTTCCAGAATATGGGCACGTGCCTCGGCTTTGTCCAGATCATACCAGGTCCTCCGGGTGACAACATCCTTCTGATGATCAATATACCGCGACAGGATCTCCTTGATATTCATCACCTTGGGCTGTTTCTGATCATCGATCAGGGCAAGCATGATCACACCAAAAGTATCCTGCAGCTGGGTATGCTTGAAGAGATAATTCAATATGATATTCGGATTGACTTCCTTTTTGATCTCAATGACAATGGACATGCCATTGCGGTCAGACTCATCCCGGATGTCGGATATCCCCGTCACCCTTTTTTCCTTGACCAGGTCGGCAATCTTTTCAATCAGCCTTGCCTTATTGACCTGGTAGGGAATCTCATGCACCAGTATACGGGACCGGTTATTGGGCATTTCCTCGATTTCGGTTTTTGCACGGACCACAATGCGTCCCCGGCCGGTCCGATAGGCCTGGCGAATCCCTTCTTTGCCCAGAATCAGGCCGCCTGTGGGAAAATCGGGACCTTTGATATATTGAATAATATCATCCAGATCCGCATCCGGATGATCCATCAGGGCAATGGTCCCGTCAATCACCTCTCCCAGATTGTGAGGAGGAATGTTGGTGGCCATCCCCACTGCAATACCGGAGGAACCATTGACCAGCAAATTCGGAAATCTTGCAGGCAGCACCACCGGCTCCTTCAGGGACTCATCGAAATTCGGCATGAAATCAACGGTTTCCTTCCGGATATCCCGCAGCATTTCCTCCGTAATCTTTGCCATTCTTGCTTCCGTATAGCGCATGGCAGCCGGGGAATCCCCATCCACGGATCCAAAATTTCCATGGCCGTCCACCAATGGATAGCGAATGGAGAAATCCTGTGCAAACCGTACCATGGCTTCATAAACCGCACTGTCCCCATGGGGATGATATTTGCCCAGCACATCACCGACAATCCTTGCTGATTTTTTGTAGGGCTTATCAGCCGTCAGACCCAACTCATTCATGGAGTACAGAATGCGCCGGTGCACCGGTTTCAGCCCGTCCCTTACATCAGGAAGTGCCCGTCCCACAATGACGCTCATGGCATAATCAATATAGGACTTTTTCATTTCCTCTTCCAGATTTACATCTATGATTCTTTTTTCCAACGGTTCCATACCAGTTATTCCCCTTTATCGTAAAATCCGTGCTGCCGTCCAGAACTCTCAGATATCCAGATTCTTTACGAACTTTGCGTTGGATTCAATGAAATCCCGCCTCGGTTCCACCTTATCTCCCATCAGAATATTGAAAATCTCATTGGCAGCAACAGCATCCTCCAGATTTACCTTCAGCACCGTACGGGTATCCGGATTCATGGTGGTCTCCCAAAGCTGCTCCGGATTCATCTCTCCCAGTCCTTTGTATCGCTGCAGTTCAATGCCTTCCCGTCCGATTTCATTCAGAAGCTTTTCCAGTTCCTTGTCGGTATAAACATAATATTCCTTTTTATTCCTGGTTACCTTGTATAAAGGCGGCTGGGCAATATAGACATAGCCGTCCTCCACCAGCGGCTTCATATAGCGATAGAAAAAGGTCAGAAGCAGTGTGCGGATATGACTTCCGTCCACATCAGCATCCGTCATGCAGATAATCTTATGATAACGGAGCTTGTCCCCATTGAATTCATTGCCGATCCCTGCACCGAATGCCGTGATCATTGCCTTGATCTCCGCATTGGCCAATACCCGGTCCAGCCGCGTTTTTTCCACATTGAGGATTTTGCCCCGAAGCGGCAGAATCGCCTGAAACTTGCGTTCTCTGCCCTGCTTGGCAGAACCGCCGGCAGATTCTCCTTCCACAATGAAGATCTCACACTGTGAAGGATCCTTTTCCGAGCAGTCCGCCAGCTTTCCCGGCAGGGAAGCGCTTTCCAGCACACTTTTCCGCCTGGTCAGATCTCTGGCTTTTTTGGCAGCGGAACGGGCCCGGGAGGCACTGAGAGCCTTTTCCACAATGATCTTTGCCTCCGCAGGATGCTCCTCCAAAAAAGCAGATAATTTTTCAGAAAGAATATTATCCACAAACCCACGGATGTCACTGTTGCCCAGCTTGGTCTTGGTCTGCCCCTCAAACTGGGGCTCCATCAGCTTGACACTGAGGACAGCTGTCAGGCCTTCCCGGGTATCCTCCCCCGAAAAATTGGAATCTCCTTCCTTCAGGACATTGGCTTTTCTGGCATAATCGTTGATGACCCGGGTCAGTCCGGACCGGAACCCGGAAAGATGCGTTCCCCCTTCCGGAGTCTCGATGTTGTTTGCAAAGCAAAAGATATTTTCCATATAGGAGTCGTTGTACTGCAGGGCTATCTCCAGGGAAGCATCCTCCTTTTCCCCAGTAATATAAATCGGCGGATTATTCAGTACTTCCCTGTTTTTATTCAGATATTCCACAAAGGAGACAATCCCGCCCTCATAAAAGAACGTATCGGACAAATCGTTCCGTTCGTCTTCCAGAAGAATGGTAATGCCTTTATTGAGAAAAGCCATCTCCCTCAGACGGCTTTTCAGAACATCGTAACTGAAATTCAGGGTTTCGAATATCTGATCGTCCGGTTCAAATTGAATAGTAGTGCCGGTTTCCTCCGTGTTCCCTATTTCCTTTAAGGAGGTTTTTGTAATTCCATATTCAAATCGGAGCAGATACTCCTTCCCTTCCGTCCGGATGTGCACCACCATCCATTTGGACAGGGCATTCACCACAGAGGCACCTACCCCGTGAAGACCTCCGGATACCTTATAGCCTCCGTGGCCGAATTTGCCGCCTGCATGCAGCATGGTAAAAACAATTTCTGCAGCGGAAATGCCATATTTGGGGTTGATCCCCACCGGTATGCCCCTGCCGTTGTCGGCTACCGTAACGGAACAGTCCCTGTGTATCACCACATGGATCCGGTCACAGAAGCCGGCCAATGCTTCATCGATACTATTGTCAACAATCTCATATACCAGATGATGAAGGCCCCTGGCATTGGTGCTGCCAATGTACATTCCGGGACGTTTTCGGACGGCCTCCAGTCCTTCCAGAACCTGTATATCAGACTCGTCATAATGGCTGTTATTTTTTTCCTGCGTTGTCACTTGAAATCCTCCTTGTCTTCGTCCATCATCAATACGACATCTTCCGGATATTCGCTTCTCCTCAGCAGGGTCTCGGAAGAAATCGGAGAAAGAAACAGTACTGTCTTTTTATTTATTTCAGCCAGTATCAAAGATTTTGGAGGATCATCGGATAAATATTTTACAAAACCTTTTTCTTTGGCAGTTTTGATGAATTCCCTGTTACTGTCTGACTGCATGGCAGACTTCATGCTCATTATTACAATCACATCCTCTACCGGTGCGACTGCATCTCCACCCAGGTGCAATATCATCATTCATCCTTCCTTCTGATTCCACCCTTATATTATACCCTATTTTACGTCTGAATAAAAGGGCCGCCCTCTTGTGGAACCGCTGATCCGGAGCGGATTTGAAACACCTGACTGTCCCTGCCCCGGATTTCAGGAAACTGGTTTTGGTCGGTGACAGCAATAAATGTCTGCACTTTTCCGATATATTCCAACAGCATTCTCTGCCGGGTGGAGTCCAGTTCTGACATGGCATCGTCCAAAAGGAGAAGGGGATACTCCCCTGTTTCCCGGAACATAAACTCCAGCTCCGAAAGCTTGAGGGACAGAACCGTAGTCCGTTTCTGCCCCTGGGAGCCAAACAGCCGCACATCCATGCCGTTGATATGAAACAGGATATCGTCTCTGTGACAACCCTTGCCGGTTCGTCCCTTTGCAATATCCTCCTTTTGACGGATTTCCAGTTCCCGCAGGAAATTTTGACGGATTTCCTCCAAAGCAGCGTTCTGATAAGGGATGGAGGAACGATAAACAAGGGACAGCTGCTCCAAACCGCGGGATATCCGATTGTGTATCTCCTGAGCGATCTTTTGCAGGGAAATATTGAAGGCATGCCGCTGCAGGATA
This sequence comes from Eubacteriales bacterium mix99, assembly GCA_038396605.1. NCBI lineage: Bacteria > Bacillati > Bacillota > Clostridia > Eubacteriales > Eubacteriales bacterium mix99. Next base: position 1,013,478 of record CP121690.1, read on the forward strand.
ATAAAACTGCCGGCCTCCGCCAGCTGCTGATCCCATACCGGCAGGGTTTTTGCAAGAGAAGGATTGCTCTGGATTTCCTTCAGAAGATTGTTACGTTGATTCAGAATACGGTTGTACTGTTGAAGATAATAAAAATACTTTGGTCGGATCTGGGACAGTTCCATGTCCATAAACCGCCTGCGTTCCACAGGACCTTCCTTTACCAGCTTCAAGTCCTCCGGTGAAAAAATAACGGAATTCAGATGCCCCATCAGCTCTCCCAATCGATGAATGGGCTCGCCGTTGATCCGGACCCTCTTCTTTTCATGGGCACGCAGGAGAATATCAATGCTGCTGTCTCCCAGCTTCCGATCCACCTTTGTCCGGACAAGGGCTTCCTCCTTCTTCCACTGGATCATCTCCCTGTCTTTGGAAGTTCGATGGGAACGCCCGGTGCAGGATAAAAAAACAGATTCAATGAGATTGGTTTTCCCCTGCGCATTTTCGCCAATCAAGAAAATCAAATCAGAAGGAAAGGAAAGCTCCGTATGATCAAAATTGCGGAAATTCCGGAGAGTCAGTTCCCTGAGATGCAATTTGACGCACTTCCCCTTTTACCCGACAAGGAAGCTCCCGATTCCTTCCACTTCCACCGTGTCTCCGGAATGAATTTTCTTTCCCTTCCTTCGCTCTGTCTCACCATTTACCTTCACCAGGCCTTCCGCAATAATCGTTTTTGCTGCTCCGCCGGAGTCCACGGCATTTGCCAGTTTGAGCAGCTGGTCCAGCTTGATAAACTCCGTATGAATTGAAATATGTTCCATATCGTCCTCCTTCTGACTTTTTCATTTGATTTCGATTTACTTCATTAGCTGTAAATTCTTACCGGAAGTAAAAGGTGAGTGTAATAATGGTCCTTGATGGGCCGAATCACACAGGGACTTACATTTGTTGTAAAATCAAGTCTTATTTCAGGATCATCAATTACTTTGAGCATATCCATGAAATAGCGGGCGTTAAAAGCAATTTCCAGCTCTTCCCCTTCCAGCAGAATGGGAACCTCCTCGTAAACCTGGCCGGCCTCGGAATTGGAGGTAATCATCATCTTCTGATCCTGGATGTTCAGCCGGATCAGATTGTTTTTCCCTTCCCTGGCAATTAGGGAGGCACGTTCCATACTGGAGGTCAGGATTTTGGTATCCACCTTTACCCTGGTCCTGTAATCCTCCGGAATGATCTGTGAGTAATTGATATACTCCCCTTCCAGAACACGGGATATGATCCTGGTATAACCAAGATCGAACAGAACATGACGCTCCGATATGGTAATACTGACCTTACGGTCATCTTCCGGCATGATCTTTGCAATTTCCCCCAGGGATTTTCCCGGAATAATCACCCGAACGCTGTCATGCGGAGTATCCATTACCCCTCTGCGCAGTGCCAGCCGGTATCCGTCCAGACAGACCATGGTGACATCCTTCCCGTCGACTTCCAGCAAAGCACCGGTCAATATGGGACGGGCTTCATCCACGGCCACGGCAAAGGTTGTCTGCCGGATCATGTCAATCAGAAGCGTTTTGGTGATCTCAATGGGCTGGTTTTCAGTAATATCGGGCAGGGCAGGATATTCATCCGCAGAAAAACCCTGGAGGGTAACGATGGAGTTCAGGCAGGTGATTTTTACATTGTTGTTGGCAAGCACGGAAAAATCAATTTCCGCATCCGGAAGCTTCCGGACGATTTCCGTCAACAGTCTGGCTGGCACCACAACGCTGCCTTTTTTTTGAATGGTTGCCTCCATATGGTTTTCGATACTCAGATTCAGGTTGGAACCCGCCAGTTTGAGTACATCGTTTTCCGTTTCGATTAATATGCCTTCCAGAGCGGGAATGTTGCTGCGGGTGGATACGGCACTTTGAACGGTGAGGATGGACTCCAAAAATTTTTTTTGAGAACAAGTGAATTTCATGGAATACCTCCTGTTGTAGTTGAATATAATAGTTAATTCGTAGTAATAGTAGTAGAGCCTGTGGAAATGTGAATGATGCTGTCGAATAAAGGAAGCACCCCAAAATGCCTGTGGATATCAATGGGGATATCTTTACCCGATCCGGGCAGTTCATCCACAGCCCTGTCAGTTTTCCCGGATCTGTCTGATCAGTTCATTGATCGTACGTTTCATCTGCAGGTCCTCCTTTATGTCTGTTGCAACCTTGTCACAGGCATGGATGACGGTGGTATGATCCCGTCCGCCAAACAGATCGCCGATTTTCGGAAGGGAAAGATCGGTCATCTCCCTGCAGAGGTACATGGCAATCTGCCTTGGATAAACGATGGGACGGCTGCGTTTCCTGGACTTCAGATCCTCCATTTTCAGCTGATAATGATTCGAAACCACTTTCTGGATTAATTCCGGCGTAATTTTCTTTGGCTGCCGGCTGGAAATAATATCCTTAAGAGCTTCTTCGGCGATGGATACATCGAGAGTACTGTTGGTCAGGGAAGAGTAGGCCATGATGCGGGTCAGGGCACCTTCCAGCTCACGGATATTGGATTCGATCCGTTTTGCGATAAACTCCAGGACATCGTCGTCCACTTCGAGATTCTCCAGCTCTGCCTTTTTTTTCAATATGGCAATACGGGTTTCCAGATCCGGCGGCTGGATATCCGTGATGAGGCCCCATTCGAACCGGGAGCGCAGGCGGTCTTCCAGGGTGGGGATCTCCTTCGGGGGGCGGTCGCTGGAAATAATAATCTGCTTGTTGGCTTCGTGCAGGGCATTGAATGTATGGAAGAATTCCTCCTGCGTACTTTCTTTTCCGGCAATAAACTGGATATCATCGATCAACAGAACGTCCACATTGCGGTAACGGTTTCGGAAGTCCACATTTTTATTGGTTTGTATGGAATTAATTAATTCATTTGTAAATTTTTCGGAAGTAACGTACAATACTTTCGCCTTTTTGTTCTGAGAAAGAATATAATGACCAATGGCATGCATCAGATGGGTCTTGCCCAGTCCGACTCCGCCGTAGATAAACAGCGGATTATAAGCTTTGGCCGGCGCTTCTGCAACTGCCAGGGAAGCGGCATGGGCAAAACGATTACTGTTCCCGATGACGAAGGTGCTGAACGTATATTTGGGATTCAGGAGACTGTTGGTCTCATTTTCCTCCGAATCCGGCTGATCCGGTTTGTCCATGTATTTGTCCGCTTCACTGGTCAGAACAAAGGTCACATAATAGGTACGGGACACGACCTGCTTTACTGCATCGGATATCAGGCTGGTATATCTGCTTTCCAGAATACTCTTGGTAAACCCGTTGGGAACACAGAGATAGAGCTGGTCTCCCTGGATCGATATCGGCTCGATTGCCTTGATCCAGGTGTCAAAACTGACGTCTGTAATCTCGTTGCGTACCAGCTCAAGAGTTTTCTGCCAAAGATCCATTAAATAATTGTCCATGCGAACCTCCTATGTAATTTCAAGCGGAAAATAAGAACAAAAGTGCTGTACAACAATTGGCCTGCACAGCATGAAATATTTTTCAGTCAGTATTTTCAGTACAATGTGAATAAGGCCAGGATTCCTGGAGGACTTATTCACAAGATTAAAATAAATCATTCACATTGTCAACATGCTGCCAATGAAACACGTGACAGGGAATTATCCAACATACGACAAGTTATGCACAGCCTTATCCACAAATGTGTATAACTCTTGTAATGAAATCTACTATTATTATAGTTTAGAAGTTATCAACAGTAAAGCACAATTCTCAAAATATCTGTGGATTATTTAAGGTGCCTGATTTTCTTGACACATGCAAGCAGGATGACTTATAATACTAACATAGCAAAATGCCGTTTTTCCTTTCTATAAATGCTTTATGAATGCAATAAAAAGCGAGGGAAAGGGGAAAATGGAATAGTATCCTAATATTGAGCAGAAAGGGGATGTGCAGAATGAAACGGACTTATCAGCCAAAGAAAAGACAGAGAAGCAAGGAGCACGGATTCCGGAAAAGAATGAGCACCAGGGACGGCAGACTTGTACTGAAGAGAAGAAGACGGAAGGGCAGGAAAAAGCTCACAGCGTAAGGCCGCTATTCGGTGGCCTTTTCTATCATCAAACCCTTTCTGGAGGCAAATGGTTGGATAAGAAACACCGGCTGAGAAAAAACAGGGATTTTCAATACACATATAAAAAGGGGCGTTCTCTGGGACATCCCTTGCTTGTAATGGTTTTCCGCAAGACCAGGCGGCCGGAAACCAGAGTCGGTTTTTCCATTAACCGAAAATTCGGGAAAGCGGTGGAACGGAATCGGATCAAGCGTCAGCTGAGGGTGATCGCAGGATCCCGGATCCATCAGATAAAGCAGGGCTTTGACATTATTTTCGTAGTCCGCAGAAAAGCAAAAGAGGCATCCTATCAGGATCTGGATATTGCGGTATATCATCTCCTCAAACGGGGGAGATTGCTTGGGGGACGGGAAGAATGAAGCACATCCTTTTATTTCTGATACGGGCGTACCGTAAAATAATTTCCCCTGCATTTCCTCCCAGCTGCCGTTTTATTCCAACTTGTTCCGAGTATTCCATGCAGGCTATTGAAAAATATGGGTCATTCAAGGGGACAGTTCTCTCCCTGCGAAGAATTCTGAAATGCAATCCCCTGCACTCCGGCGGATATGACCCATTAAAATAAAATACGGGGGTAACAAGCATATGAACTTTCCAATCCTATTGATGAATGCCGCTCAAAAAGCCGCCAAACCAGGCTTATGGGGTTCATTTGTCAATTTTCTGAGCAGTATTCTGGAAGGGATCAATTTCATAACCGGCAAAATACCGGAGCCGTTTGGAGGGTATGGCCTGGCCATTATCCTGTTTTCCATCCTGATGCGTCTGATTCTTCTGCCTTTGGATCTGAAATCCAGGAAATCCAATCAGCAGATTCAGGATATCCAGCCGGAAGTGGATGCCATCAACAAAAAATATAAAAATGATCCGGATAAAAAGAATAAAAAGACCATGGAGCTGTATCAGAAACATGAGATCAATCCCATGGGCGGATGTCTCCCGATGCTGCTTCAGTTTCCCCTGTTCTTTGCGATGGTCGGTGCATTGAACTCCATCTCAAACAGGGAAGTTGCGAAGGGATCCATTGATGCCTTTTTGTGGATCAAAAATATCTGGCAGCCGGATTCTCCTCTGAAGGCCCTGACCGGGGAAGCCATTGGGATGTTCGGGAAGGGATTCAACGGCTTGTTTATTCTGCCCATATTGGCGGGGGTAACATCCTATTATCAGATGAAGATCACCCAGCCACCGGACAGCGGTAATAATGCGAACCAGCAGATGAAGGGATTTACAGCCATCATGCCGATTATGTCCGTATGGTTTTGTATGATGTATACGGCTTCTTTTGCAATTTATTGGGTAACGACGAATGTGTTTCAGATTGTACAGCAGTTGATTCTGAAGAAACGAACTCCGTCTGCAGGAAAGGAAGGTGACCGGAAGAAATGAAATCAGTGATTACAACGGGCAAAACAGTGGAAGATGCCGTTCTGGCAGCTGCAATCCAGCTGGCGGTACAGAGGGACAAGCTGGATATCGAAGTTCTGGAAGAGCCGGTAAAGGGCTTATTTGGTGTATTTGGAAACAAGGATGCCAGAATCCGGGCGTCTGTCATCCGAACACCAAAGGATATTGCCAGGGAATTCCTGACGGAGCTGCTGGCAAAAATGAACCTGGAAGCAGAACTGGACATTAAGGAAACGGAGGATCGGATTTCCATTTATGTCATCGGGCCAAAAATGGGAGTGCTGATCGGACATCGGGGAGAAACCCTGGATGCCGTACAGTATCTGACCAGCCTGGTTGTAAACCGCAATACCGATCAATACAAACGGGTCACCATTGATACGGAAAATTATCGTAAAAAACGCGAGGAGACGCTGGTAAAACTGGCGAAGCGTCTGAGCCATAAGGTACAGAAAACAAAACGGAAAATTGTACTGGAGCCGATGAACCCTTTTGAAAGAAGAGTGATTCATTCCACCTTGCAGAAGGATCCTTATGTCAGCACCCATAGCGAGGGTGAGGATCCTTATCGTAAGGTTGTCATTACCCTGAAGTAAATGTCATACAAAACGAATCGATGGAATGGGAAAAGCCCGGTAGAAATACTGGGTTTCCTTTTTTGGAAGGCATGCAATCCATTATGTTGGAAAAGGAAGGATCGGGAAGATATGCAATTGGAAGAAACCATAGTGGCCCTGGCGACTCCGCCGGGAGAAGGTGGAATCGCCGTGATCCGGCTAAGCGGTTCGGAATCCCTGGGGATTGTTCGCACTCTGTTTGTGACAAAAAAGAAGAACAAACTGCGGGAGATCCGGCCAAGGTATTTTTACTACGGTTATATTGCGGATGAAAAGAACCATCCTGTGGATGAAGTCCTGATGGTCTATATGAAGGCACCGCATACGTACACCCGGGAGGACGTGGTGGAAATCCATTGTCACGGGGGAATGGTACCGGTAAGGAGAATTATCGGGCTGGTCCTGTCTGCGGGAGCACGGCTTGCGCAGCCCGGGGAATTTACAAAGCGGGCTTTTCTGAACGGGCGCATCGACCTTGCCCAGGCAGAAGGTGTTATGGAGCTGATCTCTGCAAAATCGGATGAGGCGGCGAGAATTTCCCTGGAACAAATGGAGGGAGCCCTGTCTGGAAAAATCCATGCCCTGCGCCAGGAACTGCTGGATTTGCTGGCTCGTATTGAGGTCACTGTGGATTATCCGGAGGAGGATATTGAGGAGCTTCTGACAGAAGAAGTCCGCGGGAAGCTGGACCATGCCCGGTCACAATGCAGGCAGCTGCTTGCCTCTGCCGATCAGGGAAAGCTGATCCGGGACGGGATCCGCGTTGCGATCATCGGGAAACCCAATGTGGGTAAGTCTTCCCTGCTGAACGCCCTGGTTCGTCAGAACCGTGCGATTGTAACCGATGTTCCCGGGACCACAAGGGATGTCATTGAAGAGTATATCAATATCCGGGGGATTCTGGTGCAAATCGTGGATACGGCGGGAATCCGGGAAACCACGGATGCCATTGAGAAAATCGGAGTGGAGAAAACAAAGGAACGGACGCAGACAGCGGATCTGATTTTACTTTTGCTGGATGCCTCCCGGCCGTTGGAAAAGGAAGACATTGAGATCTTGAAATGGCTGAAGGATCGAAAGGTGCTGATTCTGCTGAATAAATCCGATCTTCCATCTGTGATAAGGGAAGACGAAATACGAAAGATTTCCGAAAGCCGGATTATCAGGACTTCCATGACGGGTGGCACCGGTCTGACGGAAACAGAGGATAATATTGTCCGTCTGGTGGAATCCGGCCGTCTTGGGCCGAAAAACTCCGCTGTGATCCTGAACAGCCGGCACAAGGAAGTTCTGCTGCGGGCTGACAGGGATCTGGGGGAAGCGTTGTCCGCTCTGGACTCTTCGGTTCCTCTGGATATGGTGACCATAGATATCCGGAGTGTTCTGGAGGCGCTGGGGGAGATTACGGGAGAAAGTGTGACAGAGAATTTAATTGATAAAATATTTTCGGAGTTTTGCGTTGGAAAGTAGGAAAAGGAAATGGATTTTATTGCCGGGAAATATGACATTATTGTAATCGGAGCGGGGCATGCCGGATGTGAAGCCGCCCTGGCATCCGCCAGAATGGGGCAGGGAACCCTGGTCCTTGCCCTGAATCTGGATGCTGTGGCTTTGATGGCCTGCAACCCTTCCATTGGAGGATCCTCCAAAGGTCATCTGGTACGGGAAGTTGATGCCCTGGGCGGAGAAATGGGCCGGAACATTGACAAAACCGCCATTCAGGTTCGTATGCTGAATACCGGGAAAGGTCCTGCCGTACATTCTCTGCGGGCACAGGCGGATAAAAAGCGCTATCAGGAAGAAATGAAATGGACTCTGGAGTGCCAGGAGAATCTGACCCTGCGTCAGGGGGAAGTGGAATCCATACGGACGAAAAACGGAAGGATATCCGGGGTCCGGCTGACTACCGGAGAAGTTTATCTTTGCCGGGCAGTTGTACTTGCATCGGGTGTTTATTTGAAGAGTCGGGTCATCATCGGGGAATTTTCGGCGAAAAGCGGGCCAAATGGGTTGTTCCCCGCCAATCAGCTGTCGGAATCCCTGAAGGACCTGGGATTTGCCCTGCAGAGGTTTAAGACAGGGACCCCGGCAAGGGTCAACCGAAGATCCCTGGATTTTACCAGGATGAAAATGCAGCCAGGAGATCCGACAGCGGAGCCTTTTTCGTTTCAGGATGACTGCAGAATGCGGGATCAGACTCCCTGCTGGCTGACCTGTACCAATGAGCATACCCATGAGATCATACGGGAGAATCTGTACCGTTCTCCCCTGTATTCCGGGAAAATCAAAGGGATTGGACCAAGATACTGTCCTTCGATAGAAGACAAAGTCGTCCGGTTCAGGGATAAGAAAAGTCATCAGATCTTTATTGAACCGGAAGGGCTTCACACCAATGAAATGTATATCCAGGGTATGTCCTCCAGCCTGCCGGTGGATGTGCAGACAGCTGTCTATCATACCGTGCCGGGCATGGAACATGCGGAAATCATGCGGCCTGCCTATGCCATTGAATATGACTGCATTGACCCGACCCAGCTGAAGCTGTCACTGGAATCCAGAGAGATCGGAGGTATGTTTTTTGCCGGCCAGATCAATGGAAGCTCCGGCTACGAAGAAGCGGCGGCACAGGGAATTCTGGCCGGCATCAATGCCGTTCAGTATATCAGGGGGGACGGGCCATTGATTCTGGATCGCTCGGATGCCTATATCGGGGTATTGGTGGATGATCTGGTGACGAAGGGGACAAAAGAGCCCTATCGTATGATGACATCCCGGGCGGAATACCGTTTGCTGCTGAGACAGGACAATGCGGATATGCGGCTGACGGAAAAGGGCTATCGGATCGGATTGGCGGATGAGCAAAGATATCAAAGGACCATGAAAAAAGAAGAATCCATCCTCCGGGCGACAGAAAGGCTGAAACATACCGTGCTGCCTCCATCTGAAAGAAATGAGGCCTGGCTGAAGGAAAAGGGATCGTCTCCCATACAAAGCGGCATACCCCTCTATAACCTTCTGAAACGTCCTGAGCTGCATTATTCGGACATCGCCGGTCTGGAGGACCGGAAGGCCGGGAAAGTCCCTGCAGAGGTCGGGAAACAGGTTGAGATACAGGTAAAGTATCAGGGCTATATTCAAAAGCAGGAAAGGCAGGTGGAACAGTTTCGAAAGATGGAACGGAACGGAATTCCGGATCATATGGATTATCGTCTGATCTCCGGGCTGCGTTTGGAAGCCAGGCAGAAACTGCAGGCGCAGCAGCCGGTCAATATCGGACAGGCGTCCCGGATTTCAGGGGTATCGCCTGCAGATGTCTCGGTGCTGATGATTTATCTGGAAAAAACAAGACGGGAGCGGAAAGACAGTGAAAGATGACAGGAGTTTGCTGGCGGACGGATGTGCGAAAATGGGATTGAATTTGAAGGATACGCAGGTGAGGTGTTTTGAAACGTATCTTTCCCTGCTGCTGGAATGGAACCAGAAAATGAATCTGACAGCCATAGATACTCCGCAGGAAGTCATTGCGGAGCATTTTCTGGATTCCATTTCCGTACTGAAGGTATGTACTCCAAAGAAGGGTGCTCAGGTGCTGGACGTAGGATCCGGCGCGGGCTTTCCTGGAATCCCGATGCGGATTATGAGGCCGGACATTCATTTGACCATGGTGGATGCGGTTCTGAAGAAGACCTTGTTTTTGGCGGAAGCCCGGAAGCAGTTGGGGTTGGATGAATGCCGTATTTTGCATGCCAGGGCAGAGGATCTGGGAAAAACGCGGCTTCACCGCGAGAAGTATGATGTTGTTGTGTCCAGGGCTGTAGCTCCCATGAGGGTATTGGCCGAATATTGCCTTCCCTTTGTCCGGGTGGGAGGATGTTTTGTGGCCCATAAGGGTCCTGCTGCTCCGGAGGAGATCCGGAGTGCAGAGCAGGCAATCAAAATATTGGGTGGTCAGGTAAAGAAAACGGAAAAAACGGAAATTGTGGGTTCAGGGAGGACCCATATATTGGTTGTCATTGGGAAAACAGCGAAAACACCGTCAAAGTATCCCCGCTCTGCCGGAAAGCCCAAAAAGTCTCCATTGTAAAAGCAGGAATCCTTCCTTTTATTGATAAAGCACAAAAATTGCAAATGATTTGACAAAATGAAACGAATAACAACGAAATATCAAGAAATATAGAGGAAACAGGCGGATATGGAACCTAAACTGATCAAATAAAAATAAATCACAGAATAAGGAGGAAAATGAATGATTACATAGAATATACATAATAACTGGAGGGAATGCTATGTTGAAACGGTTTCATGTTTTAAATGATAATTCTATGCCGGCAGAGGTTCATTCGTTTTCCAGGGAAGTGGAGTTGATACCGATTCATATGATTAAGCCGAATCCCTATCAGCCAAGAAAAAGTTTCACAGCACAGGGGCTGGAGGAACTGGCGCAATCCATAAGGGAGTACGGAGTGATTCAGCCCATCACCGTAAGAAAAACCGGACAGGATGGATATGAACTGATTGCAGGGGAACGGCGGCTTCGCGCGGGGAAAATGGCCGGATTGACCCATATCCCTTCCATACTTGTCGATACCTATGAAGAAGACTCCGCAATTATGGCCATGATTGAGAACCTGCAGAGAGAGAATCTCCATTTTCTGGAGGAAGCAAAAGGCTACGAAAGCCTCATTCAGGATCATGGATTTACGCAGGAAGAATTGGCTTCCAAGTTGGGAAAGAATCAATCCACAATCGCAAATAAACTTCGCATCCTGCGCTTAAGTGAAGAAGTAAAGGAAATACTGATCAAGGAAAATCTGACAGAGCGTCATGCCAGGGCTCTCCTGAAGCTTCCGGACGATCAGCTTCAGATAAAAGCAGTCCGGCAAGTCGTGGCGGCCAAACTGAATGTCAGGGATACGGAAAGGCTCATTGATCAATATATTGAGAAAATACGGGATCATCAAAGAAATAATATAATCCGGTCCAGGAAAAACAGGAACTCCTTATCGGGAAAAAAGGATTTGAGAATCTTCACCAATACCATTCACAATGCCATACGTTTAATGGAGAAGTATGGGCTGTCCGTAAAATATCATCAGGTTGAAAAAGAGGATCGCATTGAAATCACTATAAGCATACCAAAAAGTTGAGCAGTATCCCTTTCGGATGTCGTCATACTTTTCCACTGATCAGCAAGATACCAATAACGAGAAAAGCCAGCCCAGATGCTGTTTGGATGATATTTTGCGGTATAAACTTTATAAGAAGTCCCCCTGCAAATACACCAATCAGGGAAGATGCAGCGAGAGCAAGAGCAGAGCCAATAAAGACCATCCAAATGGATTTGGTTTTGGCAGCCATCAACATGGTTGCCATTTGTGTTTTATCCCCCAGTTCAGCAAGGAACACCAAACAAAAGGTTGTCAGTAATGTTTTCATGAAAACCCCCGAGTCTCTCATTTGATATCTTATTTATATTATAATGTTTGAAAAAGTATGCCTTCACTCTTTTCAGAAATATCATAATCAACTATAATAGAGATAACAACGAAAAAAGAGGTGCAAATTCATGTCTAAAGTAATAGCGGTTGCCAACCAGAAAGGCGGTGTTGGCAAGACGACGACGAATGTAAATTTAAGTGCCTGTCTGGCCGTTCTCGGGAAAAAAGTGCTGACCATTGATATTGATCCACAGGGAAATACAACAAGTGGATTGGGGATAGATAAAAACCATGCGAAGTATTCCATTTATGATATTATTGTCAATGGAGTGGATGCCAGGGATACGATTCTACATACTTCTGTCAAGAACCTGGATATCATCGTATCAAAGATCCAACTGGCCGGAGCCGAGATTGAATTGGTGCCAATGATGGCACGGGAAACGATTTTGAAAAAAGCATTGACAGATATTAAGGAGGATTATGAATATATCCTGATTGACTGTCCTCCCTCTCTTGGCCTGATTACCATAAATGCCCTCACGGCTGCGGATAAACTGCTGGTACCCATACAATGCGAATACTATGCCCTGGAAGGACTGACGCAGTTAATGAGCACCTATGAGCTGGTAAAAAAGAATCTGAATCCGAATTTGGAAATTGAGGGAGTCGTACTGACCATGTTTGATGCAAGAACCAATCTTTCCATTCAGGTAGTGGATGAAGTAAAGAAACACTTTAGGAATAAAGTCTATACGACGATTATTCCGAGAAATGTACGGCTGGGAGAAGCACCAAGCCATGGGGTTCCTGTGATCCTGTACGATCCAAAATGCATTGGAGCAGAAGCCTATACGGATCTGGCAAAGGAAATGATCTCGAATGAAGAGGAAGAGGAGGGCGAAGAATTATGGCGATGAAAAAAGGTCTGGGGAGAGGACTGGATGCCCTATTTGAAAGTTATAAGGAAGAAACGGAGAATGCGGATGAAGCGTTAAGTGAACAGGAAAAAAAGCAGATACAGGAAATCCGGATTAATGATATTGATCCCAATCCCAATCAACCACGCAGGCAGTTTGATGAAGAAGGGATTCAGGAACTGGCGGAGTCTATCCGAAGCCATGGAGTGGTGCAACCCATTATTGTGAAAAAGAGTGGATTCCGATATCAGATCGTAGCCGGCGAGAGACGCTGGAGGGCAGCCAGGGAAGCTGGGTCGATTACCATACCTGCGATGGTAATGAATTTGACGGAGGAAAAAGTCATTGAAATTGGCCTGATTGAAAATTTACAGAGAGAGGATCTCAACCCAATCGAAGAAGCACAGGGAATTCAACAATTGGTGGACAGGATGGATCTTACCCAGGAGGAAGCAGCGAAGCGCCTGGGAAGAAGTCGGCCTGCCGTTGCAAACGCATTGCGTCTGCTGCATCTTTCTGAAAGAATACAGAGGTATTTGTCCGATAAAAGAATTACGACCGGCCACGCAAGGGCATTGCTTTCCATTGAAGACAAAAAGCTGCGCGAACAAGTTGCAGGGATGATTATAGAGAAAGGCTTAAATGTACGGGATACTGAAAAAATCATTCAGAATTTAGATAAGAAGAAGAAAGCAAGAAAGAATGCCAGGGAGAAGCCAAGCTATATTATGGAGATTGAAAATGGATTGGAAGAATCTCTTGGCACAAAAGTACAGATCCGGCCCGGCACAAAGAAAGGAATTATAGAAATTGAATATTACAGTAATGAGGATCTGGAACGGATTATCAACAGAGTATCCTATCAGCAATAAAAGCAAAAAAATGTTTCACGTGAAACATCGAACTATCCTGCAGGATACTTTGAACAGCAATTGTTTCACGTGAAACATTCCAATATTTATAGGCTTCCACGAATCAGGTTTGTAAAAATATTGGTGTTATAAAAAAACTTTGCAAACAGGGATCCATCCAGAAATTCATTGATCACATCGGCAGGAGCAATGGTCATTAGAATAGGAACAAGGGCAAAGAACATATAGATTACAAAGATCCCGCGGATCAGGCCAAAGCCCATGCCGGCTACTCCATCAAGCTGCTTGAGAACAGGCAGATTCCTTATTGTTTTAAACGCATCGATCACAATGTTTAAAATCAGTTTTGTTATCAGGAACAGCAAAAGAAAACTGACAATATGGATCACAATGGTTGCCATAGTCGTATCAAAGAATTCTCCAAGTGATTTTGTTCCATTTGCTGATTGAAAAATATTGGATTTCAGGATTCTGAAAAAGGGATTGGGCAAAGCGGTTTTCTCCATGACATGAGAAAGCTGGTCCTTTGAAAAGGAGCCGATCTTTGCCATCTTGTTTTCCACATTTCCAATCCTGGAAGAGCCGTCCACATAGAATGCAGTAGTGCTCAGCAACCTTGGAAAACGGCTGACAATGAACTTGGACAGCATGGGATAAAAAATCGCGGCAATCATCCAGGACAAAAAGAAAGATGCTGCATGCAGCGCAGACAGGATAAACCCATTGTATGCGCCGTTCAGCATACAGACAGCCATAATAAAGAGTATTGCAATGTCCAAAATATTCATTTTTTGTTTTCCTCCTGTTTTTTAGGGATATACATCTGCAAGGTATTACTTTTTGTACGAACATACAGACGCTCTGACCGGTAAGGATTGATCTCAATGGCATTCACCGGCTCTTTCAAATTTTGCTTTTTTCGGATTTCCCCTCTCCTGCTAAGAGACACCAGTGTCTTTTCATATTCCAATCCAAGATAGCCATTCTGATAAGGTTGTAAGTTGGATAAATATTTTGGAAAATTCTTAACGGAATACTCTCCGCTGTTATTTACCATAAGGCAATTTCCCTTTTCCCTTTCAATATCTGTACTATTCGGAAAATACAACAAAAGGCCATCCTTTCCATGGACTGCATCAAATTTCCCATCATAATTGTTTTTTATGGACCATTTCCGCTTCCCATTTACGTTGTAACATAATATATTCCTGTTTCCCATCAGGACGATCGTGTTCCCGAGACGGTATATATTATATATAAACTGATCTTCCAGGGAAAGAACGCCGAACAGTTCATTCCGGTTTATAAAATGAAAGATCCGGGAAACGGGTACCGGAGTATCCATACTCATGGTCAGCAGGGAAAGATCCTTACTGCCGTCATCGCCTGTCGGGCTGTCGGCAGAGAGATACTTTGCATCTCCCATGCCATCCAGGGGAAGCAGGGAATCCTCCCCTTCTGCCAAGATCAAAGGCTCTACGACGGATTCCTTATTTTTCACCAGAAGCAGGAGAAAATCATGATACTCTTTGATATCCCAAATGGAAAGGTCCTTATTTTCATAGACCTTTGTAAACGGTACGGTCTGCGTATTATAGATTCGATTCCCTGGCGTAACGATATAATGTTTTGAATGGGCGACAATGGAAATCTTCTCACCTTCTGCAGAGATATCCTCCTGTTCAAGGGGAGGTTTCTGTTCCGCTCCATCCCAACTGTAAAAGCGGGAAGGAGAACCGCAGAGGATCATGCCGTCCTTATAAAAATGCAGGGATTCTTCCTGGGAAAAGGCAATCGGCTTCCCGGAAGAAGCAGGGATCAAATCGGGATGTAACATTTGACGAATATGGGGCATATAAAAATAAGATGTGACAAGGACTGCCACGATCAAAAAAATCAGGATGACGTTCCATCTTCGGTGCATTCTACTTCTCCTTTCAACTCACTTTAAATATTATTCGTTATAAATCAACAAAATCCTGCATTTCATACAAATAACACAAGCTTCACACCCAAAGAAAACAGGGAGGCATCCCATGAAACCGGTATAAGTGGACGATTTTTGAACATAAGATAGGATGGAAGGAGAAAGAAACCAGGTGGCTACATGATTCCGGATGAGAAAGGACAGAATAAACGAAAGTCCGTCCATTAAAGTCAATGGGAGGTTTGTATGGAGAATGTTCGTGATGAAATATCAGTCGGCGTGAGAGATCCCCATGCATTAACCCGATTCAGCAGAGGATTTGAAAGAATCTTCCGAAGTTGCTATTCAAGGAAGTTCGGAGATATTGTAATCGTCTGTATCGGAACGGATCGTTCCACCGGGGATTGTCTGGGACCTTTGGTAGGACATAAACTTCAGCTGATTCAATACAGCATGGTGTCCGTATGTGGAACCCTGGAACATCCTGTTCATGCAAAAAACCTGGAGGGAGAGATCCATAGCATTGAGCAGAATCATAAACATCCTTTTTTGATAGGGATCGATGCCTGTCTGGGGAAACCGGAACGCATTGGTCAGATCACAATAGGCAAGGGTCCGCTGCGTCCAGGAGCAGGAGTCAGTAAGGAGCTGCCGGAGATCGGGCATATGCATATCACAGGGGTTGTCAACATGAGCGGCTTTATGGAATATCTGACTCTGCAAAATACCCGGCTGAATCTGGTCATGCGGATGGCGGATATCATAAGCAATGGGATACATTTTAATATTTGGAAATATATAGATGACAAGGGAGACAGGCATTCTTTTTTACCCGATAAGATATCGGACCATGGGACCACTGAGAAGCAGGATCAGAAATAGCCGGGAGGAAACAGCGGACTGTACACCCTGTTTTCAATCATGGTGATAATTTCCTCCGGTGTTTTATTCTCTGCGGGAATCATCAGAATATTGGAAGCAGAAGAAGCTGAAAGCTCTTCCATGTTCCGGAAGGAAGGAAAGGTTTTCTGACTCAGAGGATTCTGCTCCCGATAGATATAGCAGGTTGCAGTGTCGCTTTCCTCATCTTCATATATGGTATGATATCCATGTTGTTCCAGTATGGTTTTCAATTCTTCCATTCCCCGCTCCAGAACGATAGTTTGCATAAAAAAACACCTCCGTTGCTTATTTTATTATTGTTACGGGAAGGTGTTCCTTTTATGCATTTATGTAGAAGATGATTGAAAGGCTCTGTCGATCGCTTCTTTTTCTTCATTGGAAAGGTCATAGGTGGATAGTCCTTTCTGGATTGGCTTGGCAAATATAGCCGAGGAGTTTCTGCTGTAAAGGCCTGTCAATACGATACCATTTCCCTTTTCATCCAGCAGTGCTACGGAAAAGCTTTGATTCCCGCCCATCTGTTCAAAGGCGTTGTAGCGAACGATGCCAACCCGCTGCAGGCATTGGCTCATTCTGCTGTTCATGGAGGGAATGGAAAGCTCCAGCTCCCGGATGCTCGAAAACCGGTTCTCCAGCCTGTCCATATGCTGATTCAGCATGGCTTCCAGATTCTTATTGTTGCTGCCTCTCATGAGCCGTTTATATTTTCGAAGTATTTTGCTGGTCCGGAAATAGTTGGCCAGAGCAATCAAAAAGGAAATCAGGGATAAAATGGCTATGCCGAAGACAATTTCTGTTGTGTAATGACTGATAAATGTAATGATACTATCCATAGAGCCTCCTCGTAAGATATCTTCCAGCACCGAATGGACATTGGCATCTGCTGAGACGGAACCAATTTCTCTCCGTTTTGTCTTTGTTCATCCGGACAAAATGATGTTCTTTAAAAAATAGAAACGTTTTCTGCCCTGATCTGTTGAATTTATCGGAAGATATAGCCTTTTCTCCTTCGTCTTTTCTTCCTTATAATATGGATAATCAACAGGAGAAGGATCAGCAAAACGGCCAGGAAGATCAATTCCACAGGAATGTCCACTCCACCCACGGATACGGACTTTATCAGCGTTTCCCCGTTCCTGTCAGCGGATGCCGGTTCCTTCTTCGGCGGAGTCGCCTTTGCGGTGGGGCTTGGTTTCCCGGCAGGGGCAGACAGGGTGGAAAGCTCCTCCTTTATCCATTTCTGGAACAGTGCATTGTCCGCAACAAGATTTTTGGATTGGTTCAGATATTTGGAGAGTTCCGCATTGTCCGCCAAGGAATCCTTTTTATACTGGTACTGATCAAATATCATCCGTCCCTTCATGGTGCTTTCCAGTTCTCCGAAAAGAGGCTGTTCTTTCAGTTGATCGTAGATTGCTGACATTTGATCTTCCTGATACAATCCCTGACAGGACAATGCCTTTATAAAAAGAAGCTCATTTTTTAAAGGCGTGTCACCCTGCGCATTCAGATATTCATCAATGCTGTGGATAGTCTCTTCATAGGACTGATTGAGAAAGGCCTTTCCAATGGACTGAATGGCGGAACCGCCGGAACCCTGTGTCAGTATGTATTCTGCTGCTGCCTGTTCCACAGGGAGGAAAGTGAAGCGGATCAACTCCGGAACTTCAGAATTCCGGTATCGCCAGGTCAAGCGTCCCCTTCCGTCATATTCCTGAGGGAGTGGATCGGGAGTAAAGGCACAGGGAGCCTGCACATCCGGATCCTCCATATTCACGACGACCTCAACATTCTGAGCCGTGCCGTTCCAGGATTTCAGATATTCCAGCGGGATTCCTATGCTTGTGGTGCCATTTCCCTCTTTTTGATTCTCTGTGGAATAGGACAGGCGGATCACTCTGTGTTCGTTTGGAGACAGACTGATCTTCCATGTGTACCAATGGTCCGGAATGTCCCGTGCAAAAGCTTCTTCTGATTTTGTACGGTCCCTTCGCCGGACGGTTTTTGGATGCTCTCCGGCCATGGTGACTTCCAGATCGGATATTGTTGTGGTGTTCTGGTCTATGGAAGAAGGCATGCCCATGGTGAATTTTGCTTCCCTATCCGGGCTTGTGTTCTGAAGGACCAGAGCGGCATTGATTTTTGTAACGTCGGAATCTACTTTCAGATAAGCTTTATAGGAAACCACCTGCACGCTTTCATTTTTATGTAGTACGACGGAGGAGGATTCCCTGGACAGGGAAGACGGCATGGCTCCTGCTGCAACTGGTATGGCCAGTATCATTAAAACACATAGCAGTGATATGCTTCTTTTCATGATTGGTTCCTGCCTTTCAGATAAAATAGCTTATGATAAAGTACATTCCTATACGTTATCAGTTTAGCATACTCTATAAAAAAGGACAAGAAAATACAAATTACAAAAGCAGGAAATTTATATGCCACAGGGAAGGAAGGGTAGATTCAGGGCAAATCGTTCAGGAGTGGTGACAATTTTCCAATGAAGTAAATATACAATCTGTGCAAAGGGCGTGTCATGGCAACGTACAGTACTTTGGTATGCAGTTCGTCTTCCGGATAACAATTTTCCGAAGCGTTGGACAGGAGAACGGCATCGAATTCCAGCCCTTTTGCCAGATAAACGGGAAGCAGGACTGCTCCTCCGGGATATTCCCCTTCCCTGCCTGTTATCAACCGAATATCCGGAATCCGATTTCGGATCCGCTTGCCAAGCTCTCTGCATTCCTCTTCCGTTTTGCAAAGGACTGCAATGGTCTTCAGGCCGTTTTCCCGACAATCCCTTATATTTTTTGCCATTTTATCAGATAACTCCGCAAGATCGCATACCTGTTGGATTTCAGGCGGTTGTCCGTGACGGATTACCGGTTCGGCAGGCGGCAAATCATAGGGCAGTCTGCGAGCTGCTGCATTGGCGGCATTCATAATTTCCACGGTGGTACGGTAGCTCTTCTTCAGGGTCAGGTAACGGCATTTGCCCTGGAATACCTCTTCCATCACCGTATTCCAGTCTGTTATGCCCCGATAGGAATGAATTCCCTGGCATAGATCCCCCAATATGGTCATGGACCCGCCATGCATCATCCTTTTCAGCAGATATAGCTGAAATACGCTGAGATCCTGTGCCTCATCCACGACAATGTGCCTGATGGGCGTTTTTCGGTCCAGGCCGTCTGTTTCCAGCTTCAGATAGAGCAGGGGTGCCAGGTCTTCCATTTCCGGCTTTCCCTGATGGATATGGTCCAGTGTTCTTTCCCTGATATATCGTATCTGTTCCGGATCAATATAAGGCCCGGACAGCTGTTCAAAGGCGCCGCTCAAAAAGAAATCCCTGTAATATTCCAGGGGGGTTCTTTTCCTGATCTGCCTGAGATACCCCTTCACGGCCGATTTGGATGCCCTGCGGATCTGGCCGAGGTACGCATCCTTTTTCTCAATGGTCTGAATGATCCGCTGTCTTCTGTCGCTTTCTTTCACGGGAGACTGCTTCAGCGCGTAAACCTTTTGATCACAGATTTTCTGTACCCGTTCGGTCATTTGCTTCTCCGCATTTTTTACTTTGTGCTGCAGGGTATGCCGGATTCTTCCCATGCGTTTCCGAAAGGGGAGATCGTTATATTCCTCCTGGAACAGGCTCTGGATCTCTTCCCGCGTCATGACCGTATCGGACTCCAGCCTGAAGTCCTCCTCCGGGAGATAAGTTTGCTCAAGCTGATGAAGATAAGCTTCCAGGATCCTTTTCCAGTCCATGGACGACTTAAAAAGAGAACATTTTATCATTTGTTCGGATTCGGCGGCAGGTACGCGGGGATCGGTCAGGAAGGCCAGCTTTTCGTTGGGATCCTGCATCTTCCATCTGCAGTGGAGACAGTTCAGGGCAAGGTCCGGGAATGTGGTCTGCCTTACATTTTCTGCTCCCAACTCCGGCAGGACTTCTGATATGTAGTTCAGAAACAGCTTGTTGGGTGCAAGGATCAGAAAGTTTTCCGGCCGGATGGTCTTTTTATAGGTATAAATAAGGTAGGAAATCCGATGAAGGGCTATGGTGGTTTTCCCGCTGCCGGCAGCCCCCTGCACGATAAGCGGATTCCACATATCCGCACGGATCACCCGGTTTTGTTCTGCCTGAATGGTGGAGACAATATCTTTCAGGCGATTGTCGGCATTGGCTCCGAGGTAGGACTGCAGAAACGCATCGTTTGTGGTGATATCGATATCCTGAATATCCAGCAGTTCCCCCTTTTCAACGGAGAATTGCCGTTTCAGGCGGAGATCACCGCGGATCGTTCCTTCCGGGCAATGATATTCCGCTTTTCCCAGCCTCTCTTCATAATACAAATTGGCGACGGGAGCACGCCAGTCCACAATAATGACCTCCTGATCCTCTTCCCGGATCAGGGAAGTCTTGCCGATATAGACTTTTTCCAAATGGCCGGTACCGTCTTCGCAGAAATCGATACGGGCAAAATAGGGCTTTTTCCGGGAAGAGGCAAGATTCTTCAGCCGTTGTCCCATTCGGTCCTGAAACATGGTGTTGATCATCATTGTGATATAGTTTTCACTGTCTGCGGAATCAAAGTGCATCATTGTTTTTTGAATGGTTTGATCCACCTCTGCCTTTTTGCCCATCTGAGACAGGATGGTCTGATTGATATCCTGAATGGTATGATCCAGTCTGTTTTGCTCCTGATGGTAATCCGGATGTTTTTTTGCATCCATTGATCCACCTCCTTTCGATGCGCGTAAATTTTATTTTACACAAAAGATACCAATAAATCAAATAAAAAAGAGGAACAAATTCTGACTGTTTTTTCGTCTCTGCGGCATAGTTGCTTTATGGAACGGGATTTCTTTGTCGAAACTATGAGCATTATATTTATTGGTGTAGATAGGAATATATGGGTAATAATATGGGAAATAAAGGTTTGCCGTAGGAGGAAGGCGAAAATATGGAAAACAGGGGACAGAATCCGGATGAAAAAACCGGATGCAAGAAACGAATGGAGGAATTCGTATGGGAAAGTTTCATGGAAATAATGGAAACAGAAGAAAGGCAAGCAGGAACGGCAATGTGGATACGGAAAGAAACGTCCTGCCTTTATTGCTGTTTCGTGTCTGCGTTTTGATCTTTTCGGCCTTATTGATTCTGAAGACAGATGGGTTTTTTCAGAATGGAAAGGGCCTGCTTCTGTGTTTTGGGATCTATCAGGTCCTGGTCTTTTGTATGTTCCGGCCGATTATCCATATCGGACCGGCCACGCTTCTCTTCTGCGGGGCGGATCTTTTGATCACCCTGACACTGTTGTTCCTGACAGGCGGAATCGCCAGCCCGCTTAGCCCCTGTATTTTCCTGCCGATTTTCACCCTGCATGTCCTGTACGGAATCCGGGGCATGGTATCCGGACTGGCAGGCTGCGTCCTTTGCATTGGGACGGTGTCCCGTATCCCGCCCGAATTTTTTAAACTGGCGGTAAATGCAGGAAGGATGGGTGAAACCATGGGCCTGATGGTGATTGGCATCAGTGTCGTATTGTTTTATGTGCTGCCTTATATTTTATGGAAACAATATTCTACCAGGTCCGATCGGCTGAAGACTCTGAAGAAAAAGAACACGGATCTGGGGGATATGAACCGGAAACTGATGGCACTGTATGAGATGGCCGGAAAGCTCCGGTGCGATGCCGATACCGGAGAGGTGATGAACCGGCTGCTTGCTTTGTGTAATGAGCTGTTCTGGGTGGAACGATCCTGTATCTTCCTGATCCGGAACGGGGAAGTGGAGACATATGGCAAACCCTCCGCCGGGGAAAAAGAAAACATTTATCAGCTGATTCTGGAATACAGGAAAGGGGATTCCCCGAAAGAAGAGAAGGAATACATCCTTCAGGAGCATTCCCTGGCTGTTCCCCTGATCCGGGGTCCCCACATCAATGGAGTACTTTCCCTGAGCGGATGGAACCGGGCTGAGATCACCGGCGGGGAGGCCATATTGTTTTCCATGATTGCTAATCTGCTCTGCACCTATCTGGAAAATATGGAATATATGGCATCCCTGCATCGGAAGCATACTTCCGAAACCAGTGTTCTTTTGAACCAGCTGGACTCCGGAAAGTCGGTCCGGGGAATCCTGGACAAACGAATTTTATCTGTTTAACGGAAGGAACAGAAAATTTTTGAAATTGAATGGACGGAAGCATGAAATCCATCCCTCCAATGAATACTAACTGTGTGACAAATTCAGCGGAAAAGGAGGGAAAATCATGTGGTGGGATCCAAACAATTTCAATGGATATTGGCCTCCCTGGCCCATTGTCAGCCAGGATAACGGCAGAAACCGTGTAAAGGAAGGCAATGAATTCTATCAGGTTTATGTCAATCAGGATTTCGTGGGAGACAAGGAATGCGTGGCCCAGGGAGACGGCGGGCCGTCCTCTGTAGGGGATTATCTGAAGTCCAGGGGATTTGGGAACCTTGCAATTCAAACGGAAGGCAATCAAATCCGGATTCACACCGATGAGGCGAATCAGGCGGAAGAAATAAAAAGACACTTATCGGTTTATCTCAGCATCCGATAGTATGGAATGGAATGCGTTTATTAAAATGATTTTTGTAAAGTTTTGTAAGGCTGCAGGCTCATGCAGCCTTTTTTCCGTGTCCGGAGCGAATCCATTGAAATGTTGTGCTGTAGCAGGAATGAAGGATTGCATGTCGAATGATTAACTATTAATGTATGTGTCGGCGAAAAGGGACAATGAAGAAAAAGCACAATGAAAATAAGCTCAGGGAATCCGGATACAAAATACGAAAGCATCAGCATTTCCGGCAAAGCCGGAAATGGGACAGCCAGTGCAGGGATAAGGAGTCGAAGATGGATCATTTAAAAATCAAACAGCTTTCCGAAAGGGTAAAATCCAATATACAGAAGGTCATTGTCGGCAAGGGGGAAGTCATTGACGAGCTCCTGATTGCGCTTTTTGCGTCCGGCCACATTTTGCTGGAGGATGTCCCGGGTATGGGGAAAACCCTTATGGCTAAGGCAATGGCACGTTCCCTGGATCTTACGTTCCGTCGGATTCAGTTTACTCCTGATCTGCTTCCAACGGACATCAGCGGCCTCAACTATTTCAATCAGAAAGCAGGGGAATTTGTTTTTCGGCCGGGTCCGGTGTTCACCAATATTCTGCTGGCGGACGAGATCAACCGCGCCACACCCAGGACCCAGTCCAGCCTGCTGGAGTGCATGGAGGAACGTCAGGTAACCATAGACGGGGAGACACAGGCTTTGGACCGCCCCTTTCTGGTGATAGCCACTCAGAATCCGGTGGAAACACAGGGGACCTTTCCACTGCCGGAAGCCCAGCTGGACCGCTTCCTGCTGAAGATCAAAATGGGCTATCCCTCCACGGAGGAAGGACTGGAGGTCCTGCAGAGATTCCGGGGCAGACAGCCTTTGGAGGAGATTGGGAAAGTGGCCTCCAAAGAGGAAATACGGGAGGCACAGCAGAGTTATTCGGACTTGTATGTAAGCGGGGATATTCTGAAATATATTATGGATATTGTGGAAAGAACGAGGGAGCATCCGGATCTGATCCTAGGGGTCAGCCCCCGCGGCAGCCAGGCATTGCTGAAGTGTGTCCAGGTCCATGCGATATTGAACGGCCGGGAGTATGTTTCCCCCGATGACGTAAAGGCCATGGTGAAACCGGTGCTGGCTCACCGCATTATCCTGCGCAATACCTCCAGGATAAAGGAAAATTACAATGAACAGGTTCTGGACCGGATTCTCCGGGAAATTCCGGTTCCATCCGAGGAAGAATTAACAGAGGAAGGCAGGCATGCATAATGTCCCTATCCTGGTTCCTGTTCCTGATTGCCGCAATCATCCTGCTGGAAGGCTGGATCTATAAGCATTGGGGGCTGACGGGGCTGACCTATACTCGTTCTTTCAGCGCACCTGCTGTTTTTGAAGGGGAAGAGGCCGAGATGGTGGAACGCATTCAGAACAAAAAGCTTCTTCCCATTCCCTGGCTCCGGGTGGAGTCCAAAATGAATCCCAACCTGAAGTTTCACCGGCAGTCTGATCTGGCGATTAAATATGAGGAATTCCATAAAAGTGTCTTCAGTCTGATGCCCTATACCGCCATTACCCGGCACCATCGGATTCTTTGCAAAAAAAGAGGCTGTTACCGGTTGTCCTCTGCCGCCATGACCTGCGGGGATGCGTTCGGCGTACAGGAACTGTACCGGGATTTTCAGGTAGATGCCCAGTTGCTGGTTTACCCCAGGCTGCTCCCCTTAAGCGAGATTCCCTTTCCTTCTCACAGCTGGATGGGGGAGGTTGCGGTGCGCCGGTGGATTCTGGAAGATCCCTTTCTGGTATCCGGCGTCCGGGATTACCAATATGGGGATCCGCTGAACCGGATCAACTGGAAGGCGTCCGCCCGCACCGAAACATTCAAGGTGTACAACCGGGACCATACGGCAGATCCTCATATCATGGTCCTGCTCAATATTGACCTGAGCGAGGACATGTGGGATGCTGTCACGGATCCGGATCGAATGGAACGGGGGATTTCCTACAGTGCCACCATTGCCGAGGATGCCATTGAAAACGGCATTCCGGTTGGTTTTGGCAGCAATGCCTGTGAGATGGACGAAAGGAAGCAGCCCATCCGGATCGGGCCACAGCCCGGCCGGGAGCAGCTGAATCACATTCTTGAAGTTTTGGCGAAGTTGATCCTTGTCCGAAGCTGTACGTTTTATACCTTTCTGGAAGAAGAACTGGATCGGGAAAGCATTCCGGCGGATATTCTCCTGATCACTCCTTTTGTCAGCAAAAGAATGGAAAATCAGATTGCCAGGCTGAGAGATCAGGGCAATTCTGTGGATTTGATCTTTTTGGAGGGTGCTGCGGAAGCGGACCGAACCGGGGAATCGCAGGAAGGTCTTTCGATGAAAGCGAAGGGGAATGTCGGATGAATCGAAAATTTGTAATCTCTGAAGCAGCAGCGCTCTGGACGGATGTCTGGTCGGCCTTTCCCATTGCGCTGTCCGTTTGCCTGGCTGCTTTCCCGCAGCGGAATCCCTATGTCGGGATCGGGCTCCTGGCGGGGGTCTATGCCGCAGGCATGATCTTACGCAGCCTGCTGATCCGGAAGAGCCGGCTGCCCTCCGTTGTCCTTTCCCTCATCGCCTGCATTGGCTCGGGGCTCCTGTTCAGTGGAAGCACAGCCGGTGGGATCCTTTTTGCACTGCTCTCCCTTGCTGTTGCCTGCCGTGCCATTTTGACCACGGATCTGCCCTTTCCGACAGTATTTCCCAGGGCATATTGCTTTGTATCCCTCCTGATTTATTTCCTTGCCTATTTCCTCTACGGCAGGATCGTGGTGCTGCGTCCGTATCAAAGCGCCGTACTGTATGCGGGGCTGATAGCCGTTCCGACTCATCTGCACTGGATCAATTCCGATGTACTGAAGAAGGCATCCAGGGAAGAATTGAAGGATTCCTCCTCTTTGCCGGCGGTAAAAAGAAACAATCGCATCATTACGGCGGTTACCCTGGCGATCGGACTTTTGCTTGCCAGCTACCATACCCTGAAGGATGCGGTTTTGAATGCCCTGAAGTCTGCATATTTCTTTCTTTTGAGGATTTTCCGGCGGATCATGAGTCTGCTGGATACCGGGAATCCGGGAGGGGAGCCGGAGGGAGAGGGGCGGGCGCCGCAGCTGCCGCCTGCCGGGCCGGCAAAGTTCTCCCCTTTCTGGGATCAGGCAGTACGGATTATCGGATATGTTCTTGCTTTTGTTCTTATGGCCGGATTTCTGATTTTTCTTGTCCGAATGCTGATTCGTCTGTTGCGCCGTTTTGCCCGATGGATCCGGCGGTGGCTGGCGGAGGGCAGCCGGCAGGAAGAGACCCCGGACTACCGGGACGAAAAGGAGAGCCTGTTGGACTGGCAGGCGGTACGGCGCAGCTATGCGGACAGCATTCGGGATCGGATGGACCGGCTTTTCCGAAGGGAACCCGGATGGGATCAGTTGACGGGCAACCGGCAGAGGATCCGGTATTTGTACCGTCACCTGGTGCAAAGATCCATCCGGAACGGATATGAGTTTCATGCCAGTCGGACACCGGATGAAACCATTCGGGATCTGGCAGGAAGCGGAAGGCTGAAGAAAAATCTGCAGTCTCTGCTGAAACGGCTGTATGGGACCGCCCGGTATGGGAACGGAACCATTTCAGATGATGAAGTGCATGCACTCAAAAAGGATTTGATGGAATAAATCATCCAAAAAATTTCAGGTTGGCAGAAGAATGGAGCAAGGGAATGGCAAAATATACAAACGAAGACATCCTGCAGATATGCAGGGAAAAGCAGGTGCAGTTTATCCGCCTTCAGTTTACGGATATCTTTGGCACCCTGAAAAATGTGGCAATTACGACGAAACAGCTGGAAAAGGCCCTGAATCATGAGATACTATTCGACGGATCCTCCATTGAAGGCTTTGTACGTATCGAAGAATCCGACATGGTACTTTATCCGGATCCGGATTCCTTTGTGATTTATCCCTGGAGTTCCGGGGAAGGCAGAACAGCCCGGCTGATCTGTGATGTTTATGGAGCGGACGGCACTCCTTTCGAAGGCTGTCCCAGGAATACGCTTCAGCGCGTGATCCGGGAAGCGGAGGAAATGGGTTACACCCTGGAGGCCGGACCGGAAGCGGAGTTTTTTCTGTTTCATACGGATGAAGAAGGAAGGCCCACTATTGCAACCCACGACAACGGAGGATACTTTGATCTGGGCCCGGTGGACCGGGGAGAAAGCGCCAGGAGGGATATGTGCCTGACCCTGGAGCGAATGGGCTTTGAGGTGGAGACCTCCCATCATGAGACGGCTCCGGGTCAGCATGAAATTGATTTTAAATACAGCGATGCCCTGACCACAGCGGACAATGTCATGACCTTCAAAATGGTTGTTCGGTTTATTGCGCAGCAGTATGGGCTCCATGCTACATTTATGCCAAAGCCCATTGCCGGAATTGCCGGATCCGGAATGCATCTGAATCAGTCCGTTTTCAGGGATGGAAAGAATGTATTCTATGATCCGCAGGATCCGCATCAGCTCAGCCCGGAGGCATATCATTACATGGGGGGCCTCCTGGAACATGCACCGGCGGTTACCGCGATTACCAATCCTCTGGTCAATTCCTACAAAAGACTGATTGCCGGATATGAAGCGCCGGTATACATTGCCTGGTCTTTCCGGAATCGGAGCCCCCTGATCCGGATTCCCAGCAAACGGGGGCAGGGAACCAGACTGGAGCTGAGAAGCCCGGATCCATCCTGCAATCCTTATCTGGCGTTGGCGGTCACCCTAAAAGCAGGACTGGACGGAATCCGAAGAAAGATACAGCCTCCGGCCCCTGTCAACCGGAACATTTTTGACATGACGAACTACGAGCGGGAAAAGGAATGTATTCGCTGCCTTCCCGGCAATCTGAAGGAAGCTCTTGATGCGCTGGAGAATGACCCGCTGATCCGAAACGCTCTGGGCAGGCACATTGACAACCGGTACCGGGAGGCAAAGCGGATGGAGTGGAAGAAATATAAAATGCAGATCAGCCGGTGGGAGCTGGATCAATATTTGAATAAATTCTAGATATTTTCATCGGTTTTCCATCCGGAAAGCCTTTCAGGAGGCGGTTTGTTGTGAGGCCGATTATCGGCATTACCTGTGATTACAATTGGGAGACGGGAGACAGCCGGCTGAGACCGGGATACTTTGAAGGGGTTTACCGGTCCGGAGGACTTCCGTTTCTGATCCCGGCACTGGATCCTGCTGCTGCAGGCCCGATAATGACCCGGCTGGACGGGCTTCTTCTGACGGGCGGGCAGGATCCGGATCCCTGCTGGTTCGGAGAGGAGCCTCACCCTGCCATCGGTAACGTCAACCCCTGCCGGGACAGGTTGGAACTTGCCCTTGCACGGGAGGCCAATGCCGGAGACATCCCGGTATTTGGCATCTGCAGAGGGATACAGATGATGAACATTGCCATGGGCGGCGACATTTATCAGGATATTTACACGCAGGCGGAGGACGGCAAACCCCTTCTTTGTCATCAGCAGCCGGCACCCAAATGGTATGGGTTTCATGAGGTCCGGATTTCTGAAGAGTCTGTTCTGAGGAGGATTCTGGCAATCGGACAGATCCGGGTAAACAGCTTTCATCATCAGGCCGTCCGGCACCCGGGAAAGTCCCTTCATGCAGTGGCCCGTACCAGTGACGGGATTATCGAGGCGATCGAGTCGGAGGCCCATCCGTTCTTTATCGGGGTTCAGTGGCATCCGGAACGCATGCTGGAGAATCCGGTCATGATCCGGCTGTTTGAAGCGTTTGTAAAGGCTTCGGCTGCCCGGACATCCTGAAAGATCCGGCCGGCGGAAAGTTGCAGCTGAAACTTTTTGGAAAGGAGGAGAAGAAGGATGATTGTGGAATGTAATATTGGAGATATCGTAATGATGCGGAAAAAGCATCCCTGCGGCGGCGACCGGTGGACCGTCATCCGGACCGGTGCGGATTTCAAGATAAAATGCCTGAAATGCGGCCGTATTGTCATGCTGGATCGGGAGACCTTTGGAAAGAGGCTGAAGAAAGTCCTGCAAAAAGCCGGGGATGAGGACAGCAGTCCGGAATAAAGCCGAACAGGACATTTGCAGGATGGCCGGGAAAGGGTGGCGGAGCAGATGACAATCAGGGTAGTGGATCTGGGCAGGATTTCTTATCCGGAGGCCCTGGATCTTCAAAATCAGTTGCTGTGTCTGAGGCAGCAGAATCGGATCGGGGATGTGCTCCTTCTTTTGGAGCATGCGGACGTTCTGACCATCGGGCGTTCCGGTCATCGGTCCAATCTTCTGCTATCGGAGGAAGAGCAGGACCGGAGGGGGGTCCGGGTATATAACATCAACCGGGGAGGGGATATCACCTATCACGGCCCGGGTCAGATCGTAGGATATCCGATTATCGACTTATCTTCCATGGGAAAAAGCATCCGGACATTTGTGCGTAATCTCGAAGAGGTGTTTATACGCCTTCTGAACCGGGAATATCATATTCCGGCAGGCCGGGACCCGGTTCATACGGGGGTCTGGATTGGAGAGAAAAAAATCACGGCCATTGGTCTGGCAGTAAAGCACTGGGTCACCCAGCATGGGTTTGCCTTCAATGTCAACACGGATCTGAGCCGTTTTCAATGGATTGTACCCTGCGGCATTGCCGATAAAGGGGTCACTTCCATGGCGGACCAGCTGGGCAGGACGGTCGATCTCCCAAAGGTAAGGAATCTGGTGGCGGATTATTTTGGTCAGGTCTTTCAAATGAAAACCGAAGCAATGGAAAAGCAGCAGCTGTACGAAGTGATTCAGGGGGAGGGAGCAGCATGGCAAAGCCGGAATGGCTGAAGATAAGGGCAAGGAACACCCCGGAGGCGGCAAAGGTCCGAAAAATGCTGAAAGGCCTTTCTCTGCATTCCGTATGTGAGGAGGCAGCCTGTCCCAATCAAATGGAGTGTTTCGGAAGGAAAACGGCCACTTTCATGATCCTGGGGAGGCATTGCACCCGGAACTGTACGTTCTGCAATGTCCGGAAAGGCCGTGCGGATCCGGTGGATCCGGAAGAACCGTCTCATGTGGCAGAGGCGGTCCGGGAACTCGGCCTGTATTATGTGGTGATTACCTCTGTTACCCGGGACGATCTGCCGGACGGCGGAGCGGATCATTTTGCGCGGACGATCCGGGAGGTGCGGGCCCTCAATCCGTCCACTGCTGTGGAAGTGCTGATTCCTGATTTCAGGGGCGATATCAACGCCCTGAAGTTGGTGGTGGATGCCCGCCCGGAGGTTCTCAATCATAATGTGGAAACGATTCCCCGGCTGTACGCCACCGTCCGGCCCATGGCACAGTATCATCGGTCTCTTTGCCTGCTCCGGAATGCAAAGGATCTGTACCCGGATCAAATCACCAAATCCGGCATTATGGTGGGATTGGGAGAGAAGGAACAGGAAGTGGCGGAGGTGATGGGGGACTTAAGGGAAGTGGGATGCGATATCCTGACAGTGGGTCAGTACCTGGCGCCCTCCAGGCAGCACCATCCTGTGACGGAATATGTCCGGCCGGAAGTTTTTGACCGGTACCGGGAGATCGGCAGGGAACTGGGATTCCGGTATGTGGCTTCCGCTCCCCTTGTCCGGAGTTCCTATCATGCGGAGGAAGCCCTGCGGGCTTGACAGGCATGATGGACTTTATTTGCACTGGCCTGCCGGTCCATGGAGGAGGGTTTATACCATAAAAAAGAAACGAATAAATTACAGAGATTTCCTTTTTGGATTTCTGATTCTGTCGCTCCTTTTTTCAGGCGTTTGTACGCAGAAGGCACAGGCAGATGACAAGAATTATTCCGTCCGGCGATATGACGTGAATGTGGAGGTACAGTCCAACGGGGATGCTGTTGTCCGGGAACAGATCACCTATCAGTTTTCAGGGAAGTTCAATGGTATTTTAAGGGATATTGATACGGATCAGACCGATGGGATGGAGGACATCCGGGTATTTGTGGAAAAAGGTGACAAATTCAGGGCATTTCATCAGGCAAAAAAGAAGGGCAGAAATGCCTATGAAATGACCCGGGAGGACGGTCTTGTCAAATTAAAGGTCTACGAAACGTCCAAAGATGAGGAAAAGACCTTCCGATATGAATACCGGATGCGGAATGTGGCGGAAAAGTATCAGGATATTGGAGTTTATAACCGAAAGGTGATCGATAGAAACTGGGATGTCCCATTGAATAACATTACGATTACCATACGGATTCCGGAAGGCGCGTCAAAAGAGGATCTGAAGATTTTTGCCCATGGCCCTCTGACAGGAGAGTCCAGGATTGCGGATGAGCGGACCTTTGTCTTTCATGTACCGGAAGTATCTCCCGGAACCTTTGTGGAGACGCTGGCGGTGTTCCCTCCGGGGCTGATCCCGGGTGCCGGCCGGGTGCATGACGAAACAAAGCTTCCTGCCATTCTGAGCAATGAGCAGAAGCTGGCAGAGGAAGCCAATACTGCCAGGGAGGAAGCCAGGCAAAGGCAGAAGAAATGGGAAAAAGAGCAGAAGGAACTGCGCAAAAAGCGTGCAGGGCAAAAGAAAATCCGGGACGGACTGCTGCCTGTCTTTGTTGCTGCAATTCTGGCCGGAGCCTTATCGCTGATGGATTTTTTTGCGAAATATGCCCGTGGACCCAGACCGGAGTTTCAGGGGGATTACTGCAGAGAACTGCCCGGGGATTATCCTCCTGCCGTCAT
Organism: Eubacteriales bacterium mix99; assembly: GCA_038396605.1. NCBI lineage: Bacteria > Bacillati > Bacillota > Clostridia > Eubacteriales > Eubacteriales bacterium mix99. The sequence goes on from CP121690.1 coordinate 1,045,052, forward strand.
GAGCTATCTCATGAATACGAAATATATATACTCCAGGGACATCATGGCCACTCTCCTGGATCTGGTGAGGGAAAAGCAGATTACCATCCGCGGGAGCAAGGCGGAGAGCGGGCATCTGCTGAAGAGATCCCATGTGGATTATGAGATTTCCCGCGTCGAAGGAGCCGGTACAGAGCATCTCCTTGCCCATGAGGAGTTTCTGTTGTCCTGGTTTATCGACAGGCTTGGAAGGAATGGCGCGTTGGTTCTGGGGGATCTGAAGAAGATTACCGGCAAAAGGTCCAGGGCATTGGAGTTCAACAAGGATTTTGAAAAGTTTCAATCCATGGTACAGGCGGAAGGAAAAGCTCAGGGATTCTTCAGCCGGAACAGCTGGAGGGAAAATCTGAACGGCAGTGGGAGATACGCGCTGATTGCCACAGCGCTGTTGGTGGCTGGATCTGTGGCGGCAATACAGCTGAGCTCGGGATGGGGCGGGGCCGTCGCTGCAGTAGGCGGGATAACCCTGCTCTCCATGCTGTTGGTTTCCGTTATGCCAAAGAAAACCCAATATGGGGCGGAACAGGCTGCCAAATGGTCAGCCTTTAAGAGATTCCTGCTTCATTTCTCCGAGATGGAGAAGGCAGAGATTCCGTCCATTGTAATCTGGGAGCACTATCTGGTATATGCTGTTTCCCTTGGCATCGCCAAAGAGGTCATCGAACAGATGCCGAAAGTCTTCAGCGATGGGGAGATTCAGGATCCTGGCCTGACCTATATGGGATACTATGGATCCCTGCAGAATCTTGCGCTGATGAGCAGTATGTTCGATAGTACAATGGATTCCATTGATAATGCTGTCAATACTGCTGCCACAGCGGCATCTCCTGATTCATCCGGAAGCGGAGGCGGCGGGGGATTCAGCGGTGGCAGCTCCGGAGGAGGCGGGGGCGGAGGAGGCGGAGGCGCTTTCTGACAGCATGCCCCTGAAAGAGAATCCCTTCGAAATGGGGAGGTCAGATGGGTTTCCCCGGGGACAGAGAGAGAAATTTAAATGACGAATTGAGGGAGGAAAAAGATGATAGGTTATATGATTGCGGGGATTGTTGTTCTGGTCGTTCTGTATCTGATATTTGCTTATAACGGATTTGTGGAACTGCGCAACAGGGTACGCAATGCGTGGGCCCAGATTGAGGTTCAGCTGAAGAAACGGGCCGATCTGATTCCCAATCTGGTGGAGACGGTGAAAGGGTATGCCGGTCATGAAAAGGAAACCTTTGACCGAATTGTGAAAGCCAGAACCGGAGTCCTGAATGCCAACACCCCGGAGGAAAGCATGAAAGCCAACGGCGCACTAACCGACGCTCTTCGCAGACTGATGGTGGTGGTGGAGGCCTATCCGGATCTGAAGGCCAATTCCAATTTTCTGAGTCTTCAGGAGGATCTGAAGGATGTGGAGGAAAAGATACGGTATTCCCGTCAGTTCTATAATGACACCGTTTTGAAATACAATAACAGGATCCAGACATTTCCGAACAATGTCGTAGCCGGCATGTTTGGATTTCAGGGAGAGGTGTTTTTCCAGGTTGAGGAAGGGGATCGGGAGGTTCCGAACGTTCAGTTTTGAATTGTTCCATTGTTTGAATGGTTTGGAAGGAAGCTGGTTTCCTGAGCCGGCGGATTCCTATCGTGCAGGAGGGATTTTATGGCTGCTTTGAGAAGGCGTCATCGTTTTCAGATTGCCGACAGGAAGCGATTCCTGCCGTTTTTGACTGTTCTGTTGCTCCTGGTTGCTGTATTGGTTCTGCTGTGCCTGAACTTTAACGTGCCCATGAGGCAATACACGGCAGATCAATTTTTGCCGGAGCATCTGACGATGTATTTTTCGGTGGGGGAGGATGCCGGAGTGCCCTGGTATTATCTGGCTGCTGTGGATCAGGCGGAAAACATTCCAAAGAAAAAAATCAGTCAAAAGCGGACTTCCTCCATAGCCCTGCATCTTACCGGGATCCGGAATCCGGACGAACTTCCGCAGTATCTTGCCGGCTATAAAAAGAGTAAATCCCTTCTCCGCAGGGTGAAGGGACAGATCGGACGCTTTGACGATCTGCGGGCCATCCACGATGACAAGGTGTTTCCCTTATCCCCGGAGGCAGAGTATGTCTATGAGAACGGATATGGCGATACCCGCACCTATGGCGGGGAACGCACCCATGAAGGCATTGACATCATGACGGAAAAAGGAGTTCCGATCCGGTCTGTCTGCGACGGCGTCATTGAGCAGGTCGGATGGAATGAACTGGGCGGTTATCGAATCGGTGTTCGGGGAGAGGATCATGTCTACTATTATTATGCGCACCTGTCCCGCTATGAAGGGAAACCAAAAAAGGGAGATAAGGTGAAACGGGAACAGCAGATCGGATACAGCGGGGATACCGGGTACGGCCCGGAAGGGACCTCCGGGAAATTTGAACCCCACCTGCATTTTGGGATGTATTACTGTAAGGGGGAGGATCTTGAGGCATTCAATCCCTGGCCATTTCTCAGGGCCTGGGAAGGTGGGCATCCGGCGGCCGGTCAGCAGCAGTGAAAGCGGCGGGAGAAGAAAAAGGCGGGAGGTCTGACTGCAGGGGCAGGAGGTTTTTTTTGCCTGATTGTATAATGATTGTATAAACATGAATATTATGATTCTTGAATTGCAGCCGGATGAAAATTTATTCGGCATATCCCCTTGTCACTTCATTTCAAAAATGCTATAATCTATAATTGTAATTTTAAATGAATGATTTCTTATGCGGGAATTCAAAAATGGAATATATATAAATATCCGTTTTTGAATGTTTTTTTATTACAAGGTGGAGGTTTTTTATGCTGTGGTATGTGGTCAAGCGGGTTTTGTTGGCTGCGATGACGATTTTTCTGGTTGCGACTATCACATTTTTTTTAATGAGAATGGTACCGGGCGGCCCGTTCATTGCGGAGAAATCCATTAGTGAGCAGGCACAGGCTGCTTTGAATGCAAAATTCGGCCTGGATAAACCGGTGTATGTTCAATATAAAAACTATATGACAGGAGCACTTCATGGTGATTTCAGTCTGAGCCTGAAGCAGAGAGGGCGGACGGTTTCTGAAATTATCTCCAGTAAATTTCCGATTTCTGCAAAGCTGGGCGGGGTTTCCGTTCTGATTGCCCTGGCCGTGGGGATTCCCCTCGGAAGCATTGCTGCCCTGAACCGGGGCAAATGGCTGGATCAGGTGATTATGGTGATTGCCACCTGCGGGATTGCGTTTCCCAGCTTTGTGATCTGTACGGTGGGGATGTATGTGTTTGGAGTTCGGCTGAAGTGGCTGCCTACCTTTGGACTGACGTCTCCCCTTCATTATATTCTTCCGGTATTTTCCCTGGCCTTTTATCCAACAGCCTATATTACCCGGCTGATGCGGTCTTCCATGCTGGATGTTCTCGACCAGGATTATATGAGGACGGCCAGAGCCAAGGGCCTGTCCTGGAACAGAAGCCTGTTCAAACATGCACTGCGCAATGCTGTTCTGCCGGTAGTGACCTATGTCGGTCCCATGCTGGCTTACACCCTGACCGGCAGTTTTGTTGTGGAGAAGATTTTTGTGATACCCGGTCTGGGAGGCCAGTTTGTCAGTTCCATAATGACCCGTGATTATACCGTAATTATGGGCACGACGATTTTTCTGGCAACGCTTCTCATCCTGATGAATGTTGTGGTGGACATTGTCTACAAGATTATTGATCCCCGCATTCAGTTGAAATAAGGAGGCAGGTTAAATGACAAGTAAAAACCCATTGAGTTTTCAATTGAATACCGATGATTTTCTGCCTGCCAGCGATGAGGAAAAGCAAAATCTGATAAAGATGCGGCCAAGCATCAGCTTCTGGAAAGACGCCATGCGCCGGTTGTGCAAAAATAAAGTAGCAATGATCAGCCTTGCAGTGATCCTGGTCGTTATGATTTTTTCCTTTATTGTGCCGGCTTTCTATCCCTATCGGTATGCGCAGCAGATCAAAGGCTCGGAGTATCTGCACCCCATGACATATTCGGAACAGGAACAGGCCCGCATGGATGAGGGGGAGAAGGTATTTCCCCATATTCTCGGTACGGACAATCTGGGACGCGATTATGCGGTGCGTGTGATGGTGGGCAGTCGGATTTCCCTGCTGGTTGGCCTGGTGGCATCCGCCATTGTTTTGATTATCGGATCCATATATGGTGCCGTGTCCGGTTTTTTCGGCGGCTGGGTGGATACCATAATGATGCGGATTGTGGATATTATTTATACCATTCCCGATATTTTGCTGATTGTCCTGCTTTCCTTTGCCCTGAAGGCGCCCATAGCAAAGCTGGCTGTACGGAAGGGTTTTGGATGGATCCAGGTAATGGGGCCCAACCTGATCAGTATTTTTATTGTATTTGCCCTGCTTTATTGGGTGGGGATGGCCCGGATTGTCCGGGGACAGATCCTGACACTCAAGCAGAATGAATATGTCACTGCGGCCAAAGCGCTGGGCGCTTCCAATGCCCGCATAATACGCAAGCATTTGCTGACCAATTGTATCGGCACTCTGATTGTTACCACCACGCTGCAGATTCCATCTTCCATTTTTACGGAGAGTTTTCTCAGCTTTCTTGGTATGGGTGTGGCAGTTCCGCTTCCATCCCTGGGTTCTTTGGCCAGTGACTCTTTGAACGGACTGACCAGTTATCCCTATTTGTTGATGGCTCCGGCCCTTTTGATCAGTCTGATTATCTTAAGCTTCAATCTGTTCGGCGATGGGCTGCGGGATGCTTTTGATCCCAAGATGAAGAGCTGAGGAAGGAGGAAAGAATATGAGTGAAAACTTAGTTGACATCCATAATGAGAAGCTTTCTTTTTTTACCCCTGCCGGGGAAGTGAAAGCCCTCAATGATGTGTCGTTATATGTCCGTCCGGGTGAAATCCTGGGGATCGTTGGCGAGAGCGGCTCCGGAAAGTCCGTTACCGCATACAGTCTCATGGGCCTGACCGCTCATCCCGGACGGCTGACAGGCGGGGATATTTACTTTAACAGTCATCATATCAACAGGATGACGGAAAAGGAGATGCGCCGGATCCGGGGGAATGAGGTTTCCATTATCTTTCAAGATCCGATGACCAGCCTGAACCCGGTTTATACCATTGGCAATCAGATCCGGGAGGTCATTCTCCTGCATACCAAACGAACCAAAAAGCAAGCCAATGAACGCGCCTGCGAGCTGCTGCGCCTGGTAGGCATCAATGAACCGGAAAAGCGGATGAAGCAGTATCCTCATGAATTTTCCGGCGGGATGCGGCAGAGGGTCATGATCGCAATTGCCCTGGCCTGCGAACCGAAGCTTCTGATTGCCGACGAACCGACCACAGCTCTGGATGTGACCATTCAGGCACAGATCCTTGAATTGATGATGAGCCTGAAGGAAAAGCTGGATATGTCCATTATTATCATCACCCATGATCTGGGCGTTGTGGCAGGCATGTGTGACCGGATTGCCGTAATGTATGCCGGCAAGGTGGTGGAATGCGGGACAACAGATGAGATTTTTTATCAGCCTTCCCATGAATACACCAAAGGGCTGCTGCGGAGTATTCCCAACCTGTATGAAAGAGAGCACAAAAAACTGGTTCCCATTCAGGGGCTGCCGGTGGATCTGCTCGATCTTCCGGAAGGCTGTCCTTTTGCAACCCGCTGTCCAAACTGCATGAAGGTTTGCATGAAGCACATGCCGGAATACACTTATTTGAACGACAGTCACTACAGTGCATGCTGGCTGCTGGATAAAGAGAAATTTATGAAAAAACAAAGGGGTGCTTTGACATAATGGAAGACAAAAAACTGGTCGAAGTGCAGCACCTGAAAGAATACTTTCCCGTAAAGGGGGAGAGGCCATTTGAGCGAAAATATGTCAAGGCTGTGGATGACATCAGTTTTTACATCCGAAAGGGCGAAACATTCGGTCTTGTGGGAGAGTCCGGCTGCGGAAAGACCACTGCAGGCCGTACCATATTACGGCTGTACGAGCCTACCAGCGGGAAAATATTCTATGACGGGAAGGATATTACGCATGTCAATATGCTCCCTTACCGCCGGAAAATGCAGATCGTCTTCCAGGATCCCTATGCCAGCCTGGATCCCCGGATGACCGTGGGCGATATTATCGGGGAAGCCATTGATATCCATCATCTGGCAACCAATGCGAAAGAACGGCGGGATCGTATTGTGGAGCTGTTGAGCCTGGTCGGCCTGAATACAGAGCATGCCAATCGTTATCCCCACGAATTTTCCGGAGGCCAGCGCCAGCGTGTGGGCATTGCCCGTGCCCTGGCGGTGGATCCGGAGTTTATCGTGTGTGATGAGCCTGTTTCGGCTCTGGATGTTTCCATCCAGGCTCAGGTAGTCAACATGTTCGAGGAGCTTCAGGAAAGACTGGGGCTGACCTACCTGTTCATTGCCCATAACCTGAGCGTCGTGAAACACATTTCCAGCCGGATTGGCGTCATGTACCTGGGCAAGATGATGGAACTGGCGGACAACTATGAGCTGATCTTTCACAGCGTGCACCCGTATACGCGGAGTCTGATCTCCGCCATTCCCATAGCCGATCCGAAAACTGCCCGGGCCGCTCACCGCATTGTGCTGAAAGGGGATGTTCCCAGTCCGGTGGATCCCCCTTCGGGATGCCGGTTCCGTACCAGGTGCCCGTATGCGGATGAGCGATGTGCGGCGGAGGAGCCGGAATGGCGGGAAGTGTCTCCCGGTCACTTTGCTGCCTGCCATCACCTGGATCGGGTGAAGGATGAAAAACCGGTAACCGATTGAAGCATGCACGGTACGGTGTGGAGGAACAATGGATCCGGATAGACGGTATGCCATGGAAGAATACAAATGACAATTGGTTTCCTGAAGGTGTCCGTATTGGACATATGGAAGGATCAAAGTAAGAATAAAAGGAGGACAAATTTATGAGAAGAAAGATTGCATTGGTGCTGGCACTTACCGTGCTCCTGTCTTTCAGCGTTTACGGCTGCGGCAGTTCCGATAATAAATCAAAAGGCGGTTCCAATAAAACCAGCGAAGCACCCGGCAAAGAGGGAAAAGGCGGAAAACAGCTGGTGGCAGAGATCGGTCCCAATCCCGAGACCATTGATCCTGCCCTGAACAGTACCGTGGACGGAGGCAATATGCTTCTGTTTGCCTTTGACTGTCTGCTGAACATTGACCAGAAGAATAAGGTGACCAGCGGTGCGGCGGAGAAGTATGACATAAGTCCGGACGGACTGACCTGGACATTTCATTTGCACAAAGATCTGAAATGGTCGGATGGTTCGGATCTTACCGCAGAGGACTTTGTATACAGCTGGAAGCGCATGGTGGATCCGGATACCGCTGCGCCTTATGCCAAAACTGCCCTGGGTATGGTAAAGGGATTTGACGAAGCGGAAAATGGTGATCCGGATAAGCTGGCGGTTTCTGCTCCTGATAAGAGCACATTTGTGGTGGAACTGTCTCATCCCTGTGTGTATTTTGACAAGATGGCTGCCTTTGCACCATTGAGTCCGGTCAATAAGAAAACCATTGAAGAAAACGGAGACGCCTGGGCGACCAAGCCGGAAACCTATATCTGCAACGGTCCATTCTATATCAGCGAATGGGTGCCCAATTCCTATATCATGTTCAAAAAGAATCCCTATTTCCGGGATTCGGATAAAGTCAAGCTGGATTCGATTAAATTACTGTTGATCGAAGATGCGAACTCCGCCTATGCTGCCTATCAGACCGGTGAGACCATGATGATCAAGGATGTCCCGACTGCAGAAATCAAAGCTCTGCGGGATAATAAGGAGTTTCATATTGAACCCAGTCTGGGCACCTATTATGTCAGCCTGAATGATTCCCTGCCCCAGTTTCAGGATCCCCGTGTCCGCAAGGCACTGAGTCTGGCACTGGATCGGAAATATATGTCGGAGACCCTGGCAGAAGGAGTGTATACTCCTGCAGGCAATTTCCTGGGAACCGGTTTAACCGATTGGGATGACAGTTCCTTTATGGACAATGCCAATGGCGGGAAACCGTATATTGACACGGACGACTACGAAGGCAATCTGAAGGAAGCAAAGAAATTGATGGCGGAAGCCGGTTATCCGGATGGCAAAGGGTTCCCCACCATCACGTATTCCACCAATGATGCCAGCTGGCATAAGGTGTTTGCGCAGTACATGCAGGAAGCATGGAAGAAGCTGGGGGTTACGGTAAACGTGGATGTTGTCGAATGGGCATCCTTTACTCCCATGCGCCGTGCAGGAGACTATGAAGCCAGTCGGAACGGCTGGGTCATGGACTATAATGATCCTTCCAATATGCTGGAGCTTTTTTACAGCGACAATGGAAACAATGACAGCAAATACAACAACCCTGAGTTTGATGCCATGATGGATAAGGCCGCCATGGAAGCAGATGCGAAAACACGTTCCGGTTATCTGCATCAGGCAGAAGACATCCTGATGGAGGATGCCGGTGCGATACCCATTGCCTACTACAATGACTTTTATCTGCAGAGCAGCAAAATCAAAGGTGCCTGGCACTCTCCCTATGGATATTGGTATTTCCAGTATGCGGATATTGAAGATTAAAGGAAGCGTGCAGACTCGAAGTCTTATAGATAAAGTTTTTTAAATGGAATCTTATAAACTGAGAGAGGAATGCGCAGAAAAAAAAAGTGCGCATGGAAAAAGGTCCATCAATCCGATGGACCTTTTCTTTTAAACTTTTTTGCTTTTTTATCATTCCCGTATCTTATTGCTTTTTCAGTTTTCCTGCTGCAGCGTGATCCACAATTACGGTGATATTGGGATGCAGCTGAAGGATAGACGCCGGAACATTGGGGGTAATTGGACCCTGCAGGGCTTTTTGTACTGCATCCGCCTTGTCTTCCCCTTTGGCGATCAAAAGAATTTTTCTTGCGTGCATAATGGTTTTGATCCCCATGGAAAGCGCCCGGCGGGGAACCTGATCCGCATTGTCAAAAAACCTGGCATTTGCATCAATGGTACTTTGCGTCAACGGCACCACATGGGTAACGGCGTTGAAGGGCGTTCCGGGTTCATTGAATCCGATATGTCCGTTGCGGCCGATTCCCAGTACCTGCAGATCAATGCCTCCTGCTGCTTCCAGTTTCTTTTCATAGTTCATGCATTCCTCTTCCGGATCGGCAGCGGTTCCGTCCGGAAGGGAGGAAGCTTCCGGATCCAGATCCACTGCCTTGAAAAGATGCTTCTGCATAAAATAATAGTAGCTGCAGGGATGATCCTTTGGAAGGCCGACATATTCATCCAGATTAAAGGTCCGGACATGATCGAAATGGATTTCCCCGTCCTGGTATTTTTTAACGAGCCTTTGATACATGCCAATGGGGGTGGAACCTGTGGCAAGTCCCAGTATGGTATCGGGTTTGCTTTTGACTTGATTTACAATCTCCAAAGCGGCCTTTTCATCACAGGCCTCCTCTGTATCGATAAATAACTGCATATTTCTGACCTCCTGATAACTATTTCCTGATTGGATTGTCTCCATTATAACACAACATCACAATAAATTTAAAATATATTGAATGGCATACTATCCGGGAAGGCTCTTTATGGTATACTGATAAAGAAACAAGAGAAGTTTCCAGGGGAGGAGTGGTCTTTATCCTGAGCAAGAGGCAAAGGAATATGATATTCCGGATTTTTATCATACTGTTGGGCAGCTTTATCTATTCCGTGGCGATCAATGCCCTGTTTCTTCCTCATCATCTGCTGAGCGGGGGACTGACCGGCGTGGCCATGATGCTGGAATATTTGCTGCATCTGCCAACCGGTTTGTCTGTGGCTGTTTTAAACATTCCCCTGTTTTTTGGAAGCTATCGGGTGATCGGCAAACGGTTTACCTGGCTGAGCGTCCTTGGCATCCTGAGTTCTTCCCTGTTCTTATCCCTGACAAGGGGATGGGTGATTCCGGTGAAGGATTCCATGGTGGCGGCCATTTTCGGCGGATTGATTTCCGGCATCGGCACGGGCATCGTGATCAAGAACCGGGGATCTCTGGGCGGGACGGATATTATAGCCGTTATCATCAATAAATATTTTTCCTTCAGCATTGGCGGCATCGGCCTGGCGATCAACGGCATCATTCTGACAATTGCCGCGTTTCTGTTTGATGTGGAAATGGCCATGCTGACCCTGGTTTCCATCTTTGTCGGCAACAAGGTGATTGATTCCATTCAGGAAGGATTCAATCACAGCAAGACCATTATCATTGTTTCCGACGCCTGTCAGGAAATTGCGGATGAGCTGTTTCGAAAAGTGAAACGGGGCATTACCTTTATTGAAGCAGAAGGTGCTTATACAAAAAAGCAACGGAAGTTGATCTATATGGTTGTTCGGGTGATGGAGCTTGCCCGGGTGCGGGATATTGTCAAACGGATTGATCCTGATGCCTTCCTGTCCATTATTGATACCCGTGAAGTGGAGGGAAAAGGATTTTTAAGAGAATGATTGAAAAAGAATGATTGAAAAAATGTGGAGGGGAGAAGACAAATGGATTGTAACAAATACGTTGAGGAACACCGGGAGGATGTGATCCGGTCGGTGCAGGACATCGTACGGATCCCCAGTGTGGAGGCATCCCCGCTGCCGGGGAAGCCGTTCGGGGAGAATGTGGATCATGCGCTGCGCAATGCTTTGGCTTTAGCGGAAAGGCTGGGATTCCGCGTAAAGAATATCGACGGATATGCCGGATACGCGGAGTTCGGCGAGGGGGACGAGACCATGGCGATTCTTGGTCATCTGGATGTGGTGCCGGAGGGAAGCGGATGGACCTATCCGCCCTATGAGGCAAGAATTGTGGACGGCAGGATGTACGGACGGGGTACGGCGGACGACAAAGGCCCCACCATCGGCGCCCTGTACGGCATGAAAGCCGTCATGGAGTCCGGTAAGAAGATGAAGCGGAAGGTCCGGATCATTTTTGGCACGGATGAAGAAAGCGGATGGAAGGACATGGAGACTTATTTTCAAAGAGAGCCCATGCCGGACTTTGGAGTCACGCCTGATGCGGATTATCCGATCATCAATGTGGAAAAGGGAATTCTGGCCTTCAAACTGAAGAAGGACTTTTCCGCGGGGGCAGATTCTGCCGTGAAAATTAAGTCCCTGACAGGAGGACACCGTTCCAATATGGTGCCGGATGAATGCACCTGCTGCTTCCTGCCCACGGGAGATCAGGATAAAATCCTGACGCATCTTCACAGTATGGAGCAGTATTCCGGCTATGAGCTGACTGCCGACTTCTGTGAGGACTCAGGGATTCGGATACGGTCAAAAGGGGTATCTGCCCATGCGAGCACGCCGGAAAAGGGGAGCAACGCCATTGGCAGAATGCTGGCTTTCCTGAGCACCATGGGGCTGGGCAACAGTGATATGGAGCAGTTTCTTCTGTTCCTGAACAACAAAATCGGTGTGGATACCACCGGTGCCGGCCTGAACCTGGATTTGAAGGATGAAGTGTCCGGTGCACTGACCCTGAACCTTGGTACCATTCTGGTGGATCAGGCCCATGGCGAGGCGGAGATTGACATTCGTTATCCGGTTTGTTACAGCCAGGATCAGATTATGGACATTCTGCAGAATGCTGTGAAAGGTACCGGTATCGGGGTGGAGTGCTGCAATGCCCAGGCTCCTCTGCACGTACCGGAGGAAGGTTTTCTGATTGAGACGCTGAAGAAGGTATACACGGAGCAGACCGAACAGCCTGCAAAGGTACTGGCCATCGGTGGAGGAACTTATGCAAGGGCCATGAAGAATGCAGTGGCATTCGGAGCGCTGTTTCCCGGCCGGCCGGAGCTTGCCCATGAAACGGACGAGCATATTTTTATCGATGATCTCATTCTCCATACGAAAATCTATGCTCATGCCATTGCCGCCCTCTGCTGTGAAGACGGGCGCTGAAAAACGGGCACTGAAATTTCTCACCATAGGGCAATCAAATGTGGTATAATCAGGAAAGAGGGATGCATGACCATCCTGCATCAGGCTGCTCAGACAGCCCCTGATGCAAAAGGAACGGGAAGGATGAAAAAAGAAAGGAGGTGTGTAATCTATGGATGTACTTCAGGCAATTCAAACGAGGCGAAGCATTCGGTCCTATACCGATCGGCCCATTGATGAGGAGACTCTGCAGAAATTACTGGAGGCTGCCATGTGTGCCCCATCCGCCAACAACAAAAAGCCCTGGCATTTTGTTGTGATCCGGGACAGGGAACAGCTTGCCGTGATTTCAAGGATTCAAAGATATCATAGGCCCATTGGACAGGCTGCCTGCTGTATCGTGGTCTGCGGAGATGAAAGTGTGCAGGAGACGCATGACTTTCTTTTGAACGATTGTTCTGCGGCAACGGAGAACCTGCTTCTCGCGGCCCATGGGCTGGGACTTGGCGCAGTGTGGTGCGGAATCCGCACCGGAGCGGATGTTTCGCGCTATTTAAAGGAAACGCTTTCGTTTCCCAAAAGTACTTTTCCCATTGCATTGATAGCCGTTGGCTATCCGGCGGAGGAACCCAAAGTGGGAGACCGGCTTGATCCTTCCAGGATTCATTATGAAAAATGGTAATGGATGGACAGAGAAATGCCGGAGCAGGAATGAAAAATATAAGAAATCTGGAGTGTGTATGGATAAAAAGAATTTTGCGATATTCATTGATCTGGAAAACACCGGCGGCAAAGTCATCACCCTGAATCGTGTCATTGAGAAGATCAAGATAAAAGGCGACATTCTGATTGGCAAGGTGTACGGTTATCAGGAGGCTTTCTCCGGGCTGAAGGAGGTATTGCTTTCCAATACCTTCAATGTCCTGCCATCCATCAAGTACGGCGTAAACCAGAAAAACAATTTGGATATACAGTTGGTCATCGATGCTCTGGATGTCGCTTATACCAATGACCTGATAGACTGTTTCTGTATCGTGTCCGGCGACAGTGACTATACCCCCCTGGTTGGGAAACTAAAGTCCATGGGCAAGTATGTGCTGGGCATTTCCCGTTCCGAAGTGGCTTCCAACATATTTATCAAGGCATGCAATGAGTTTATTTTTCTGGAATCCGTTACGACGGATTCTTCCAGCCCGGCATCGGACGAAGACGATACCTACAGTGATCCGGATGATCTTTCAGAGGTTCTGGAAAAAATCATCAGTGATCAGGCAGATACGGACGGTACCATGTTTGTCAGTGAACTGAAAAAGACGTTGCTGCGTCTGCGGCCGGAGTTCAGTGAAAAGAGCTACGGCTACAGTTCCTTTGGCAAACTGCTGAATGTTATGGAGACCCGATACCATACCATAAAGGTCTTCGGTGACAACAACTCCCTGAAGGTGAAATTACTCGGCGATCAAAAAAATCTGTCAGGGGAGATCAGCAAGTCCAATTGGGTCAGTATTCTGCAGAACCTCCTGACCAGGCTGAAAAACAGTGGATTTAACCGTGTCAATCCCAGTATCATCAAGTCCGAGCTTCAGAAAAAGTACCCGGATTTTGACGAACGCCAGATTGGATTTAAAAAATTCAGCGACATGATGAAACGCCTCGAAAAGGATAAGATCATCCGGATCGAATTCAACGAGGCGAAGACCATGCTGATCAAAATCCTCTGAAGGGAAAAGGATTCGGAACCGGCAGGGCAGGGCATGGCTGCATGTCCTGCCCTGCATTTGTGCTGTGGATTTCAAAAAGCAAAAATTGGTGATTGACAAAACTGCATAAACGGATTACCATAAAGATATCAATTGAAAACCGTTGAGAAAGAGGAGTAGGCTTTTTACGACATGACAGAGAGTCGCCGTCGGTGGGAATGCGATATGGAGTTTTAAGCTGAATGGGCTTTTGAGGGCAACCCGAACGATGACGGGATACTTGGATCCGGCAGTCCCAAAAGGAACCGGACGGAGGAATCCGTTTTCCGGATATTCCAGGGAGAGAAGGGGAGATCCGCCATCGAAGTAGGCGTTGACGGAACCATACCCGTTATTTGATATGGCCTATATGATGGTATAGGAAGAGAGTGGACTTATGTCAATTTGAGTGGCACCACGGATTTATTCGTCTCAGGCAATGCTTGAGACGTTTTTTGTTTTTTGGAGCTACGGGAGCATACCATCCGGATAATGGAAGGGAAGCAGCGGATTTTTAAGTGAAAAATTAATTGGGGGAGGATGTCAAATGAAACGGATGAAACGGATATCGGCGATGCTGTCTGCACTTGGTTTGCTTCTCACTGCAGCTTCCGGATGCACGGAAAAAGGAGCAGCGGCAGGAAAGTATACGGTGGGAATTGCGCAGTTTGCGGAGCACGGTTCGCTGGACAACTGCAGGGAAGGATTTCTCGCCGGGCTTGCGAAGGAAGGTTTTACGGAGGGCAAAAACCTGAGGGTTCGGTATGAAAATGCACAGGCAGATGGAGGCACTGCCAATCAGATTGCAGACAGTATTGTTGCCGGCAGGGCCGATCTGATTGCTGCCATTGGCACGCCGATGGCGCAGAGTGCTTTCCGTGCGGCGGGAAAAGCAGACACTCCGGTGATCTATACCGCCGTCAACGATCCCGTTGCCGCGGAGCTGGCCAGGGAGGATGGTACCCCGACCGGGAATGTCACCGGAACCAGTGACCGGCTTCCCGTGGAACAGCAGCTGGAGATGATTCGTACCATCCTGCCGGATGCAAAAAAAATTGGTATTCTGTACAGCACCAGTGAAGTCAATTCCATTTCCACCGTTCAGGAGTACCGGGATGCAGCGCCCGCCTATGATTTTAAGATTGTGGAAAGCGGAATTTCCGTATCGGCTGATATTCCGCTGGCAGCGGATCAATTGCTTACCAAAGTCGATTGCCTCTGTAATCTGACAGATAACACCGTAGTCAGTTCTCTCCCGTTGATTCTGGAGAAAGCAGGCCGGAAAGGGATCCCGGTGTTTGGCAGCGAGATTGAGCAGGTAAAAATCGGATGTCTGGCTGCCGTCGGGCTGGATTATTATGAGCTGGGCATTCAGACCGGAAAAATGGCAGGCAAGGTGCTGAAAGGCGAAGCGAGGGCAGAGGAAATCCCTTTTAAGGTATGTAAGGAAGCTTCCTTTTACGGGAATACCGCTGTTGCCAAAAATCTCGGGATTTCCATACCGGAGGAACTGACCGGTACCGCAGGGGAAATGTTCGACAGGATAGCGGAACATCAGGGGGAATCCTAACAGCCAGGAGGTGAAGAAATATGACAGATATTGTAACGGAACAGCCAGGAGGTGAAAAGGCATGACGGATATTATAACAGGAATATTGGAGGAAGGCCTGACTTATGCGATTATGGCGCTGGGGGTATATCTTACTTACCGGATACTGAACTTTCCGGACCTGTCCGTGGACGGAACCTTTCCGCTGGGAGGAGCGGTTACTGCAGCCCTGCTCCAGGCTGGTGTGAATCCCCTGGTTACTCTGCCTGTTTCCTTTTTTGCAGGGGCAGCTGCCGGAATGCTGACCGGACTGATTCATATAAAGCTCCGGGTAAGGGATCTGCTGTCCGGCATTATCATGATGACCGCCCTGTATTCCCTGAACCTGCGGATTGCAGGCAGAGCCAATGTACCTGTGTTCTCCAGGGAAACCATCTTTGACAATACTTTTCTGGACAAATGGGTTCCGACCGGTGTCCGGCCCTTTCTGGCAGTTCTCCTCCTGTTTCTGATGGGAATGGTCATGAAGCGGCTGCTGGATTGGTATCTTGGCACAAAATCCGGGAGTCTGCTCCGGGCTGCAGGGGACAACGAAGCCCTGGTCACCTCCCTGGCAAAGGACAAGGGCACGGTTAAAATCATTGGATTGTCCATTTCCAATGCGTTTGTTGCCCTGTCCGGCTGTCTCTATTGTCAGAAAAGCGGATTCTTTGAGATTTCCACCGGAACCGGCACCATGGTGATCGGTCTTGCCAGTGTCATTATCGGGATGAAACTGTTTCAGAGGCGATCCTCTGTAAAAGCGACAACCGCAGTGATCTTTGGCTCCATCGTCTACAAGACATGCGTGTCTGCTGCCATTTCCCTTGGCATGGCCGCTTCCGATCTGAAGCTGATTACAGCCGTGCTGTTTCTGCTGATTCTGGCCGTGAGCAACGGGCAAAAAGGGCAGGTGACGGCAAATGCTTGAGCTGCGGGGGATTCAGAAGCATTATAATCCGGGTACGGCTCACGAACTCTGTTTATTTGACCATTTTAATTTTACCGTGGGGGATCGGGAGTTCGTAACGGTGGTAGGGAGCAACGGCTCAGGGAAAACATCCTTGCTGAATATGATATGCGGCAGCATTCCGTTGGACTGTGGGAAAATTATCCTCCGGGGAAAGGACATCACCGGCATGCCCGAGTACAAAAGACTGAAGTTTATCGGAAGGGTCTTTCAGGATCCGGCTATGGGCACCTGTCCCGGCATGACTCTTCTTGAAAATCTGTCCCTGGCGGATAATAAGGGGAAAGCCTTTGGACTGAAGAAAGGGATTGATGCGAAACGAATCTCCCGGTACCGGGAGGCTCTCCGGGAGCTGAACCTGGGACTGGAGGAGAATCCGGACATTCCGGTAGGAGCCCTGTCCGGCGGTCAGCGGCAGGCCCTGGCTTTGCTGATGTCCACCATGACCCCCATCGAATTCCTGATTCTGGATGAGCATACCGCAGCGCTGGATCCTGGCACGGCGGAACGGATTATGGAGCTAACGGACAAGATCGTAAAGGCGAAGGGAATCACCACCATTATGGTGACACACAATCTGCGGTATGCGGTGGAATATGGAACCCGGCTGGTCATGATGCATCAGGGTAAAATGGTAATGGATCGGTCGAAAAAGGAAAAGGAGCAATTAAAAGTCGATGATATTCTTGATAAATTCAATGAAATCAGCATGGGTTATGCACAGAAACGCGATTTACGGAAATAATAAAAATCAAATTCAGGTTGCATAACGCAATATTCGATGATATACTTGTTTTAAATAACATCCTTGCTCTGCAGAATATGCAGGGCCGTTTGTCCAGGAGGAGGTGAGCAGACTATGAATAAATACGAAACGATTTATGTCATCAAGCCTACAGTGGAAGAGGAAGGCTTGAAGGCTCTGATGGAAAAGTTCAACACTTTGATTGAGCAGCAAGGCGGTCACGTTGATAATGTGGACGAGTGGGGCAAAAGAAGGCTGGCCTATCCGATTCAGGATTTCAAGGAAGGCTACTATGTTCTTGTGAATTTTACTGCTGAACCGACCGTGCCGCATGAGCTGGAACGTGTTTATAAAATAACCGATGATATAATACGCTTTCTGACGATTCGTGAAGATGAAAAAAAGGCGGGTGTTGATTAATGTTAAACAAAGCTATTTTGATCGGACGTTTAACAAGGGATCCCGAACTCAGATCCACTTCAAACAATATAAGCGTTACATCCTTTACCATAGCTGTTGATCGGAATTTTACCAATCAACAGGGAGAAAGGGAAACGGACTTTATCCCCGTTGTTGCGTGGCGCAGCCTGGCGGAGACCTGTGCCAGGTATCTGACAAAGGGCAGGCTTGTTGCAGTGTCCGGACGTATGCAGGTGAGAAGTTATGAAGGCAATGACGGTCTGAAGCGTTATATCACTGAAGTTGTGGCAGACGAAGTTCAGTTCCTGGAGAGGAATCCGAATTCCGGCGGTGCACCTGGAAATGCGCCGATACCGGGCAGCGGAAATTCCAAACCTACCGGCAATGGAGCATCCGAACCGGATGGATTCTCTCCATTGGATGTGGATGACGATGAACTTCCATTCTAAATGAACAGGAGGCAGGAGAATGGCTGATAATGCAAGAAGACAGAGGAACAGAAGGCCCAAGAGACGGGTATGTGCTTTCTGTGCAGATAAAGTGGATACGATTGATTACAAGGACGTATTCAAACTGAGAAAGTATATTACAGAGCGGGGCAAGATTCTTCCCAGAAGAATATCAGGCAACTGCGCAAAGCATCAGCGTCAGGTGACCACGGCAATTAAAAGAGCCCGTCACATTGCACTGCTGCCTTACTCTGCGGAGTAAAGAAAAAGCCGTTCCATTACCGGAACGGTTTTTGTTCTATATGGATTCGTGACAGGGGGATGGAATGCGGTATTGGATAATGATGTATGGAAAGGGACGGAATGGGATGGAATTACCAATATTGACAAAGAGACGGGATACGTATAAAATAATTGTGTATTTATATGCCCGCTCCCTGTCTGTGGCGGGGCGCCGGTGAAAGGACGGACAGGCCTGGCAAGCCCGGGCAGGCTTGGCAGGATGCCGGGAAAGGTGGTGGCCTGCTTCAGATGGCAAAAGATGCAGAGCTGGACATTGCAAAGAATATACGATTGGTGGAATGGCTGAAAAGTGAAATCCTGACATCAGTAGCAGAGATTTACCGGCTGCTGGCCAATGGCATCAAAGGATCCCAGGAAGCGTTGGCGGATTGTCTTTCCAGTATGATTGTTGCTGCTTATTTGCTTGGAAAGAGGCTGGGTATCTCCTATGATACGATTGGCCGCAGGATCGAACGCAAAATCCGCCTTGGCATTGTGGAGGAGCACGATGTGGAAAAGTATTATGGGGACCTGACCTCTCTCGGTGAATACTGTAAAACCGGGAAAGAGGGTTGAAAGAAATATTTGAGGTGTTGAAATGAATTTGCAGTTTGTCTCGGGCTTTTTCCTCATTGCTCTGCCAATTGTGCTGATTGTGCTGCAGGCCTGGAAACTGGGAAAGCGGTCCGATTTCTATGAGAATATTTTATTGTCATCCGGGAGTGTCCTGCTTTCCATATTACTGTATTTAAAGGTTTATTCCATGAGAACCGGACAATCGGCTTTTGACGCAGTATGGAACTCCTTTCGGCAGGTATTGACCAGCGGCGCAGTCAATACAGATGAAATTTTGTCCAGGTATCATGAATTGGGGATATTCAAGAATTTTACTTCTGCACAGCAGCTGGCCGATTTTATGATACAGCAGATGAAGCAGGCAGTGCCCGCTTCGCTTCTGATTTATTCCATTGTTCACGGAGCATTTTTATTTCTTGTGATTTGTTTTATCATGAAGAAGTCCGGCCGCGACATGAGACAGATCCCTGCATTTGCGGAATGGAAGCTGCCCAGGGGGATGGGGTTTGGCTTGATTGTCCTGCTGCTGATTACCCTGTTTGGCAGCTGGATGGGGATTCCAAACTTTGAAGTGGTATATTCTACGGTCACCGCATTGATTTCATTTCTTTTTATGGTGCTGGGCCTTTCGGCATTATGGTTTTTTCTGAAAGCAGTTCGGATTCCTTTTGTTTTTCGGCTGCTGCTGGCTGTTTTTCTTTATCTGCTTCTGGGGTTTGGACTGCCTCTTCTGGGGATACTGGACCATATTTTTCGGTTACGGAAGCGGTATCGGGATAAATTTATTCTCAACAAGAACTAAACAGAAGGTAGGGAAGGGCGATGAAAAACCATTTCAAGAAACTGAACCTGCCGGAAGCCAGGATTTATTTGGCTGTTGTCCTGTTTTTGGCCCTGGTCCTTTTACGATTTGATTACCGGGTCGGCGGAATGGCTCTTCTTGTCTTTCTGCTTCTGGCTTGTTATAACCGGAGAATTGTGCGCCGCCGCAAGGTAGAATGGAACAGTTACCTGGAAGCTCTGTCGGAGGATATTGACTGGGCCACCAAGAATGCGGTATTGAGTATCCCCGTTCCCCTGGTGGTCATCGAGGCGGGAGGGGACATTACCTGGTACAATCCCCAGTTCGGGGAACTGTTTCAGGGGGAAAAGCTGCTGGAGCGCAATATTCATGACTTTGTACCGGAACTGACGCCATCCAGGTTTGGCGACTCCCGGAAGGAAAGTCATCATGATCTGTTCTTTCACAATAAATGGTATCAAGTTCTGTGGACGCCTGTCAAGACGGGAAATGACAGCCGCAAAAGCAAGGTGATCTTCCTGATCTATTGGCTGGATATCACGGAGGAACACCGGATCCGTGCATTGTATCAGGCACAGAGGATCGTGATCGCCCATATCAGGGTGGACAATTATGACGAAGTCCTGGCCAATACGGAGGATACCAGAAGAGCAGCGGTTCTTGCGGAGATTGAATCCGGCATTGCAGAGTGGGCAGTTGGTATTCATGCCGCCTGGGTCAAATATGACCGGGAGAAGTTTATTGTGGTCATGGAGGCGCAGGCACTGAAAAAGCTGCAGAAGGAACGATTCAACATCCTTGACCGGGTGCGGGGGATCCAGGCCGGCAACCGGATCCCGGTTACCCTCAGCATCGGTGTGGGACTGGATGCGGAAAACCCTGCACAGTCCAGCATCAGTGCACTGTCGGCTGTGGACCTGGCTTTGGGACGCGGAGGGGATCAGGCCGTTGTCAAACAGGGTACGAAGCTGTTCTTTTACGGCGGAAAGAGCCAGGGAGTGGAGAAACGGACAAAGGTGAAGTCCAGGGTGATTGCCAATGCGCTGTGGGAGCTGATGGAGCATTCCAATACCGTATTTATCATGAGCCACGAAATCCCGGATCTGGATTCCATTGGTTCCGCATTGGGAATTTACTGCTGCGCCAGGCACGTCGGCCGGGAGGCCCATATTGTACTGAACAAATCCAATGTTTCCGTGGAGCCCCTGATGAAGAGGCTGCAGGAAAAAGAAGCCTACAACGGGCTTTTTATCCGCCCGGAGGATGCGATGGAGCAAATGGATCATGATACGCTGCTGGTTGTAGTGGATACCAACCGGCCCGGCTTTACGGAGGCTCCGGATCTGGTCCGAAAAGCGGAGCATATTGTGGTCTTTGACCATCACAGAAGGAGCGGGGATTCCATTGAAAATGCCACGCTGACTTATCTGGAGTCCTATGCGTCTTCGGCCAGTGAGCTGGTAACTGAGGTCATGCAGTACTTCGGTGAGAATATAAAAGTAAATCCTCTGGAAGCCGATGCATTGCTGGCAGGGATCACCATGGACACCAAGAATTTTATTTTCAAGACCGGAGTCCGGACCTATGAGGCAGCATCCTATCTGCGCAGATTGGGAGCGAATCCCACTTCCGTCCGCCAGTTGTTCCGGGATGATATGGATACCTTTGTCAGCCGGTCGGAAACGGTAAAAAGGGCAACGATGATTCAGCAGGGCATTGCCATGTCGGAGTGCCCACCCGACACGCCCAATGCCCAGCTGATTGCAGCGCAGGCAGCAGACAGCCTGCTGGCCATTCAGGGGATTTCGGCATCGGTGGTTCTGTGTTCCACTCCGGAAGGCATTATGATCAGTGGACGTTCCTTTGGCAGCATCAATATGCAGCTGATATTGGAAAAGCTGGGAGGTGGAGGGCATTTGACCATGGCCGGCGCACAGCTGGGGGATATCTCAATGGAAGAAGCCAGACAGCGGGTTATGGATGCCGTTGAGGAATATTTGAAAGAATTCAGTGAGGAAGGAGAAAACAAATGAAGGTAATTTTATTGGAAGATGTAAAAAACAAGGGACAAAAAGGCGAGGTTGTCAACGTCAGCGACGGTTATGCACGCAATTATCTGCTGCCCCATAAGCTGGCGGTTCAGGCCACCAGTCAGGGCCTGAATGAATTGAAGAACCGGCAGGCTGCAGAGGATAAGCGCAAGGAAACAGAACTGGAGGAAGCAAAGAAGCAGGCGCAAGCCCTGTCCGGTATGCAGGTGACGGTAAAGGCCAAAAGCGGGGAGAACGGCAAGCTGTTTGGTTCCGTGACGAATAAGGAGATTGCCGATACCCTGAAGTCCCGGCATCATCTGAATATTGACCGGAAGAAGATTGTGTTGCCGGAGCCCATCCGAAACCTGGGGAATTTCCGTCTGGAGGTAAAGGTTTATCCTGAAGTAACCGCCATGCTGAATGTAAAGGTGGAGGAAGAGTAGAGAGGCAATTCATGGGAGGCTCTGGAGAATGGAATCCGGTTCTATACAACAATTAAAGCAGCGTATTCCTCCGAACAGCATGGAAGCCGAGCAGTCGGTTCTTGGATCAATGCTTCTGGATAAAGAGGCGGTAGCCGCCGCGGCAGAAGTACTGCATGGGGAGGATTTTTATTCCGATGCACACAGGGAGATTTATGAGGCGATCCTGGATATTTACGACCGCGGCATGCCGGCGGACCTGGTCACTTTGGCAGAAGCCCTGCGCCAGAGGGGAACTCTGGAATCGGTGGGAGGCGGCACCTATATCTCCGATCTGTCCATGTCGGTGCCCAGCACCGCCAACGTGCGGTATTACATCCGGATTGTGGAGGAAAAAGCGATTCTCCGCAGATTGATTGCCGCTTCCGGCGATATTATGCAGGAAAGCTATGCAGCTTCCGAGGACCTGGATATCATCATCGATCATGCAGAGAAAAAGATATTTGATATCTCCCAGCGGAAAAATGATCGGGATTTTGAGCCCATAAAAACCATTCTGC
The DNA here is from genome assembly GCA_038396605.1 of Eubacteriales bacterium mix99. Lineage (NCBI taxonomy): Bacteria > Bacillati > Bacillota > Clostridia > Eubacteriales > Eubacteriales bacterium mix99. The sequence continues at coordinate 1,067,626 of CP121690.1, forward strand.
TGGATACGTACTCCAGGATTGAGGAACTGGCAAAGAACAAGGGTAAGATTGTAGGGGTTGCCACTGGGTTTCGGGATTTTGACCTGCGCACATCCGGGCTGAATCCGTCGGATTTTGTTCTGATTGCCGGGCGGCCATCCATGGGGAAAACCAGTTTTGCCCTCAACATCGCTCAATATGCAGCCGTCCATTCCAAAGTGCCGGTGGCTATTTTCAGTCTGGAAATGTCCAGGGAGCAGCTGGTGCAGCGTATGCTCAGCTGTCAGGCGCATATTGAGCTCCAGAAGATTCGTACCGGGGATCTGGCGGAAGAGGATTGGATCAGGCTGGTGCATGCGGCAACGCCTCTGTCCCAGGCTCCGATTTATATTGACGACACACCGGCCATTTCTGCCATGGAAATCCGGTCCAAGGCCAGAAGGCTGAAACTGGAGCATGGTCTGGGGATGATCGTGATTGATTATCTTCAGCTGATGTCCGGACGGGGGAACATCGAGTCCAGACAGCAGGAAGTTTCGGATATATCCCGATCCCTCAAGGCGTTGGCCAGGGAGTTGGAAGTGCCTGTTGTGACCCTTTCCCAGCTCAGCCGCGGACCCGAAGCCAGACAGGATCACCGGCCCATGCTGAGTGACCTGAGGGAGTCCGGTGCCATTGAACAGGATGCCGATCTTGTGGTGTTTCTGTATCGGGATGAATACTACAATCCGGATTCGGAGAAGCAGAATATTGCCGAGGCAATTATTGCAAAGCAGAGGAATGGCCCCACAGGCACCGTGGAGCTGGTGTGGCTGGGGCAGTATACCCAGTTTGCAAGTTATGAAAAGAACCGGCAGGAGTATTAAAAAATTTCGGGGGATGTTAACCAACAAAAGAGAAACGGGGGAGGAACTGTTTTGCCTATGTTTGAAGAAGAAGTCAATGCCATTGCGAATAAGTATAGCCTGAAGCGTCAGAATGAGATTATTTTTTACGGCGCATCCAACTTCAGGATGTGGACAGATCTGGAAGATGACCTCAGTGAGTACAAGGTACAGAATCATGGGTTCGGCGGATGTACGGACAAGGATCTTTTGGAAAATGCGGACCGAATACTGTATCCGTATCATCCGTCCCTGGTCTTCTTCCAGACCGGTTCCAACGATTATGTGGATCAGACCGGTACCGAACACGAAATTGCCGCTGCATGCATGGCTTATAAGAAAAAAATGTTTGATACGGTTTATGAAAAATTACCGGAAGCAAAGCTGGTTGTAATGAGCGGACTTCTGCTTCCCGGCAGAAGCCGGTATGCGTCGCTGACGATGAAGATCAATGACAAGCTGAGAAAATACTGTGATTCCCCGGATTATATGTATTTTGTGGATACCACGTCCATGACTTATGACGGAAAGGATTATGACACTTCGCTGTTTTTGCCGGATGGGATGCATTTGAACCGCGAAGGTCAGCGGAAATGGTGTAAGGAATATATCAAACCGCAGATCGACGCATTGGTCAGGGAGTATGACTTATTCTGGCTGCGAAACGAGCGATCCAAATAAAGGAAAGATGGATATGGGAAAGGGAAAAAGCAAAAAGAAGACCATTTTGCTGTTAAGTGTCGGTTGTATTTTATTGCTGGCGATAGGGGGATTGTTCGTACAGAAGAAGGTCCCTATTATGGAGCTGCTTCAGCACAGGACGGAGAGCCGGGTGAAGCCGGATCAGCTGTTGGAACAGTATTATTCCGATATTGAAAAAGGAAAGTATGAAGAAATGTATCGGATGCTGGAGAAGAAAAGCAGGGAAAAGATTTCGAAAGAGAATTTTATCTCCAGAAATCAAAGGATCTATGAAGGAATTCAGGCAAAAAATATCAGGGTAAAAGCCACGGATGTGGAAAAGAGCAGAAAAGAAGGAACCACGGTTCAATATGAAGTAACCATGGATACCGTGGCCGGAAAAGTCTCTTTTTCCAATCAGGCGGTGTTTCAAGCCGGTCAGGAGAAAGAGAATCCCTATATGCTGCATTGGGAAGACAGCATGATTTTTCCGGAATTAACCTCCGGCGATAAGGTAAAGGTATCCAGGGAGGAAGCAAAACGCGGCAGGATCCTGGATCGGAACGGAGTCGTGCTTGCCGGGGAAGGAACGGCTTCCTTGGTAGGGCTTGTCCCGGGAAAGATGAGGGAAGACAGCAGTCAGGACATCGGGAAACTGGCGGAGATAACAGGGATTTCCCCGGAGGAAATCAGAAAAAGGCTGGGAGCCAAATGGGTAACAGCGGATTCCTTTGTCCCCCTCAAAACCGTAGAAAAGTTAACGCAGCCGGAGAAACTGTCGGAAGAGCCGGATGAAAAAACAACACGGAAAAAAGAGCGGGATGAAGCTCTTTTGTCGATTCCGGGGGTGATGCTGTCCGATATGGAAATCCGGCAGTATCCCACCGGCATGGCCAGCTCCCATTTAATCGGATATCTTCAGAAAGTAACTGCGGAGGATCTGAAAGAGCATTCGGGAGAAGGATACCATGAAAACAGCATGATTGGCAGAAGCGGGATGGAAAGCCTGTATGAGAAGGAATTAAAAGGGCAGGATGGAGTGGAGATCGCCATAGTCGATTCGAAGGGGCAGAAAAAAGATGTTCCTGCAGATATCGCGAAGCAGGACGGAAAGGATATTGCCCTTACCATTGATTCCAATCTGCAGCAGAATATCTATCAGAAATTTGCCGGTGAAAAAAGCTGTTCGGTAGCCATGAATCCTTATACAGGCGAAGTGCTGGCGCTTGTCAGCACCCCGACCTTTGACGGCAATGATCTTTTGCTGGGAATGGATGATGAATCCTGGAACTCCCTGAAGGAGGATGAAGGAAAGCCTCTCATGAACCGGTTCCGTCAGAAATTATCCCCGGGTTCTTCTTTCAAGCCGATTATTGCGGCAATCGGACTGAAGACAGGTACGATTGATCCTCAGGAAGATATTGGAAATACAGGCCTTGATTGGCAGAAGGACAGCAGTTGGGGAAATTATTATGTAAAGACTCTTCATGCGGCAAAACCGGCTGTTCTGCAAAATGCACTGATCTGTTCCGACAACGTTTATTTTGCCAGGGCTGCGCTGAAAATCGGGAAGGAAAAGCTGCAGGCAGGGCTGGATGAGTTGGGATTTGGCAGGAAGCTTCCGTTTGAGATTTCCGTGGCGGAATCCCAATATTCCAACACCAAACAGATGGAATCTGAAATCCAGGTGGCGGACAGCGGATATGGGCAGGGACAAATACTGATGAATCCCATCCACCTTGCTGCATTGTATACCGGCTTTGCAAATCAGGGAGATGTGATCAAACCGTATCTGCTGTATCAGGAGGAAGGCCGGCGGGAGGTATGGATTCCCTCTGCATATGAGCCGGAACAGGCGGAGCTGATTGAAAATGCGATGAAGCAGGTCCTGCAGTCAAAACAGGGAACAGGGCATGAGGCTTATCGTGGGGATGTTTCCCTGGCAGGGAAAACCGGAACGGCAGAAATCAAGTCAACAAAAGAAGATAAAACTGGGACGGAACTGGGATGGTTCGGTGTCTTTACGGCGGATCCGGATACGGAAAAGCCCTTGCTTCTCCTCAGCATGGTGGAGGATGTAAAGGGGAGAGGCGGAAGCGGTTATGTCGTGAAGAAGGACATTCCGATTCTGGATGACTGGTTTGGCGGAGCACAATGACTGGTGCATCGATCGCTTCAAAAGACCGTGGAATGAGGTTCTGCGGAAGATGAAAAGCTCTCGCTGAATGGCAAGCCCTATGTTTACTGGTACGACTGCATTACCGATTATACTCTGTAAGTAAATCAGGGCATCTCTGGCAACTCACTTGAGGGGGGAGCTGCCATGGCCCGCCCGTCCTTTTCCTGAATTTGTAATATAAGCCAAACCGTTTCTATTGTCAGCAACGATGACCTTCGCCCCAGCGCGGGACTGCGACGTAAATGTTCCCGCTTTGATCCACTTTCATCCCAGTGGGTACAGCAAGTTTCCAATATTGGTTTGCTTCAAATTCGGACTTACTGTTTGTGTCCGGGAAAATCCAATCCGAACGGTTCCAGGATAATACCATTTGGTAATTCATGTTATCCATCCTCCTGATTACATTATGATAAGTCAGATCCATGAGTAAGTCATATATCGGTTTGGTATAAAGCTTTCTTAATAATCCTATGCAGCATCTCTTTACAGAATGCTTTTTTTCTGTTGTTTTTTGTTGCTTTTTGATAGAATAGTGGATGGTTATATAAAAGATTTTTACGGGCTGGAAAATAGAATAGTTTTCTAATGCACATAAACGTAACGCAATTTCATACGAGATTGCCAGCGAGCGGGAGATGAAGGCTTGGGGTATGCATATAAAGGGTAAATGGAGGTCTGGGAAAAGTGTGTTTCTCTCATGGCTTGCTTCTTATTTCGTCATTCTGTTTGTTCCAGTTTTGCTGAGTATCGTAGTATACAATGAATCTGAGAAAATTATACATAATGAGATAAACAGGGCAAATGCAGCAATTCTGAAACAGGTCCAGCAGAGCATAGATGGACAGATGTCAAATATAGAACATATGGCAACAGATATATCATTAAATAAGAAGATTCGATCTGTTCTGTATCCGCAATATATCGATTCCTTTTATCGTTACCAGCTTCTGGAGGTTATTTCCAAGGAACTGAAGTATCACAGCATAGACAATGATTTTATTGATAAAGTTTATATTTATTTAAAGAACAGCAATATCGTTCTTTCCCAGGGGACATATTATTCCTCGGACGTTGCTTTTAAAGAGGTTCAAAAGGTAAGCAAAATAACCCGTGAGGAATGGAATCACTTGCTGCAACAAGGATATCACCATACCTGTATGACACTGCCTTCAGGCTCACGGGGGAAAGAAGGAAGTACAATTGCATATCTGCATTCCTTCCCATCAGAAGGAAGAGATGCTGCTACTATTATTGTTCTGTTAAACAGCAGGTGTATTGATGATATCCTTTCCAGCACCGAATGGATTGCGAAAGGGAGCTTCTTTATCCTTGATAAAAGTAATCGTGTGATTACTTCGCAAAATTCCAGGAATCTTCCTGCAACAGCAGATGTTCTTGAATATAGTAAATATCCGCATGCCAATAATGTTTCGCCTGTCCTGGAAAGCAGGAATGATATGGTAATATCGTATATTGATTCCGATATCATGAGCTGGAAATATATCTCCACTATACCGGAATCCGTCTTTTTGGAAAAAGCAAATTATATTCAAAAATATGCTGTCTTAAGCCTCGTTCTATGTATGGTGGCTGGAGGGATCATCAGTTTCTTTTTTACCAAAAGAAATTATCATCCATTGGAAGAGCTTATTGTTTCGCTTAAGGACAGCATCCCTGCGGGGGATCCAAAGAATGATAATGAATATCATTTTATCCAGGAAGCATTGAGCAATATATTAGAAGAGAAGGAATCTATCCACAGGAAGCTGGATCAGCAAAACGATGAAATGCGATTGAGTTTTATGCGAAGATTACTTTGCGGTAAAATTAAGGTGAATGATGAGTTTTTTCGCATTGCAGAATCCTATCACATCCAGTTTCACTCCAATTATTATGCGGTAATTTTATTTCACATAGAGCAATATGATCAGTTTTTTTACGGAGAAGAAAACATTACGGAAGAAAGCAAGCTGGACTTGATTAATTATGTAATAGCAAATGTAGTGGGCGAAATAACGAATCAGGGCCACCAGGGGTATATCGTTGAAATTGATCACTCTCTGGCGTGTTTAATGGGTGTTAGCCTGACAGAAGCAACGGAAGCCGAAAATGAAATTCTGGACATAGCAAAGAACGCAAAGAGACTTGTTGAAAATTACCTGTATACCACGCTCACAATATCTGTAAGCCGTGTGCATGATTCGTTGGCTGGTTTTCCGGAGGCGTATCAGGAAGCGATCGAAGCTATGGAATATAGGATGGTGATCGGAGCAGAACAAATAATTCAGTACAATAACATAAGGCATCCGAATTACCACTATTCCTATCCTATGGATGTGGAGTACAAACTGATCAATGCCATTAAATCGGGGGATCTTACAAAAGCAAAGGCCATGGTAAATTCTGTTATATCAAACAATCTGGACGGGGGCATATTATCCGTTGATATGGCCAGGTGTTTGATGTTTAATCTGGTCAGTACCATGATCAAAACGATAAATGAATTCAGTGAAACGTCTGATCCGGATCTTTTGCAGACGATAGACCCGGTGGAAAGAGTTGAACAAATGTTGAAATGCAATACCATCATGGAAATGAAGGAATATATGGAATCTACACTGGAAGATATCTGTGGGTGTGTGGAGAGGAAGAAGCAAAGCCATAACAGCAAATTAAAGGATGATATTATAAACTTTATAAATGAAAACTATTCCTGTCCGGAAATGAGCAATGCAATGATTGCGGAGCATTTTTCCATTCACCCCGCATACTTGTCCCGCTTTTTTAAAGAGCAAACCGGAGAAAAAGTACTGGATTATATCAACAAACTTCGAATGCAGACAGCAAAACAGATGCTGCAGGAAAGCAGGTGTAAAATTGAAGAGGTAGCTCAGAAGCTTGGATACAACAACAGTGTCTCTTTCATTCGGGTATTCAAAAAATATGAAGGCACAACTCCCGGGAAGTACAGGGATACGATGAGAGATTATTAAAAATTGATAGTAAAAGTTTTTATTGTTTATAGAATTGTAACATATTGAAAACGAATAAAAAAATTAAAAATTGATTTTGGTTCTGGCAGCAAATACAATGAGCCATGGTTAAGAAAGCAGTCCTGAGAAAAAAATAAAAATGGGGGGAACGTATCATGAAAAGCAAGTGGAAACGGCTTCTTTCTATCATGGTAACAGTTTTATTGTCAGGAAGCATTCTGATAGGGTGTGCTGCGGACCGGAAAGAGAAAACGGCACAAGGAGAAGGGGGAAAAGCCGATCAAGAGGTATCCGGGAAGACGGCAAACGACGATGGGCAGAAAGATAAGGAAGATGACAAACCAATTAAGCTGACCTATTGGGCTGCACTGGACAATAATGCTGCCACTGTGGTTTCCAATTTAGGCGAAGTGGAAATGGTAAAGAAGTGGCTGAAGGAATTCAACATTGATATCACATTTATGCATCCGCCTGCTGGCCAGGAGAAGGAGCAATTCAATCTTGCCATTGTATCCAGGGAACTTCCGGATCTGTTTGAATATAACTGGCTGGGATATCCGGGAGGACCGGAAAAGGCAATAAGCGACAACATTATAATCAAGCTGAACGAATTGGTGAATCAAAATGCACCAAATTTCAAAACTGTTCTGGAGACAAATGAATTGATCAATAAGCAGGTACGGACGGATGAAGGGGATTTATATGTATTCCCGGCTTATTCAGGAAGCAAGTATCATATCTCCGGAGGCCTGGTTCTCCGTAAGGATTGGCTGGACGAACTGCATTTATCCGTCCCGGAGACCATTGATGACTGGACGGAAGTGCTGACCGGTTTCAAGGAAGAAAAGGGCAGTTCTGCACCACTTACCGGCACTGTTGCTGATATTTTAAGCAATGAAGGAATTTTCAATGATCCTTTTCATATAGGAAAAGGATTCTATCTGGAAAACGGAAAGATGATGTATGGTCCCATGCAACCGGAATACAGGCAATTCCTGGAGCTGATGTGTGAATGGTATCAGGATGGGCTACTGGATCCGGATTTTGCTGCAAATGACGGTAATGCAGTGGACTCCAGGGTGATTGAAGGGCAGTCCGGCGCATTAATGACCCATATAGGCGGAGGAATGGGAAAGTATATGAATACCATGAAAGACGATTCTTCCTTTGATCTGGTTGCCGCCCAATTTCCGGTTCAGAAGAAAGGGGAACAGCCGAAGTTTGTACCCAGGCCATGGGAATACAGAGGCGGCGGTTCCGTTGCCATCACTCCTCATAATAAATATCCGGAGGAGTCCGCAAAACTTATCGATTACTTATACAGCGAAGAAGGTGCTCTTCTCAAAAATTTTGGGGTGGAAGGCGTATCTTATAATATGGAAAACGGGTATCCCAAATATACAGACCTGATTATGAATAATCCCGATGGCCTTTCCGTGACACAGGCCCTGGGGAAATATACAAGAGGCAGTACTCCTACACCAGGGTATATTGATGGAAGATATCATGAGCAATATTTTCAATTGCCTCAGCAAAAGGATGCCGCAAATCTTTGGGCGAAGGTGGCCGATAATGCCCTGGATGTATTGGTACCTCCTATTACCAACTCAGCAAAGGAAGCAGAAGAAGTTTCGACGATTATGGCTACGGTAAGCTCTTATCAGCAGGAAATGGCTGTAAAGTTCATAATGGGACAGGAATCTCCCGATCATTTTGATCAGTATGTAAAAGAAATGGAAAAAATGAATATCAATCGTGTCATTGAGCTGAAGCAGAAGGCGTTGGACCGTTATAACAGCAGGTAAGTTGAATATTGTGTTCCGGAAGAAGCAGGAATCTTCTTCCGGAACACAATATAAAATGAAGGGTGTGCTATTATGAAGCTGAACAGTAATTATAAAGTAAAGCCGGGATCGGCGATACCAGTGGTAAACACACTGTCTGATAGGATTATAAAAGAACTTTCAAAGAATAAATACTTATATCTCATGGCGCTGCCCGTATTGGCTTATTATCTGTTGTTCCATTATGGTCCTATGTATGGCGCTGTGATTGCGTTTAAGAACTTTGATGTGTCAAAAGGGATCTGGGGAAGTCCCTGGGTAGGATTTCAATATTTCAGGGAATTTTTTCAAAGTTACTATTTTAGCAGATTACTTCGAAATACATTTTTGTTGAGCTTCTATCAGCTGTTGTGGGGATTTCCTGCTCCCATTCTGTTTGCCCTGCTGTTGAATGAGATCAGAAATCATGCCTTTAAGAGGACAATCCAGACAGCTGCTTATTTGCCTCATTTTATATCCACTGTAGTGGTATGCGGCCTGATTCATGATTTTTTTGCACGTGATGGGGTGATTACCAGTCTGTATACCTTGTTTGGCGGAGAAGCAACAAGCTTTTTGAGTCAGCCTCAATATTTCAGGGGCATTTACGTCGGCACCGGGATATGGCAGGAGACAGGATGGGGCGCTATTATATATTTGTCCGCATTAAGCAGCATCGATACTCAGCAGTATGAGGCTGCAATAATAGATGGAGCCGGAAGGCTCAAACAGCTGCTTCATGTGACGCTGCCCGGTATTATGCCCACGATTATTATCATGCTGATACTGAGAATCGGGCAGGTAATGAGTGTAGGGTTTGAAAAAATTATCCTGCTGTATAATCCCAATACATATGAAACAGCAGATGTGATTTCTTCCTTTGTGTACCGAAAGGGTCTCGGCGAAAGTTTTCAGTTCAGTTATACTTCGGCGGTTGGATTGTTTAACTCACTAATCAATTTTGCCCTTTTGATTTCTGCGAATTGGTTCAGCAAAAAAGTCAGTGATACGAGTTTATGGTAAGGAGAGACAGATATGGTTGTGAGAAAGAACGCAGGAGATCGAATCTTTGATTTCTTTAATGCATTGTTTATGATTTGCATGATGATTGTTACCGTGTATCCATTTATTTATGTAATACTGGCTTCTGTCAGCGAGTCCCGTCTGCTAATCGGCCATCATGGATTATTGCTTAAGCCAAAAGGATTCAGTCTGATGGCTTATAAACTGGTTTTCAAAAATCCCAATATTGCAACAGGATACCGCAATACTTTGTTTATACTGGTAATTGGAACGATCCTCAATATTCTCCTTACATCCTTTGGTGCATATATTTTGTCCAGAAAAAGCTTCAAGTTCAAAAATGTCATGATGATTCTGATTGTATTTACCATGTATTTCAACGGCGGGATGATTCCCAGGTATTTGATGGTGTACAATAATTATCATTTGGGGAATAGTTTATGGGCATTAATTTTACCTCAGGCGATATCCACATGGAATTTGATTGTTATGAGAACATCTTTTTCGTCCCTTCCGGACAGCCTGGAGGAGTCTGCCAAAATAGACGGAGCAAATGATTTCGTTATACTCTTTCGCATTGTCCTGCCCTTATCCAAAGCTGTCGTTGCTGTAATGATATTGTTTTATGGAGTCTCCCACTGGAATTCCTGGTTTGATTCCATGATTTTTCTGAGAGAGAGAGACCTTTATCCCCTGCAGTTGATCTTAAGGGAAATCCTGATCTCCAACAATACGGATACCATGCTGGAAGGGATAACGGGCGTGGATGACAGGGAAATGGTGGGGAAAAGCATTCAATACGCAACGATAATCGTTGCCACACTGCCAATTTTGCTGGTCTATCCCCTTATCCAGAAGTATTTCGTAAAGGGTGTTATGGTTGGAGCGCTGAAGGGGTGAACCCAGCTGTATTTTATATAAAAGCGATCTTCAGGCATACGAAATTTTTTGTATAAATAATGTAAGGATCAGGAAGCCTGTGTGGATTTCCATGATAAGATATCAGTAGCGGCATCAGGCACACTTTAAGTGTACACAGGAAAGAGAATATCGGAGGGAGGATGTTATCTTGAAATATGATCTGGTGATCCTTGGCGCAACCAGTGCAGCCCTGGGCATTGCCAGCGAGGCAGGGGACAGGTATCATATCCTGATACTCAATTCCACCTCAATGGTCGCCTATGAATTCATTAATGCATACAAACCGGGCACCGGCTGGGAGAAAGAGCCGGAGTCCATACCGGCCCGCACGATTCGGGAGGAGTTGCTGTCCGAAAACATTCTTTGTACCGGGAATGGCAGGAGCACACATATCTATTCGGCCGGGTCTGTGTTCTGTAAGGCATTTCGGGCACTGAAAGCGGATATCCTGCTGGAAACCGGACTGGTAAGTGTGAAGGAAAAGGACGGTGGCTATGAGCTTTCCGTTTACTGTATCGGAGGATTTCAGACGATATATGCGGATTGCATCATTGATACCACGGAGCGGGAAATCGGGATCCGGAACAAGTCCCTGAACTGTTTGCTGGTAAACCGGGATCAATCCGAACTGTTTCCTTCCATTTTTCCGGAGGGTGCGGAGTTTTATCCGGATGGGGATGAGACGGTGAACAGTGCAGTGATGCGGTACCCTGTTACGAACGATACAACTCTGTATCAGGCCAGACATCAGCTTATCGGGTATTGGGCGCGGCGCCCGGAAGATATGAAAAACTGGAAGATTGCGGCCGTTGGCTTGTGCTTTGATGTAACTCCATCCATAGGATATCGAAAGATCAGCAAAACACATTTTCTGCTTCCATCCGCCTGGCAGGTCAATCCCTTAATTGCCATGGACGTCGGTTTTGCTTTGGGAAGGAGTGCGGGCATATGATTTACAGGAGAATGGCAGACGGCATCCCGAGGGAGACTGCAGCGGACGACATTGCATTTGACAGACATTATGATGTGATCGTAGCGGGAACAGGCACTGCCGGATCCTTTGCCGTTCTGGCAGCTGCCATGCAGGGAGTATCTGTTCTGGGCGTTGATCGGTTTTCCGGTGCCGGTGGGATGAGTACGTTTGGTTATGTGGATGGTTATTATTATGGTGCCAATGGAGGCATGTATGAAAAAATCGACCGGGAGGGCAAAGCCCTGCAGGATGAGATGTTTCTCGGGAAAGTGGAAGCAAAACAATACCTGTTGGAAAAAAAGGCGGCAGATCAGGGAGCGGAGTTTTTATTTGAAACCGTTGTAACAGGGGTTTACTTGAACGGAAAGACCGTTCGGGGCATTTCCGTACTGACGGAAGATGGAGTACAAAATCTGGCCTGTGAGATGCTGATCGACGCCACTGCGGAGGCAGAGGTATGCGCTATGGCTGGTTGTGCGGTAGACTGCGGCAGGCAATCCGACGGGAAAACCAGGCCGTATACCAGCGTGAAGGTTTGGGTAACAGAGGAAGGAAATATCGCCAGAACCAATCATGACAGTGGCTATATCAATCAATACGATCCAAAAGAGCTTTCCAACGCCATTTTGGCTGCCCATGAAAGTCAGCTCCTGGGGGAATTCCGCAATAAACATGGAAGAGTACTCTTTTTAGCTCCCTCTATCGGGATCCGGGAAGGCAGACGCATTCTGGCGGAGGAAACCGTCACCATGCAGAAAATTCTGGACGGGGACCAGACCAAAACTCCGTTGTTTTATGCTTACTCTGATTTTGACAAACATGGAAAGGACAATGCTCTGGAAACGGAGCTTCTGCAGGACTGGTATGTGGCAAGCAACCTAAGCACAGTCTGTTTGTCGGTGCCCATTTCCATAAAATCGCTGATTCCAAAAGGATACCGGTCTCTTCTGACTGCCGGGAGGCATATTGGAGTGGATCATGATACGGCAAGTCTTGTTCGCATGAAAAAGGATATGTTCAAATGCGGGGAAAGTGCAGGCGTCTGTGCTGCTTTGGCGGTAAAAAAAGGCGTTCAGCCCATAGATCTTCCTTATAAGGAAGTCCGGGAAATATTGCAGGAAACCGGATGTCTGCAGGAAGAAAACAATGTGGGAATCATGTTTGATGACCAGTATCGAAGAATGCAGGTTCGCTGGCTGACAGATGAAAATGAGATCCGGAGGGAATTGGCCGGAGATATGCCGGGCATTGCCATTTATTCCTGCAAACGTCTGGGGAATCGGATGGCGGAAGAGTTGAAGCAATGGATGTCTGGTGCGGACGGGAATGAATTGCTGCGCAGCAATTGTGCCATAGCTCTTGGATTGATTGGGGATAAAGCCTGTCTGCCCGTCCTTCGGGATATTGTCCGAAACCGTGATAGTTTTTATTATAAGGATAATCGGAGGACGAATCAGTTGAGAACGGTTATCGCCATCTATCTGGCTGGTAAACTGGGAGATATGGAATTGGCTCCAATGCTGAAGGAAATCCTTTTGGACGAAAGGGAATATGGAAAAGGACTATATCATGAAATAACAAAAACCAGCTATCTGTTCAATCCGAACAGGAATTTCAATGAAGTGTATTTCCAGGTGATTTCCTATGCAGCGGTTTCCCTGATCCGGATTATGGAAAAACATCCGGAGAATCAGGAGTTTCGGAAAGAAGGTCTGAAAATACTGAAAGAAGCCTTTGGGGATGATTTTCATATTCAGAAGACGACTTCCATGCCGGAAGGAACATTTGAATATGCATCCATGCAAAATATCAGGGATTATGTAAATCGTTACTGCCGTAAAAAGTTGTAAGAGCTATAAAAACCGTGAAAGCTTTGTCATGCCTGTTTCAATATTACCTTACAACAGACTTCAATACAGAAGGATGGAGTGTTTTGGAAAAGCGTGATTTCTGTTCAGGGTCACGCTTTTTCCTTAAACGAGCTGTTGTCCCCGCAGTGCCGGGTCCGCAGACGGATATCCTGACCGGCAAAACGGAATATCATGGTGTTCTGGGTGTCAAACAGCCGGGAGGTTACCCGGTCCGAATAAAAATCCCTCAGGTCCGACAAGGACAGATTGGTGGACAGGAAGGTATGCTGTTTCTGCAGATACCGTTCATTCAGGATATTGAACAGTTCCTCAGCGGTGAAATTATTACGCCGGGTCTCCGTGCCCAGATCATCAATGATCAGAACATCCACGCTGAAGATACGGTCCTTCAGGAGAAGGGCTCCTTCCTCCGAATTTTGCAGGGAACTGCGGAATAAATTCTCAAACAGATTGAAGGAGGTCAGCTTCAGGACGGTATAACCCTTCTCCAATATGGATTTTGCCAGGCAATTCAACAGGAATGTTTTTCCCAGTCCGGTCTTTCCGGTAAACAGAATATTCTTTTTCGGATTGTCCGGATAGGCGGTCTGATAGTCCCAGAGTACATTTTTCAGGTGCTCCATATATTCCCTTTGATTCAGCTTGCTGCCTTCCATCGGTGCTTTCGGAAAGACGCCGGCATCAAAGGTTCCGAAGTTTTCCTGCTCTGTTTCGGAGAGTTCGGCAAAGCGATAGGAACGCTCTGCCAGCTTCTGAATCAGGCAGCTGCACTTTTTTTTCACCAGATCCCCCACATAACCGGTATCCCTGCACCTGGGGCATCGGAAATGGGTATCGAGATAATCCCTGGGATATCCGTGCTCTGCAAGAAGTGCGGCTTCCTTTTCCTTTGTCTGACGGCTCCATTCCGATTCCATGTCCGGACTGGATTCTGTGCCTTGATCCGGTTTTGCATTCCTGTCTGAATCGGCTGGCCCGCTGACCGATCCTTTTGCAGTGCTATGAGAGATGGGATCGGACTGCCGAACCAGGGTCCGGGCTTTTTTCGCCATGGAAGACACAAGAGAACGGCGCAGCCGGGCAAGCTCGGGTATGCTGCGAAGGACTTCCGCTTCCCGCTCTTTCTGCGCCTGCTGCTCTTCCAGCCGATAGGCATCATATTCTCTCAGTATTTCTTTCAGCAATTCATCTTTCATATGCTGCTGCTCCTGGTTTCTTATTTTTCGATATTTTCAAACAGGTTGTCCAGATCCTCTTCTGTATAGCTGTGTTGTGGGAATTTATTGAAGTCAAGCTGTTTTTTCAGTCCGTTTCCTTTCTTTCCCGTGTTTTGCTTCATGAGTTCCAGCTCCTTTTTGTGCTGCTCATGATCTTCTTTTCCTGCCCGGATCGTGCGGATGCCTTTTCCATGCCAGCTTTCAAGGATCTTATTCAAAAAGCGGATCTTGTCCTTTGCCAGGCTGGAGTACTCCGCTGCCAGCAGTATGACTTCAAAGGGCATATTCCAGGCTTCCGTCCATTGCCGATAAAGCTTCCGTTCGGAACCGGAAATATTTGCTGCGTTGTCTCCCGTACGTTCCAGGATTGCCCGGATCTCATTGTCCGTTGCCTGTCTCCTGGACAGGAAGTCCTTTACTTCCGGTACCGTGGTCAGACCGTTTTTGGCCCATTGTTTCAACATGCCGTCCAGATACTCAAAGGAATTTGCATTCTTTCGGACGCATTGCCTGCAGGCCTGGAGAATGACGTCGTGGCCCAAATTATAGTCGTGGGTCCAGCTGCGGTACATGGCCAGATGCTCCGGAGTTGGTTTGCTGCCCTTATAACCCAGTTGCTGATACACTTCCTTGAGCCGGGAGGCATCGCTTTCCTGGGTATCCATATGCATTTTGACTTCCTGTGGGGTGGTAACATCCTTTTTGTGCATATTCTCCAGGATCTTGTCCAGATAGCCAAAGTTGGGGGACTGCACCTTGGTGGTTTCCTTGCAGGCCAGCAGAATGGAAGCCAGACTGAACCCCCAGCCGCGCCATTTTTTATACAGCTCCAACTCCGCCTTGGAGGGAGAACGGTGAATTCCCAGGTATTTCAGAACCGCTACCGAATCCTTGAAGCAGGTATCGTTGGATTGAATGTATTCCTCTGCCTTCTGCAATGTATTGATACCGTCCCTGGCCCAGGTTTCCGCTACCTTGTCCAGATAATTGATCCGGATTTTCTTTCCCATACGGGATATGTAAAACTGTACCATCATCAGGACGACTTCCATAGGCAGGTTCAGTATTTCGATCCAGTCATAGATCCTCAGGTACTCCTGCGGAGTCAGCAGACGGTTGCCGAATACCTGCTGCATGTTTTGATTGAAGTCCTTGTATTTGTACATTGTCTTTTCGGAACTCAGGCCCTGATTGTACAGGACATCCTTGATATTGTAAAATTCAATGCAAAGCTGTCCGTCCTTGTCCTTGCGGTAGGTCAGGATTCCCTGTCGCTCCCAGTATTGAAAGGCATTTTCTATAGTCCCGTTGTCGATTTCCAGGGCACGTGAAAAAGAATCCAGGGAGTTTTCCGTCGTATTGGGGTTATAACACTGCATCAGTCCATACAGATAGACTTTTACAAAGTCTCCGGGTGCCTTCAGCATGAATTCATTGATAAATAGATTTTCCACAGGGGTAATATCAAACATCTGAAAGTTTTCCGAAAATTTACATAACGGCATTGCCACATCATCCTTTGTATAAAAGCCGTAAATAAAAGCAGTATCAAGCGGTATATGGAACCTCAAAATATTGGCAGCGCCTGTTGGATGTAGTCCAGCGGCGAACCCATTTATCATCTTATCACATCCGGAGATAATTTCAATAGAAACGACGGAGATCCATTTGAAATCTGAATAAAATGCTTGCCAAAAGAAAATAGTAAGTGTATGATAAAGGTGAGAAGAATTGGAGAGATTACAGAGAGGATTAAGGGAGGTTTTGCATATGGCAGCACAGGCCACACAGATCACGAAGAATATGTCAATCGCTGAAGCCCTGAACATAGACCGCAGTACTGCTCCTATATTCATGCAGTTCGGGATGTATTGTCTGGGATGCCCGGCCGCTATGGGTGAGAGCATTGAAGATGCAGCCGCCGTTCATGGCATTGATGTGGATGCATTGATAAAAGCACTGAACGAGTATTTGGCAGACAAATAGGTTTGACCTGCTTTGATTCAAGGCTCTTCCTCCATCGGGGAAGAGCTTTTTTACGCATTTTTTCGATAACATGTGGATAACCCGTCGAAAATGTGGATAACTCTGTGGATAAGTGAGAAGGAAGTGGAAAGCAAGGCGGATTATCCAGCGGAATCTGCAGGAAAAGTTGTGGAAAACAGGAGCTGTGGATTTTGGAGAAAACCATAAAGGAAATGTGGATAACAGATAAGGAGGATCATACGGAACATGACGAAACAGGAATATGATGTGGTAATCATCGGAGCCGGGCCTGCCGGCATCTTTACTGCCCTGGAACTGTCAGGGAGGGACCGGAACCGAAAGATTCTTATTGTGGATAAAGGCAGGGAAATCCGCAAAAGGAACTGCCCGGCCAGAAAGACGGGCAAATGCGTTAACTGCCAGCCATGCGCCATTGTCAGCGGATGGTCCGGAGCGGGAGCCTTCAGCGATGGAAAACTCAGTCTGAGCCCGGAAGTGGGTGGCCGGATCCTGGACTATATGGATCGGAAAGAAGCCGAAGACCTGATTCAGTATGCGGACAGCATTTATCTCCGATTCGGGGCCAGCAGTGTCATTCATGGCCTGAACACAACCCGTGTGGATGAAATCAAATACGAAGCGCAGAAATACAATATCCGTCTGATTCCCTGCGGTGTGCGACATCTTGGAACGGAAAAAGCCTTTGATGTACTGATGGGCATGTATGATTACCTAATCAGCGAAACCCATACGGAATTCTGTGAGCTCACAACGGCTCAGGACATACTGGTGAAAGACGGTAAAGTGGAGGGCGTGGTTCTTCAGAAGAAAGGAGAGGCACCGCAGACCGTCCATTGTGAGCACCTGGTTCTGGCTCCGGGACGGGATGGTGCAGAATGGCTGGCCGATCAGGCTGGAAAAATCGGAATCCGCACGTTCAATAACGAGGTGGACATCGGTGTCCGTGTGGAAGTCCCCAATGCCATTATGGACCACCTTACAAAGGATTTGTATGAGGCCAAGATGGTCTATTATTCCGATACGTTTGAGAATAAGGTCCGCACCTTCTGCATGAATCCGGGCGGTGTGGTTTCCGAAGAACATTATGACGGGAAAATTGCCGTGGTCAATGGACACAGCTATGCGGATCCGAAGCTGAAAACGGATAATACCAACTTTGCGATTCTTGTTTCCACACGGTTTACCGATCCGTTCCATCAGCCCATTGAGTACGGCAAATATATTGCACAGCTGGGGAATATGCTGACCGGTGGAGGAATCATGGTACAGAGACTGGGAGATCTGATGATGGGAAGGCGGACCGATGCAAGCCGTCTGCGCAAATCAATCACGATACCCACCCTTTCCAGTGCGGTACCGGGAGATCTGAGCTATGTGCTCCCCCAGCGTTATCTGACTTCCATTACGGAAACAATGAAGGCTTTTGACAAGCTGGCGCCTGGTTTGTACGGAAGGGACACCCTGCTGTATGGGGTGGAAGTCAAATTTTACAGCAGCAAGGTGGAAGTGAACCATCAATTTGAGACAGAGGTTCAGAATATGTATGCCATCGGGGACGGCGCGGGAGTGACCCGCGGACTGATGCAGGCATCGGTTACCGGAATTGTCGTTGCCCGCAATATGATATAACGATTTGGCCAAAAATTCTGGTTGACATACGCAGAAGGCTGTTGTAGAATATTACTTGTCCGCGAAACATAGGATATATTGCGGGACCCATTAGCTCAGTTGGCAGAGCACTTGACTTTTAATCAAGGTGTCCGGAGTTCGAATCTCCGATGGGTCACCATTTGGGACCCCTTGGTCAAGTGGTTAAGACATCGCCCTTTCACGGCGGTAACAGGAGTTCAAATCTCCTAGGGGTCACCATTTATAAAGTTTGGAAGGTCAGGGTTTGGAGACAGAACAGCTCTGGGTCCCGGCTTTCATTTGGCCCGGTAGTTCAGTTGGTTAGAATGCCAGCCTGTCACGCTGGAGGTCGTCGGTTCGAGCCCGTCCCGGGTCGCCATTGCTGATGTAGCTCAATTGGCAGAGCAGCTGATTTGTAATCAGCAGGTTGACGGTTCAAGTCCGCCCATCAGCTCCACAGAAAACCCACTAATCACAATGGTTGGCGGGTTTTATATTTTGCTCCTGTTTATACGATACGTAGTAATCACATAGTGTAGTAATCACATAGTAATGTCAAGGCAATCTCTCAGTAGAGTTTTATTTCCGTGCCTCGGCTTTCTTCATAAATCGGTCTGTTTTCACGATAAAACGACTATGGGTTCCGTGACCGATTTCCCCTGTATTGTCACGGGCGGTGACGGCAAAGCCGATCTTTCTTCCTGTCACCTCAGTGATCTCGGCGGTTGCAGTAATCTTTGCACCCCGGGGACTTGCTGCGGTATGTTCGACAGAGATTGCCGTTCCTACGGAAGTCTGACCGGATTCCAGGCAATCGGACAGGCATTTGCAGGAAGCCTGTTCCATGAGCGCCGTCAGGGCTGGTGTGGCAAGCACCGGCAGCGACCCGCTTTTTATCGAGGCAGCGGTATCGGTATCCTCCGCCGTTTTGCTTACAATGGCGGTTTTCCCTATCAGCGGATGAGGACTTTTCTGCGCCTGATAGTCTTCTGCAAGGATGGCATAGTAAGCACTGTCGCAGATCCCCTGTTTGTTTCTGTCTGCCTGTCGCATGGTACCTTCATAATGCATGCCGGCTTTTTTCATTACATTTCCGGAATGGGGGTTTCGTATGTCATGCCGGGAATCGATACGATTCACACCGACTTCCTCAAAGAAGAACCGGATCAATTCGGATAAAGCTTCTGAAGTATAGCCATGATGCCACCAGGCTTTGCCGATGCAATAGCCGATATGAACGCTGTTCACCTTGTCGTCGCGATGGACGACGCTGATGCTGCCGATTGGCTCTCCAGGGAATTTTGGTACAATTGCCCAGCAGTAAAAGTCGGATTTCTCATAGGACTCTGTCCAGTTTTTCAGTATTCGTCTGGTTTCCACAATGTCTCCATGGGGGCTCCACGTCAGATACTTTGTCACTTCCGGGTCATTTGCCCAGTTGCGGAACATGGCCTCCGCATCGTTCCCCGTGAAGCGGCGCAGCAGCAACTGCTTTGTTTCAAGTGTACACGTGCCTTTGTGTGTCATATCATCCTTCCTCCCTGGATCCATTGAAAATCAGCAAAGACTTTTTGTTGGGCTTTATTTTATCACACAAATATTGTCCTGTCATCTTTCTTCCGCCAGAACTACCCGGCCGGAGTGCCGGGTGCTCTTCATGTCAATGATCCGCTGATTGGAAGAGCCGCGGAACAGCAGCTCATAACTCTTCTTTTCCTGTACGAACGGGCCGTCCACCAGAATATCCACGGCATTCAGCAGACTGCTCCAATCGGGATGAACCGCAGCACGGCGGAAAAGTTCCTCATAGGTATAGCCGCTGTAAACAAGGACATTCCAATCCTTATTTTGTTTTTTCACTTGCCTGGCCAGCTCTGCAAAGGCAGCTGCCTGTTCAAAAGGCTCCCCGCCGCTGAACGTGATGCCATCCAGCAGCGGGTTTTTCTTCATATCCCGGAGGACAGAGCCGATCTTCAACACGCTTCCCCCGTCAAAGGGCTGGGTCTGGGGATTGTGGCATCCCGGACAGCGGTGTCTGCACCCCTGGGCAAAGACCACATACCGGATCCCCGGACCGTCGACAATGGATTCCGGAATGACACCGGCGACCTGTAATGTGGCCGATGGAGCTATTGTCCGGATTGTTTTCACCATATTTGTTGTTGCTTTAGTTAACATAACATCTCATGCCCTTTCTTCCAATGGTTCAGAAACTGCCGGCAAAATGCTTGACCCGGTCCCTTACTTCCGCTTTCTTGGCATCGTTGAAGTTGTCCAGGGTTCCCACCAGATAGCCGGTGATTCTCCGGATCCGCTCAAATTTCACATCTCCTTCCTTTCTGCCGCAGGATGGGCAGGTGTCATTTATAATTCCCGTAAACCCGCACACCGGATCCCGATCCACCGGATGGTTTATGGATCCGTAACCCACTCCGGTCTCCTTCATGGCCCGGATAATCTTTTCAAAGGCGGGAAGATTCTTCAGGGGATCCCCGTCCAGCTCCACATAGGTGATGTGTCCGGCATTGGTCAGCTCGTGATACGGAGCCTCCAGGCGGATCTTATCAAAGGCGCTGATCTCATAATAGACCGGGATATGGAAGCTGTTTGTATAGTATTCCCGATCGGTGATTCCCGGTATGGAGCCATAGATTTTCCGATCCATTTCAACAAAACGACCGGACAGTCCTTCCGCAGGAGTCGCAAACAAGCTGAAATTCAGCTGATGGTCTTTGCTTGCCTCATCCATCCGTTTGCGCATATGACCGATTATACGGAGACCAAGCTTCTGTGCTTCCTCCGACTCTCCATGATGTTTCCCGATCAGGGCTTTCAGACATTCGGCCAGCCCGATGAATCCCATGGAAAGGGTGCCATGCTTCAGGACTTCCCGTACTTCATCCTCCGGCCCCAGCTTTTCTGAATCCATCCAGACGCCTTGTCCCATCAGGAAGGGAAAATTTTTTACTTTTTTCCTTGCCTGGATCTCAAAGCGATCCAGCAGCTGATCGATGACCAGATCGATGATTTTGTCCAGCTCTTCAAAGAAACCGTCCACATCCTGCCTGTGCTTCAGTCCCAGCCTTGGAAGGTTTACCGAGGTAAAGCTCAGGTTTCCCCTCCCGTTGACAATTTCTCTGGAGGGATCATAAACGTTGCCGATGACGCGGGTCCGGCAGCCCATATAGGCAATTTCTGTTTCAGGATGCCCCGGCTTATAGTATTTCAGGTTATAGGGCGCATCCAGGAAAGAGAAGTTGGGGAACAGCCTTTTTGCACTGACCTTGCAGGCAAGCTGAAACAGATCGTAATTGGGATCTCCCGGGTTGTAGTTGATCCCTTCCTTCACCTTGAAGATATGGATGGGGAATATGGGAGTTTCCCCGTTTCCCAGACCTGCATCGGTTGCCAGCAGCACGTTCTTCATGGCCATTCTCCCTTCCGGGGAGGTATCTGTCCCATAATTGAGGGAGCTGAAGGGAACCTGTGCCCCTGCCCGGCTGTGCATGGTATTCAGATTGTGGATCAGGGCTTCCATTGCCTGATAGGTATTCCGGTCCGTTTCCTTTTCCGCACTTTCGGCTGCGAAGGACTGAATCCGCTGAACGGCTGATTTTTCGGGAACGATGCGGTTCAGCATCTGCTTCTCGATAGTTTGATAGTTTTCAACGTTTCCCAGAGTGGGACGAAGATGGTATTCCTTTCGGATGGAATCCCGTATGCTTTGGGCCTGCTTTGCTGCATTTTCCACATTGCCCAGGAGCTCCAGTGCCTTGGCAAGATTCTGAAAGTAGAGCCGGGCATAGGTTTTGGCGACACCGGGAGCCATGCCGTAATCAAAGTTCGGGATGCTCTGTCCGCCGTGCTGGTCATTTTGATTGGACTGAATGGCAATGCAGGCAAGGGCTGCATAGCTTTGGATGTCCTGCGGTTCCCGGAGATGTCCGTGGCCGGTGGCAAACCCATGGCGGAACAGCTTCCTGATGTCAATCTGGCAGCAGGTTGTGGTCAGGGTCAGAAAGTCCATGTCGTGAATGTGGATGTCGCCGTTATTGTGCGCTTTGGAATGCTCCGGCTTCAATACATACAGACTGTTGAACCGCTTTGCTCCTTCCGAACCGTATCTCAGCATGGTACCCATGGCGGTATCCCCGTTGATGTTGGCGTTTTCCCGTTTCAGGTTATTGTTCCTGGAATCCTGGAAGGTCAGTCCTTCGTATGTCTTCATCAGCTGTGTGTTCTTTTCCCGGATACGGGTGCGCTCTGCCCGGTAGAGAATAAACTTTTTGGCCGTCCGGGCATGGCCGGATTCAATGAGTGTCTTTTCCACGGTGTCCTGGATTTCCTCCACGGAAGGAACCTTTTCCTTGCCGTGCTCCAGAGTTTCCGCCACCTGCTCCGCCAGGGATTCGGCGGTATGATAATCACTGCCTCCTGCAGCAACGGCTGCCTTGAAAATGGCATTGGTAATTTTCTCGATATTGAACGGTACTTCCCTGCCGTCCCTTTTCCTTATCTTTGTGATCATTTTTGCATCCTACCTTTCTCCTCTTCCTTTTTTCCGGAACTTTGACTTCTGTTTTGCAGAAAGCAAAGAATGACAGCATTTTATGTAAAATAAGAGCCTCGCGAAAAATGCGGAGGCGGAAGGGAAAAAGCACGGCAATGCGGAATATATGGCAGCCCGTTATACCTGTCCCTGGTCACACCCCCTATCGTCCGTAGAGTTCCGGTGTGGCGATATGGCAGGTCTTCTGACTCCGGATCCTGAATTTTTCAACCCTTCCCGGCAAAAGCCAGTGGATTGTTTGAAAAATCTCCCCGATACAGCGGCGGGACCGTGCAGGAATTTCACCTGCTTCCCTTTTCACCTTTCCCCGGCAGAATGCATGCGATCCACCCAATGCAGGAACATGTGATCCATCCGGCAATGCAGCGATGACAGCGATGTCTTCCGGGGTTCGGCACCATATTACCCTATATATTGTTTTCTTTATAATATCATATACTATATATAGTGTCAATTGGGTATTTCAAATATGTTTGGAAGCCATGGTATACAGCAGAAAGCTGAAGGGTATATAATTTTGGAGGCATTTTCCCCCGGGTTTTGAAGAAAAACTAATAGGATTTTGACACAGGCGGTAGAATAAAAAGATCATGGAAGAAAAACAGATGGTGGGAAATGGAGTGAATTGAATTGAATAAAAAGCGTTTCGCAATGGGTTCTTTTGGTCAAAGCGGGGTTTGTCTCCTTTTGGTGTGTGTATTGCTGTCCGCCTGCAGTCCGCAGACGGGGCAGAACGGAGGCAGCCCGTCTCCTTCCGGGGAAGGGATGAATCCGCCGGCCGAATCGGGCCAGCCGGCGGATTCGGCTCCCGGAAGCGGCACTTTCCCGTCAAAGAAGCCGGTTCCGTCGGAAGATCCGGACCTTCCCTATCGAAAGATTCTGGAGTCCATGACCCCGGATGAGAAAATCGGTCAGCTGGTGGTGGTGGGATGCCGGAACAATGAGGAAGCCGCGCAGATGATCCGGGAACGTAAGGTCGGCGGCGTGGTGCTGTTCCGGGATAATTTTGAAAACTTTGACCAATTGTATCAACTGACAAAGCAGTGGAAGGGATACAATGAGGGAAATCCGCTTCCGCTTTGGATTGCCATGGATGAGGAAGGCGGCACGGTAACCCGTCTTCCGGAAGGGAGAACCCCGATTCCCGGCGCCAGGGAGGTGGGCCGGCATGAGGATGCCCAGCTGACAAGAGCCACGGGGAAAGTAATTGGAAGGGAATTGGCGGCAGCAGGTGCAAATCTGGATTTTGCCCCCGTGGTGGATGTGGTGGACAATCCGGAAAACAAATTTATGCTTGGCCGTTCCTACGGGGATACCCCGGAGAAAGTGTCCGATCAGGCGGCGGCTTTTCTGGAAGGGCTGAAAGAAACCGGGGTTCAGGGCTGCGCGAAGCACTTTCCCGGGCATGGCGGCACGGTGGTGGATTCCCACAGGGACATGCCGGTGATTCCGGCTTCCCTGGAGGAATGGAAGCAGAAGGATGCGGTTCCGTTTCAGGCAATGATCGATGCTGGTGTGGATATGATCATGGTGGGACACCTGTCTTATCCCAATATCGATCCGTCCGGAAAGCCGGCCAGCATGTCCTCTGTTTTCGTGCAGGAGCAGCTGCGGGACAGAATGGGTTATCAGGGAGTGGCGATTACCGATGCCATTGATATGAAAGGGTATCCCCAGGGAGAGGAAAGGAAAGAAGCCGTTGTGGCGTCAATTCTGGCTGGGGTGGATCTTTTTGCCATAGGATTTGGACAGGAGATGCAGACGGATGTGCTGGAAGCACTGAAGGGAGCCGTGGCATCCGGCCGGATCACGGAAGAGCGGCTGAATGCCTCTGTGATGCGGATTATAAAGGCAAAAGCCGGGCTGGAGGACATACCGGAATATACTGCAGGGGAGGCCGGACAAATTTTCGGCAGCCCAGAGAACCGGGAAGCGGTTTCCGATCTATTGAAGTAACGCTCTTTTGAAGCAATGCATAAGATCCCCTCAGGGGACCTTTTTTTCATAATCACAGAAGACGGCCGCATATAAATGGATACCGACGGGATTTCAGTGGAAAGAGGAAGGCGGGGTCGTTTTATGAAAATATGGAAAAACCGGAAACTGAGGTATTCGCTCATTGGTCTGCTGGCCGCCATTGGTCTGCTGGCCGGGCTGTTCTTTACCGATGCTCCGGGATGGAAGAGCCGGCTGGAAGGGAATTCGGTGCTTGCCAGGGCATCCCGGGATCTGAGTCAATATGAAATATCAGCTACCTTTGATCCGTCACGGAAAACCCTTGCGTGCAGACAAAAGGTGGAATATCGGAATCGTTCCGGCCAGAATCTGACGCGGCTTTATTTTCATCTTTATCCCAATGCTTACCGCTATGAGGAGAAGCCGGTCTTTGAGGAAAGGGACAGGATGCGCGCCTATCCCAACGGCTTTTCTCCCGGTTCCCTGGATATGGATACCATTTGGATCAATGGAAAGGAAACGGACTTCGTCATTGGCGGAGACAGTGAGAATGTGTTGATGCTGATTCCGGAGAGAAGCCTGAAACCGGGGGAGGCCCTATCCATTGAAATGCATTACCTGGTCCGGATGCCAAACTGTTTCGGACGGTTTGGATATGGGGATCATACCTACAAGGCGGCAAACTGGTATCCCATTGCCTGTGTACATGATGAAAACGGATGGAATCTTGACCGGTATTATGCCATAGGGGATCCCTTTTACAGCGATACCGCCAATTATGAGGTTACCATAAAGGTGCCGTCGGACTATGTTCTTGCTGCCACCGGTGACTGTAAAAAGGAAGATGGGAAAAGCGGAAATACAGTCTGGAAGTTTCATGCACCGGCCGTCCGGGACTTTGCATGGATCGCCAGCAAGGATTTTCAGACGGCATCCCGCAGGGTGGGATCTGCCACTGTGACTTCCTATTATTACACGGAGGAAACCGGGGAAAGGGCTCTGGATTATGCGGCTTCCGCCATGAAATTCTATAATCAATCCTTTGGGAAATATCCTTATCGCCATTTTTCCGTAGTGGAGGCGGATTTCTTTATCGGCGGAATGGAATATCCGAATCTGATTATGATGGATCACAATTTGTATGCTCCGGGAGAAACGGATTCCCTGGAGCTGGTTACCGCTCATGAAACCGCGCATCAGTGGTGGTATGGCCTGGTCGGCAACAATGAGGTCAGGGATGCCTGGATGGATGAAGGCCTGACGGAGTATTCCACTGTTCTGTATTATGGGAACCGCTATGGGGCAAATCAGGAGAAAAGGGTCTATCACAGCACAATGGGGGAAGGAAAGTACAGCTATCTCCCCTACTATATAAAATCCGCGGAGGTGGATGAAACCATTCACCGTCCTGCCTATGAGTTTTCCGACGGGACGCTTTATGACCTGCTGGTTTACGGCAAAGGGGCAATGATGTTTCATGATCTTCAAAGAAAGATGGGAAGGGAGACCTTTCTTCAGGTTCTCCAGGAATACTGCAGGGAGTATCAGTTCCGGAATGCGGGCAAGGAAGATATGGTCCGGACGTTCCATCGTGTAACGGGTAAGAACTGGGAAGGGGATTTCAACAAATGGCTCTATGATGAAAAGCATGAATAATTTTTCAGGAACAGTAAATATTAATATATATTAAATTTATATTAAAACATGGCACTAAAAGATGAGCCATAAATAATAATAATGAAATAATTTCGTAATAATATTGAAATATTTTTAACTTTAATGTAAAATATACTCCGTTGGAAAGGAGCAGCGACAATGAATTCTTTTCTTACCAAAGCGAAAAAAAGTCTGGCCGGGATGAAAAACAGGATTTCCGGCATGGCAGACGATAAGTTCTTTCGGATTTATCAGCATCAGCTGTCCATTCTGCTGACGCTGATGATTTTCCTGGCAGCCGGGATTCTGGAGGCGGACGGGGCAGCCGTGCGTCCGGATGACGGGCAGACTCTCTCCGGCCTGGTACCAGCCTATAAGGTATCCATGGATGGGACGGAGCTGGTTTATGTATCCGATCCGGGTCCGGTGAAGTCCGCTCTTGCTCAGAAGATCGAAGAGACAAAGCGGCAGTATGACATGGATGTTTCCCTGGATCAGGAGATTACATTTGAGAAAAAGCTGGTGTCCCCGAAACGGGTTTACCTGCCGCCGGATACCCAAAACGTGATCCGAAGGGAAGCAAAAGTCCAATGCAATGCTTCTGCTGTTTATGCAAACGACGTACGGATCGGAACAGTAAAGAACGAAAAAGAAGCGAATGAATTCCTGAATCGGTTCAAATCCCAATATGTTGAAGATGGGACGAAGCCGGAAAGCGTAACCTTTCAGGAGGAAATCAAGATTGTTCCGATATCCGTTCCGCCGGATCAGGTTCAGGATATGGACACGGTATTGGCGGAAACGGCAAAGGGCAGGGAAACCGTTCAGGAATATACCGTAGCGGATGGAGATACTCTCACCACGGTTGCAGAATCCCATGATATGGATTTGGACAGGCTCGTTGCGGAAAATTCCCATGTTCCGGATCCGGACCATCTGAAGCCCGGCCAGAAGCTTCGTTTATACTGTAACAGGAGCCCTTTGAATGTGGTAACCACCGAAGTGATTTCCCAGGAGGAAGCGATCCCCTTTGAAACAGAGGTACGGGAAGACGAATCCATGGACAGGAGCCGGACCAAAACCCTTCAGAAAGGCAGGGAAGGGAGAAAGAAAATGGATATCCGGGTGGAAAAGGTGAACGGGGAAGAAAAAAACAGGGCAGTCCTGTCCGGGCAGGTCCTTTCCGAGCCGGTAAAGAAAATCATTGCCAAAGGGTTCGGAAAAGCGGAGCAATCCGCCCTGTCCTCCCGCGGGGGAGGCGGTTCCCTATATAAGCCGACCAGCGGCAGACTTACCTCCGGCTTTGGACAGAGATGGGGCAGGCTGCATAAAGGCATTGACATAGCAAACTCCGTCGGCACCCCCATTTATGCAGCGGATTCCGGCAAGGTCATTTTTGCAGGTACCAGCCGCGGCTATGGGAATTTCATACAAATTGATCACGGAAGCAGCGGCCTGATAACCTGCTACGGCCATTTGAAAAGCTTTGACGTATCTTCCGGCGAAGTTGTCAGACGGGGACAGTTGATTGCACATATGGGAAGCACCGGCAACAGCACCGGACCGCATCTGCATTTTGAAGTCCGCGTGAACAATGCCCCGCAGAATCCGATCAAATATCTGTCCTGAGTGCACCTTTCGCCTCGAATTCCTGATAATATCCTCTCCAGAAGCCGACTGAATTTTGGCCTGAACCGCAATACCTGTCAGAATACCAGAAAGCCCACAGAATATCGACACTGTGGGCACTTTTTTTAGAAATGCTAATTGATTTTTCGGCATATTACTGATATACTGAAGAAGAGCATTAAAATCCATCATTTACCTGTTCGGTTTTCCCGGCAGAGATGTTATAATAAATTATGTCTTATATCCCTGTAAAGGGGGTATGGCTGTGAGGTCAAACAGAAAATGGTGGAAGATCGGCTTACTGCTTATTTTGGCAGGTGTAATGCTGCTGGTTCGGTATAAGGGCATTTTGTATACCGGTGTACATCCGGTTATGACATATGTGGAGAGCCAGCGTATTTCCGACGGTACGGAGGACTACAAACAGTTGGAAAATGGCCGGTTTGTGATCCGTTACAAGGCGGGAGACAGGGAAGCCGCAGATCGGGTTGAAACCATTGCAGCTGCCTGGGGATCGAAAGTGCTGGATTATTTTGGATATCAGCCTTCGGATCCTATCGATATTATAATATTTTCCCGTGAAGAGGACTTGAAAGGCGTTCTGCGGATTCCCCACGGGCAATCTGCGACTGGTGCCTATGCAGGCGGCATGATTAATCTGCTGTCTCCGGACAGCCTGAAAGGAATGAATCAGGATCCGGATTCCCTGGTCAATGTTTTTGTCCATGAGCTGGCTCATTTGGCGATGGATGGGATTTGCAGGGGGAATTATCCTCTGTGGTTTGCAGAGGGCAGTGCGCTTTATATGGAATATGTATTACTGGGTTATGAATGGGGCAGCGGATTGCCCGAGGAACCGAATTATACCATGGAGGACCTGACTTATCGCTTTCATGCCCTGGATGATCAGAAGGCCTATCGACAGTCTTTTCTGTTGGTAAAAGGCCTGGCGGACAGGTATGGGAAGGATTCCTGTATGGAGTTCCTGCACAGACTGGGGAGTGGACAGGATTTTGAAAAGGCCCTCAGGGATGGTTTCGGTATCCAATCCGTGACCGATATCAGGGACTGGAGGAGCATGGCATCCGGGAAAAGCCGGTGCCGTGCATGGATATAAGACATTCCGGATAAACTTAAAAATACAAAAGAATAGATTCAGGAGGTGAAGCCCTTTGCTGTCCGGCTGGGGCGTGTGTTGGAGAAATTTCATATCATCGGTGGGAAACGGCTCACCGGCACCGTATCCATTGGAGGAGCGAAAAATGCGGCTGTAGCCATAATGCCTGCGGCTTTATTGGCGGACGGGCCTTGCGTAATAGATAATTTACCTTATATTGATGACGTTATTATACTGGCAGATATTCTTTCTGAACTGGGAGCCAGGGTGAATCTGAGCCAATCCGGCAGGGTGGTGATTGACGGAACAACGCTGAAGCATCATAAAGCTCCGTTTGAAATGGTAAAGTGCCTGCGCGCTTCCTACTATCTGCTGGGTGTTCTTCTTGGAAGGTTTGGAAAGGTGGAGGTACCGTTTCCCGGAGGCTGTGAAATCGGGGCGCGTCCCATTGATCAGCACATCAAGGGGCTGGAAGCTCTTGGCGCGAAGGTCGATATTGAACATGGCGTGATCCGGGCCAAAGCGGACCGCCTTGTTGGCAATGAGATCTATATGGACGTAGTCAGCGTAGGGGCCACCATCAACATCATGTTGGCTGCGGTAAAGGCAAAGGGGCAGACCATCATTTCCAACGCGGCAAAGGAGCCTCATGTGGTTGATGTGGCCAACTTTCTCAATGCCATGGGTGGAAATGTAAAGGGCGCCGGTACGGATGTGATCCGCATCAACGGAGTGAAACAGCTGAACGGCTGTGAGTATACCATTATCCCTGATCAGATTGAAGCCGGTACGTTTATGATAGCTGCAGCGGCCACTGCAGGAGATGTAGTGGTGTCCGGAGTCATTCCGAAGCATCTGGAGTCCATTTCCGCAAAGCTGTTGGAAATGGGAGAGGACATTACGGAAGGAGACGATTTTGTCCGGGTCCGGGGGACACGCAAGCCCAGGAAGGTAAACATCAAGACACTTCCTTATCCCGGGTTTCCGACGGATTTGCAGCAGCCCATGTCTGTACTGTGCAGCATCGCCAAAGGGACCAGTGTCATAAATGAGAGTCTGTTTGATCATCGGTTCCGCCATGTGGAAGAGTTGCGCAAAATGGGTGCAAATATCAAGGTGGAGGATCGTATCGCCATTTTTGAAGGCGTAAAAAAGCTGACCGGGGCGCCGGTGTCCGCATCCGATCTGAGGGCGGGGGCGGCATTGATCATTGCAGGCCTGGTTGCAGAAGGTGTTACGGAGATTGATCATATCCATTATATTGACCGGGGATATGAAAACATTGAAGACAAGCTGAACAGTCTGGGAGCCGATATCCGGAGGCTGGCAGACGGAGAAAGCCTGTTGAAGGAAATAAAGAAAGCCAGAACGGTTTGAAAGGATTGCCTTTGGAGGGCGGTTTCATCCGCCGATCCGGTTTGGTCAGCAAAAAGTAATCGGCGAAAGTAAAACGAAGAGTTGAAAGGAGCACGCAATGCGGATTTGTTTCTCAGTCCGGTAAACGGAATCGGTAAAAAGTTCATACATACTTGTTTTGCCTTTTTGCCAAAAACTGAGGGATATTTTTCCGCTTCAAAAAGCAGGATGGTTCTCATCTGATCTTTTTTGTCAGATTGGTTTTCCTGCCATTTTATTTGGATCTTCTCTTTCCTGCATGACAGTAAAAGCAATCGTAATGCAGGGACCGAACTATAATAGGATGGTGTATTGTGTTTCGGTATAATGAAAGACGAAGAGACTGCAGTGGGAGTTTTGTTTCTCAGCAGTCTTTTTTTAATATCCGGAAAGTACACATAAAGTCCGGTTTTTGGATGGGGATAAAAAGCATGATGCTTAAGACGGCAGGGCAAAACGTTCCGGAAGTTTTGGCAATACTGGAAGTTCTGTTGAAAAAGGAGAGGATCGGATTGCTGCTGCAATGTCATAATATCAAAAAGGAATTTGGAATCCATGAAGTGCTGAAATCGGTCAGTCTGGACCTGGAGGAAGGGGAGTGTGTGGGCCTTGTTGGGAAAAACGGGGCGGGTAAGACCACCCTGGCCAATATCCTGTACGGGGAATTGAAACCGGAGGGAGGAGAGATCATCTGGCATCGGAAAGACGTCCGGATAGGATATCTGCGCCAGTCTGTTTATTATACCTCGGATGTTCTGCATGATTTTCATTCCGGGCAGGAAGATCCTGCGCAGATACAGGAATTCCTTCATGCCGCCGGTGAGCTGGGTACAGAAAAAGTGTCCCGGTGGGAGGAGGAGCGGTTCGCCAATCTGAGCGGCGGGGAAAGGACCAAGCTTGCGCTGGCGCAGATATGGTCTGCACAGCCTGATCTGCTGATCCTGGATGAGCCCACCAACCACCTGGATTTTCAGGGAGTCGAATGGCTGGTCGGCGAGCTGGCTGGATACCCGGGCACCATATTGGTCATTTCCCATGACCGCTATTTTCTGGATCAGACGGTAAACCGCATCCTGGAAGTGGAAGACGGTGTTCTTTGTGAATATCACGGAAACTATTCGTTTTACAGGAAAGAGAAGCGCAAACGACAGGAAGATCAGATGCATGCCTATGAGGTGCAGGAGAAGCGGAAGGAAAAGCTGGATTCGGAAATCCGACAGCTGAGACAATGGTCCGGAAAAGCTCATAGGGATTCCACAAAGAAGGGAGCAAAAAGCGGCAATAAATTTGGTACCAAGGAGTTTTACCGGGTCAAGGCAAAAAAGATGGATCGCCAGGTAAAGTCCAGGACAAAACGGCTGGAGAAACTGAGAACGGAAGGCATTTCAAAACCGAAAGAGGAATTTCAGGTTTCCTTTGCCCTGAATGATGCGCAAAAGCATGGAAAAAGAGTGATGGAGGCATCCAATATCCAAAAAAGATTTGGAGATCGGGTATTGTTTCGGAAAAGCAGCTTTACTCTGCTGCGTGGTGAGAAAGTGGGGCTTTTCGGCCCCAATGGGTGCGGTAAAACGACACTGGTAAAGGCCATCATCGGGCAGGAGCCCATAGAGGGAACTTTGTTTGTCTCTTCTTCTGTTTCCATCGGTTACATGAGTCAGGACGTTCTGGATCTGGAGAGTTCAAAGACCGCCATAGATCTGTTTCCTGCGCCAAACCGCAGGGAGCAGGGTAAAATACGTACCATGCTGGCCAATCTGGGCTTTGATGGAGAAATGCTGAGGGAACCACTGAAGAGTCTGAGCCTGGGGGAGCGGACCAGGCTGAAGCTGGCGGCGCTGGTCCTGGGGGGAGATGATCTGCTGATATTGGACGAACCGACCAACCATCTGGATCTTCATGCGAGGGAACAGTTGGAAGAGGCGCTGGATCAGTATGAAGGCACGATTCTGCTCATTACCCATGACCGATATATGCTGGAACGGGTCTGTGAGAAACTGCTGGTGTTTGAAGACGGCCGTATCCGACGGGTGGAATATGGTGTGGAGGAATATCTGAAAAAGACGGGGAGTTGCGGACTCCACAAAAAGGAATCGGAGGTCAAAAAGCAAAATCGGCCCGGGAAACGGGCCGAGCCAATACGCTCTTCGGACGAAGAAAGAATGCTTCTGGAAAACCGGATCACCGCCGTGCTGGGAAAGCTCAGTGCGGAAAAGCCAGGTACGCCGGAATATCAGGCTTTGGATGCGGAATTCAGGGAATTGATTGCGATGAGAGAATCCTGATCACAGCTGCCGGTATTGCCGGGGTCCAATGTCGTATAGATTGTTTCCCCGTGCGTCAATGGCGACGATCAGGGGAAAGTTTCTCACTTCCAGCCGGTAAACGGCTTCCGGCCCCAGATCATCAAATGCAATCACCTGCGCCTTTTTGACGCATTGGGCAATCAGGGCGCCGGCTCCCCCGACGGCAGCCAGATAAACCGCCCCGTTCCGGACCATGGCGTCGATTACCTCCGGACTGCGCTGACCTTTGCCGATCATGATCTTCAGTCCCAGATCCAGCAGCAGGGGCGTGTAGCGGTCCATCCGGGAACTGGTGGTGGGACCGCAGGAACCGATGATTTTTCCCGGAGCGGCAGGACACGGCCCGGTATAATAGATTCCCTGATTCTTTATATCAAAGGGCAGTGCAATTCCCTTGTTCAGGTATTCCATCATTCGTTTATGGGCGGCGTCCCTGCCGGTCAGGATGCACCCCGACAGGCTTACTACGTCCCCTGCCTTCAGAAGGGATATTTTCTCCGGAGAAGCGGGTACAGTGAGCTTCCACTCCTGTTCCATGCTTTTGCGCTGATTCCTTCGTCCTGTGTTTTTTTGCAGTACCATGTGCTGTCCTTCCTTCCGGCTGCTTTTCCTGCTGTTCCATTTTTCCGCCTATCGTATGCCCTTCACCTTTATTCCATCTTCTTTTATGATACGTTCTGGTTCTATTATTTCTTTATTTCTTATGTTTCTATATTGTGGCTTTCGCTTCGCTTATTTGCCCGTCTGCGCTGCCGGACATGCCATTGCTCACAGGATACCTGCTACAGAATCGCTTCGGCATGCCGTGCCACGTGGCATTGAATATTGACTGCCACGGGCAGTGCGGCCAGGTGGGTGGGAAAGGTTTCGACAGAAACAGCCAGGGCGGTGGTTCTTCCGCCCAGCCCCTGGGGACCGATCCCCGTTTTGTTGACAGACACAAGCAGCTCCTGTTCCAGGGAAGCCAGATCCGGATCCGGATTGGGGGCTCCCGCCTTTCTCAGAAGGGCTTTTTTGGAAAGATACGCTGCCTTTTCCATCGTGCCGCCGATCCCCACTCCCAGTATCACGGGAGGGCATGGGTTGGCGCCTGCCCGGATCACCGTATCCAGTACAAACTTCCTGACACCGTCGATTCCATCGGAAGGTTTCAGCATGCCGATCCGGCTCATATTTTCACTGCCGAATCCTTTGGGAGCCACGGTGATTTTCATCCGGTCCCCTCTGGTGATCTCCGTATGAAGGACAGCCGGAGTATTGTCGCCGGTGTTTTCCCTTTCCAGCGGGGTCAGGACGGACTTGCGGAGATATCCTTTTTGATATCCGCGGCGCACTCCTTCGTTGACGGCATCCGTCAGACCGCCTCCGATGATATGCACATCCTGACCGATTTCAAGGAATATGACCGCCATGCCGGTATCCTGACAAACCGGCAGGCGCTCTGTCTCTGCCGTATCGATATTCCGGAGCAGCTGATCCAGAATCTGAATACCAAAGGGAGATTCCTCCTTTTCCCGGGCCTGCATTAGCAAGCTCTTCACATCCTCCCCCAAATGGCAGCATGCCTTCACGCACAGCTTTTCCACGGTGCCGGAAATTGTTTCTGCACTGATTTCTTTCATGAGCTTCCTTTCCTTTATCGTTTCTTGTTGACTGTCGCCTTATGGCTTCTGCTCTGTTCCGTTTCCTGCTCCATGGAGCGTAAGCATTACGCCCGGGCTACCCCGCTTTTTCGCGCAGCCTGTGCAACAGCTGCTGCAACAGCCGGCGGCACATTCTTATCAAATGGGGACGGCAGGATATTGTCTTCGTTCCGTTTCTCTTCCGGAACGGCGGATGCAATGGCATAAGCCGCTGCCATCTTCATTTCTTCGTTGATATCGGAGGCCCGCACATCCAGTGCTCCGCGGAAGATGCCGGGAAAGGCCAGTACATTGTTGACCTGATTGGAATAATCCGACCGTCCGGTGCCGACAATCCGGGCGCCGGCTTTCTTTGCCTCATCCGGATCAATCTCCGGAACCGGATTGGCCATAGCCAGTACAATGGAATCCGGATTCATGGAATGGATCATTTCCGGGGAAACGATATTTGGCGCGGATACGCCGATAAAGACATCCGAATTTTTCATGGCTGCAGTCAGGTCACCCTTTCTTCCCTGTGGGTTGGTGATGCCCGCCAGCTTTTCCTTCATAAAATCATTTTTAGGGTCTCCCGGGAAAAGGATCCCGTCCCGGTCGCAAAGTGTCATGGATTTTACACCCAGCTGAAGCAGCAGTCTGGCAACAGCGGAGCCGGCGGAGCCGATTCCATTGATTACTACCTTGATTTCGTCAAATTTTCTTCCTGTGATCTTCAGGGCGTTGATCAATGCCGCGCTGCATACCACTGCTGTTCCATGCTGGTCATCATGGAAGACCGGGACATCCAGCGATTCTTTCAGGCGACTCTCCACTTCATAACACCGGGGTGCCCCGATATCCTCCAGATTGATGCCTCCGAAAGAAGGTGCAATGTTTTCCACTGTACGGACGATTTCATCCGCATTCTGGGTATTCAGGCAGATCGGAAAAGCATCTACGCCGGCAAATTCCTTGAACAGGATGGATTTTCCCTCCATGACGGGCATGGCAGCCAGAGGGCCGATGTTTCCCAGCCCCAATACGGCGGATCCGTCGGATACCACAGCCACCAGATTGCCGCGTGCCGTATAACGGTATACATCCTCCGGGTTCTGATGGATTTTCCGGCAGGGTTCTGCCACGCCGGGGGTATAGGCTGTGCTTAAATCATCCCGGTTGTTCACCGGTACTTTTGACCGTATCTCAATTTTTCCTTTTGCTTTTTCGTGAAGGGACAATGCCTTTTGTCCATAATCCATTTCGTGGGCCTCCTAATGTAAAGTTTGAATACTTATCACGACCCAAATTATTGGTTTGGGAACGTCATAATTTATTATATCATGATTATATCATGCGGGAATCCTTCCGGGAAATTAAAATCTGTTTCTTTGATTGAAGCGGTCTGCCCTGGTGTGATATAATCGCTTCCAGAGAGAAACAAACGGGGGGTCGTCAATGGATTTCAGGGTTTGTTCGCTTTTCAGCGGAAGCAGCGGAAATTCCACCTATATCGGTACAGAAAAGACACATATCCTGGTGGATGCAGGGCTGCCGGGCAGGAATATTATTGCCGGGCTAAAACAGGTCGGCATTGACGGCAGGGATCTGAAGGGAATTCTGATTACCCATGAGCATTCGGATCACATCAAAGGGGCCGGGGTTTTGTCCCGGAAATTCAATCTTCCCATTTATGCCAATGAAGGCACCTGGGAAGCCATGGACGCCAAAATTGGAAGAGTGGCTCCGAATAACCGCAGGGTGTTTGACAATGATATGGATTTTTATATTGAGGATATCAATGTCCAGCCTTATGAAATCCCCCATGATGCAGCAGATCCGGTCGGCTTCAGCTTTTATTTCCAAAACAAAAAAATTAGTATCGCCACCGATTTGGGGCACACTAACAGTAATATTATAAAAACTGTTATGGACTCGGATCTGGTGATTCTTGAGGCCAATCATGATCTGGATATGCTGAAGGCCGGACCGTATCCCGTATATCTGAAGAAGAGGATCCTGGGCAGAAAAGGGCATCTTTCCAATGAAGACTCCGGTAAAACCTTACTGGAACTGATCAAGGGAAGCGTGACCCACGTTCTGCTGGCTCATTTAAGCAAGCAAAACAATTATCCCCAGCTGGCCTATCAGACCGTGACGGATATTCTGGAATCCAACGGCGTACGGGTGGGCCGGGATATTTTGGTGGATATGACGTATCGGGACAGAGCCAGTAATTTCTATCATATCAGATGATTTTATCGGAATCCTGTGTCACACCGGAATCCAAAGCAAGTCCTGACAGCATTCTGGAGGGAAAGGCTTGCGCAGAAAATTCTTTTTGAGCATGATTGTTTTTGCAATGTTTTTTTTATCTTCCTGCAGTGTTTCCCGACGTCCTGGTACTTCGGGGAATTCGGGAAATTCCGGGAAGACCTATCAGTATACACAGCCCCGGTCTTCTGATCCCGTGGAAGAGTCGCAATCTTCCGGGGACCCTGTGGCATCCGGGGCAGTGGCAAATGCCGCGGCAAGGGTGAGGCCGTCTGTGGTCGGAATATCGGCAACGCATATCCAGCGGGACAAGGGCATGGGAAGGGCGGAGGCCGTGGAAGGGGTTGGATCCGGTCTGATTGTCAGTGCCGATGGATATATTCTGACCAATGATCATGTGGCGGGTGCCAGTGTGCAAAACCTTGTCGTCATCCTGCAAAACGGGGATGAGCTGAATGGAAAAGTGCTGTGGACGGATCCCACCCTGGATCTGGCTGTAGTCAAAGTCAACGCTTCCGGCCTCCCGGCTGCAGAGCTGGGCAACAGC
The DNA here is from genome assembly GCA_038396605.1 of Eubacteriales bacterium mix99. Classification (NCBI taxonomy): domain Bacteria; kingdom Bacillati; phylum Bacillota; class Clostridia; order Eubacteriales; species Eubacteriales bacterium mix99. Next base: position 1,104,875 of record CP121690.1, read on the forward strand.
GAAAAGCTGGTCGTCGGCGAATCCGCCATTGCCATTGGGACTCCACTGGGACTTCAGTTTCAGCACACCACTACGGCAGGGATTATCAGCGCTCTCGATCGCACGGTACAGGTGGGGACCGAAAAGGGCCAGAACTTCATGGAGGATTTGATACAGACCGACGCATCCATTAATCCCGGCAACAGCGGTGGGCCCCTGATCAATGTCCGGGGACAGGTTGTGGGGATCAACACGGTAAAAGTGGTCAGTGCGGAGGGGATTGGATTTGCCATTCCCATTGACGTGGCCAAACCCATTGTAAGGCATTTTATGGAGGACGGTAAATTTACAACTCCCTATATTGGAATCGTCGGTTATGATAAGGATATTGCCCATTACTACAAACAGGATGACAGTCTGGCTGACGGAGTATATATCGTGGATCTGGATCCAAGAGGACCGGCGTATCAAAGCGGTATCCGGGTGGATGACATCATAACCCGGGTGGATGGCCAGCCGGTCACCAGGATGGTGGAACTCCGGACAGCCGTTTATTCCAACCGGATCGGGGATACCATCGAAGTTGTTGTCAGTCGGAACGGAAAGCAGAAGAGCTTCAACATGACACTGAAACAGAATCCTGTTTCCACGACGACGGAATGATGATTTCCGTGCCCGACTATTTACTTGCTGCTACTCATACTATATGATAGTACAATAGGGAAGGGAGGAGTTACATTGGACAACAAAACGGAACCGATCCGATTGGAAGAAGAGGGGGGAAGAGCTCCGACTCCTTTGGCAGGCAGCGTTCTGTATCTGCTTGTCCTGCTGTTGATGATGCTGAATTCCATTGTGTCCCAACGAATCCGCCCGACCGGAAATTTTTATTATATTTATATGCTTCTTGTTCAGATCGCTACCATAGGCCTGCCGTCGTTTCTTTATCTGATCATCCATCGGATGGATATCCGAAAAACAGTGCGATGGAATAAGATCCGGGTTTCGGAAGCTTTGCTGTGTGTGGGGATGGCATTTTTTGGATACGGCGTGATTGTCTTTGTCAATCTGTTATGGACATTGTTCCTGAATCGGTTTGGCACGCCGCCGGCTCAGCAGCTTCCGCCCATTGAGTCAGGATCGGATCTTTTGGTGTCGATTATTGTGATTGCCGGAATCCCTGCCCTGTTGGAGGAGTTCCTGTTCCGGGGCACCATCCAGAGAGGATATGAAAGATTCGGGAAAACAGCTTCCATTCTGCTGACCGGCATCCTGTTTGCCCTTCTGCACCTGGACATCGCCTCCATACCATCCATTCTTCCTATGGGTGTGCTGCTTTGCTTTCTTACCTACCGGGCGGATTCCCTTTTTGCCGGCGCCATTTATCATTTCACGAACAATATCATTGCTGTCACGATCACCTATCTGTCCGGCGTGATATCCAGGCGTTTTCCCATGGAAGGCATGGCAGATTCCCTGACGGATATTCCTCCGGAAACATTGAAGATGACGATTGCCGCGTGGGGTGTGACAGGGATCATCTCTTTTGTCCTGTTCCTCGGCTGCCTGATCGGGTTTTACCGGATTACCGAAGGAAAGCAGAAGGTTTTGCCTGCAGATCCTGACCATGCGCCCAGCCGAAGGTTCCTTCAGCTTTTTCCGGCAATTCTGGCAGTTGTCATTATACTGATTCTCCTGGTATTTCAGGTTGTGGAAATGATCCACCCCCTGCCGGCCCTATGATGGATATACAGATCCTTTGCGTTGGGAAAATAAAAGAGGAATATTTTGCCCGCGCAATAGCCGAATACCTCAGGCGGCTCCACCGCTATGCAAATATGAAAATCACGGAAGTGGCGGATGAGCGGGCTCCTGAGACCCTGTCACCGGCTGAAAGGGCTGCGGTAAAGAAAAAGGAAGGTGCCCGGCTTCATAAATTTCTCCGGAAAGACGCCGTAACCATTGTGCTGGCTGTGGAAGGCAAATCCATGACTTCAGAGCAGTTTGCGGAAACCATCCGTCAATATGGTCTGGTGGGGCGAAGCCGCCTGGACTTTGTCATAGGCGGATCTTTGGGACTGGATCCTTCCATTCTCCGGCAGGCAGATCTTCTCCTGTCTTTTTCCCGGTTCACATTTCCCCATCAGCTGATGCGTCTGATTGCACTGGAGCAGATCTACCGGGCATTCCGTATCATCAATGGAGAGCCGTATCATAAATAGGAAATCAATTTTTCGAAGCTGCGTTACATGTAAAATGTGAAAAGCTTTTCTATATGATGCGAACCTTGTCTTTTATGCTCGAATGAATAAAATTTTGTAAATGGATTGACAGATAACTATGCAGAGGCTATAATTGTCGTAGAACAAATGAATAGTTGTTCATACAATCAAGTAATAGGACGGGGAGACCCATAAATGGCTGGGCTACCTGCCGGCTGATAAAGATAAGGAGTGCAGAGAACAGCGAAAGGCAAAGAAGGTGATGGATTGACCAGGGATTATCCTCCCGTGGAAAAGTGTGATACGGTCGTCATCCATAAAGATGTGGTAAACCGGGTAAAGGGCAAAATGCCTCAGGAGGAGACTCTGTATGATCTGGCGGAGTTGTTCAAGGTATTTGGTGATACCACCAGGATTCGAATTCTGTGGGCTTTGGATGAATCGGAAATGTGTGTCTGTGATATAGCCAATCTGCTGGGTATGACGCAGTCCGCCATTTCCCATCAGCTTCGTATTTTAAAGCAGGCGGATCTGGTGAAAAACCGGAGGGATGGAAAGGTGGTCTATTATTCCCTGGATGATGAGCATGTAAAGCAGATACTGGATAAGGGACTGACCCATATCAACGAGAAATAAGGGGAGAATGACAAGAACGGCCGCTGAAGCAGGGATAAGCGGCGGGTTGCTCCTGATAACAAGAAAGCGAAGGGAAATTCTCAGGGAAAATGAGAGCTTTCCATAAGTACATTTGCAGCTTAATATATGAACAGTTGATCACTTGTACAACCGTTCATAAATATACTGCCGGATATGGAATAATGGAAGTGGAATGGAAAAGCAGAACAGTAAACGGGAAGGCAACCGCAAAAGTAGAAAAAGAGAAGGAAAAGGGATAGAAAAGACAGGGGGAAGAAAAAATGAGAAAGAAGTTTTTGTTAAACGGACTGGGTTGTGCCAATTGCGCAGCGAAAATGGAACGATCCATCGGTAAACTGGATGGGGTAAAGCAGGCGTCTGTCAATTTTATGACTACAAAACTGATCATTGAAGGAGAAGAGGAAAAGATGCCTTCCATTGTTCAGGGAGCAGAAAGGATCATTCGGAAAATTGAGCCGGATGTTGTTATGAAGAAGGCCTGAGGCAGAAAGGATCGGGCTGGAAAGCAGCATGAGGAAGGGCAAAAGGAGATTTGTGGATTATGATGGGGAAACGTCTTTGGAGGATTGTTGCCGGCGCAGCCGTGTGGGTTGTGGCAGTCCTGATCCCGCCTGACAGGCAGTGGATCCGGCTTGTTTTGTTTCTGGCAGGCTATGGGATTGTAGGATGGGATATCGTTGCAAAGGCTTTAAGAAATATCCGGCATGGCAATATGCTGGATGAAAACTTCCTGATGAGCATTGCCACTATTGGCGCTTTTTTGATCGGCGAGTATTCTGAAGGCGTGGCAGTCATGGTGTTCTATCAGATCGGCGGATTGTTTCAGGATTATGCGGTGGGGAAATCCCGGAGGTCCATTGCCGATCTGATGGATATCCGGCCGGATTATGCCAATGTCAGGAAAGGAGAGGAACTGACCCGCGTGGATCCTGATGAAGTCCGGATCGGGGATATTATCGTGGTGAAGCCGGGGGAGAGGATTCCGCTGGACGGCAATGTTCTGGAGGGAAGTTCCCAGATTGATACTTCCGCACTGACAGGGGAATCCGTGCCCCGGGAGGCAGAAGCCGGAAGCGGGATTCTGAGCGGCTGCGTCAACCTGAGCGGAGTGCTGACGGTTGAGGTGACCAGGGAATATGAGGAATCCACGGTCAGCAAGATCCTGGATCTGGTGGAGAACGCCAGCAGCCGAAAATCCAGGTCGGAGCAGTTCATTACCCGGTTTTCTCAGTACTATACACCTGTTGTAGTGGCTCTTGCCGTGCTTCTGGCGGTTATTCCGCCTTTCTTTACCGGCTGGCAGACTTTTTCAGGATGGCTGTACCGGGCTCTTTCCTTTCTTGTGATTTCCTGCCCCTGCGCTCTTGTTCTCTCCATTCCGCTGAGCTTTTTCGGCGGAATCGGCGGCGCTTCCTCCCAGGGGATCCTGATCAAGGGTGGCAATTATCTGGAGGCATTGGCCGGGACGGAGATCATGGTTTTTGATAAAACCGGTACCCTGACAAAAGGCGTATTTCACGTCCAGGAGATTCATCCGGCAGGCGTTTCTAAACAGGAACTGCTGGAGCTGACTGCCTATGCGGAAAGCTATTCAAGTCACCCCATTTCCCTTTCCCTGAAGCAGGCATACGGAAAGGAAATTGACAACTCCCGCATTTCGGATGCGGAAGAGATTTCCGGACATGGGGTCCGTGCCACAGTGGACGGGAAAAAGATTCTGGCCGGCAATCAGAAGCTGATGGAACAGGAAGGCATCCCGTGTTCGGAAAACGGAATGACAGGTACAGTGGTCTATGTTGCAGTGGATCAAACCTATATCGGCTGCATACGGATTGCGGATGAGGTGAAGGAGGACTCCGCCAGGACCATAAAGGAATTGAAAGCGACCCCCAATATCAGGCGGACGGTCATGCTGACGGGGGATAATGCACAGATCGGCTCCGGAGTCGCAGAGGAGCTTGGGGTGGATGAAGTATACTCCGAACTCCTGCCCGCCGATAAAGTGGAGAAGCTGGAAGAGCTGTTTGCTGAAAAATCCCCGAAGGGCAGGCTGGCTTTTGTCGGCGACGGTATCAATGACGCTCCTGTCCTGGCCCGGGCGGATATTGGAATTGCCATGGGAGGCCTTGGATCGGATGCGGCCATTGAGGCAGCGGATGTGGTGCTTATGACGGATGAGCCTTCCCGGATCATTACGGCGATGAACATTTCAAAGAAAACATTGAAGATAGTAAATCAGAACATTGTCTTTGCCATAGGAATTAAAATACTGGTTCTGTTCCTCAGCGCTTTTGGGATTACAACCATGTGGGCGGCCATATTTGCGGATGTTGGCGTGGCAGTTCTGGCTGTACTGAATTCCCTGAGAGCTTTGAATGTTCGCAATTTATAGATTTACAAAAAAAGCGGGAATGAAGTGTCCCCATTTTTTCGGAAGGTATTGCATAATAAGAAATTTCTGATATAATATTGCAGGTGAGCAGATTGCAGATAAAGCAACAGCTTACGGCAACGTAAAAAGATTACCTGAATATGCAATGAAGGGCTTGGCGGAGTCTTTTATTGCATATCTTTTTTGTCAATGTCCAATGTAACTTCAGAGGAAATCTCTTTGTCCTTTATCTTTGTTTTGGAATGAAACAGTGTCTTCAGGATTTCCTGCCGATAGCAGAAACCAAGCAGCATGGCAATACTCCCAATCACAGTAATACACACAACGGCAAAAATGAAATTCAGATTCACGGGATCACTCTCCTTTGTCCAACGGTAGGTGGGGAATGGCAAACGCAAGCTGCTCACCTGATGCCATGGTCATTTCTGCTCTTCTATTTTATCATGGATTTGCATAAGTAAATGGGTAAACGCACCAATGTTCCTTTATTTGTAATTAATCCACCAGGCTTTTCAAATTTTTAGAGAAGGTATTTTCATACAGATATAGAATTATTGTATAGAACCACCCAATAAGGGGTTGAGGCGCAATGTGCAAGGTTTTGATTTTGGAAGACAACAGAATTCAGCGGAAAGCACTTTCTGATATCATAAGACAGTGCAGCAGCTTATACCGGGTGTATGAGGCGGGCCATGTTGCAGAGGCGGTTTCCATTGCGCGAAAAATGCAGATTGATCTTTTTTTGTAGATATCGGCCTGAATCACTCGAAGGGCGAGTCCGGCCTGAGATTTGCGGAGGAGATCCGGAAAATGGAAAACTATCGGCTGACCTGGATCGTGTTTGTGACGATTCATAAGGAATATATGCTTCCCGCTTTCCGGAAGGTTCATTGCTATGACTATATTGTAAAGCCGTATGACAAGGCTGAAATCCAAAATATGACAGGGCTTCTGCTGTCCAGGAGCCGGGAAAAAGGCAATGCTGCGAGAACCCGGAGAAAGTTTATCATTATACCTGTAAAGAATATTCAGGTAAAAATTTTTACGGATGAAATTATTTTTGCGGAAGTATTTCTCCGGACTTCCGTGATTCATACCATCAATGATTCCTTTGCGATTGATTACTTGTCCCTGAAAAAGCTGAAGTCCATGATAACCGATAAGAATATCCTGCAAAGCCACAGATCTTATATGGTAAATATATCCTATATCAGCAAGATAGAAAAAAGCAACGATCGCACTTCCTATAGGATCTATTTCTATCAGACAGAGAAGACGGCTTTGCTGGGATATAATTACAGAAAGAATGTAATGGATCAATTTCATAAGTTATGCGGGTGGGAAGAAGATGAGTGATTCGAAAGTTTTTATCCTGATGGTCCTGGAAGTGGGGAGTTTTATGATCCTGTGGAATATATTCAACAGAGATGAATTTTCCTTTCTGCTGCCTGCAGATTCTGTCTGCGCTGTACTCAGCCTTTTCCTTTATCGATATGCACCATACGGGAGGATGCTTGTTTTTCACAGGCAGGCAAGTTCCGGGATATACTGCCTGTCCAAATCTGATCATCTATATGATCGTTGTAAAATGGATCTGGAATTTCAAAATGACTGATTTTCTGGAAAACGTTCTCTATAACAAATTGAATGAAGCGCAGGAAAATGGGATTTTTGTGTTCTGGTTTTCTCATTCTGGACTTCATGGTAATCCGTAACGAATTCCTTCCGGAACCCGCAGGATTCATATAAATGCAGGGCGTTTTTGTTGTCCGGGTTCACTTCCAGTGTGATGTTTTTGATGCCCTTCCGGTTCAGGATCCCAAGGGCGGCCTGCAGTGCCTGCTTTCCATATCCCTTTCCCTGATAGTCCGGGAGGATTCCAAAACCGCTCACGAACCCATTTTTGCCATATTGTTCCATACGAATTTTTCCGATGGGGCCGGAGGGCAGCATGATCAGACAGGTAATGCGATCCCGTTCTTCCTCTTCTTCCGGGAGCATGCCAATGTAACCGGTTACACCGAAGCAGGAATAATTGATCCGGGCGATCGTTGCCGCATCGGAATTGCGGGCCTTCTGCAGGGAGACAGCGGGTTTGCCGGCAGGTGTCTGCGCATTTGTTTCAAGCCCGGAATCAGCGGCAGATACCTGCAGCTTCATTTCAAACTCGGAAAAGGAACGGGCGGCGCCGATGGAACGGAGGAATGCCAGTCCGGAGGAAGAGCGATGGTCACAGACCAGCAGGATTTCTGCGAATTTTCTCTTTTGGCATTCCTTGTATGCCAGGCAATAAAGCCGGGTAAAGATTTTTCTCCTCCGGTACCGTGGATGAACCATTCCGGTCAGTTCCGCCGTGTCTCCGCCCAGATTGAAGATGCCCAGATATCCAACCAGCATCCCGCCTTTGCGGCAGAAAAATTCATTGAACGATTTTTCGTATTTCCGTCCTTTCGCCCGGGGAAAATTCATTTTCAAGTCCAGTTCCAGTTTGAGGAACAGATTTTCCTTTTGGGTACAGATCTTCTTTAATTCCCGGATGTTCTGAACATCTTTTACATGGAGGGAATGCTTTCGATAAAATTTCATTTTTCCCAGATTTTCCAATTGAATTCCTCCTTGTCTTTCAAGGAATAACAAAATCATACAACAGAAAGGTCCTTTCATCAATAACAATTTGTCCGGCATCTTAAACAACCTGCCCTTATAGCCGATAGTTATGTTAAGGAAAGTATTTTTGACAGGATTCCAGGTGTTTGCAAAATTCCTGGAGGGACAGGCAGTCAATAACGAACAAGGCAATCTATAACGAACAAGGCAATCTATAACGAACAAGGCAATCAATAATGAACAAGAGGGATTCGGTTGAACGATACGTTAAGGAATGCATTTTATGAAGAAGCGGAGGAGCTGTTTCAGGAAATCGAGGACTGTCTTCTGGATTTGGACAGCACCGGGACCACCGGGGATAAGATCAACAATCTGTTCCGATACATGCATACTCTGAAAGGCTCTTCCGCTGCCATGAAGATTCAGGATATGGCAGAGCTGGCGCATCATATTGAAGATGTTCTGGGCCTGGTCCGGGATCAGAAGCTGGAGCTCACCGGGGACCAGATTGACTGGATCCTGCAGGGCCTGGATGAAATGAAGGTTCGCGTGGCAAAGCATAGGGAAAATGAGGCATACGAAATCGATGTCGATGCCATTACAGCCGGCCTGGATGCATGCCCATCCCGGGCTGCCGTTTCGTCAGACAAAAAAGCAGCCGGAAAAGCAGAGGATACGGGAGCCTTTCTTTCAGAAAAGGAAAAAAGTAGTATGCTGAAATCTCTGGGCCCGGAGGAAAAGGCTTTTCAGATCCGGATTCGTCTGACCCACGATACGCCCATGAAGGGTGCGAGACTGTTTCTTGTGACAGACAGACTGGAGCAGGCGGGCCGGATTTATAAAACCAGCTGGGAGAACACAGAGCCTGAGAATATAGCGGGAGATCGTTTTTCAGTTTTTTTGGTCAGTCAGCTGCCCAAAAAAGAAATCGAAGGCAGGATTCATACCATATCGGAAATTGAAGAGACAGATGTTTCAGAAATCTGCGGCGGCAGGAACCCGGTCCCGGCAGCAAAGTCCGGGACATCCGGAGACAGGGAAGAGCTTCAGTCCGTGATCCGGGTCAATATCAAAAAGCTGGATCAGCTAATGCGGATTGTGGAAGAGCTGTCTGTGGACAAGGAAAGGCTGAAACAGCTGATGAAGAAGGTAAGTCAGAGATACAGGGGGGATGAAGATGTAACGTCCCTGAGTGCTCTGACCAATCAGATCGATTTTATCGGAAATGAGCTGCAGGAATCCGTGATGTCCACCAGGATGTATACCCTGGACAGTGTCTTTAATCGCTTTCCCAGAATGATCCGCGATTTGTCCAAAAAAGAGGGGAAAGAAATCGCGTTTCAGGTGGAAGGGGAGAGCACGGAGCTGGATCGCAGCATCATGGAAAAGATCATTGATCCACTGAACCACATGATACGGAATTCGGTGGATCATGGGATTGAATCCCCGGAGGAAAGGGAAAAGCACGGGAAAAGCCGGAAAGGGACCATTAAGCTGTCTGCCGGTCAGGAACAGGGCCATATTTTTATCAGTCTGAAGGATGATGGAAAAGGGATCAACCTGCGGAGAGTAAAGGAGAAAGCCATTGCCAGGGGCCTGATCACGCAGGCTCAGGCGGGGTCCATGACGGAAAGGGAGGCCCTGGAGCTGATCTTTCTGCCCGGGTTTTCCACTTCCGACAAGGTCACGGAGGTATCCGGACGGGGAGTCGGAATGAATGTGGTAAAGGAGAACATCGAGGCGATCAACGGGATGATTGACATGGACAATGAAGAAGGCAGGGGCCTTGCGATAACCATGAAGCTTCCCCTGACCCTTGCCATCATTCAGTCCCTTCTCATCCGGACCAATACGTTTCGCTTTGTGCTGCCTTTGCTTTCTGTTGTTGAAATCATCCGGGTCAGGGAGACGGAGTACGACAAAAAGGTCCGGTTTATTCAGGAAAAGGAAGTTATGAACTGGAGGGGGGAGGTGCTCCCGGTCCTGCGGGGATCCGATTTGTTTCACAGCGGCGGGGAGAGGGGGAAGTCCTTTGCCGGGATTGTGCTGGGGCTTTCCACCCATAAGATTATCCTGGCGGTGGAGGAGATCATTGGACAGCAGCAGGTCGTCATCAAACCCCTGGACCGATTCACCGGAAAAGGAAAGATTCTGGGTGAACTGAGGGGAATATCGGGTACGGTGATTCTCGGGGATGGGGATTTTGCCTATGTCCTGGATGTTCAGGCCCTTTTGAAAGATGTCATGGAAAAGAGAAAGGATGAAAAAAAATGAAAAGTCTCAAGACAAAGATGATTTTGATTATAGCGGTGCTTTTGATATGCATTATCGGATTCATAGGGATGATCTCCTATGTCAATGCCAGCAATGCCGTTACGCATGAAGTGACCGAAGCGATCAAACTGGCGTCCGGCCAGGCGGTGAAACTGGTCACCAGCCGGATCGAAACGCAGACCACCTTTTTGGAGGCGGTCACCCGGTACCAGCCTTTTATTGATTATGCAGGCTCCGGCACAAAGCTTCAGGATGCAGATTTTCAGTATATGGAAGATGAGAAGAAAAGAATGGGATTTGAGACATTGGCAGTCGCCAATCAGGAAGGAGAGGCAATAAGAAGTGACGGCACGGCCCTGAACGTTGCAGACCGGGACTATTTTGTTACTGCAAAAAAGGGGAAGCCTGCCATATCGGATGTTGTCATTGACAAGGTGACCGGCAAACCGGTTGTGATGTATGCTGCACCGGTTCCCGACAACGGCAGGACAGTGGGTGTCCTGTACGGCGTACGTGATGTCCGGGGACTAAGCAGTATTCTGGAGGGCATTACCATCGGGAAAAGCGGCTATGCCTATATGATCAATCAGGAGGGTACAACCATTGCCCATCCGGATTTTGTTTCCGGGAATTCGAAAAAAGGCCAGGGGGACGGCAAGGTGGATGTCACCGGTTCCGCAAGCCTGAAGTATGAGAATACCACAAAGGAAGCAAAAAAGAATAAAGACCTGGCAGAGCTGGCGCAGCTGGAAGGCCGGATGCGAAAGCGGGAATCCGGAGTGGGTCAGTATACCTACAAGGGTGAGGAAAAAATGATGGCCTTTGCCCCGGTTCCGGGAACCAACTGGTCTCTTGGAGTAACGGCAGATCTGTCAGATGCCATGGGCGGTGTCAACAAAATGAGGAATCAAATTCTTATCCTGGCAATGACTTTTGTTATTATTGGTGTTGTGTGTGCATTCTTCATTTCGAAAGCCTTCGCATATCCCATTATGGCCATGACATCCGCTCTCGATCGGTTTGCCGGTTATGACCTGACCCTGGATGAAGGTATAGCGAAAAAATACCTGAAACGAAAGGACGAGATCGGAAGAATTGCCAACTCTCTTATCACAATGCAGAAGGCGTTTGGCGATCTGCTGAGGCAGGCCGTGGCTTCTTCCGAGATGGTGGGGGCGACTTCCCAGCAGCTGAGCGCCAGCATTCAGGAAATCGCCACTACCGCTCAGAATCAGGCCTCCAATACAGAGGAAATCTCCGGCTCCCTGGAGGAAGTAACCGCCAATATCAGCACAGTGAACGGGGACATGCAGACAACGGTACAAAATGTTCAGTCTATGGCCCAAACGATGACAGGAATTGAGAAGGCAGTCGGCGATAATACAGAGAACCTGGAAAGTGTCAATCAATCCATAAGTGGGATTCTGAAATCCCTGGATGAGGCGAGGCAGTCCATCCAGACCATATCAGAGCGGTCCAAATCCGCTTCCGGCAAGGCACAGAGTACCGTAGAGCTGGCAGGGGAAGGAAAAAAGAATCTCGACCGAACCGTGACGCAGATGGACAGCATCCAGGAGACCATATTCAATCTGTCCGCAGTGATCAACGGATTGGGAGAGTCTGCCGGCCGGATCGGGGACATCACCGAGCTGATCAAGGATGTGGCAGAGCAGACCAATCTGCTGGCGCTGAATGCATCCATTGAAGCAGCACGGGCCGGAGAACACGGCAAGGGGTTCGCGGTTGTCGCCCAGGCCATCGGCAGTCTGGCGGAGCAGTCACAGAATGCCACCAAGGAGATTTCCAAGGTGATCAAGGACATCCAGTCCGAGATCGGAAAGGCCGTGCAGAGCAGTCAGAAAGGGAACGAAGTCGTGCAGAGCGGGACATCGCTGGTAAAGGATACCGGCTCATCCCTGGGAAAGATCTTTACCGCCATTCAGACGACTGCTGAAGTCATCAACGATATTACGGACCGCATGGACAAGCAGTCCCGGGATATCAACGATGTCTATGATTCCGCCAATGATATCGGCGGCAGGGCGGATCTCCTGATGGAGGCCATGAAGCAGCAAAGGGAAAGCGCGGCGGAAATGAAGGAGAAACTGGATTCCATGAATCATATGGCCTCCGAAATCAGCGAGTCCATGGGGCAGCAGTCGGCAGCATCCCAGCAAATCAGCAGTGCGGTAAATGACAACGCAGCTGGTGTGGAAGAGGTTTCCACGGGCAGTGAAGAAATCTCCAGGAGTGCGGAGGAGCTGGCGAAAAACGCGCAGGAACTGGTGGAACAGGTGCAGAAGTTTAAAATAGGAGAGGCAGGCAATGAGGAGTGATAACGAATGGAGGATATCAACCAGTTTGTCATATTTAAAGTCGGGACAGAAGAATATGCCGTTCCGATTCTGAAGGTGAATGAGATCATCCGGCTGAAGGGGATCCGTATTACAGAGGTTCCCAATACAAAAAAATATGTCGTTGGCATTATGAACCTGCGCGGGGAAGTCATACCAATCATGGATCTGAGAATGAAGTTCCGTATGCCAAAAAAGAAAATGGACGACGACACCAGGATTATGATCGTCAACATTCAGGATGGCAGCATCGGATTTCTGGTCGATTCCGTTTCAGAGGTGGCCCGCATTCCTTCCGGGGATATCATTGATCCTCCGGAGGAGGTCTCGGATGTTGACAGTAAGTACATAACAAAGATCGCCAAATACGACGACCGGGTCTTCATAATCCTGGATGTTGATATGGTGGTCAGCGATAAACCCGGTGAGCCGGATGAAATGAAATCCGGAAAGGGAGAAGGGGATATCGGGTAGGACTATGAGGGAATGGGATTACAACGATTTTACCATCGCGGTATATCGGCTGACCGGTGTGGAACTGGCTGCGTATAACGAGAGACAGATGAAACGGCGGATTGATTCTTTTCTTATGCGCAATCAATGCCGGAACTATTATGAATACTATATGATGATTTCATCCGATCCGGAACAACGGAAGAGGTTTACGGACTTTATCACCATTAATGTGACAGAGTTCTTTCGAAATCCCCTTCAATGGGAAGCACTGAAAACGGAGGTTCTGCCGGAGCTGCTGAGACTTCCCGGTCCGGTGAAGATCTGGAGTTCCGCCTGCTCCACCGGGGAGGAGCCCTACTCCGTGGCTTTGCTGATGAACGAATCCCTGCATTCCTGCGCGTTTCCTGTTCGCGTGATGCCGGTTCTGGCCACTGATATTGACGACCAGGCGCTTGTGAAAGCAAAACAGGGGGATTATCTGCCAAGCAGCCTGAAAAACCTGCCGGAGCGGTATTGTGAAAAGTATTTTGATTTTCAAAACGGCTGGTTTCATATAAAGGACAGGCTAAAGTCCTTTGTCAGATTTCAAAAGCTGAATCTGCTGAAGGATCTCTATCCGCGGGAATGCCATTTGATCCTTTGCAGGAATGTTATGATCTATTTTACCCAGGAGGCAAAGGATCGGATGTACCGACAGTTTTATAATGCGCTGCTGCCTGGCGGAGTGCTGTTCCTGGGAAGTACGGAGCAGATCCTAAACCCGGAAAGATATGGACTGACTCTGGTGAGGCCGTTCTTTTACCGGAAAGATATGGACTGACTCTGGTGAGGCCGTTCTTTTACCGGAAAAAATAAGTGAAATCGCCTGTTCCGCGGAATAGCCGGAGAATTCGCACGAAAATTCATAAAAAATCTACAGGGGAAATATGGAAGAAGAAATCAAGGTAGGAATAGCAGATTATAAAACAGCCGGCAGCCCAAACCGGATCACGACACTGGGATTGGGTTCCTGCGTGGGGGTCTGTATTTATGACCGATATCCGGAGGAAAGTGGTCTGGGAGGGATGGCTCATATCCTGCTGCCCGACAGCAGACTGTTTAAAAAGAACATTAAAATCGGGAAGTTTGCTGACCTGGCTATCCCGCAGATGGTGGAAGAGCTTTCTGCCGGCGGGATTTCAACCCGGAATATGGTAGCCAAAATCGCGGGAGGGGCCAATATGTTCCACTTTTCAGACAGCAGCCCGGATCTTGATATCGGAATGAGAAATGTCCTTGCGGTCCGGGCCATACTGAAACAGCTTGGTATCCCCCTGCTGGCGGAAGACACAGGCGGACATCTGGGCCGGACCATGATACTGGATCTGGAGGAACGATCGGTCCGGATTGTAACGGCAGGAAGGCAGGTAAAGTTATTATAGGCATCCGGGCCCTTTCAAACATATTGGCAATTGCCGGAGAAAATGGTATGATATTATGTGAATATTTGTCGGATAAGAAGAGCTGTCTGAAACCGGATCTGTGAGAAACGGATGGACGGGCCGGAATCAGAAACAGGGTTAAATGGAGGAACCGAAATGGCAAAACGTGTACTGATTGTGGATGACGCAGCATTTATGCGGATGATGATAAAGGATATACTGGAAAAGAACGGCTTCGAGGTTGCTGCGGAGGCATCCAATGGCATCGAGGCCGTTGAGGCATATAAGGAAAAAAAGCCCGATATTGCGACAATGGATATTACCATGCCGGAGATGAACGGAATTGAAGCTGTGAAATCGATCCGAAAAATCGATCCGGATGCCAGAATTATTATGTGCAGTGCCATGGGACAGCAGGGCCTGGTGATGGAAGCCATTCAGGCGGGTGCCAGAGACTTTATCGTAAAGCCTTTTCAGGCGGATCGGGTCCTGGATGCGCTGCATAAGGCGCTGGCATAGGATCAATCGCTGAATGGCTGCAAAAGGAGGCGTTGCCATGGCAAAAGTATTATCACAGCAGGAAATTGACTCGTTGTTGACAGCATTGTCCTCCGGTGAAATTGATGCGGAGGAGGTTCAAAAGGAAGGCGAAAAGCATAAGGTGCGGCCGTATGATTTCAGGCGGCCGAACAAATTTTCCAAGGAACAGATTCATTCCCTGGAAATCATCTATGAAAATTATGCAAGAATCGCATCCAATTCTCTCTCTTCGCAGGTGCGTTCCAACATAAAGATGAAGAAGGTGTCCATTGAACAGGTTACCTATGAGGAATTTATCCGATCCATACCCAATCCCACACTGCTTTTGAATATCAAAGTGCCTCCTCTCAGCGGGGCATTGCTTCTGGAAGTCAATTTACAGTTTGCCTTTCAGATTATTGAGCTGCTGTGCGGCGGCGGGTCGGGAGCACCGATCGGGGACCGGGAGCTGACGGATATTGAAAAGGGCATTGTCCGGGGAATGCTGGATGGTTTTGTCCGAAGCATGAAGGAAGCATGGCAGGATGTTGTGGCAGTGGAGCCCTCCCTGGAGTCCGTGGAGAGCAATCCCCAGCTGAACCAGATGATGTCGCCCACCGAATCGGTTGCCCTTGTTACGTTTGTATTGGAAGTGGCGGATGTACAAAGCTTTGCCAATCTGTGCATTCCCTATCTGTCCATAGAAAAAGTCAGTGACAAGCTGACAGGACAGTCCTGGTTCCAGAAAAGCGGCTCCGAAGGGAACATGGAGTATGCAGCAGCTCTCCAGGACAGGATCCGGTCTTCCAGAGTGAACCTCAGTATCTTTTTGGGAAGTACGGATATTACGGTGAGGGATTTTTTGAATTTATCCGAAGGGGACGTTCTTCCACTGGACAAACCGACCGATGCACCTCTTTCCATGTATGTGGAAGACAGGATGCATTTTCATGTCCAGCCCGGGATCTATGACGGCAAGCTGGCTGTGCAGGTAACAGATATCGTAGAAAAGGATGTGGACCGTGATGAATGAAAACGAAGAAGATCTGTCCCGACAGGAAACGGATGCTCTGAGAAGCATCGGGAAAGAGGGGGAAGGCGCTCTTCTGACAGATGCGGAGAAGGATATGCTGGGGGAAGTTGGCAATATATCCATGTCAACCGCGGCAACAGCACTGTCCAAGATACTGTCCGAAAAGGTTTCGATCACAACGCCGCAGGTTTCGGTCACAACGCTGTCTGAAGTGAAGGAATCCATGACCATACCCAATGTGGTGTTTCAGGTAAAATTCCTGCAGGGATTAACGGGGTTCAATGTGCTGCTGATGAACATAGAGGATGCTTCCGTTATCGCCAGCCTGATGATGGGCGGCAACGGAAAAGGCCATACGGATCCCCTTTCGGATCTGGAGATCAGTGCCGTGTCAGAGGCCATGAACCAGATGATCGGTTCTGCTTCCACCTCCATGGCGACCATGTTGCATCGGGATATCGACATTACTCCGCCGAGCACGCAGATTTGGGAAACCAATGCGAATATTGAAATGGAAGGGGTCGGACAGAACCAGCCCATTGTAAAAATCGCATTCCGTATGACGGTGGAGGATCTGCTGGACAGCCAGATCATGCAGATTTTTAACCTGGAGACGGTGAAGGACATTGCCGGCAGTTTGCTGGGCGGAACGGAGCCCAAAACGGAAAAGCAATCCAAAATGCAGGGGCAGTCCAAAAAGGAATCGGATACGGAATCGGAACAGGAATTCAAGAGAGCTACGGAAAAAACGGAATCCGGATCGGCAGGATCCGATCCGGCGCGGGGGAAATCCCGGCAGCAGCCGGTCACCATACGGAAACCCGGCTTTGGGGAACTGGAAAACAAGCCTGTTTCGGACAAGCCGCGCAATCTGAGCCTGATCATGGATGTTCCCCTGGAGCTCAGTGTTCTTCTCGGCAGGACAAAAAAGACGATACGGGATGTACTGTCCCTGAGCCCGGGTTCTGTCGTGGAACTGGACAAGCTGGCAGAAGAGCCGCTGGAGATCTATGTGAACGGCAAACGGATTGCCGAGGGGGAAGTGGTGGTCATCAACGAGAGTTTTGGGATTCGGATTACCAATATCATCAATGCGAAGGAACGGGTAAAAAATCTGGAATAATTTTTCCCGTCCTTTCTCCTAAACTATTTGGAGGGGAAACCGATTACATAAGTAGAGTGCTTAGGGAGCGGAGTTCAGAAAGCGCCAGAGAAGTGCAGGGAGGGTGAATATGAGGATCAACAGGGCAGACTATGCGGATCATGTGAGATACGTGAACCAGGCTTGTCAAAAGGAGAAGGAAAAGGAAAGCCGTTTGGGCCGGGAAGCAGATACTTCTGCGCAGAAGGATCAGATTACCCTATCGAAAACCAGCAGGGATGTCCGGAAATTTGTTGAGATGGCAGACCAGGCAGAGACAAAGGACAGCGGGAAAGTCGACCGCATCCGGCGTGCATTGGAGAACGGAGACTATAAGGTGTCTCCGGAAGAGCTGGCAGACGCGATCCTTTATAATATTTCGGAGCAGAACGGCGGCGGGGAGAAATAAATGGAGCTGATTACATTTCTCACGCAGCAGAATCAAATATTGCAGAGTCTTCTGGACAGCCTGGAGAAGGAAAAGCAGGCATTGATACAGGATGACATCCAGGTGATTACGGAGGTCCTGGAAGACAAAAAGCAGGATATGAACCGATTGGAGCAGTTGGAGAAAAGCCGGAGAGAAGCTTATCCCGATGTTTCGTTGTCGAAGCTGAGGGAATCCGGCCGGCTGACAGATGGGTTGGAAGCGGCAGGAAAGGAAAGAAAGCGCCTGGCAGAGTCCATTTCGGAACTGCAGGAAACCAATCAGATGCTGACAAAGCAGTCCCTATACCATACCAGCAGGCTTCTGGACATTTTGCTGGGAGACCGGAAGCCGACCTATAATGCCAGCGGCAAAGTGGGGGAGCAGGCTGACCGGACTTCCATACTGGATCAGTCCATATAAAATAGATAAGCAGGAACGGAAGCAAAAGAGCAGGACCAGCTCAACAGGATTCATTATCCAAAGGAAGTGAAATCATTGTCCGGTATATTTCTAACCATAAACACGGCCAAAAGAGGGATGTTTGCCGTACAGCAGGGGATTCAGACGGCGGGCCACAATATTGCTAATGCGGATACCGACGGGTTTTCCAGACAAAGGGTGGAGCTGGTAACCACGCCCGGTTATCGGATCCCGGGAGCGGGACTGGTTGGGACGGGAGTGGATATTTCCACCATTGCCCGTGTGCGGGATGCCTATCTGGATACCCAGATCCGTTATGAAAGCAGTATTGCCGGCCAATACAAGGCGAGGCAGGAAACCCTGGAGCAGGTTGAAATGACCTTTATGGAGCCCGGGGAAAACGGGCTCAATACCTATATCGGAAAAATGTGGGATGCGTGGCAGGACCTTGGCGATCACCCGGAGAACCCCAATACCCGTATTCTGGTTCGGGAAAATGCCCGGACTCTGACAGACAATATAAATCATCTGTATCGTCGGCTGGATACCCTGAAGTCTGACAGCATTCATCTGGAAGAGAAAAGCGTACAGGATGTCCATTCGATACTTACGCAGGTCCGGAATCTGAACCGACAGATCTCCAGAATCCGGATTTCCGGGGAGCAGCCCAATGATCTGCTGGACCAGCGGGATCTGTTGCTGGATCAGCTTTCCGGGATGATCGATTTTTCTTCTTCGGAGGATAAATACGGACAGGTCACCATTACCCATTCGTGCGGGCCGGATTCCACGGAATCCATTGAGCTCCTGGGGACCCAAAAGGGATCGGAAATAAAATACGAAATGGCCGTTGTCCGAAGTGTGGAGAGGGACAGCGACGGCATGTACCATGTATCCGTGGTCCGGGGCGGCAGTTCGCCGGGCGGCGCGGAAACCCTGACCCTGTCCGAAGAGGAATACCAGGATTCCGGTTTGACGGAAGGCGCTGTTTTATATGATGAAAGGCCAGGGGAGGCCATTGTCAGCAAAGATCTGAAGCCGCTTCCCGTTTCCGGTGGTTCATTGAAGGGCTATCCGTCCGTCAGTCAGGAGATATCCGGCTATCAGGATCAATTGGATGGTCTGGCCAGGGCAATTGCCTATACCGTGAATACGGTTCATACGACCAAGCTGAACGGGGAAAAGGCCGCAACCAAATACTCTTTCTTTGTCGGGGACGGCGGGAGTGATGATCCGGAGCACATCAATGCCGGTAATATTACGGTAAATCCGGAGATCATGAAGGACGCAAGCCGGATCAATGCCGGAAAAATGCTGGACGGCGGTCTCCCGGGAAATGGAGACCGTGCTTTGTCGATTGCCCGGCTTCGGAATGTCAGACTGCCGATACAGGAATTCATGGACGATCCCATCGCTGCGGCCCGGCATCTGGATGAAAATTACCAGGCAGGGGATATGCAGTTCGATCCGGTTGCCGGCGGCAGCACCATAGAAGGATATTTCAAGGATATCATCGCGGAACTGGGCGTATCCTCCCAGGAAGCTGTAAAAATGGGGAAAAACCAGGATGCCCTGACCAATCAGCTGATTCAGAGACGCTATTCGGTTTCGGGGGTATCCATTGATGAGGAAATCACCAATCTCATACAACTCCAGCATGTTTACCAGGCCAATGCCAATGTCCTGTCCACACTGACCACCATGCTGGATACGCTGATCAATCGGATGGGGGTATAATGGAATGAGAATCACCAATCAGGGGATCCTACAGAACTATCTGACCAACCTGAACCGCAACCTTGAAAATATGTCCGTTTATCAGAATCAGCTTTCCTCCGGAAAGGAAATCAGCAGGCCCTCTGATGATCCGTTTGCTGTAACACGCACCATGTCCCTTACCACCTCCATTCATCAGAATGAACAGTATCTGCAGAATATTGAGGATGCCATGGACTGGGTGGATATGTCGGATTCTGCCATGGACAGCATCGGCAGTGCCATGAATCGTTTAAGGGAGTTGGTTCTGGAAGGCGCCAACGGTACGAATGACGGGTCTGCGGAAGATGCCATATCCGATGAAGTGAAACAGATTGTAAGCCAGCTGGCTCAGTTGGGAAACACTAATTATGACGGCAGATATATTTTTGGCGGTCAGGAAACGACAAAGCCTCCCTTTCGTGTGGATGAGAATGGGATGCTGTATTATGATGGTGCAGAGGGTGCGGGGGAGACGATGCTGTCCAGGGAGATTTCCCAGGATGTAGTGATCGAAATCAATGTGCCCGGCATCTGGATCATGAACGGGAAAAACGGTGAGTTTTCAGAAACTTCGGATCCTGCGGATTTTTCCAATACGTTGGCCGGAACACTCACTGACATATTAAAAGCTCTGGAGGAAGGGGACGTGGAAGCTCTGGGCGGGAAGCTGCTGGAGCAGATCGACGGCCATATTGATAATATGCTGTCCATCCGATCCGAATTGGGCGCAAAATCCAATCGGCTGGATGCCGCAAAGAAAAAAAATGAAGAAGAGAGCTTCAATATGACAAAGATGAAGTCCAAAACGGAGGACATTGATTTTGCAGAAAAGATCATGCAGTACATGACGATGACCAATGTTTACGTTGCTTCCCTGTCTGTCGGGGCAAAGATTCTGCAGCCGACAATTCTTGACTTTCTCAAATAGATAAAAAAGCTTCCATAAATCCATATAATGTTATCAGAGAGGTCCGTCCGGGATATCCTGGTTGAGTGATTGGGCTTTTTTGGGGCGGAGAGAAGGAAAACACGGTGGTTTTGCCGTGTTTTCCTTATTTTCCGGGATTTTCTTCATATTTCTGACGTCCGCGCTAAACTTATTTTACAAGGTTCCGATAGATAATAATGAAAAGGGAAATCAGGCGGCCGCCGGTTTTCCGTTCCATGCAGACCAGGCAGAAATGCCAACGAAGATTGAAGGAGGAAAGATTATGAGAATTAACAATAACCTGATGGCCATGAATACTTATCGCCAGTTGGGATTGGGCGAAGCTGCAGCCTCCAGATCCATGGAAAAGCTGTCTTCCGGTTATCGAATCAACCGTGCGGGAGATGACGCAGCAGGGCTGGCTATTTCAGAAAAGATGAGAGGACAGATCCGGGGCCTGACACAGGCTTCCAGGAATGCACAGGACAGTATCTCCCTGGTTCAGTCCGCAGAGGGTGCCCTGAGTGAGACACAGGCGATCCTTCAGAGAATGCGGGAGCTGGCGGTACAATCCGCAAGTGACACAAATGTAAATGCAGACCGGACAGCTGTACAAAATGAAATGGATCAGCTGGCCGAAGAAGTATCCAGAATATCCAATGATACCGAGTTCAACACGCAGAAGCTTTTGGACGGCAGTTTCAGCGGGACATTCCATATTGGCGCAAACGAAAGCCAGAACCTGCGGCTGTCGATCAGCAATATGTCATCTTCCGCGCTGGGCACCACTGCAGTGAATGTTACCGCTGATGAAGCCGGAACCGTTGTGAACACAGGGAATTCTTTCAGTGATGGAGTTTATAACGTAACGGCAGAAGACGAGAAATATTATCTGGCGGACAGCAACGGCAAGAACGTCGCCAGCAGTGATGATGGATTGACTTTCACATCCCTGACAGTGGAGGGGGACACCGTTACCTTTACCGATGAAGTGCTGTCCGGTACCGTAGCCATCAAGGGTGATGCGGCTGTGGGATCGGCCAGGGTGGCCAATAACGGTTTGGAAGCCGGGACTTATACGGTTTCCGGTACGAATCTGATTGACAAGAATGGCAATGTCATTGCAAAAGCAGGCGATTCCGGAGAGGGCACGGCGTTTACGGCATTGGACGGTGAAACCGTTCTCTTCACCGTGAACGATGCGCTGGAAGACGGCGCTTCGGTAAAGGTCGGCGGGATTGATGTGTCCAGCCAGACCGCTGCGGATCATGCCATTACCACCATCAATGATGCCATTACCAGTGTTTCCAATGAAAGGGCAAAACTTGGTGCGACGCAGAACAGACTGGATCACACCATCAAGAATCTGGATACTTCCTCAGAGAACCTGCAGTCTGCCGAGTCCCGTATCCGCGACGTGGATATGGCCAAGGAAATGATGGAATTTACAAAGGACAGCATTCTGCAGCAGGCGGCACAGGCCATGCTTGCGCAGGCAAACCAGGCTCCTCAGGGAGTACTGCAGTTACTCCGGTAAAGATAGAATAATTGGACAGGATAGAATGCAGAAAACCGGTCAGATAAAACTGATCGGTCTTTTTTTTTATAAATACCTGTACGAAGCTGGCTTTGTGTTGTATAATGAATTCCGACATCATTTGGCCTTTCGGACAGGAAATCCTATAAAATCTATAAAAAAAATATACTTTTCCCTAAAGTAATTTAAAATTCATCCGATAATATTATCAGAGGTTCTTACCATTGAGCCGGATCGGTTTTCATACAGGAAACCGGTAAACATATGGCGGAACAAAGCAGGGAATACAGGGGGGAATGAGCAATGCCTGTCAGAATAGGCGGATTGGCATCCGGCATGGATATTGACGGAATTGTCAGTGACCTTATGAAAGCAGAGCGTACGCGGACAGATAAAGTGACGCAGGAGAAGACTCTTCTGGAGTGGACCCGGAAGGCTTATACCGATGTCAACAAGCTGTTTGCGGAGTTTATTTTAAGAACACGGGAGTCCTTTGGGCTGACGGATTCTTCGTCCGGTTTCCTTGTCAATCAATCCGTACGCGGCCTGAAATGGATTCGCAGGGCTACGGTTGGGGATGTCGGCATTGCGGATGTTTCTGCCAGGGCGGGGGCCGCGAACGGAGCCAATGAACTGACGGTCACACAGCTGGCGGCCAACTGGTCTGCCGCAAGCAGCGACGGGATATCTGCGGCGGGACAGAGCCGCTCCAATCTGGCCTCCCAGTTTGGGCTGACAGATGAGGATGTCGTTCATCTTACCATCTCCACCGGAACCGGCACAAAGGAGCAAAAGGTTCAGATAACGATTGAAAATGGCATGGCATCGGTAATAAAAACATCATATGGGGCAGGAGAGGACGGGGAAGATTCCGTAATTTCACTTCTGAGCGGAAAGGATATCTCCGATCTGTCCCTGAAAGAGCTGACCCGTCAAATCAACAGGGCGGATATTGGAGTGACCGCCTCCTATGAGGAATCCATTGACCGGTTTTTCCTGCAGACAAATCAGACAGGAGCGGAAAATACGGTTTCCTTTTCCGATGAAAGTGTCCTGCATGATGAAACAGGGCAGCCCATTCTGGATATGGATGGGAATGCAACTTCCTTTCTGAGCAAATTGAAGCTGAAGTACGAAACAATGGGAACCAATGCGGCCGGTCAGCCGGTACAGATGCCGGCCGATGTTTTGCCGGGCACTTATGCAGGCCGGGATGCGGTGTTTGATTTTGGTGCCGCCCTTGGCATTACCAGGCCCTCCAATCAGTTTACCGTCAATGACATCGATTTCGATTTGAAAGCAGTGGGTCGGACAACGGTCCATGTGGATACGGATGAAGATGCTGTTATGGAAAAAATAACGGAGTTTCAAAGTTCGTACAACGAGCTGATCGATAAAATCGATTCATTGCTCAGGGAAGAAGAGTATCGGGATTATCCGCCTCTGACCGCAGAGCAGAAAAGTGAAATGACGGAAAAGGAAATTGAACTTTGGGAGGGTAAGGCCAAAAGCGGATTGCTGCGAAACGACTCCCTTATCGGCCAGGTCATGCAGAAAGCCCGCCTGGGTCTGTATGAAAGAGTAAAGGGCCTGGACGGAAGCTTTGATCAGCTGACAGAGATCGGGATTACGACGGAGCGGTATGCCGCAGGCACCATGGGCGGCCGGCTGGAAATTGATGAAGGCAAACTGCGGGAAGCCATACGCAAGGATCCGGAAGGTATTGTGGATCTTCTTTTTCATCAGCCCGATCCCGGTATTTCAGATGAAACGGAGAAGCGACAGGATACGGGACTGGTTGGCAGGATGTATGGGGACATGATATCCGGCATGAAGGAAATCATCCTCCGGGCGGGTCCGGGAGAAGACGCAAAACTGTATCGCAGTGTGAATTCCACCATGCTGTTGGATTTTGTGACAAAGCACGGCAGCATCAGCATGCTGGATGAATCCATCAGCGATTATGAGGAGAAGGTTTATCGCATGGGGCTTCGCCTGGCAGACAAGGAAGAGAGTTACTGGAAAAAATTTACTGCCATGGAGACAGCGCTCAATAAAATGTATTCCCAGAGTAACTGGCTGACGCAGCAGCTGGGGATGAAGTCCGGCAACTGACCGTTCGTGAGGCTGCCGGGAAGGCAGCGGAGACGGTACGGAGGATGGAGGATACGATGAATCAGAAGGATTCCCCGCATGACGTGTTACGGATGTATGGGGAAATTCTGCAGAATGCAGAAGGGATCCTGAGCATTACGGAAGAGATGACAAGGGCTCTGGAGCAAAAGGATACGGATGCCCTGAACCGGGCATTGGTCCGAAAGCAGAAAAAGATTGATCGGATCCGTGAAAGGACTGTTTTTCCGGAAGGGACAGATCAATTTGCAGGCCCGGAGGCAGAGAAGATATCTGTCATGGAAAGCCGGGTGGAGGAGACGTATGGAAGGATCCATGATCTGGAAAAAAGCAATCTTCGGATGGCGCAGGATTTGATGGAGGAATTCCGGGATGCGATTCAGGGGATTCAAAAGAATCAGAAGGTTATGCGTGCTTATGCCGGAGAAAGGCCGGAGGGGCAGTCCATCCTGCTGAACAGGGTAAAATAGAAGGTTGACAACCGGCTTTTTCGGTTGTCCGCGTATTTCGGAGAAGGGGAAGGATGAAAAGGGGGGATTCTATGGATCGGTATTCCAACGGCTATGAAGTCTATCAGGAGAATCAGATCAGCACTTCATCCCGCAGCGGGCTGTTGCTGATGCTGTATGACGGGGCACTGAAATTTTTAAGATTTGCCCTGACGGCCATGGAGGAGAAAAAGGTGGAAGAGGCCCATGGCAATCTGGTAAAGGTGCAGGATATCCTGAATGAGCTGATGGCTACCCTGAACTTTGATGCCGGTGAGATTGCAGGGAAGTTATACAGCCTGTATGAATATATGAACCAGGAGTTAATCGATGCAAACATTCAAAAGGACAGTGAAAAAGTGGAAAAGGTATATGGCATGCTGGAAGAATTGCGGAATGCGTGGGCGAAGGCGATGGATCCGGCCTGAAGATTTCCGGCAGAAACAGCCATGGATTCTGTCAAAACAGTCGGAGGTTCCATTGTCCGATTTTTTTTGTTTCTGTCTGAAAAAGAGGAAATACGGCGGCCTGAGTCGAATATATTAATTTAAGAATTAGGAACGAGTGGCAAAAGGGCCAATATATTCTGCCATTCTGTATGATCCTTTGCATGTATTTCATGAAAGGGGGGAAGGGAATTGATCCGGATTCTGGAGGATCCGACATACGAATTACTGAAAAAGGCGCTGGACGCATCCTGGCTGCGGCAGCAAGCCATTTCCGACAATATCGCAAATATCAACACACCCGGTTATCAGGCAGAGAGAGTGGTTTTTGAAGAAGAGCTGGAGAAGTCCATGTCAGACAGGCCGGCATCCCTGAATGCAGTACAGGAGGGTTCCGGCAGCCTGAGGGAAGCAGACCGGGAAGTTGAGCCAAGATTGGTAAGGGACAAATCTCCTGCCATGAGAAACGACAAAAACAATGTGGATATTGATCTTGAGGTGTCGAATATGGCGGCAAATCAGCTTTTGTACAGCACTTTAGTTGAGCAGGCCAATCAAAAATTAAATACTCTGCGATATCTGGTCCGGGGAGGAAGTTGATCATGAAGGTATTTGACACAATGCAGATCAGTGCCAGCGGGTTGACAGCGGAACGTCTGCGGATGGATACCATTGCTTCCAATATAGCAAATGTAAATACCACGCATACCGAGCAGGGCGGTCCCTATCGGCGGAAAATAGCAGTTTTTCAGGAGAATCTGGCGACGGAACGGGACAGGGAGTCCGGCAAAATCGGGAGCGTCAGCAGGGGGATCAAGGCAGTGGGGGTTGTGGAGGACAAAAGTCCCCTGCAAAGTGTGTTCGATCCAACCCATCCGGATGCTGATGCAAACGGATATGTCAGTATGCCGAATGTCAATATATTGAATGAGATGGTGGATCTGATTGCATCCACCAGAGCCTACGAAGCCAATGTCACCGCAGTGAATGCCACAAAGGGTATGATGGCCAGGGCCTTGGAGATTGGCAGAGGATAGAGGCGTATACCGTACATATGGAAAACAATCCGGTTTTCTGCCGGATACAGCATTTTTCAAAATAAAGAGGGGTAGGTATGGAAATCAATCCGATAGCAGAGGCTCCTTCCGTTGCCGCCATCGGGACAGTGAAACCGGCCAGGACGGAAAAGGCGGATTTTGGATCGGTCCTGAAGGAAGAGCTGAATAAGGTGAACGATATGCAGATAAAGGCGGATGAAGCGAGCCGGCAGCTGGTAACGGGGGAAGCGAAGGATATTCATTCCGTTTTGCTGGCTGCGGAGGAAGCAAGACTGGCACTGGAAGTAACGGTACAGATACGAAACAAACTGATAGAATCCTATCAGGAGATTAATCGGATACAGCTGTAGCAGGAATGCACGGATTCTGCAGGGATGGACATCATGGAATGCCAGACAGGCAGTCCGGTTTTTTCGTTCCTTTTAAGAAAAGATAGAATAAGGAAAGCGTTAGGAGTCTAAGCAGAGTGGGTAAAATCGTCGGAATATGGAATAAGCTATCAGGCGCCTGGATCAAATTGAGCAAGGTGAAGAAGATCAGTTTCATAATCGTGCTGTGTTCCCTTATCGCCGCAATTTCCGTTTACAACCTGAGCGGAAATAAAAAAGCAGAATATGTTCCCCTGTTTACAAACCTGGATATCAAGGATGCCTCCCAGATGGTGGAGAAGCTGGATGAGAGGAAGTACACAGACTACAAAATCGCAGACAACGGCACGGCTCTGCTGGTGCCGGAAAACGATGTGGACCGGCTTCGCCTGGATCTGGCAATTGACGGAGCTTTGCCGGACAGCGGGGAAGGCTTTGAACTGTTTGATAAATCAAATTATGCCATGACAGATGCGGACAGGGAAATCCTGTATCAAAGGGCGCTGGAGGGAGAACTGCAGCGCTCCATTCAATCTCTGGAAGAAGTGGATAAAGCGCGGATTCATCTGGCCTTATCCGAGGAATCCATTTTCATGAAGGAACAGAAACCGGCCACTGCATCCATTATACTGACTTTGAAGCCGGGCAGGGATTTGGTTCCGGAACAAATCAAGGGAATCATATCGCTGGTGTCCGGTGCAGTGAAAAATCTTCCGGAGAAAAATGTCCGGGTGGTGGATTCCAGTGCACATCTGCTCAGTGATGAAGTGTTGAATGAAGAGGATACCTATTCGTCTGCGGGGAGCAGCACGCGGATAATGGATCTGGAAAAACAGTTTGAAAACAAGCTGGAAAAGGATTTAAAGGATTTGCTGGAGCAGGTCTTTGGAGTCGGTAAGGTGGCGGTATCCGTGAAGACCGATCTGGATTTTGATTCCCAGGACAAAACCAGGATTTCCTATGATCCTCAGGAAGTGATCCGCAGTCAGGAGGTTCGGATCAATCAGAACGGAACGACGACAGAAGGACAGGGCAGCAGCCCGATTGACAACAATACCCAAAACTACATTGATGAAAACGTAACAGAGGTTTTGGATCAGAATGGCGTGACCTCCTACGAATCCACAACGAATAATGAAATTGGGGAAACCAAAACCCATACTACAAAGGCTCCCGGCGAAGTCAAGCGGATTACCGCGTCTGTTGTCTACAATGGCAAACTGAATGAGGAAACCCAACAGGCCATGCAGAATATTGTGTCGGCTGCCATCGGATACGATGAACGCCGCGGAGATACGATTCAGGTGGAAGGAGTATCGTTTGATACTTCCCTGAAGGATGAACTGGATCAGCAGATGCAGGAAGAAGAGGCCCGGCGGCAGAAGGAAGCCGCGATAAAAGCCCAAAGGCAGGCAGCTTCCCAAAGAAAGATTCTTTTTGTGGCCCTGGGAGTTCTGTCAGTTTGCATTATCGCTGTCCTGATCGGTTTGTTCCGATCTGTAAGGAAAAAGAAAAGGAAGCGGGAACCAGAGCCCGAATCCCCGCCAATGGTTGATGCAGTGGCAGACGAGCCGATTCCTGTGGAGGACATTCTGCGGGAAGAGCCGCTGATCAACATTGAGCCAAAGGAGAATAAGGAAGAGCGCAGCTTAAAGGAATATGCCCGAAAGAATCCGGATGACATGGCGGATTTGGTCCGGGCATGGATACTGGAGGATGAGGACGGATAGATGGCAAAGGTAAAAAAGTTGAGCGGAGTTCAGAAAGCTGCGATCCTTATGATAGCCCTTGGGCCGGATGTCTCATCCAGCATCATAAAGAGGCTGCCTGACCAAATGATTCAAAAGGTAACCTACGAGATTGCCAACATGACGAAGATCACTTCGCAGCAAAGAAATGAGGTCCTGAAGGAATTTCTGGATATGACGGTGGCTCAGGACTATATCAGCGAAGGGGGATTGGATTATGCCAGAAATATTCTTACCAAAGCCCTGGGGACCCAGAAAGCGAAGGAAATGATTGATACGGTGTCTGAAATCACGCAGCAGCGCCGTCCCTTTGCCATGGCAAGAAAGGCGGATGCCCAGCAGCTGTTTCATACGATATCCAGGGAGCATCCGCAGACCATAGCATTGATTCTTTGCTATCTTCAGCCAGATAAGGCAGCCACCATTCTGTCCGGTCTGCCCCAGGAGCTGCAGGCTGATGTCGCAAGCCGGATCGCCACCATGAACCGGACGTCTCCGGTAATAATCCGACAGGTGGAATCCGTATTGGAAAAAAAGTTGTCCTCCATTATTGGCAACGATTACGAGACGGTAGGCGGCGTGGGAACTCTGGTCGACATTTTGAATTCCTCGGATCGGGGCACGGAAAAGAACATTATCAATGATCTGGAGAAAGAAAAACCGGATTTGGCAGAAAAGGTCCGGTCCAATATGTTTGTGTTCGAAGATATCATTACCCTCGATTCCGCTTCCATTCAGAGAATTCTCCGGGAAGTGGACAGCAGGGATCTTGCCCTTGCCCTGAAGATTTCCTCTGAAGATGTGGCCAATTCCATTTATCAGAACCTTTCAAAGAGAGCAGCCCAGACACTGAGGGAAGATATCGAGTTTATGGGCCCGGTCCGGCTGGTGGAGGCGGAAGAGGCACAGCAGAAAATTGTTGCGCTCATACGTAAGCTGGATGAAACCAACGAGATTATCATTGCGCGAGGTGGCGAAAATGTTGTTGTCCCGTAGGCTGATCAAAAGCAATCAGGTAAATATGGAGGCAGACAGCCGTGAGATCCCCCTGTCCCCTGTCAGGGAAATGAGCCCTGCAGACCGGGAAACGGACGACGGGGGGATGGCTTGTGACAGCAAATGGGAAGAGGATCTCAGGCAGGCCCGGAGCAAAGCGGAAGAAAAGCTCCGTGATGCGGAGCATGAGGCAGAGGCGCGGATTCGCCGGGCGGAAGAGCAGGCAGGGTCCATCCGGAAGCAAGCCAGGGAAAACGGGTATCAGGCCGGATTTCAGGAAGGCCATAAGGAAGGTTACCAGTCCGGCTGGAAGGAGGCTGATCGGAAGACCAGGGAGATGCAGGGGCAGGCAAGGGCTCTGCTGTCCGATGCCCATCGTGAAACCAGGCAGTATATCGCCAGGACGAGGGAAGAGATCATTCAACTGGCTGCCTCCATGGCGAAAGGCATGATCCGTTACAGCGTGGATGTCCGGGAAGAGAGCATTGTGGAAATGGTAAAAAACGCATTGCATCAGGCAGAAGAAAGAAAGCAGATCCTGATCCGGTGTCCTGCGCAATATGTTTCCGTGCTGGAGGAGAACATCGGGAATTTCAAAAAGGTATGCCCCAATGCCAATTTTGCCATTTTGGAGGATCCTTCCGTGAAAAGTCCAGGATGTATCATTGAAACGGAAGATCAGGTCATGGATCTTGAAATAGACAGGCAGCTGGACAACATCGTCAATGCCTTGCAGGATTGGAAAGAAGGGAAAGGGTAATGGGCTTTGCTTTCGATTTTGACCGCTGCAGGCAATTTGTTGAGAATGGAAACTTTTATTCCACAGCCGGAAAGGTGACCCAGGTGATTGGCCTGACCATCATGGTGCAGGGAATAAAGGGATTTGTTGGGGAGGTTTGCCGGATTTTGCTGGATGGGAAAGGCTCGGCGGTAATGGCAGAGGTGGTTGGGTTCCGGGACCGGCAGGTGCTGCTGATGCCGCTGGGGGATCTGAAAGGCGTCGGGTCGGGATGCAAGGTCATACCGACGGGCAAGGCACTTACCATCCAGGCAGGCGAGGACTTGCTGGGAAAGGTGCTCAACGGTCTGGGTGAGCCAATGGAAGAGGAGGAAAGGGGAATAGCGCTGTCCCGGGAGAGCTGCCCTGTGGACCGGACCCCTCCCAACCCCCTGAAAAGGAACCGGATTACCAATATCATGCCTACGGGAATCCGGGCAATCGACGGACTTCTGACGTGCGGGGAAGGCCAGAGAATCGGTATTTTTTCGGGCAGCGGCGTGGGCAAAAGCACTTTGCTTGGCATGATCAGCCGGTACTGTAAGGCAGACGTCAACGTCATCGCATTGATTGGAGAAAGAGGGCGTGAGGTACGCGATTTTATCGAAAAGGATCTGGGAGAAGATGGACTGAAGAAATCGGTTGTTGTGTGTGTCACATCCGATCAGCCTGCTTTGGTGCGAATCAAGGGAGCCTATGTGGCCACCACGATTGCGGAATACTTTCGTGACCGGGGGAAGAAGGTCATGCTGATGATGGATTCGGTGACCCGGTTTGCCATGGCCAAACGAGAGGTGGGCCTGGCCATAGGGGAACCTCCTGCCACCAAAGGGTATACTCCCTCCGTTTTTGCGGAGCTTCCCAGGCTTCTGGAGCGTTCCGGCACCTCCGAACGGGGCTCCATTACCGCTTTTTACACGGTGCTGGTGGATGGAGACGATATGAACGAGCCCATATCGGATGCCGTGCGCGGGATTCTGGACGGACATATCGTTTTGTCCAGAAAGCTGGCTGGTCAGAATCATTTTCCGGCGATTGATGTGCAGCAAAGCATCAGCCGTCTGGCCAGGGAGATTACTTCTGCAAATCAGGATCAAATGGCCGGGGAGATCCGCAATTCCCTGGCTGTTTATGAAAAGTCCGAGGACCTGATCAACATCGGTGCGTATGCGAAAGGGTCCAACCCGCAGATCGACCGTGCCATTGCATTGAATGGACCGATCAATGACTTTTTGACGCAGGATGTCACGGAAAGGGTGGAATACAACGATACCCTGCAGCAGATGCAGGAAATTCTGAAGAAAGGCCCGGGTGAAGGGAAATGAAGGCGTTTCAGTATTCCATGGAAAGTGTGCTGGATTATCGAAGAAGTGTGGAAGAGCAGGAAAAGCAAAAATACTCGCAGATATGGAGAGAGCTGATCCGGCACAAAAGAACGCTGAGGGATTATGAAGAAAAACTGGATGCTGCGGTTGCTTCCCGGTGCACCTGCACAAATCACAAGGTTTTTGAGTGGAAAAATCTTCAGCAATATATCCTTTCTCTGAAGAAAAAGGTAGATATGCAAAGGCAATTGGTGGCGGAGACGGAAAAGGCAGCGGAAGAGAAACGCCGACAGCTGATTCATGCGCAGAGAGATCGGAAGACGATCGAAAAGCATAAGGAACGGGCCCGGGAGAAATACGATTTTGATCTGCAGCAGGCGGAGCAGAAAATTACGGATGAACTGGCCCTGTATTCCTATATGCGGAGTGACCCGGGGACAGAATCCATGAAAGGAGGGGAGTGGAAATGAAAATCAGCTCAGAAAAGGCAATGCAGCCGGAGTGTGTTCTGAATATCGGGAACCGGCAGAAAGAAAATGGGAAAGGGGAAAGTCCAGGTTTCTCAGATATGATTGTTCGGATTCTTGCCATGTTATACAGACCGCAGGGAGAATCCCTTTCTTCGGATCAGGCTTCCGCTGGTGAGGGGAAGGGGGATGGCGATCCGCTGTTGGGAAGCACCGGTATTTCTGAGACTGCCCGGATGACGGATCCGCAGGCTTTTCAGGCCGGACTGCACAGTGCAGCAGTACAGGAGACCGGCTCATGGATGGATGCCGGTCCGCAGAATACGGGAGAACAGGAAGCTGTTCCCGCTGTCGTGCCGCAGGCGGAGACAGGGCAGGAGGGAGCCGCTTTATCGGATGCCGGGACACAAAGCGCCGGGACATCAGGAAGCTTATTGACGGATATCCATGTACAAGGCAGCGGGATACCGGGGAGCCTGGCGCCGAATGTCGGCCTGGACAGTGCGGGGATGCAGGCAGCTGGCCCACTGCCGGATGTTGGCTTGCAGAATACGGGCGTACAGGAGGCTGGCTCGTCGCCGGATGCTGCTGACAGCGCGGGAGATCAGGAAGATGCCCCCGCCGGTACACCGCAGGCGGAGGCAGGACAGGAAGGTATCCGTTCGCAGGATGCCGGAGAACAAAGTACCGGGATATCAAGGAATCCTTTGTTGGATGTTCGTCTGCAGAATACGAAGGTACAGGGAGTGGGAGCTGGCCCACTGCCGGATGCTGGCTTGCAGAATACGGGCGTACAGGAGGCTGGTTTACCGCCGGATGCCGGCATTCACAATGCGGAAATAAGGGAAGCGGTTCCCGCGGATGCACCGCAGGCGGAGGCAGGGAAAAAAGGTTCCGGTTTACAGAGCACCGCAATACAGGATTCCGGGATCCGGGAAGCAAGTCCTCCATTGGATACTGACCTGCAGGGCGCCGGGATGCCGGGGAGCCTGGCGCCGGCTGTGGGCCTGCACAGTGCGGAGGTACAGGAGACGGAAGCTGGTTTACCGTCGGATGCCGGCATTCACAATGCGGAAATAAGGGAAGCGGTTCCCACGGATGCACCGCAGGCGGAGGCAGGGAAAAAAGGTTCCGGTTTACAGAGCACCGCAATACAGGATTCCGGGATCCGGGAAGCAAGCCCTTCATTGAATGCTGACTTGCAGGGCGCCGGGGTACCGGACGGCGGGGATGTGAGATCTGTCCCGGCTGATGTGAAGATGGCGTCGGGCCCGGATTTTTTACAGGTGCGGAAAGAAGACAGCAGCGGAATTCTCCCGGGAGGGATCGAAAACGTGGGGCTGCCGGATTCATCAGCCCCGGTGATGGAACCGGCAAGGGAAATTGCCCGGCAGACTCCGTCCCCCTCAATGGGAAATCCGGTTTGGAAGGAGGACCTCTCCGTTTTAATGTCAGCGGCGCCAAAAAACACCCTGGAAGAAGATATAAACAGGAAAATGGATGGAAAGGCAGGGCAGGCCGGAAACATTTTAGAAGGTTCGGAAGCCAGCAGGACTTCTTTCCACCCGGTCATCCGGAATCTGGAGGACATTGCGTCCCGGATGACGGAGAGGGTTACCATGAGCCGCCAGGAGAATTTGTCCGGCCTGAAGGTGCAGCTGAGCCCCAGGGAACTTGGGGAGATCGAAATACTGGTACACATGAAGGACGGGCATTTGTCCGGCACCATCCTGGTGGAAAATTCGGCTGCTGCGGAAGCACTGGAAAAACAGCTCCCGGATCTGGCGGGCCGGTTAAAGGAACAGAATGTCCGGCTTCAGGATGTAAACATCAGCCTGCAACAAAACGATGCGGAATGCGGCCAGGGAGGAGAGAACCCTTTTTACCGGGAAAACCGCCCCGTCCGCCGGTATTTCCGCAGAGGCATATGGAAAGAAGAACCGATCTGTCCGGAAACGCCATCCGTTTCGTCCCGAAATGCTTATCTGGGCTGGGACACGGGCTTTTCCCTGGATCGGCTGATCTAAAAGGCTGATCTTTCCATGGATATATCCATGGAAACGGAAGGTCGGATCGATTGGAGGATTACGAACCATAAGGGCTCGGCACGCCTGGGATGCTTTGGAGTTTCAGGAAAAGGAAAACAGAAAGGATGATCCATATGGGGATTTCAGAAATTGCTTCACAGGGAGTGTACGCAGCCGCGTCGCCTGGAACGGCGGAACGGACTCCCGATAATAAGCTGGGCAAGGATGCCTTCCTGCAGATCCTGGCTGCGCAGCTTCGTTATCAGGATCCGTTGGGCGGAGGGGACAATACGCAGTTTATAGCACAGATGGCACAGTTCAGTACTCTGGAGCAGATCCAGAATCTGAACAATACCATGACGGATATGCTTTCCTTTCAGTATCTTCAGTTTGGAAGCCAGCTTGTGGGAAAAAATGTTACCCTGAATGACGGAGGGCAGACGGTTCAGGGACTGGTGGACAAGGTGCGGCTGACCGGAGGGGATATCGAGCTTGTGGTGAATGGTACGCCCTATACCATGGATCAGATAGAAGATATCGGCGTTCCGGGATCGGAACCGGAAATTCCGACAGGTCCATCCGGCTCCGGGGAAGCGGAGGAAGCATAAAAGGCAGTGTGCAGGATTTCAAAAGACTTACTCTTTAAAGGAGGAAAAAATTATGTTACGTTCCATGTATTCCGGTGTGTCCGGCATGAAGACCAACCAAACAAAAATGGATGTGATAGGAAATAACATCGCAAATTCAACCACAACGGCATTTAAGGCCGGCCGTGTTCAGTTCCGGGATCTGTTCAGTCAGTCGCAGGCACGTGCCCAGGGACCGTCGGCAGCGGGACGCGGAGGCGTGAACCCAAAGCAGGTCGGTCAGGGCGTTTCCGTGTCGGCGATTGACACCCTGTTTGAAGGGGGAAGCATGCAGCCTACCGGCCGGGATCTGGATCTGGGGATTGAAGGGGAAGGCTTTTTCGTCGTGGCAACGGACAGGGAAGGCAGCAAACTGCGATTTACCCGGGACGGCGCCTTTTATAAGGATCAGGACGGCTTTCTGGTTAATGCGGAAGGGTTTCGCCTTCTGGGCGATCGTTTTCAATCAACTGAACTGCCGGATGTCGATCCGTCCGTCCGGGAGCCTCTCAGTATACCAAACGAAATCGAAGGCCACAAACTGGATTCCTTTTCCATTGATGAATCCGGGCTGATCACCGGAGTTTATGACGATGGCTCCGTTTATTATCTCGGGTCCATTACCCTGGCAAAGTTTGAAAACAACGGAGGACTGGAAAAGAAGGGCGGGAACACCTATGAAGAAAGCCTCAATTCCGGAGAACCGGTGTATGAAACCGCCGCGGCAGGTGGTATGGGGGTCGTCCGGCAGGGCTGCCTGGAATCGTCCAATGTGG
Source organism: Eubacteriales bacterium mix99 (assembly GCA_038396605.1). NCBI lineage: Bacteria > Bacillati > Bacillota > Clostridia > Eubacteriales > Eubacteriales bacterium mix99. The sequence goes on from CP121690.1 coordinate 1,140,239, forward strand.
ATCTTGCCAACGAGTTTACCGACATGATTGTTACCAGCAGAGCCTATCAGGCCAATTCCCGGATCATCACGACTTCGGATGAAATGCTGCAGGAGCTGATCAATCTGAAAAGATAGAAAGAACAGGAGAAGTGGTTCTTTGCTAAGGAGACGATTCGATGATTGAACTGACAACGCTGAAGGGAAACCTGTTCTATCTGAATCCGGAAAAGATTGAACAGGTTGAGGAACTGCATGATACGATCATTACCCTGACAGGCGGGAAAAGGATAAGGGTCATGGAAAGTGCCAATGAGGTATCGGGAAAGGTAATGGCGTATCGAAAGGAAATCAATCGGGTGGAGTGGGAGGGGTCGGAATGAAAAAGAATCTGGTTCCGGTTCTTGCCTTGACAATCGGCATGATTTTGATTGTTCTGGCAATTTCCATGGACGGCGGAACCTTTATAATGTTCTGGAGTGTTACGTCCGTTCTGATTACGTTTTTTGGTTCCCTGGCGGCGGTTCTGATCAGTTATCCTTTTCAGTACGTGAGATCCATACCGGTTATTCTCAGGAAAGTCGTGAGCGAGCCATCCAATTTGAAGGAGAACTATGTTTCCTATTTCTCTGACCTTTCCAGAAAAGCACGGCGGGAAGGCCTGTTGTCTCTGGAAGATGACGCGGCGGATCTGGACGACCCCTTTTTGAAGAGGGGACTGCAAATGGCGATTGACGGCATGGAGCAGGATACCATCCGGGATATTATGGAAATGGAAATTGATTCCCTGGAGGAAAGGCATAAGCCGGGAGAAAATATTTTCCGGACCTGGGGGGAGCTGGCGCCTGCTTTTGGCATGTTGGGCACCCTGATCGGCCTTATCATCATGCTCAGCGGCCTGGATGATCCGTCCCGTATCGGTGCGGGAATGGCGACTGCCCTGATTACCACCTTTTATGGATCCCTGCTGGCCAATCTGATCTTTATTCCCATTGCAAACAATCTGAAATCCCAGACGGAGATCGAGTCATTTCAGATGGAAATGATCATTGACGGAGTACTGGCAATTCAGTCGGGAGCCAATCCCCGGATTGTAGAGGAAAAGCTGTCCGCTTATTTATCGCCGAAGGAGCGGCAGGAATGGCAGGAAAAAGCGGAAAGGGAAGACAACTCGGAGGCGGTGTCCGGACATGCGTAGGAGAAGGCGGAGAGAGTCCGAAGGCGGAGGAGCGGGTTGGCTGACAACCTATTCGGATATGGCCACACTTCTGCTGACTTTCTTTATTCTGCTGTTTACGTACTCCAATGTGGATGCGCAGAAGTTCAGGGCGTTATCCTCTTCCCTGCAGTTTTCCCTGAACGGTTCCGCCGGAGGAGGTTCCATACTGGAAGGCAATCCGCCTGCCAACTCCATTAAAGCTGTTGTGCCGGGTTCAAAAGGTTCGTCGGGAGAGGCAGAGGGGTATACGCCGGAGCCATCCGGGGGGAAAACCATGCGAAGCAGGGAGATCCAGGGGATCTATCGGACCGTCCATGGTTTTGTGGAAAAGGAAGGCCTGTCCGCGGATGTGAAGCTGCGGACAGATCGAAGAGGCGTGATCATTGATATTAATGAAAGCATCCTTTTTGACAGAGGGAAAACGGAGCTGAAGCCGGACAGTCTGGTGATACTGAATAAGCTCACCAAATTGATCCGCTCCTTTGACAACAATATCATTGTGGAAGGGCACACCGATGATGTGCCCATGCACAGGGCCCCGTTTCCGTCGAACTGGGAGCTTTCCGTCATCCGGGCGACCACAGTGGTGCGTTATTTCGCGGAGGAAAAACACATTGATCCGCGCAGATTGTCTGCGGCAGGCTATGGGGAATACCGGCCCGTTGTCCCCAACGATTCCGAAAAGAACCGTGCCCGGAACCGCAGGGTCAATATGCTGATCGTAGCATCAATGGAAGGAGGTACTGAAGATGGCGAAGGAAGCAGGCACAGGTAAAAAAAGAACGGCCCTTTTGTTTTTCGTGATTCCCCTGGTTACTCTGGTGATGGCATTCCTGGCGTTTTCCTATTACAGCAAGACCTTTGTTTTTGCAGAAGAGCCCAGGGCCTATAAGACCCATCACACGTACTCCATGGACGAGATCATTGTCAATTTGAAAGACGAAGGGCGGTATTTGAAAATAAAGATTGCCCTGGGCTATGACCGGGAGGAAGATCAGAAGGTGATTGAGGAAAAGGAAGCCCAGGAAAGGGACGCCATCTTGTCCGTATTGAGGAGTAAAAGTGTAAAGGATATTATGCCGATTGCATCGACAGAAGGGCTGAAGAAGGAGATGCTGGGTAAGCTGAATCAGTTTTTCCCGGAAAAAATGATAACCGACGTGTTTATTACGGACTTTCTGGTCCAATGAAGCCAGGCATCTGTATAAAATGGCTTCGGGAATGGAAAAGAGGAATGCCATGGATCGGGAATTGATAAACAGCGCTTTAAAGCTTCTGGCTGCCTTGCCGGCAGTGATCCTTCTTGCCTGTGTCAGCCTGAGACTGACCGGCCGGTATCTGCACCGGCAGAATCCGTCCGGAGGAATTCAGATACTGGAAAAGGTCCCTGTTTCCAATAAATCGGCGTTGTATGTCGTGAAACTGTTTGACGAAGTTGTGGTGCTCGGGATAAGCGAGAACAATATACAGCGGATCAGGACACTTTCTCCGGAGGAAGCGAAGGCTTATCTGGAGAAAAAAGCAGGGAAAGACCCGGGAAGGAACCGGGAGCAAAAGGTACAGGGGTGGTTCCATAACGAAAAGTGGAAGAAAGTCTGGGACAAATATGGAAAATAGAAAATGCAGGGGAAAAGAAGCGGCTTTTCTTCTTCTGATCGTTCTGCTTCCATTTATCGTGCAGCCGGTCGCTCATGCGGCTTCGAAAACCATCGCCGTATCTCCGGACTGGGAGATTGCGCTTCATCCTCCGGAGGAGCCAAAACAACTGGTGGACAGCATACGTTTGCTCATCGTGATGTCCATACTGACTCTGGCGCCCTCCATTCTGACGCTGCTGACGTCCTTTACCCGGATCATTGTGGTTTTTTCCCTGCTGCGAAGCGCTCTGGCAACTCAGCAGACGCCTCCCAATCAGGTATTGATCGGTCTGGCTCTGTTCCTGACCTTTTTTATTATGTCGCCGGTAGTGAACCAGATCATGGATCAGGCAGTAAACCCTTATCTGGACGGAACCATCACGCAGGACGAAGCAATCCGGACCGGCATCAAACCGGTAAAGGAATTTATGCTGCGGCAGACCAGGGAAAAGGATCTGGCCCTGTTTGTGGATATTTCCCGGGAGAAGATGCCGAAAGACCGGATGGATGTGAGTATGACGACATTGATCCCGGCATTTGTCATCAGTGAACTGAAAACGGCCTTTACCATTGGATTTTTATTGTATATTCCCTTTATTGTCATTGATATGGTGGTTTCCGGGATCCTGATGTCCATGGGGATGTTTATGCTGCCTCCGGCAGCCATTTCCCTGCCCTTTAAACTGCTGCTGTTCATTTTGGTGGACGGCTGGCATCTGATCGTAAAATCCCTGGTGGAAGGTTTTCTGTAAGCGGATCTTTTTTACAGGGAACAGGAGAAAAGGAGGAAAATCCATGAATCAGGAAGTGATACTGGATATTATGAAGGATGCTTTGCTTACAACCGTGAAGACCTCTGCACCAATTTTGCTTGTTGCTCTGGTGGTGGGCCTGCTTATCAGTATTCTGCAGGCAACCACCCAGATCCAGGAGCAGACCCTGACCTTTGTTCCAAAAATCCTGGCAGTATTCTTTACCATGATTTTGTTGGGCTCGTTTATGATGAATACATTAGTCAGCTTTACCAATCGGATATTCGGCTATATTGCCAATATCGTCTCGTAGGTGGTTTTCCGTGTTGCAGTTTAATGCAGAGCAATTGTCCGTCGGCTTTCTGATCTGGATGCGGGTTCTAAGCTTTCTCGCAGCCATCCCCCTGCTCCGTCTGAACGGGGTTCCGGGCAGGGTGAAAGCCGGTTTGTCCCTGATTTTGGCCTATCTTCTGTACCTGGCTGTTCCGGCTTCGTCGCTGCAGATCGAAACGGATTCCATTCTTGCCTATGGAATTCTCGCAGGGAAGGAAGTATTGTTCGGATTGGCGCTGGGGTATGCTGTAAATCTGATCTTTGCCTGTGTGCAGATGGCAGGCCAGATGGTCGACTTTCAGATTGGATTTTCCATGGCGACCTATTATGATCCCATGTCCGGAGCCCAGATATCGCTTTTTGGCAATCTGTATGAGTGGGTGGGAGTTACGTTGTTTTTTGCTGTGAACGGGCATCATGCTCTTATTTATGCCCTGGCGCAAAGTTTGGAAGCCATTCCTCCGGGACAGCTGAACTTGGGGAAAATGAATCCGGAAGCGATCGTTACCATATTTGTGGATATGTTCCGGATTTCCTTTGAAATTGCCATGCCGATTCTTTTTGTGATATTGCTGACGGATTTGGTCATGGGGATCCTGTCCAGATCCGTTCCGCAGATCAATATCCTGATGTTGAGCCTTCCTCTGAAAATGTTGATCGGACTTCTGGCTATTATTGTATTGCTTCCGGCTTTCGGCAATATGCTGACTTCCCTCTTTGGGAGCCTGCCCTCGCGGATACGGGATTTCATGAAGGATATGCCGGTTGCCATGATGGCTTTCGCTGCCGGGGAAAAAACAGAAGAAGCCACTCCAAAGAGGAAGGAAGATGCAAGGAAAAAAGGTCAGGTTGTCAAAAGCTATGACCTCACCTCGGCGGTCACGCTGATGCTCCTGGTATTGGTGTTTCAGCTGATGGGCAATTCCGTCCTGACGGCCCTGCACAGCTATCTGACGCATTCCCTGGAGAATGGTATGAGCCGGATTGTCACACAGGGAAACCTGACGGCCCTGTTTCTGCAGGATTCCGGTATTTACCTGAAAGCGGTCCTGCCGATGATGGGAGCCGTCATGGGGATCGGGGCCCTGGCCAACATTGTGCAGACCGGTCTGCTTTGGACAACCGATCCGCTGAAGCCACACGGGCAAAGGCTGAATCCCATTGAGGGATTGAAAAATATATTTTCCAAAAAGGTACTCCTCCAATTTGTAAAAAACCTACTGAAGCTGATTCTGGTGGGCGCTCTTTCCTGGTCCTTTGTGAAGGAGAACCTGGAGGAGATCCTTTCCCTCTCCCGGATGAGTATTTACGGGGTGTTTCCTGTACTGAAGGATATTGTTCTGGGGCTGTTCTCGCGGGTGGGAATTTGTCTGTTGGCACTGGCAGCCGTGGACTATGTGTATCAGCGTTTTGAGTTTCAGAAGGATCTGCGGATGACCAGGGAAGAAGTGAAGGAAGAGTGGAAGCAGATGGAAGGGGATCCCCAGGTTCGGTCCCTGAGAAGACAAAAGCAGCGGCAGATGGCTACGACCCGCATGATGTCGGCACTTCCGGATTCCACAGTGGTGGTGACCAATCCGACACATCTGGCTGTGGCGCTTCGGTATGAGGACTCCATGAAAGGTGCTCCGGTAGTGACAGCAAAAGGAATGGATTTTATGGCGGACAGGATTCGTAAGGTTGCCGGAGAGCATGAAATTCCCATTCTGGAAAACAAACCTCTGGCCAGAGCCTTGTTCCGGCATGTGGAAGTCGGTCAGGAAATTCCGGTGGAGCTGTATCAGGCGGTGGCTGAAATATTGGCCACAGTGTATCGCATGGAAGAAAAAACCAAAATGGGAACAGGGATGAGAGAAAATGTCGGTCCGAACCGGTAAATTGTATTCCAAACCAGTCAAAAATCTTGATGTGCTCACCGCCTTTGGCATACTGGGTGTCATATCCCTGATTATCGTGCCGATTCATACGGGTATGCTGGATATTCTGTTGTCCATGAACATTGCGTTGTCCGTGATCGTACTGCTGCTGTCCATGTTTACAACAGAAGTCCTTCAATTTTCGGTATTTCCCACCCTTTTGCTGGTCCTGACCCTGTTTCGGCTGGGCCTCAACATCTCTTCCACCCGGCTGATTCTGGGACAGGGGTATGCGGGGAAAGTGGTGGAGGCCTTCGGCGTTTTTGTCACGGGCGACAATTACATCGTCGGGATCATTATCTTCATTATCCTGATCGTCATTCAGCTCATTGTCGTGACCAACGGGGCCGGCAGGGTATCCGAGGTATCCGCACGGTTCACGCTGGACGCCATGCCTGGAAAACAAATGAGCATTGATGCGGATTTGAATACCGGTGCCATAAATGATGAGCAGGCAAGGGTACGGAGGCAAAAGCTGGAAAAGGAAGCCAATTTTTATGGGGCCATGGACGGTGCCATGAAATTTGTAAAAGGGGATTCCATTGCCGGCATTTTAATTATCCTCATTAATTTCATCGGAGGTATCGCCATTTATGTACTCCAGCAGGGCAAACCCATCCAGGAAGCCCTGTCCCAGTTTGCCCTGCTGACCATCGGCAACGGATTGGTCAGCCAGATCCCTTCCCTTCTGGTATCCGTGGCAGCCGGGATTCTGGTTACCCGATCTGCTTCGGATGAGAATTTCGGCACCGCTCTGGGGACCCAGCTCTTTGGCTTTCCAAAGGTAATGCTGATCACCTCTGCGGTTATGGCGGTCCTGGGCATCATTCCCGGTCTTCCCACGCTTCCGTTTCTTTTGCTCGCAGCAGGATGCGGCACCGGAGGAGCCCTTCTGCACAGGGAGGAAAAAAGCAAGGGAAAGGCGGAGGAAAAGGCAGCGGTTGCAGAGGCAAACCGTTCCGCTGCGGAGCGGAAAAAGGAACCGGAGGATTACATGGAATATGCCCGGGTGGAGCTTCTGGAGGTGGAGATCGGCTATGGCCTGATCCCTCTGGCGGATGATCGGAACGGAGGAGACTTACTGGAGCGGATCGCCGGGATCCGAAAGCAATGTGCTCTTGATATGGGGATTATCGTGCAGCCTATTCGTATCCGGGATAATCTGCAGCTGAACACCAATGAATATAAGCTGAAAATAAAAGGGATTGTGGTTGCCGGAGGGGAAATCCTGCCCGGACATATGATGGTAATGAATCCTGCTGATGAGAAAATCGACCTGGAAGGCGTTCCGGCCACCGAGCCGGCCTTTGGGCTGCCGGCTCTCTGGATCGGGGAAAAGGACCGGGAAAAGGCGGAGATGAAAGGATACACCATTGTGGATGCCGCCACCGTCATGGTAACGCATTTGGGAGAAGTCATCCGGGAACACAGCTATGAGCTGATCGGGAGACAGGAAGTAAAGAAAATGATTGATGCGCTCAAGCCCAACTACAGTGCTGTGGTGGAGGAACTGATACCAAATCTGCTGTCTCTGGGGCAGGTGCAGAAAGTATTGCAGAATCTGCTGAAGGAAAAGGTACCTGTCCGGGACCTTGTCACCATTCTGGAGACATTGGCGGACTATGCACCTGGTACCAAGGACATAGAACTTCTTACTGAGTATGTAAGATACTCCCTGAGCAGGACGATTGTCCTTCCTTATCTGGATTCGGGCAAGGTCCTGCATGTGGTTACCATCCACCCCAAGCTGGAGAAGTATATTTCGGATAATATCCAGCAGTCCTTTCAGGGATCCTTTCCTGCCATTGAACCGGATGTCAACACAAAAATACTGGAAAATGTCCATGATCTGGTGGAACGATTGTCGCTGGGTCATATCCGTCCGGTAATCCTGGCATCTCCCGGGATACGTGCACCTTTTAAAAAGATGATTGGAATGGCGTTTCCCGACATTGCTGTCCTTTCCCTGAATGAGATTCCAAACTCCATCGGGATCGAGGTGGCGGGGATGGTGAATATCTATGACAATTAGGCGTTATCTGGTGAAGGATATGAAGGAAGCCAGGGCCCGCATCCGATATGAGCTGGGAAGCGATGCGATTATTGTCAGCAGCCGAAAGGTCCGGCCAAAGGGATGGAAGAACCTGTTCCGGAAAAAACGGCTGGAGGTTACAGCTGCGTTGGATTCTCCCCGGAGTGCACCTTCCTTTCCGAATCCGCCGGCCGGGAAAATACCGGAGGGCACGGTGCGATCCTCGGTTCGTCCGGAGGCACAGCGACAGCAGCCACAGCAGCTGTTGCAGCAAGGCAGCAGGGAAGAGCATCTGGAAAAGGAGATCCGTGAGCTGAAAAAGATGATGGACCGGCTCATGGAAGAAAAAGAAGGATCGGAAGGCAGCGAAGGGAGATCGTTTCCGGTTTGTCTCATGCAGCACCTGAAGACGATGGACCTGGACGATTCGGTACTCCGGGAGGTTACCGCTTTCTGCAGTCAGGTCGGAAATGCCGGCATGGATCTTCGGAAAGCGAGACAGTTCTTTTCGGATTTCTTTCACAGGAGCATTTTGACGGAAGAAAAGGCGGAGCAGCGTGTATGGGTTTTCATCGGTCCGACGGGGGTGGGGAAAACCACGACAATCGCAAAACTCGCTGCCCGGGAGGTTTTAAAGGGGAGGAAGACCGGCCTCATTACCCTGGATACTTTTCGGATCGGTGCGGTAGGTCAGCTCCGAACCTATGCTGATATTCTGCATATTCCACTGGAGGTGATTTCTTCCAGGCAGGATATGTCCGGCGCAGCGGACCGCCTTCAGAACTGTGACCGGATTTTGGTGGATTCGGCGGGAAGCAATTCCAGGAGGATGGATCAGTTGCTGGAGATCCAGGCTTGTCTGGATGAGATAAAAGAGAAGCAGACGATTCTGGCGGTGAGTGCAACGACCCGAAGGAGCGACTTGAAAATGATACTGGAGAATTACGGAAACGTCGGCTATGATTCCATTATTTTGACCAAACTGGACGAAACGCAGTGTTATGGAAGCATTCTGAACATTGGCTGCTACAGTGACAAGCCGATTCGTTATTTTACCGTGGGACAGGCCGTCCCGGAAGATATCCGGCAGGTGTCCGGGGAGAATCTGCTGGATTATGTTCTGAAGGGGATGGAGGTGTAACATGAGGAATGTGGTATATGAGCAGCAGCCGGATCTGGAAAAAACCATTCAGAAGTATCTTCCGTTAATCTCAAAAATCGTGGACCAGATTAGTCTGTCGCATACACAGTATGAAAAAGAGGATATGATTCATACAGGGGTACTGGGCCTGATTGATGCCTTTCAGCGTTTTGACAGCCAAAAAGGGATTCCGTTCCAGCATTACGCAAAATGGCGGATCAAGGGAACGATTATCGATGAGATGAGGAAAAACGGAAGAGTTTCCAGAGACAAGATGAAAAAAATCAAGCAATACTATCAGACACAGAATGATTTGCGGCAGCAGCTCATGCGGGAGCCGACGGATGAGGAAATTTGCAGAGCCCTGTCCCTTTCCCGACAGGAGCTTTATGAAATAGAAGACAACATTCATTATCTCTCCCAGTACTCCCTGGAGGACATTCTGTTTTCCGGAGAAGGAGGGGAGTATGAACGGATCGAGGTTCTGGAGGATCAGAACACACAGACACCGGAAGAAAGGCTCCTGGAAAAGGAACGGAAGGAGAAACTGGTGGAAGCCATGGGCCAGCTGACGGAAAGGGAGCAGCTGATCCTGAATCTGTATTATAAAGAGGAAATGACTTTGAAGGAAATTGCAGAAGTTCTTGGAGTTTCCCTGTCCAGGGTCTCTCAGATTCATGGGAAAATCCTGCTGAAGCTGAGAAGTTATCTGAAGACGTTGTAAGGCAAGGGAGGGTAAAAATTGCTGTATTTATTGCTGTCGGTCGGAGTCTTCCTGATTTTGTGCGGAGGGTATCTCATTTTGCGGGAGAAGCGAGCCAGAGGGAGGATCTTCCGGGAAGTGGTGAAGAGTCAGAGCCAGGAGAATGGGGACTGGATCCGGCTGCTGGCAGCAAGTCAGGAATTGAAGGTACAGATGGAAACCGTGGAGAAAAAGCTGGACGGAATCTCTGTCCGGCTGGGGCAGACAGGGCAGCAGGTAAAGTCTCAGGCGGAGGTTCCGTCAAGGTCGCAGACGGAGGTTCCGTCAAAGCCACAAACGGGGAACCGGTCCAGGTCTCAGGAAAGGTTTCCGGAGAAGCCATCCGGGAAAGGATTATCGGTTCATAGGGACTATCGGGAGGCAGCCTGCCGTGTTGCGGATATGAGGAAACAAAACAAGTCTGTGGAGGATATGGCGTCCTCCCTGCATATGGAAAAGGGGGAGATCCTATTTATACAGGGACTGCTGGAACAGAAAAGAAAAGATTCGTGAACGGGAAAGCTGTGGATGGAAGGATCCTTCTGGGCATCGGAATCGGAATGGTTCTCACCTGCTTTTTGCTTCGGCCTCTTCTCGGCAGGAAACCATCCGCAGCGGAGATAGAAGCCCGTGCACGGAGCATGGGCATGATCTATGAGGAGGAGGTCCGGGCGTTGCCGGAAGAAAACGGAGAGGGGAAGAAGAGCAAATGATACGTGGATTGTATACCAGCGCGATGGGTATGATTGTGCAGGAAAGGCGTCAGGCCAATGTTTCTCAGAATCTTTCAAACGTGGAGACCAATTCCTTCAAGCAGCAGCAGATTCTTGTGGCGGCCTCCCATCGGATGAATGTGCTGAATCGGGCCAGTCATCCGGGAAGGCATTTGACCGGCATCGGCAGCATGGAGACGGGAGCATCCGTTGACGGTGCCTATACGGATGACCGGCAGGGGATTTTGCAGGAAACCAACAATTCTCTGGATTTTGCCATCGATGGAGACGGATTTTTTGCCGTTCGTTTGCCGGACGGACAGACTGCCTATACAAGGGACGGAAGTTTTCAGCTGGACGCCGATGGGCAGCTGATTACCGGGCAGGGCTATCCTGTTCTGGGCACGGATGGGCAGGGCATCCTGCCGGGCACGGAGGATATCACAGTGGATGCGCAGGGCGGGATCACGATGCCGGATGGACGGACTGCTTCCCTTGCTGTTGTTTCATTTGCCGATCCGCAGGGTCTGAACAGACTGGGGGATAATCTGTATACCGCCGGAGAGCAGGGCCTCCCGGGGGAGGCCTATGAGCTGAAGCAGGGTTTTCTGGAAGGATCCAATGTGGATTCCCTGGCGGAATTGGTTCGGATGATTGAAATCTCCCGGAATTTTGAATCCAACCAGAAAGTTGCCCAGGCAATGGATGAAACCCTGGGAAAAGCCGTCAATGAAATTGGGAAACTATAGAAATGAATAGGAGGATGAAGACGAGGGATCTTTCGTTTCTGCAGGCAAATTGAAAATGGGAGGCGGTTGGAATGAACAGCAGGATATTGCAGACCGGACGGGCCGGCCTGGACAGCATTCAGAACAAAATGGATACCATTGCGCATAATATTGCCAATGCGCAGACCAATGGATATAAGACCATGGAGGTGCAGTTTGAAGACCTGGTGTATGACCGGCTGGGGAACAAAGGCACCCCCATAACACGGAAGGCCGCAGGAAAGCCGGTGCAGATCGGCACCGGAAGCCGGGTAAAGACCATACAGCACCGGTTTGACAACGGAATACCGCAGGAAACTTCCAGACCGTTTGATCTGGCGATCCAGGGGGAAGGCTTTTTTGGAGTGGAAGGGGAAAACGGAGAGACTCTCCTGACAAGGGATGGCGCCTTTTCCGTGGATGGCAGTGGACAATTGGTGGATGGTTCCGGACGCCATGTGCGGATGGATCTCTTTACCCCGCTGACCCAATGGCCGGCGAAAGACGTCATTATAGATGAGAAAGGCTATATGACATGCTCCGATCCGGTCACCGGGCAGTTTGCGGAGATTGGGAAAATCCATCTGTATCATGCAACGGATCCGGCCATGTTGATCGATCATGGGGACAACACATTTTTCACTGAAAGACCGGAAGACATTTATGAAGCCGGGAACCGGCCGGGTACGGACGACAGCATAATCCGCCAGGGATTTCTGGAAGGGTCCACGGTGGACATGACCAAGGAACTGACGGATATGCTGATGACGCAGAGGGCTTATCAGATCAATACGAAGAGCATTCATGCGGCGGATGAACTGTGGGGAATGACCAATCAGCTGAGAAGATAACAACGGACAGAAGCAAACGACACTCCGGGCTGAAGTGTCGTGGAATGTCGTTTGTTTATTGTTCCGGCGTCCTGGGATACTGCGATTTGTCAAAGGAATAATAATGCTTCCCGCGCTTCCTCGTATATTTATCTACTTCCCTGTCTGTCATCATAAAGGTTTCCTTACCATCATTGTGGGGACTGGAGTCAAAATGGTACCAGCCATCCCCGCAGTTGATCATGCTCCAGTAATGTCTTGTCCTGCCGCCGGCTCGGGTAACATCCAGATTGCCAATGCCTGCCCTGGTCAGCAGTGCTTTGGAGACGGAGAAATAAGTGAAACAGTCGCCGTGCTTTTTGGTGATGCCACGATACGCTTCCGCCATCCAGTCCGATTTGTCCGAATCTCCGGTATAAAGGATGCTTCCATTGGTCCATTGATAAATGGCATATGCCTTGTCCTTTTGGCTCATACCCGGATTTGTAATTTCTTTGAGAATTTTATCACACAGTTTATCTACCTGTTTTGGCGAAACAACAGCTTTCCGGACCTCTATGGTGATTTCCTTTGTTGCCTGGTTTCCCGCGGCATCCTCCGCGGAATACACCACCGGGTAAATCCCTTTCTGTCTCAGATTTACCTGACTGGTGTCCACATTGAGGGTTATGTCCTGGTCCCGGTTGTCCGTTATGGTAACCCCTTTTTTATAGGATACGGTATCTCCGATGTAAACCTGTTGGTTATATGCTCCGGAAATAACCGGCGGTTCGGTATCTTTTTTGATCTTTACCGGTACCGTAAGCTCGCTTTCATTTCCCGAAGTATCGGTCAGTACCAGGGCCACCTGCTGTTCCCCTTCCGTTGTAAAGTCGTATTCTTCCCTGAAACGGACGGTTACCGCAGTGGCATCTGCAATATCCTTTACCAGGGTTTCCGCTTTCGGCTCATCCCCGATCCATATGGTTGCATCCTCCATCGTGTTTGCAGTCGGCGGAGTGGTGTCCACCACCTTAATGTCTGCATCCAGGACTCGTCCGTCTATTTTCAGTTTCACTGGGTAGGTCCCCGGTTTTGCAGGGTCCATGGCGGAAGTATCTGTAATCAGGGAGGCGTCATAATGGGTATCTCCCAGAAAGTCATCAATGGTCACATCCAGGGGGAACGGCCCTGCTTCCATGCTTACCGTGTTCCGGGCATCCAGCACGGTAAGCTTTGCCTTCCTTTCCACATATCTTTTGCTGCTGTCCCCTATGATCAGTATGATATCCTGCTCTCCCGGCTGGCTGGTGTCCGGAGTGTTCCGGAAAGATATGGCGTTGGAAACCGCATCGCTCTCCTCCGATATAAAATCCAGCGGTTTCACCGCATTGCCAGGAAGGACCCATTGGTCCACTGTGGTGATATCCGGATGTTCCAGATAAGAAAGCCCTCCCATAGGGAACGGGATTCCCAGGGCCATGATCAATAAAATGATGTACCTCAAACTATTCTTATGCCATCCGTTTCCTTTCATGCTTCCAAACTTTCCCCCTTGTATCTTTCCTCGCTCAGATGCCTTACAGATATGCTGTGATCAGTATAACCTTACCTTAATAGATTTTGGCCCAAATGTCAAACTATGGTGTACCAAAATATGGAAAAGTAATGGTATTTATCCGGGTGTATTAATATGAGAAAGGATGGGAAAAGTTTTTTTGGCGAATACCAGGGATGAGAAGGAAGAAGGAGGAGTTTTTGTGAAAGTGGATGAAAATACTATTCGATATCTTGCAGGACTGGCGAAACTGGAGTTTTCCGGGGAGGAAACAACCCGGCTTGCAGAGGAATTTCAGAAAATATTCGATCATTTTGAGAACATCAGCGGGGCATATTCAAAGATGATGGATGAAAAACCGGAGCCCGCCGGGGAGTCAGTCCTTCGCAAAGACGAAGTGAAACCCTTTGGCAGCCGGCAGGAGCTTTTCCGGAATGCCAAACCGATGCGGAATGGATTCCTTGTGGTACCGAAGGTTTTGGAACAGGAGAAAAAATGACAATCGATGAGATTCAAAAAGGATATCGTGACAAACGTTTTTCCGTACAGGAGATTGTCACAGAATATCTGGAGCGGATCAGGGAACTGGACGGAACAATCGGCGCCTTTCTGACAGTCTGTGACGATTCAGCACTTCAAAAGGCAGCGGAACTGGACGAAAAGAGGAGCAGAGGGGAAAAGACCGGATCTTTGGCGGGCATCCCCGTTGCCGTCAAGGATAACATCTGTACCAGAGGAATCCGGACCACCTGTGCTTCCAGAGTGCTGGAGGACTTTATTCCCCCCTATGATGCAACGGCAGTAAAAAAGTTGAAGGAAGCGGGCGCCATCCTGATCGGGAAAGCTAATCTGGATGAATTTGCCATGGGATCCTCCACGGAAACCTCCGCTTTTCAAACGACCCGGAACCCATGGGATATTACAAAAGTACCGGGGGGTTCCTCCGGGGGCTCGGCCGCTGCCGTGGCTGCCGGATTTACACCGCTGGCCATCGGCTCCGATACAGGTGGATCCATTCGTCAGCCGTCCGCCTTCTGTGGCGTGGTGGGGCTGAAGCCGACCTATGGCAGTGTTTCCCGATATGGGCTGGTGGCTTTTGCGTCTTCCCTGGATCAGATCGGGCCCATTGCCGGCAATGTAAAGGACTGTGCCCTGGCGTTTCAGCTACTGCAGGGCCAGGATCCCAATGACTCCACCAGCATGCAGTCGGATGCGGCTGGAGCGCCTTCTTTCCCGTTCTGTCTGCCGGATCAGGGAATACGGGGCTGGAAGATTGGCCTGCCAAGGGAATGTTTCCGGCATGGGCTTCATCCGGAGATTGAGGAATCTGTCCGGGAGTGCGGCCGGCTTTTTGAAAAGCTGGGAGCCACGGTCCGGGAAATCTCCCTGCCGGTGTGGGATATGGGAATGAACGTCTATTATATCCTTTCCTCGGCGGAAGCAAGCTCGAATCTGGCACGGTACGACGGGATCCGGTACGGCATCCGGGCAAAGGATTACAATAATCTGGAGGAGCTGATGGTCCGTACCCGGTCGGAGGGTTTTGGCTGGGAAACCAAGAGAAGGATCCTGCTGGGGACCTGTGTTTTGTCCTCCGGGTATGAGCAGGGCTACTATCAAAAGGCGATGCTTCTGCGGGATAAAATCCGGGCGGCCTTTCGGAAAGCCTTTCAGGAATATGATCTTCTTCTTTTGCCCACCACACCGACGCTTCCCTTTGATATCGGGAAACAGCACAGTGATCCGCTGGAAATGTACCTGGCAGATATCCATACCGTACCAATGAATATTGCGGGGGTCCCGGCTCTCTCTCTTCCCTGTGGATTCAGCCGATCCGGCCTGCCCATCGGGGTGCAGCTGGCCGCCAATCATTTTGAGGAAAACAAGCTGTTCTCAGCGGCAAGTCTTCTGGAAAGGGAGTTCGGACTCTCCGGCAGGAACAGGCCGCCGAATACATCGCTGGAAGGGAAAAATGGGGACAACTTAATGTGGGGAGGGAAACGGGATTGAAGCAAAAAGTGAAGGGATCTCAACCGGCCGATGGGAACCATTTGTTTGAAACAGTCATTGGTCTGGAAATCCATGCAGAGCTGAATACAAAGTCCAAAATCTTTTGCTCCTGCTCCACCCGGTTTGGCAACCGGCCCAATGAAAATACCTGCCCGGTCTGCATGGGACTGCCGGGCACCCTGCCGGTGCTGAATAAGGAGGCGGTGCGGCTGGCGGCCCGGGCAGGGACCGCCCTGCACTGTTCTGTTAATCGGGTCAGCCGATTCGACCGGAAGAATTACTTTTATCCGGATCTTCCAAAGGCTTATCAGATCACCCAGTATGACCTGCCGCTCTGTGAGTTCGGATATCTGGATATCGAAACCGGGCAGGACAGACCGAACGGGACGCGCCGGACCCATCGGATCGGTATCTCCCGGATTCATCTGGAAGAGGATGCGGGCAAGCTGATTCATCCGGAAGGCGAGACGGTGACCCTTCTGGACTATAACCGGGCGGGGGTGCCGCTGATTGAAATCGTAACCGAGCCGGATATGCGTTCTCCGGAAGAGGCGGTTGCCTTTCTGAAAGCGCTGAAATCCATCCTGGAATATACGGAAGTATCGGACTGCAGGATGGAGCAGGGATCCCTGCGCTGTGATGTCAATCTTTCCGTAAGGGAAATGGGGAAGACAGATTTCGGCACGAAGGTGGAGATCAAGAATTTGAACTCTTTTCGGGAGATTCAAAGGGCCCTTGCCGCAGAAGGGGAACGGCAGAAGAAACAATATTGCTCTGGGGGCCCGGACAGCATCCTTCCGGAAACCAGACGCTGGGATAACGGCAGGGGTCGGACCGTGACCATGCGTTCCAAGGAAGGGAATCAGGATTACCGATATTTCCCGGATCCGGATCTTCCCCCTGTTTTTCTTGACCGTTCCCTGCTGTGTCCGATGCGAAACGGGATTCCGGAATTGCCGGAGCAGAAAAAGGAACGATTTTTGCGGGAGTATGGTCTGAACCCTTATGAGGCCGGACTCCTGACCGGTGAAAAAGCTCTGGCGGGTTACTATGAGGAAGTCGTTGGCTTTGGCGTTGACTCCAGGGAGGCAGCCCACTGGATCCTGTATGAGCTGCTGCGGATCCGCAAGGAGGCCGGAAACCGGGAAATCCCGGTGAAGAGCCGTTATCTGGCGGACCTGATTCAAAAGATCGGGGAGGGCCGGATCAGCCGGAATACCGGGAAGGATGTCCTTATGGAAATGGTTGTTACCCGGAAGGCGCCGGGAGAGATTATCCGGGAAAAGGGCCTTTCCCAAATCAGCGATCCGGCGGAGCTGCAAAAAATAATCCGGGGCGTGTTGTCCCGGAATACGGATGCAGCGCAGGATTACAAAAAGGGCAGCGCAAAGGCCATCGGTTTTTTAATGGGACAGATCATGAAGGCGAGCCGGGGCAAGGCCAACCCCAATCTTGCCAGGGTTCTTCTGGAGGAGCTGCTGTCCTGATTTCTGTCTTTCCGGATCTATGCCCGCAGATCGCCGGGGACTTCGCCGGTGCGGGATTTCATATATTTCCATTTGCCGGAGCGGTAACGGGCATATACAATACCAGCCCGGGTATACTGATCCAGAACAAGGGCTGCCCATGCGCCGATCAGTCCCCAACCAAATACCCTGACAAAGAAATGCGCGACGATTACCCGAAAAACCCATATACCGAAAGCCGATGCAATCAGGGGATAGATCGTATCCCCGGCTCCCCTCAGCGCACCGGCAAGGCAGAGCTGTGTCGGCATACCAAGCTGACCCAGGGCAACGATTTTCAGGACCGTGCCTGCCATGTGGGCGATATTTTCATCTTCGGTATAGATCCTTGACATGGGATGGGAAAACAAAATAAAGATCATCCCGATCAGACACGCAACGCCTATGGCGATGTGATGAACCTGACTTGCGTACTTCTCCGCTATTTCCTCATCGTTGGCCCCCAGGCTCTGGCCGACCAGAGTGGTGGCGGCGACGCCGAATGCCATACTGGGAGCGAAGGTAAGCCCGTTGATGTTCATGCCGATCTGATGGGCGGCAAATTCGGCGGTTCCCAGACCGGATACGGTCCGCACAAACAGCATCAGTCCGCTTTGCAGGATAAACTGTTCCAGCGCTGCGGGAAAGCCGATGGAAAAGACTTTCCGGATGATTTCATAATCCGGATGAAAGCCGTCCCGCAGCGGAGTTGACAGAACGGAAATGGATCTTTTAGAGAAAAGAACATATAAGGCAACGGCACAGGATAAAAGCCTGGAAATCGTTGTGGACAGGGCGGCTCCGGCAGCTCCCATTGCCGGGAACCCCAGTTTTCCATAGATCAGTACCCAGTTTCCGAAGACGTTGAACAGGTTTGCGCCGATGTTGTACATCATGGGCAGTCTGGTCTCCCCTGCGCCGCGCAGGGCGGCCGTCACTGCGGAATTAAAGGCCAGAAATACCAACCCGGAGACGACGATCGTAAAATAATCCACGCCCATTTTCATGGTGTCGCTGTTTCCTCCCATGAATTTGATAATGGGGCGTGCAAAACCGATTCCAACAGCGGTTAAAGCGATGCCCAGCACTAGATTGACAGTCAGGACCTGACGCGCCACAACGGAGGCTTTTTCCTTTTTGCCGGCACCAATATTCCATGCCACGAGAGTGGTGGTACCGGTATTGACAGCAGCAAAGACGGCATTCAGCAGCATAAAAGGCTGGTGGGTAAGCCCGATGGCGGCGAGCCCGGCAGAGCTGACCCTGCCTACCATGATCATGTCCACCATGCCGAACAGGGTGGACATCACAAGTTCGATAAATGCTGGCCAGGTAATAGATAAAATTTCCCGCCATGTTTTAAGTGATTCAGCATCTGGTTTGAATTTTGATTTCACCTTCCCAGGAAATGAGCTTTGCAAGATAAGACCTTCCTTTCTGTTATACAAGTCAGTTCTTTCATTTTACTATGGAAAGGAAGCACCTGCAACTGAAATGAATCAATTTGTATAAACGGGATAAGATGTTTATACGTATTTGTGACAATAATCCAATGCTTTTTGACAGCAAAATATGTACAATGATATATTTTCATGAATGAAAAAAGCGGTCCGTACTGTGACCGCTTTTTGTTTGCTGTTCCGCTTCTACCTAGATTACACGTTTTGGGTTTCAATTCCTCTGGTAGTCGTTCTGAAGGGAGCGGACCATGTTGCGAATCTGCGGAAGGGAAGCGAGAACCATGCAGAGGATCAACTCCGCTAGCAGATAGCTGCCGTTGTACCCAAGGGAATACAGGACGGCAGGCTGCCCCCCGGCATACTGGGAGAAAAATACAATTCCGGTCAGGAAGTGCATTAAAAATCTGCCGAAAACCCCGATGATGCAGGAGACGGCAAGGTTCTTCCGGTACAGACCGGCCAGCCCCAGGAGCCCGAAGGCAACGGGATAATCCATGATAAACTGGATCCAGTGTATGATGGAACCGCCCTGGATGTACTGGAGAAACCCATAGGCGATTCCGGCCAGCACTCCGGGAACCGGTCCGAAGATATAAGCGAATATCATAATGGGCAGCATACTGCCCGGAGTGATGCTCCCGCCCTGCGGCAAACGATACAGCCGGATGTAGGATAATACAAAGGACAGGGCAATGCATACACTGGCATAGACCAGCATGCGTGTGGTAAAATGCACATTCCTGCTTTTGCGCAGAAGAATGATTCCGCCAATTCCCACAAAGGCGAGCAGAATAAGAATGATAATGGTACCTGGAGTAAATTCTGCGAATTTTCCAAATACGTCGGATAAAGATTTTGGCATGAATAGTTCCTCCCAAGATATTTGTACATATAAAACCGGGAAAGATCACATTATGGTCCTGAAAGAAGGAATCATAAAACAGGAACCAAATAACGATGGAAACCGCAAAAATAAAAAGGCAGAAAAAGAAGCTTTTTCTGCCTTGCAGGTTCTGGTGTCTGTTCAGACACAGTATGCATAACAGCTTCCCTACGCAGGTATTAACCTACAGGTTCAAAGGGTGGATCGAAATCCTCTCAGCCATGGCTCCCCCAGCAGTCCTATATGCCTTTTCACCTATTATAGCACCGGATTCCTTTTGCTGCAATCCAATACCAATTTCAGATAGCGTCAATTTACTGTAGGGAAAGAAAGAATAGAGACATCCTGAAATATTCTTACTAGCAACAGTGGCCTTGATTGATTTCATTAATTTTAACAGCAATCAATCTTGCCAGCCGCATTTATTCCACGATCTGCTTGACAACGAGCCTCTGCCGGTGTGGCTTACGGCAGATGACGGCAGCAGCCATCTCTAACAGCGGGATAGGCTTTGGAGCGGTTGCTGCCGTACCTCAATGCTACCACACCGACTTCTCGTTATCAAGCAGCTTTCGCGGCATAAACGCTTGATCTATGTCGTCCCGGCTATTATTTCTCCTTACGAAGAACAAAAACGCCATAACGAGCTTTATGGAGGGCCTAATAGCGTATTCCGGCCATACTCCTCATCTCATTAAACAGCCCTGTCTTTTTCCCCATGGTAATTACAGTTGGGCTGCTACTCCATGAACCAGCATATCTGCTTTCTGATGATTTCCTTACTTCTTTGATTAACTCATCCTGCAATTCATGTTTCCTGTTCTCCTTCTCCTTAAGCTTCTGTGCCATAACCAGGTCATAGATCCTGCCGCCATTTTTCTTATATACGATAAGTTTGGACATCCTGGCAACACCTTTTTCAGACCATTCCTTAGGCCTGCTGCTTAGCCTGCTTGAAAACACATGGCTTATATGACCTTCGGCACTGCATCCTATCAGTTCATGGCCCTTATCAGCCTTTATCTCTATTCCATGCCAGTTATTCAATATGTACCGTCTGGCATCCTTAACTGCCTTCCTCTTCGTTTTGGAAACCGTTCGTTTGAGGATCTTCTTGAAAACATCCTTGACCATGTCCTTGTCCGGCCAATCCAATGCATCCTTCAACTCCTGATAGATGTCTCCATCGTTTAAGTGTGCAGTCGCAGTTATCATATATTTCTTAAGATGAAAATTGTCCGGCACAAACTTGCTTTTGGGAATCCAGTCAAGCCCGGCCTTAATCCATGATGCCCCATCCCCGGAAAGGTATATGGTTTCAATGAAATCCATGTTGTACTGCTTGTCTATATATCCTATGACCTCCAGCCACAGATCCTCACTCTCATCATACATGCCGCCAAAATATTTAACGTTTTTAAGCCTGGTCCTTGTTTGGCTGCTTTTTTCGGGATCTACGCCTTCATGAACATAAACCAGCCTGGGCATAGCTATCTTGCTTTTATCGTCTTCTCCCTGCAGGGAAACATGATCTTCATCTGCTTCAACATACAGTATCCTGACATCCCTCTTCTTGTCCACCTTTCCTGTAGCTGCTGTCTATGGCCTCTTCCACCACATTGATCACCACATCTGCACTCACTCTGTCATGTGGCTTAAGACCAACAAGCTCATCAACGAGATATTTCCTTTTGCCACCACTCTTTGGCTTAAAATACGTTCTATTATACTTGATCGTTCCAAAGGTCGTTAAGATCCCTGTCTCATCTTTCCTGACAATCTCCCAATTGTTTTTCCTGACCCCGGACTTTCGAAGCTGTTCATCCATCCCCTCAAGAGTCTCCACCAGTATATTCCGACCAAGTTCAAACAGATCCTCCTGCAGCCCCAGAGTCAGTTCCGCCAGATCCTTACCTTCCCTTAAAAATTTTCTTACCTTATTTTCTGTTTTTCTTGCAAACTCGTTAAAATCTTGTATACTGTACATGGAAGGTGACACCCTTTCTTGATATTTTTGTGATGATCAATATTTTAGCAGGATGTCACCTTCTTTTCAATCCTTATGGTAATTTATTACTCTTAATCCCTACGGTAACTTTACGCTAACAAGCCGCATATTTTCTTTACATTTTGTAAAGATAAAGATATAATTATATCATGATATTGATATATGAATGGAGGGATTAAGTTGATTATCAAACCGTCTGCAGCATTGAGAAATGATTACACCGGCATCTCCCGATTAGCCCGCGAAAGTAAAGGACCCATCTACATCACCAAAAATGGAGAAGGCGATATGGTATTAATGAGCATGGATGCCTTTGAAAAACGCGAACAAACCCTGGAGCTTCGCTCCAAAATATTGCAGGCAGAACAGGAACGTCTAAACGGCGCGAAAACCTTAAGCGTCGGGGAAGCCAGAGCACAGCTGAGGGAACGGCTTGGTGAAATATAAAATAGATATTCTTCCCATCGCCTGGGAGGATTTAAAAAAAATCGAGGATTACTATGCGGTACAGTTTAATGCGGAAGTTGCTATCCGAGTAAGCAGCCATATCCTGGATTGTCTGGAGCGTCTTGAAGGCTTTCCGGATTCCGGTTCCACAACTCCGGATAAATGGCTTAATCAACAGGGCTACCGTATGGTAATCTGTAAAAAGTATGTCGCCATCTACCGTGTGATCAACGATAGCGTATTCGTTTACCACATTGCAGACACCCGGACCGAATATACCAAATTGTTCTATTGACTCAATATAAGCAAGCAGATGTGCCTCCTGTATCTCTGAATTAACAGTCAAAAAGCGGCTCATACGATGAAAAATATGAGCCGCTTCTGTACGTTTTAGGGTTTACTCCCCGAACAAAGATTGTTATGTCCAAATATCCGTTGTCGTCAATTTCTCAGCTTTGCCCGATTTTACGGAACGATATTCGGTCTGTCTGCTTTTTCCACGGCCGAAAGGACATAACCCCAATAATTGAATTGTCCGTGCATCTCAAGCAAAACATCAACCCCGAATTGTTGTGCATAATCCGCTACTTCCGCTACAGCATCCGATACATAGGAAATGCTAAGATCTGTTATAAACTGTGACTACACGTATTAGTATTAGTTGGAGCCACTTACCGCCCATTTTTCTTTAAATGGATGCGGCGAAAGCTTCACCTCGCTAGACAAAAGAGGACAGAAAATAAATCTATGGACAAAAGATGCACACGGCGTAGAAACAAAGGATATGTATAAGCCTGTCCCTTTTTATATGAGCTCCCGGGGATATGGAGTATTTATCCATACCAGCGCGCCGGTCACGCTTGATTTTGGTCAGGCTTATCATGAGGCAAGTACTGTTTTCTCTGCCGATCCCATATTGGATCTATTTCTGTTTACAGGTGATTACAGAGAAATTCTGGAGGCCTATACCGGTATAACCGGACATGCCGAGGTCCCCCCTTATGGTCCTTTGGTTTATGGATGAGCCGAATCTCTTACAGGGAGGAAGCAGAATTAAGAAGTGTCGTGCAGAAAATGAAAAAGTATGAGATTCCCTGCGATGTGATCCATCTCGATACCGGGTGGTTTGAACATGACTGGCAATGCGATTACAAATTCTCCCCGGCACGATTTCATGATCCCGCAAAAATGGTGCAGCAGTTGAAAGAATCTGGATACCGGATCAGTCTGTGGCAGCTTCCTTATTTCACTCCGAAGAATAAGTATTATGAGCAATTATTGAAAAGCGGTTATGCCGTCCAAAACGAAGACGGCTTTTTGCCAACAGACGATATTATCCTGGATTATTCCAATCCGGACGCAGTATCCTGGTATCAGGAAAAGCTGGCAGACCTTTTGGATATGGGCGTTGCGGCAATCAAAGCGGATTTTGGGGAAGCCGCGCCTTTATCAGGAAAGTATCATTCAGGCAAGTCCGGCTTGTATGAACACAATCTGTATCCTCTGCGATACAATAAAGCTGTTTTTGAGATTACAAAGAAGCAAACCGGAGACGGGATCATTTGGGCGCGAAGCGCATGGGCGGGCAGTCAGCGTTATCCGCTCCATTGGGGAGGGGATGCGGAAAATACCGATATGGGCATGCTGTCCACCCTGCGGGCCGGTCTCTCCTTCGGAATGAGCGGATTTACCTTTTGGAGCCATGATATTGGAGGTTTTGTAAAAAAGAGTCCGGAATCCTTATACCGGCGGTGGCTGTTTATGGGCATTTTTACATCGCACATGCGATGTCACGGACAGCCGCCGAAGGAACCTTGGACTTACTCGGATGACTTTCTGAAATATTTTCGCAAATTAATGAAATTCCGGTATTCGCTGATCCCTTATATCTATGGTCAGGCTCAGCTGCTGGCCCGAAAAGGACTGCCCATGATACAGCCCATGTGCATGTCATGGCCAAAGGATCCGGTATGCAACGCAATCGAAGACCAGTATATGTTCGGAGAGGATATACTGGTGGCTCCTTTCTTTGAAGATCATATCACCTCCCGGATGGTATATCTTCCGGATGGAGATTGGCTGGATCTGTTTGATCGGGAAAACAAGTACCGGGGAGGGAAATATCGGAACATTCCTGGCGGTGATTGGGGCGGAATAGCTTTAGTACGGGACGGAACAGTGATTCCATTTGTGGATGCAGCCCTCACCACAAATGAAATTGATTGGAGTACCCTTTCTTATTATTGGTATACTTCGGACAGGGAAACAGCAAACCTGCACGGAGTCTCAATTGATCCGGCAACAAAAGACGCCGGCCGCATAACATACAGCAACAAAAATGAATTCCGGTTGAAATAACCCGAAAGGAGAGGCGGTTGCCCTTAAGCTGTGCTTGGCCTGCCGGGAGATAGCCATGGCATGTGCCCGGCAGTAGTGAGAAAAGTAGTATAGAGTTAAGTTAATGGATTCCATAAAAGGCTTGCCGCCTTTCAGGGAGCGGTTGATATCATGGACAAAACCAATTTTTGCGCCCAACTCCCAATCCGGCTGTATTCCATGCCACATGGGATAATTGTCCCAGGAGACGACATCCACCTCTTTGGCAAATCTCCAGTAATCCAGTCCGGTATAGGTCCCCATGAAATTTGTGGTGACCGGAATATCCGGAGTCACTTCCTTCAAAGGTGCGATTTCATTTTTAAAGAAATCAATGGTCTGATAAGTCACAAACCTCTTCCAGTCCAGATTCAGGCCATGCACCGACTGTTCGCCATGAGGCGCCGGAGATTCGATCTGGGACCAGTCCGTATAGGTATGGCTCCAGAAGTCCATCTCTTTCTCCACCTTTCCTGTAGCTGCTGTCTATGGCCTCTTCCACCACATTGATCACCACATCCGCACTCACTCTGTCATGTGGCTTAAGACCAACAAGCTCGTCAACGAGATATTTCCTTTTGCCACCACTCTTTGGCTTAAAATACGTTCTGTTATACTTGATCGTTCCAAAGGTCGTTAAGATCCCTGTCTCATCTTTCCTGACAATCTCCCAATTGTTTTTCCTCACCCCGGACTTTCGAAGTTGTTCATCCATCCCCTCAAGAGTCTCCACCAGTATATTCCGACCAAGTTCAAACAGATCCTCCTGCAGCTCCAGAGTCAGTTCCGCCAGATCCTTACCTTCCCTTAAAAATTCTCTTACCTTATTTTCTGTTTTTCTTGCAAATTCGTTAAAATCTTGTATACTGTACATGGAAGGCGGCACCCTTTCTTGATATTTTTGTTGATGATCAATATTTTAGCAGGATGTCGCCTTCTTTTCAATCCTTATGGTAATTTATTACTCTTAATCCCTACGGTAACTTTACGCTAACCCAATTTCAAAGCTTTCTATTTGGGAATTATGGTATTATGGTATAATTGAAAAAAGGAAAAATACAAATAGGGTATTGCTTTGATTCTGTTTATTTATTTTTCGAAACGGAGAAAGGATAGCGGGTATATGCGATTGTTCAGCCTCTTCATTGGATATCTGTGCGGCTGCTTTCTGACGGGCGACCGGGTTGCACACCATAAAACGGGAAGGAGTGCCTTTGCCATCGGTTCGGGTAATCCGGGAATGGCCAATATCCTGGGTCAACTGGGAGTTAAGTGGGCTGCCATTACCCTGCTGGGGGATATTCTTAAAACGGTTATTCCATGTGTTCTTTGCCGATACGTCCTCTTCCGGTCCCTGGGTTCTCTGGCAATTCTTTATGCAGGCGTGGGCACTGCACTGGGGCATGGATATCCATTCTGGCATGGGTTCCGGGGCGGAAAGGGCGTGGCTGTGACCTGCACCTATCTTGTGCTGTTTTCTCCCCTGTGGGGACTGCTGGCCAATTTGGCCGGACTTGGCATTGTTTTGGTAACCGGATATCTGGCGGTTGGCGCATTGGCGATACCATCCCTTTTTCTAATTCCGGCTTTTCTGAAGTCTGGGGCAGAGGCAGGCTTCGTCACACTGGCCGGTGTTGTGCTTTTATTTTCCCTGCATGGCGATTCCCTGAGGAGAATAAGAAACGGATCGGAAAAAAAGACGGATCTGATATCCAAAATCCGCAGCCGTAATGAGTAAATTTCCTTTTCCGGCAGGAAAATGAAGGGCAAAGGTAGAATCAAAATCAAGTATAGCCGGAAACCAGACAGCATGGCCAGCAAAAATAATAAGCAAAAGCCAAAAAGGGAAGGTGCTTTTGGCACCGAAAGAAAAAATTGATATTTGATCAAATAAAAAAGCGGTGAGATTTTGAACAGCAGATACGAGTGCAAAAGAATCGATGAAGCGGTCTCCGTGAACGGGGATCTGGACAAGCCAGTGTGGAAAGAGGCAAAGGCGGTTTCCCTGGTGGATACCGTCACGGGGCAGGCGCCCAGGCAGGGAACCTGCTGTAAGCTCCTGTGGGATGATTCCTTCCTGTATGTTGCGTTTGACTGCAGGGATGATTTTATTCACGGGGTCCGGACGGCATACAACGATGAAATTTTCAATGAAGAGGTTGTGGAGATCTTTCTGGATGACGACTGTGATCTCACAACCTACATTGAATTGGAAGTCAGTCCGTTGAATACGCTGCTGCATTACAGCATACACAATCGGAAAGGCTGCAGGGCTGCCTTTGCCAGGGTGGAGAAAACGGTGGCCAGCGCCGTGCAGGTGTATCAGGACGATAATGTATGGACTGTGGAGATGGCAATTCCCTTTTCGGAGTTCCTGACCGCCTCCAATATTCCCCCCAAACCCGGAGATAAATGGCGCATGAATCTATACCGGATAGATCGGCCAAAGGACGGCAGGGACGAATACAGCGCCTGGCAGCCTACCGGGAAGGTGGATTATCATATTCCGGAAAAATTCGGGGAGCTGGTATTTTCCATTTAGCCCTGTCAGGAACAGAATAAGGAAAACAGTTTTTTGTGGGCATTTATCGTTCTTAAGTCTATCATTCTATAAAAGTATAAATGACTATAACAAAGGAAAAGGAGTTTGAAATGAACAGCATTGTGGAATCCAGGCTATTGAGTTCTTTGGAAAAGGTTTTCCCGGATGAGGAGCTTTCTGCTTTCCGCTGGGAGAAGGGATCCGCTTTGGCGGATGAGGTATATTCCTTTCAGATTGCCCTGCGGATTCGGCCTGATGCGGCACAGGAGCACCTGCCCGCTGTCCTTGCTGTGCAGACACAGCCGGATTTGACACCCTGTGTCCTGCTTCGGCAGGTGGTGTCGGTTCCGTCGGACTTTCCGATTTATGAGGATCATGATGAAAATGTGCTGCGGACCGGGCCGGGACGTTACCCGGACCTTCTGCTGCCACTTTCAGGCCCGCTGACCCTGTCCAGGCAGTGGCAGTCCGTCTGGGTCACTGTGAATCCTCAAAAACAGGCGGTTCAGCCAGGCCAATATGCCATACGGCTTTCGCTTGCCGCGGAGGATTCCGGAGAAACATTGGCATCGGAGACCTTTGATCTTCTTATCATGGGGGAGAAGCTTCCGGAGCAGTCGCTGATCCATACCATGTGGTTTCATACCGACTGCATTGCCACTTGGTACGGGATCGAGGTATTCAGTGAAGCATATTGGAAACGGGTGGAACAATATCTCCGGAATGCGGTAAAACATGGTATCAATATGATCCTGACACCGATTTTTACACCGCCTCTGGATACGGAGGTGGGAGGGGAGCGTCCCACCGTGCAGCTGGTGGATGTTCAAAAGTCTGGGAGTGATTACCGGTTTGGATTCGACCGGCTGGAGCGTTGGGTGAATCTTTGCCTGGACTGCGGTGTGAAATATTTTGAATTTTCCCATTTATTTACCCAGTGGGGAGCGGAACACGCTCCAAAGATCATGGCGACGGAGAACGGGCGGGAGAAACGGATTTTCGGATGGGAAACCGATGCGGCCGGACCCGAATATGAGCATTTTCTGGATGTCTTTTTGCCTGCGCTGGTGTCTTTTCTTCGGTCACACGGACTGGAGAAGAGCAGCTGGTTTCATGTATCGGACGAGCCGCATGCAGAGCACCTTGCCGCCTATGAAAACGCAAGCCGTATCCTGAAAAAGCATTTAGGCGGTTTTCCCATTGTGGATGCCCTGTCCGACTATTCCTTTTATGAAGACGGACTGGTGGAACGGCCCATACCGGCATCCAACCGGTTGGAACCCTTTCTGGAGCATCAGGTGCCGGATTTGTGGACGTATTATTGCTGCAGCCAGTACAAGAAGGTATCCAATCGCTTTTTCTGCTTTCCTTCCGCCCGGAACCGGATTCTCGGCATGCAGCTGTACAAATATCACATAGCGGGTTTTCTGCAGTGGGGCTATAATTTCTGGTATTCCCAGTATTCCATACGGCCCATTGATCCTTTCCGGGTAACGGACGCAGGCGGGGCATTCCCGTCCGGAGATGCCTTCATCGTATATCCGGGGGAGCATGGTCCTCTGGAGTCCATTCGGTCGGAAGTGTTCCATGAAGCCCTTCAGGATATACGTGCCCTGACTTTGCTGGAGGAAAAAATCGGACGGGATGCTGTGATCCGTTTGCTGGACGACGGACTGGAGCACCCAATCACCTTTCAGGAATATCCACAGGACGCCCGTTGGCTGCTGAAAAAGCGGGAACAGGTAAATCAGCTGATTCGAACAAATAAATAAAATCAAATTATCAATTATCGTACCTTGCCGGCTGATAATTTGAGTCAGAAACGGAAAAAGCATATGGGCATAGGGATGACTTTAAAAGGGAAATATACAGAGGAGCCGGGCAGTTCTTTGCCTGGCTTTTATTCCATCCTTTTCCTCAGGATGCCTGGTGGGTGATGCGGTAATCGTGCAGGAGGGCAACCGAATCTCTCTTGCTTCTCATACCGCAGTCAGCCACCTGTCTATGGATGTGTTCCATAAAAGGACTTCCTCTTTCTTAAACTCCCAGGCCACGGAGGTACTTCCGGCTCATTTCGGCGCATTCCATGGAGGTTTTGCCCAATGCCGGTTTGTCCTGCTCAACGATGACCCACTCTGCGCCCGCTTCTTCGGAAGCAGTCAGAATAGAAGGAAAGTTCTGTACACCGTATCCCACCGGACGAAAACCGAATACTTCTTCTTCGTTCTCTTCGCTTGTTTCCTCTTCCTTCTTTTCCGGCTCAGTGCCGATCAGTTCATACATCTGCTTTGGCTTTTTCTTGCCGCTCATGACAAAATCCTTCAGATGGACGACCGGAGATCTTCCGGAATATTTTCTGACATATTCGGATGGATCTTCGCCGGCTACATTCACCCAGCAAGTGTCAATTTCCGTCTTAAGCAAATCAGACGGTATGGATTGATACAGAATATCCAGTCCGTATTCCCCGTCTATTTTTTTGAATTCAAAGTCATGATTGTGATAGAGCATCTGAATGCCGTGCTCCTTTGCGACAGCGGCCAGAGAATCAATGTCCCTGATGGTTTCCTCAAACCGGTCGGTGCCTGGCCTGCGTTCTTCATTAAGATAAGGAACGGCAATATACCTGCATCCTATCTGTGCATAATCACCGATCACCTTGTCCGGAGCGTCAAGCATTTCATCAAGGGGTACATGAGCAGAAATCGGAATCAGACCGATCTCGTCCACCATGCGTTTCACTTCAATCGGTTCCATTCCGTATAATCCGGCAAACTCAACGCCATCGTATCCTATCTCCCTTACCTTCTGCAGGGTACTCCTCAGGTTTTTCTCAGCGTAATCCCGGACGGAGTAAATTTGCAAAGCAACGGAAAATGCCATAATATATTCCTCCTATTTTCTCTTATTGCAGTTGCTTCCCAAGCACCCTCTTAAAAAGATGCTTATCTGGTAAAATTATATAGCATTCACGAATAAATTGCAAGATTGGTTCTGCCGCCAAAAAGACAAATTAGGTATACAGGCTCCATTTTACCTTTCCGTTTTCCACTGATGCTGCTTCATATCGACATACCCGTTTTCCCGGAAGGCAATTCCTTCCGCTTCCAGAAGCTTTCGCTGACCGCCGGTACCGCCGAAGGAGCGGGAACCCGTAAGCTCACCGGATTGGCGGATCACCCGGTGGCAAGGCAGGGAAAGCATTTCCGGCGCCTGCTTCATGGCGTTTCCCACGGCCCTGGCTGCAAAGGGATTTCCCGCCAGGGCAGCGATCTGGCCATAGGATGCCACTTTGCCTCTGGGGATTTGGGCAGTAATGACATACACTTTTTGGTAGAAAACAGGCATTTTCCCGGGATCGGAACAGGCCCCGCAATTCATGAAATCCTTCCTTTCAAAAACAGCTGAATTTATGATATCATAGGTTCCATACAGATCTATCTTTATCTTATCATAAGGAGAAGTTCCGCATGACGAAAAGCGGAAAACATTAAAATGCCGGTATCCGGCAGGAGAAAGACAGCCGGGCCGGACATTGGAAACGGAAGGTGTAAAGATGAACAAGGAAGCATTGAAAAAGTATGCACAGCTGGTTGTGAAGACAGGGATCAATATTCAGCCGAATCAGACCCTGGTCGTTTCCACTCCAGTGGAATGCGCCCCCTTTGCCAGGATTCTGTCAGAAACCGCTTACGAAGAAGGGGCCAGGGAGGTCGTCCTGAACTGGAGCGATGAGATTTCATCCAGGATCCGTTACCTGCATGGAGCTGATGAAATTTTTGATGAAGTGCCGGAATGGCGGAGGGAATTTTACCTTTCCTATGCCAGGGCAGGTGCTGCGTTTCTCAGCATCAGCGCATCCGATCCCGAGCTGATGAAGGATGTGGATCCGGACCGGATGTCCAGGGCCAGCAAGGCTTCCTCCGTCGCCCTGAAGGAATACCGGGAACGCACGATGAGCAATCAGAACACCTGGTGTGTGGTTTCCGTCCCCACAGTGGCATGGGCAAAAAAGGTGTTTCCCGGCGAACCGGAGGAGCAGGCAGTGGGCAAACTCTGGGAGGCGATCTTCCAGTCCGTACGGGCCGATACAGCGGATCCGGTAAAGGCATGGGAACAGCACAAGGCCAGACTGAAGGAGCATATGAATGCACTCAATCAAATGCAGCTGCAGTGGGTCCATGTGAAAAATTCACTGGGTACGGATCTTCGGGTGGAGCTGCCAAAGAATCATGTCTGGCTGGGCGGAGCGGAAGCTGCCGCCGACGGGGTGGAATTCATCGCCAACATGCCCACCGAAGAGGTGTTTACCGCGCCAGCACGAACCGGAGTTCATGGAACGGTGGTCAGCTCCATGCCGCTGAATTACAACGGAAACCTGATCGAGAATTTCTCCATGACTTTTGAGGACGGCAGGATTGCCGGCGTCCGGGCTGAAAAAGGGGAAGAAATCCTGAAGCACCTGATTCACACGGACGAGGGTTCCCACTATCTGGGCGAATTTTCTCTCGTACCCTGGCATTCGCCGATTTCCGAACGAGGCATTTTATTCTACAATACCCTGTTTGATGAGAACGCTTCCTGCCATATGGCCATCGGCAAAGCTTATCCGACCTGCCTGAAGGACAGTGAATCTATGAACAAGGAAGAGCTGATCGCTGCCGGAATCAATGATTCCCTGATTCATGTGGACTTTATGTTCGGCACGAAGGATCTTTGCATTGAAGGAAAGACAGCGGGCGGAAAGACGGTTTCCATATTCAGGGACGGGGACTTTGATCTGTAAACTTAAGATCTGTGATCCATTTATCTTTAGGTCTGTATCTTTGGAAATGTAATTTTTACAGGAAAACAGCAAATGGCAAAGGATTGTTGGACATTGGCGGATGCAGAAAAACCCAGGATTAAAATATCGGTGCGCAATATGGTGGAATTCCTTCTTCGTTCGGGGGATATCGAACCGACGGGGGGCGGCGGGAGCAAGGCTATGCAGCGCGGAACAAGGGTCCATCGGAAACTGCAGAAGGAAGCAGGAGAGAATTATCAGGCGGAGGTGCGGCTTTCCTGTGAAACGGAATTTACGGAATTTCTTCTTGTGGTGGACGGAATTGCCGACGGCATCTTCGATACAGGAGAAGGAACCACCCTGGAGGAAATCAAGAGTACCATGACTCCGCCGGAACAGATTGAAGAGGATTCCAATCCCCTGCATTGGGCCCAGGCAAAGTGTTATGGATGGATGCTGCTCCACCGGACGGATTTGCCGGAAGTCACCATCCGCCTGACCTATTTTCATGTGGAAACGGGGAGAATCCGACGGTTTGACAAAACATTTCAAAGGAAGGAACTGCAGGACTTTTTTCAGGGCCTGGCGGAGCAGTATGCAAAGTGGGCGCATATTTCGCTGCAGAATAAGGGCGAGCGGGACCGCTCCGCACGGGCGCTCCCGTTTCCCTTTTCCCATTACCGCAGGGGCCAGAGGGAATTGGCTGTGGGCGTGTACCGGGCCGTTCGGGATCAAAAGCTGTTGTTTGCCCAATCTCCCACCGGGACAGGCAAGACCATTTCCACCCTGTATCCGGCGGTAAAGGCTATGGGAGAAGGAATGGGAGAGAAGATTTTTTATCTGACGGCCAAAACGGTAACCCGGCAGGCGGCGGAGCAGGCAATCCGGATTATGGAGGAACGGGGGCTGGTTTTCCGGCGGATTACGCTGACGGCAAAGGAGAAAATATGCTTGTGTCCCGATGTTTCCTGTGATCCGAAGGAATGCGATTTTGCCTGCGGCCATTACGACCGGATCAATGAGGCCGTTCTGGATTTGCTGGCTCAGGAGCGGGATATCACCCGGGAGACGGTGATAAAGTATGCCAAAAAACACTGCGTCTGCCCTTTTGAATATGAGCTGGACATTTCCCTCTGGATGGACTGTATTATCTGCGACTATAACTATGCATTTGATCCCCGGGCTTATTTGAGGCGCTACTTTGATTCCGGCGGGGACTATGTGCTGCTGGTGGATGAAGCCCATAACCTGGTGGAGCGGGCCAGGGATATGTACTCCGCGGAGCTTTCCAAACAGGAATTCCTGAAGCAGAGGAAAGTCCTGAAGGAAACTGCGCCGAAGGCGTATCAGGAGATCCGTGAGATCAACCGGATCTTTCTTGCCATGCGCAGGGAATTTGCAGAGGAGGAAGGAACTCGGACGGCGGAGCTGCCAACCGGGCTCCATGCCCATGTGGAACGGTTCACGGAGGCTTTGGAGGCCTTTCTGGAAAGCAGGCATTCCGGCAGGGGCGATTCGGGTCTGCTGGATCTGTTTTTTCACTGCAGAACCTTTCTGACGGTGTTCCGGCTTTATGATGAGCGGTATGTCACCTGCGTGACACGGAGAAATCAGGAGATCCGGCTGAAGCTTTTCTGCGTGGATCCGTCCGGTCTTCTCCGAAAGGCCTGTGAAAAAGGGCGGTCGGCTGTGTTCTTTTCCGGGACGCTGCAGCCCCTGAACTTTTATCGGGACATGCTGGGGGGAGAGGAGACGGATCCGACCCTGTGCCTGCCTTCTCCTTTTCCGCCGGAAAATCTCTGTGTCATGACGGCGGGGAATCTATCCACGCGCTACCGGGACCGGGAGAACAGCTGTGCCGGCATCGCAGGATACATCAGGGCGGTAACCCGGCGGCCAGGAAATTATATGGCGTTTTTTCCATCCTTTCAATATATGAATCAGGTTTATGAAACATATCGAAGCCTTTGGCCAAAGGGGGATACCCGGATACAGGAAAGTCATATGAAGGAAGAGCAGCGGGAGGAATTCCTGAATTCCTTTGAGGCGGATCCGCCCCAATCCATGATTGCTTTTGCTGTCCTGGGAGGGATCTTTTCCGAAGGGATTGATCTTGCCGGAGATCGGCTGTCCGGAGCGGTTATAGTCAGTGTGGGACTGCCGCAGCTGTCTCCGGAGCGGGATATCATGTCCCGGTATTACCGGCAGCGCAACGGGCACGGCTTTGAATATGCCTGCCAGTTTCCGGGCATGAACCGGGTCCTGCAGGCAGCCGGCAGAGTGATCCGTACCGGGGAGGACAAAGGGTTTGTGCTGCTGCTGGACGATCGTTTCCTGCACCGGCGTTACCGGGATCTTTTCCCGGCAGAGTGGCAGGGAGGTCACAGGGTTTTTTCTCCGGAGGCCGCGGGCCGGATTCTGGATGATTTCTGGAGCACATAGGGCTATATTTTTTTTGAGATGGGAAAAGATGATAGGAATGAGAGACGATAGGGGACGATTGGGGGCCGAATATCCGGGAGAAGGTTGATGCCTGTTGAAGATACGTAGTTTTTTGAAACTGGTGGAAATACAGACCAAAGCAGCCAGCATGGTTCCTTTCATTTTTGGCACTGTTTTTGCCTTATACCGATACCGGCAGTTTGATTTTTGGAACTTTCTGTTTATGCTGATTTCCCTGCTGAGTTTTGATATGACCACAACGGCCATCAATAATTATCAGGATTATAAAAGAGCGAAAAAGAAAAAGGGATTCGGCTATGAACGGCATAATGCCATAGTCCGGGATCATCTGGAGGAAACCACGGTACGGACCGTGATCCTGGTGCTGCTTGCCGTTGCCGTTACCTTCGGGATCCTGTTGTACCGCCGCACCTCCCTCATTGTTTTGATCACCGGGATTGTCTCTTTTGCCGTTGGCATCCTGTATACCTGCGGACCGGTTCCGATCTCGCGAATGCCTCTGGGCGAATGTTTTTCCGGCTTCTTTATGGGATTTGTCATCATTTTTCTGTCCGTATGGATCCAGATTCCTGATGAGGCCCTGGCTTATCTGACCTTTGCCGGCGGGCTGGCGGATCTTCATGTGGACTTCTATGAGCTGCTGCGTCTTTTTCT
Organism: Eubacteriales bacterium mix99; assembly: GCA_038396605.1. Lineage (NCBI taxonomy): Bacteria > Bacillati > Bacillota > Clostridia > Eubacteriales > Eubacteriales bacterium mix99. Next base: position 1,174,970 of record CP121690.1, read on the forward strand.
GGTGGCCTGGCCGGTCAACGCCTGCATTGCCAATATCATGCTGGCAAACAATATCTGCGATATGGAAGACGACCTGGAAAACAGACGGTACACCCTTCCGGTTTATATCGGGAAGGAAAGGGCTCTGACCTTGTTTCAGGGCCTTTATTACTCAGCATTTGTCAGTATCCTTCTGCTTTGGATTCCTGGCATTCTTCCATGGACGGTTCTCCCGGTTCTGTTTACCCTCATTCCGGTTCGAAGGAATATCGATGCTTTCCGGAAGCTTCCGACGAAGAAGGACACATTCGTAGTTGCCATCCAAAACTTTCTGCTGATCAATGTTTCCCTGATTCTGCTTGTTGCTGTCGGAATCCTGCTTTGAGGACACGATAACCGAACTTTTTGTAATAGTATACGGTTCACAGTTGGATCAAAATACGGTTCGTGATTGGATCATAATATGGCTCATGATTTGATCGTAATGCGGGTTCGTGTGCAGACTCATTTGGGAAATTAGCTGAAAATGGGCCGGAACAGCGTACACTGCAGAAAAATATGCTATAATGATTTTCGTTGCTTATTGAAAAAATCAGCGATAAAAGGGATAAGGAAAAATCAGTGTGGCAGGGGCTCATGCTGCAAAGTTGGGGGTTGCCGTGGAAAGCAGTATTGTTGTTCGTCAGGTCATCGTTTTGTTTTTGGTGTTGCTGGTTGGGCTGTATTCCAAAAAGAGAAATATCATATCCGCGGATATGGTCGGGAAATTATCCGACCTGTTGCTTCAGGTAACGCAGCCGCTGCTGATCGTTTCTTCCTTTGATTTTAACTTTTCGGAAGAGATGCTCCGAAATGCCGGACTGGTGTTGCTGTTGTCCCTGGTGATCCATCTGGTATCCATGCTGGCAGGCAGGTTCCTCTATCTGCGCTGGCCGGAACGAACCCGGAATGTATTGAAATACATAACGGTATTTTCCAATTGCGGGTTTATGGGTTTGCCGGTGCTGGACAGCATTTTTGGCAGTATAGGGATATTTTATGGCGCTTTGTATTCCGTTCCGTTTCAAGTTCTGGCTTTGTCCTACGGGGTCATGATTTTTACGGGCAGGGGTGACAGGGATGCCCTGAAAAAGATCCTGACCCACCCCATCCTTCTTTCCGTTGCCGTTGGCATGCTTCTCTTTCTTTTGCAGATTCCGCTGCCGGATGTGGTGATGCAGGCTGTTTCCATGGTGGGATCCATGACGACGCCTCTTTCCATGCTAATCGTCGGGTCTTTGCTGGCAGAGGTGCCGGTACGGGAGCTGTTTCGGGGGAAGGAGATTTATTACGGGAGTGCCGTGCGGCTGATTGTTCTTCCCTTGCTGGTTTATGCCATGCTGAGCCCCCTGAGGCTGCCAAAGGACGTATTGCATGTCTGTGTCATTCTGACTGCCATGCCTGCCGCAGCCAATGCTGCCATTTATTCTAGAAAATATGGCGGGGATGCCGGCCTGGCTTCCCGATGCATCAGCATTTCCACCATTTTATCCGTTTTTACTATGCCGCTGATTCTCATGATTTTTTGAACACAGGCGGAGAGAATTGTCCTTGGCAATCCATGGGGGATGGGAGATGCTAAAATCGTTGAGGGAAAGTCGGAGAAACGGTTTTATAAAAAAGGATGGAAGGTGTTTCAAATGGTTCCGGAAGTCATCCGGGTCTGGTCCAAAAATAACGTGTATCAGCATATTGAGGTATTAAGCCGCAATCGGGAAAAGCGAAACAAATATGGGGAGTTTTTTGTGGAAGGTGTGAATCCCATTTCCCGCCTGGTGGAGAACAAATGGAGTATTCACTCTCTGATCTATATGCAGGATGTCCGCCTGTCCGAATGGGCACGGAACATCCTGAAAACAGCCGGGGCAAGGGAACACATCGAATTGCCGGCGGCCCTTATGGCGGAGCTCAGTGACAAGGAGGAACCTTCGGAATTGCTGGCGGTGGCCGACATGCCGGATAACTCCCTTTCCCGGATTCGGATTCACGATCATTTGCTGCTTGTACTGTTTGACCGTCCTTCTGATTATGGAAATCTGGGAACCATTATACGGACCTGTGATTCCTTCCGGGCAGACGGGCTGATTCTGACCGGCCATTGCGTCGATCTTTATGATCCGCGCACGATCCGGGCCAGTGTCGGCTCTCTTTTTACCTTACCGGTCCTCCGGCTGCCGTCCCATAGGGAACTGCTGCCCTGGCTGACTGGAATCCGGAGTGCCCTGCCGGGGTTTCACATTGTCGGCTCGGACGAAAAGGCGGATACCGATCTTGCGGATCATGACTTCACCGCTCCCACTGCTCTCGTTCTCGGAAACGAAACCAGCGGTATGAGCCAAAGCTATCGCAGCCTGTGTGACAGTATGGTTCGGATCTCAATCCACGGTTCCGCTTCTTCCCTGAATGTGGCATGTGCAGCATCGATTCTTCTGTATGAGGCCGACCGCCAGAGACGCCGATTATCGTATCACCCGGGTGTAACAAAAAAGGAGAACTCTAATGAACCGCAACGATATTGATCGGGAGAAGAAAAAGCAGTGTATCGAGGACATCAAGGTTTATTTTGAAAACGAAAGGGACGAGGTCATAGGGGATATGGCTGCCGAACTCTTTCTGGGATTTATCCTGGAGAAAATCGCTCCGGTTATTTATAATCGGGCATTGGAAGATGTGTACCGCTTTTTGGACGATAGGCTGGATGATCTGTTTGTCCTGGAGAAATGATGGATTGGTCAATTGCGCACCCTAAGCAGGGCACGGGAAGCAAAACTGGAAGTGAACAGCATTCAGGTTTTAGGGTTCCGATGCATAACGGACTCCATAGGAATAAAGGGAATTTGGATATCGGGGGGGAGGCAGGAATTGACAGGAGGGAAAATGACAGACGGGAAACCGACAGAATTGGCAGGCCAGGTGAACAGGGTATTGGCTGCGCTGCGGGAGCTTCGGATCGGTGTGATCACGGAGGAATACAAAATACAGGAGCTCATAGCAGACGCGCTTGCCCGAAAGGATATCCCCTTCCAAAAGGAATACCGGCTGGCACCCCGTAACCGTATCGATTTTTATATAGAAGACGGAATCGGCCTGGAAGTCAAAAGAGGGAAACCCAATCGCACGGCAGTCATCGGACAGCTGGAACGCTATGCTTCCTTTGAGGAAATCCGGGCTGTGATTCTCGTGGTAGAACGAAATGTGAATATACCAGGCCGAATTATGGACAAGCCCTGTATTTTGTTTGGTCTGAACCGTTTGTGGGGGGTGGCTTTGAACTGATGGAAAAGACAGAGCATCAGGAAGTGTTTTTGCCGGACTATATGAAGGAGCCTGGCCCGTGCAACCATTATTACGGTACCCTCACCTACAACGGCAGAACCGGGAAATGGATCATCAAGGGCGAGCCCTGTGTCTGTCAGATGGCAAAACGGCTGTTCCCGGGATGCGCGGGCAAAAGCAGAGGAGTGGCCCGGTTTCCGGCCAACCGGCGGATCATCGGGGATCTAAACTGGCTGATGCTCCGTTATCCCCTGAAGATCCGGAATCCGAAACGGTGGGATGCGGAGATGGCCGAGGCAAGACAGCATGTCCTGGCCAGGGAACGAAGCAACCAATATCCGTTGAAGACAGAGCCTTCCGATACTCTGTTCCATGGAGAACTGATGGAGTTTCAGAAGGAAGGCCTGGGTTTTCTGCTGCAAAACAATCGTACGTTGCTGGCGGATGAAATGGGCCTTGGCAAAACGGTGGAGGCGCTTGCCTACCTGGCTCAGACCGGCGCTTATCCGGCTTTGCTGGTTGTACCCGCACATCTGGTGAAGAACTGGGAAGGGGAGATCCGGCGGTTTCTGCAGATGCCGGACGTTCATGTTGTCCGCGGTCTGAAGCCTTATACCCTGCCGAAGGCGCATTTATACATCATACATTATCTGCTGCTCCGGGGATGGAAGGAAGTTCTGCCAAAGGCAGGATTTCAGACGGTCATTTTTGATGAAATACAGGAGCTGCGTCATGCCGGCACGGAAAAATACAGCAGTGCCAGCCTGATTGCAGACAGCTGCCGCAATGTAATCGGTCTTTCCGGGACCCCGATTTACAACAGGGGCGGGGAGATGTGGAATGTAATGAATATTCTGGATTACCATTGTCTGGGCGATTGGGACAGTTTTACCCGGGAATGGTGCTATGGTTACGGAAACGGGATTGTGACGGATCCGAAATTGTTGGGGGAATACCTGAAACGGGAAGGGCTGCTGTTCCGGCGGACCAAGGATCAGGTTTTGAAGGAACTGCCTCCGAAACGGCGGCTGGTTCAGGAGATTGGTTCCGATGCCGGGGTATACGATGCCCTGATGACCGGTGCAATGGAAAAAGTCCGGCTGTTGGATTCCGTTGACGAGGCTTTTGACCAGAGACGCCTGGCGGATCAGATCGCACAGGAGGAGCGTCAGGCGACCGGGGTGGCCAAGGCGCCTTATGTCTGCGCCTTTGTCCGGGCCCTGCTGGAAGGGGACGAAAAGATATTACTGTTTGCCCATCATCACAAGGTGATGGATCGGTACAAAAAGGAATTGAAGCATTATCATCCGGCATTTGTAACCGGTCGGGAGACGGCAGGGCAGAAGGACGAATCCATACGGCGTTTCATGGAAGGGAAGACCAATTTGTGCGTGATTTCCCTGCGGGCAGCGGCAGGGCTGAATCTGCAGCGGGCAACCTGTGTGGTATTCGGGGAGCTGGACTGGTCCCCGGCGGTACACAGCCAGGCGGAGGATCGGGCTCATCGGATCGGACAGCGGGATTCCATTCTGTGTTATTATCTTGTGACGTCCAGGGGATCGGATCAGGATATCCAGGAGGCGCTGGGCCTCAAGGTGAGTCAGTTTGTCAATATGATGGGGGACCGGTTTGAAACGGAGGAAGACAGGCTGCTGGCACAGGGCGCGGCGGACCGGCATATCCGAAAGGTCATTGGCCGGCTGCGGGAGAAGGCAGGACTGCCGCCAATTCCTTCCCTGGCTGCGGACGTCCTCTGAACGTCTGGAATTGGTTGATTTCGCCAAAATTTGATCTCGTCTTCACCCATCCTTGACACCAGGTTCCGGTGTGGTGTAATCTGTATATAATCGGATAGTAAAATCAGGTATCGGAGGGAGTCTCATATGAAAATCGGAGTCAGTTCCTACAGCTTCAGTCAACTGGTGAAAAGCGGTGCGATGAAACAGCTGGACGTGGTCGCGAAAGCGAAGGAAATGGGATTTGATGCCATCGAATTTTCCGCTTTTGCCCTGCCGGAAGGAGAAACGCCTCTTTCCTTTGCTCCCAGGGTAAAGGAAGAATGCGAACGGGTTGGGATTGAGATTGTAAACTACACCATTTTCGGTGATATGCTGAATGGATGCAACGGCAATCTGGAGGATGAGATCGAGCGCCTGAAGGGTGAAGTGCGGGTTGCGCAGGTTCTGGGAAGTCCCGGGATACGTCACGATGCCACATGGGGTTTTCCGGAGGATTATGCGGGGGTTCGCAGCTTTGATGCTGTTTTGCCCAGACTGGCAAAAGGATGCCGCGCCGTTACGGAATATGCTGCGGATCTTGGAATTCGCACAATGGTGGAGAACCATGGATTTTTCGCCCAGGACAGCGACCGGGTGGAGAAGCTGGTGACGGCGGTGGATCATCCCAACTTTGGTCTGTTGGTGGATATGGGCAATTTCCTTTGTGTGGATGAAGCACCGGAGAAGGCACTGGGCCGTGTGATGCCTTACGCATTTCATGTCCATGCCAAGGACTTTCATGTCAAATCCGGGAACGGACCCGATCCGGGAAGCGGATGGTTTACAAGCCGCGCAGGCAATTATCTGCGGGGAGCCATTGTCGGTCATGGCGTTGTCCCCATCGTCCAATGTCTGAAGATTATGAAGGGCAAGGGATATGACGGAGTGCTTTCCATCGAGTTTGAAGGCATAGAGGAACCGCTGAAGGGTATTTCCCTTGGACTGGAAAACCTGAGGAAGTATGTGACACAGGTATACGGGGACTAAGCGGTGAGAAAACCAGTCAAACTGTTTCATTGTTTTTATCTTTTTTGACTATACATATAGTACAAAAAATGATAAAATAAACACAAGCCCCGGAAGATGAGGCTTGATTTTCCATTATGATGCATGAATCATCCTGTCAAAACAGATAATATACCAGCAGAATGCACAGACAGGATGGATTTTTAAGTCACGCATAGGATGACAATAATTTACAAGAGGAGGAATATAAATGGCTAAAGAGATCAAAACCATGGATGGTAACCAGGCAGCAGCATATATGTCCTATGCCTTTACCGAGGTAGCCGCCATTTATCCCATAACGCCGTCTTCGCCAATGGCGGAGCATGTGGACGAGTGGTCCGCCCATGGGAAGAAAAACATTTTCGGACAGAAAGTAAGGGTCGTTGAGATGCAGTCTGAGGGCGGCGCATCCGGAACCGTACATGGCTCCCTTACCGCTGGCGCTCTGACAACGACGTACACCGCATCCCAGGGACTTCTGTTGATGATCCCCAACATGTACAAGATTGCCGGAGAACTGCTGCCGGCAGTATTTCATGTCAGCGCAAGGGCTTTGGCTGCCCATGCCCTGTCCATTTTCGGTGATCATCAGGATGTTATGGCCTGTCGGCAGACAGGGTTTGCCATGCTGGCATCCGCCAGTGTTCAGGAAGCAATGGATCTGGCAGCGGTTGCCCATTTGTCTGCAATCAAGGGCAGGGTTCCCTTCCTTCACTTCTTTGACGGATTCCGCACATCCCATGAGATTCAGAAGATTGAAACCATTGACTATGAGGATGTCAAGCCGCTGGTGGATTATGAAGCCATCCGGGAGTTCCGGAACCGGGCGCTGAATCCCAATCACCCTGTGGTAAGGGGCAGTGCGCAGAACCCGGACATCTATTTCCAGGGCAGGGAAGCTGCCAATCAATATTTTGAGGCTGTTCCGGAGATCGTGGAACATTACATGAAGGAAATCACCAAAATCACCGGGCGGGAATATCATCTGTTTGATTATTACGGTGCTCCCGATGCGGAATATGTCATCGTTGCCATGGGTTCCGTATGTGATACCATTGATGAGACTGTGGATTATCTGATGAGCAGGGGAGAAAAAGTCGGTGTTGTCCGCGTACACCTGTATCGGCCCTTCTCGGCAGAACATTTGTTGAAGGTAATGCCTGCCACAGTGAAAAAGATTGCTGTGCTGGATCGGACCAAAGAGCCCGGATCCATTGGTGAGCCATTGTATCAGGATGTTCTCCATGTATTCTACAAGCAGGTGAACAAGCCGGTTATTGTCGGCGGACGTTTTGGACTGGGCTCAAAGGACACCACGCCGTCTCAGATTCTTTCCGTATATCGCAATCTGGAGCAGGCACAGCCCATGGACGGCTTTACCATCGGCATCAATGATGATGTAACCCATCACTCCCTGCCTGAGACGGAGGAGATCAACACCACACCGGAAGGAACCATCAGCTGCAAATTCTGGGGTCTGGGTTCCGACGGCACCGTAGGCGCCAACAAATCTGCCATCAAGATCATTGGCGACCATACCGATCTGTATGCGCAGGGCTATTTCTCCTACGACAGCAAGAAATCCGGCGGCACCACGGTATCCCATCTGCGGTTCGGCAAGAAGCCGATTAAATCGCCCTATCTGGTAACGGCTGCAGATTATATCGCCTGCCACAACAAGTCTTTCCTGTATCAGACCGATGTCCTGGCAGGGATCAAGGAGGGCGGCATCTTTGTCCTGAACTGTCCCTGGACGGAAAGTGAGCTGGAGGAAAAGCTTCCCGCATCGGTAAAGAAGACCATTGCTCAGAAGAATCTGGACTTCTACGTGATTGATGCCATAAAGATCGCTTCCGAAGTCGGTCTGGGCAACCGTATCAATATGGTAATGCAGTCTGCTTTCTTCAAGCTGGCAAAGGTTATTCCGCTGGATGACGCGGTAAAATACCTGAAAGAGTCCATTGTGACCAATTATGGCAGAAAAGGCCAGAAGATTGTGGACATGAACAATAAAGCTGTGGACCAGGGTATCAACGCACTGAAAAAGGTCAATGTACCCAAAATGTGGGCAAATATTGGCGAAGAAGCACCGAAGAAGAACTCTGACGAGCCGGAATACGTCCGGAACATTCAGACTCCCATGGCCAGGCTGGAAGGCGATGATCTGCCGGTTAGCACCTTTACGGAATCCCATATGGAAGACGGCACCTTCCCCACCGGCACCACTGCCTATGAGAAGAGGGGCATTGCGGTCAATGTGCCGGAATGGCAGATTGATAAATGCATCCAGTGCAACCAGTGTTCGTTTGTGTGCCCGCATGCCGTGATTCGTCCGTATCTGCTGAATGAGGAGGAGCAGAAAAAGGCTCCTGAGACATTTCAGACGAAGAAACCCCTGGGAAGAGGCATGGAAGGCCTGCAGTACCGCATTCAGGTCAGTCCGCTCGACTGCACCGGCTGCGGAAACTGCGCCAATATCTGTCCTGCGCCCGGCAAAGCATTAATTATGAAAAATGCCGATGAGCAGATTGAGAAGCAATGCGACAATGCCGCTTTTGCAACAACGATAACGGAGAAGTCGGGCCTGCTCAATAAATTCACCGTGAAGGGCAGCCAGTTCTGTCCTCCGTTGTTTGAATTCAACGGCGCATGCCCTGGATGCGGCGAGACTCCCTATGTCAAACTGCTGACCCAGTTGTTTGGCGATCGGATGATGATTGCCAATGCCACCGGATGCTCCTCCATATACGGAGCCAGTGCACCTTCCATCCCCTACACCGTAAATCAGCAGGGCAAAGGTCCCGCATGGGCAAACTCCCTTTTTGAAGACAATGCGGAATTTGGATACGGCATGTTCCTTGGGGTAAAGCATATTCGTGAAAAGCTGGCGGATCTGATGCAGGAAGGCCTGAAGGGCGATTACAGTGATGATCTGAAGAATGCCTTCCAGGGATGGCTGGATGCCAGAGACGATGGCGAGAAGTCGAAGGATGCTTCCGCAAAGCTTCTGGAAGTAATCGGGAAGGAAGCAGACAGAAAAGATTCCGTCATTGCAGAAATTCTGGACAAGAAGAGTTATCTCATCAAACCTTCCCAGTGGATTGTCGGCGGCGACGGCTGGGCTTACGATATCGGCTACGGCGGATTGGATCATGTCATTGCATCCGGAGAGAATGTCAATATTCTGGTACTGGATACCGAGGTCTATTCGAATACCGGCGGGCAGTCTTCCAAATCCACTCCCACAGCGGCAGTCGCCAAGTTCGCCGCTTCCGGAAAGAAGATCCGCAAAAAGGATCTGGGTGCCATGGCCATGAACTACACTTATGTTTATGTAACCCAGATTGCCATGGGCGCCAATATGAACCAGGCCGTCCGTGCCATTAAGGAAGCAGAGCAGTATGACGGTCCTTCCCTGATTATCGCATATGCACCATGCATCAATCATGGCATCCGAACCGGAATGGGTACCAGCATGCATCAGGAAAAGCGTGCAGTGGAATCCGGATACTGGCATTTGTATCGGTACAATCCAGAGTTGAAGCAGCAGGGCAAAAACCCCTTCCAGCTGGATTCGAAGGAGCCGAAGGAATCGTTCCAGGATTTCATCAATTCCGAAGTTCGTTATACCTCCCTGAAGAGAACCTTCCCGGATGAGGCAGACGAATTGTTCCGGAAAGCCGAGGAGAATGCAAAGGATCGGTATGCCGGTTACAAACGGATGGCCGCAGAAGATTACTCAAAGGACAAGGAATAAGCAAAGTCCTTTGAACAGGAGCAGGTTACCAGTCAGATGACAGTGGATTTGTACGGATAAGAATGGAATCTGTTTCAGATATTAATAGTGGTATGAAAAAGGAGTATTCCCTTTGATCGGGGAATACTCCTTTTTTGTTGGCCGCTGCCTCCAGTTGACGCTTGCTACTTTTCGTTGGAGTCTACATATTTTTTGGAATTATCTACCTCTGATTCACTGGGCCTATGGACCCGGGTGACGGGCTCCAGACTCTCTATGTTGGCCCAGGAAGCGGTATCGTGCTTTTCGACAGGTTCTCTGTAATTCTTTGGCTTGTTTGTTTTCTTCGCCATGGCTCCAGCCTCCTTTGATTTCGTTATTATTATGATAAAAGCCTGTTGAAATATACTCTTTGATTTCACTCCATAATTATACATACCCCGTAATGGAGGGCGCAAACATCAGAGAGATGGGGAACCTTCTGAAATTCCGCATATGCGTCCGAAGCAAGCAGGTGACTTGACTTATTGCGCCTTATTTGAAAGAATAGAGAAAAGAAAAACGAAGGGAAAGAGGCTTTTGAACGGAGCAAAAACACCATCGGAAACAACTGTGGCAGTGGGCATGTCCGGCGGAGTGGATTCCTCTGTTGCCGCCCTGTTGCTGAAACGGCAGGGATACCAGGTGATCGGTGTCTTTATGAAGAACTGGGAGGAGAAAGACGAAAACGGTGTCTGCACGTCAACGGAGGATTACGAAGAGGCCGTCCGGGTTTGCAATCAACTGGACATTCCCTATTACTCGGTGAATTTTTCAAAAGAATACTGGGACAGGGTTTTTACTTATTTTTTGGAGGAATATAAGAAGGGGCGGACGCCCAATCCGGATGTCCTGTGTAATAAGGAAATCAAGTTCAGGATGTTCCTGGATTATGCCATGAAGATCGGCGCCGATTATCTGGCCACCGGCCATTACGCCATGGTGGACCGGGTGGACGGCAGGGTCCGGCTGCTGAAGGGCGTGGACAGGGGGAAGGATCAGTCCTATTTCCTATGTGCCCTGGGGCAGCATCCGCTGTCCAAAACCATGTTTCCCGTAGGGAATCTGGAGAAAAAGGAAGTCCGCAGGATTGCGGAGGAAGCCGGGCTGAAAACTGCTCATCGGAAGGACAGCACCGGTATCTGCTTTATCGGGGAACGCAATTTCAAGGAATTTTTAAGCCATTATCTGCCGGCGCAGCCGGGGGAAATCCGCAGTCTGGATCATCCGGACAGGGTTGTGGGCAGGCATGATGGATTGATGTACTATACGCTGGGGCAGAGAAAAGGCCTTGGCATCGGCGGCGGTTTCGGCAGCAGCGGAGAGCCGTGGTTCGTAGCGGAAAAGGATCTGTTGCACAATATCCTGTATGTGGTACAGGGAGTGCATCATTTCGCCCTGTATTCTGCCGGCCTGTCCGCTGATCAAATGAACTGGGTGGCAGGGCAGCCTCCGGCAGACACCTTTGCCTGCCATGCCAAGTTCCGCTATCGCCAGCCGGACCAGGGGGTTCGGGTGGCGATTACCGGAGAGGATACCTGCCGGGTGGCGTTTGACAAGCCTCAGAAAGCGGTGACCCCCGGTCAGTTTGTCGTGCTCTATCAGGGGGAGGAATGTCTGGGCGGCGGCCCCATCCGGGAAGTTTTCAGGTAAAGTGCCAAATAGGCCCGTAAAGACCGGGATCCATTGTTTTCTTTCTGTAAATTTGGTTATCCATTAAGGGGATGGAGATGAAAAGAACAGCAAATAAACTAAGATAAGAAAATAACGGGCAAAAGGAACAAGACAGCACGAAGAAAACGGAGGGGATACTATGGATCCAAAAGTATTGACAGCATTGATGATGTCGCTCTTTGCCGGGCTTGCCACCGGAATTGGCGGCGCCATTGCTTTTTTTGCGAAACGTACCAATAAAAAGTTCCTGTCGGTTGCCATGGGATTTTCGGCAGGGGTTATGATTTATATTTCATTTGTGGAATTGTTTTCCCAGGCTCAGGATGCCCTGACGGCAGAGCTTGGCACCAAACCGGGTTCCTGGGTAACAGCTGCTTCCTTTTTTGGCGGCATGCTCATCATTGCACTGATTGACAAGCTGGTACCGGAAGCGGAAAATCCCCATGAAGTGCATACCGTAGAGGACATTCATGAGGCGGAGGATGCACATGAGGCAGAAGTCGCACAGGAAGCACAGGGAAGTCCGGTACAGGAATCCGAAGAGGAAAAGGAAAACAAGCTGATGCGGGCCGGGCTGCTGACCGCATTGGCCATTGCCATCCATAATTTCCCGGAAGGATTTGCCTCGTTTATGTCCGCACTGCGGGATCCCAGCGTGGGGATTGGGATTGCCATCGCCATTGCCATTCACAACATCCCGGAAGGCATTTCCGTTTCCATGCCGGTTTATTATGCCACGGGAAGCAGATCCAAAGCTTTTGTGTATTCCTTTTTGTCCGGGCTTACGGAACCCATCGGTGCTCTTCTCGGCTATCTGATCCTTGCCCAATTTATGTCCGAAACCCTGTTCGGGATTGTTTTTGCAGCAATCGCAGGAATTATGGTATATATCTCATTTGACCAGCTGCTACCCACCGCTGAGGAATACGGGGAACATCACCTGGCGATTTATGGATTGATCTCGGGCATGATTGTCATGGCCATCAGCCTGCTTTTGTTCTGATAAGCTTTGGCCTTCTGTTTTATCGGGGGATGATCTCTCTCATACTCTGTATCCATCCCTTCTCCGGTCTCCGGAGCGGATCACCAGCGATTTTTCCGGGATGCGTCACGGAACCGCTTTCGATTCTTGTAGGTGATCCGGCGAAGCTTCAGGCCCTGAATGAGATCCGGTCCGAAGAAAACAAGGTAATTGACAACGGAAGCCACGGCGCTGAGTTTCCACGGCAGGGGATTGAACAGGATGGAACACACAAGGAATGCCCAGTTGAACCAGCCGATATATTTAACCTTGATTGGAAGGATAAAGAACAAAAGGATTTCAAAGTTGGGAAACAGATAGGCAAACGCCAGGAACAGGGACAGGTTCAGGTGCTCTGCCGTAACGGGACTGCGGCCGATAAAAGCCGCGGCAATGGTGCTGAGTACGCCGATCAGGTAATACAGGTTAAAGCGAAAACTGCCCCATTGATGTTCCAGGTTGCTGCCTACCAGATAGTAAAAGTACAGAGTGAACACAATCTGAATGGGACTGGTGGTGGAAGGCAGAAACAAAAAGGTGACCAGACGCCATATTTCCCCGTGCAGGACCCTGGATGGAATCAGGGCAAATTTGCCGTATAAGTTGCTCTGCGGCACCAGAAAATTGGTAAAAAATACGACGGCGTGCAATATTACAATGTATAACATCAGATCCTGAATGGCATATCGCCCGAATTTTCTTTCCAGCTTTTGAATCCATTTCAATGCAATCACTCCTCATTAGTCAGTCGATCCTGTTTCCCTTCTGACTTTGCTTTTTTATCGGATATCGGTGAGCATAGTCGTATCTATTATTTTACGATAGAATGTCATTTTTCACAACACCAAACTTTTTAAAAGGATTTTTATGGTTGTACAGATAACTAATATTTACCGTATTTTCATATATTATTGGAAACTGAATGTTTTTTACACAAAGTGTCAAAATGGAATTGACAAACGCTCCCCTTTATTGTACCATAAAACACAAAGAACATCGAAAAAGGCGATGAAAAGGACAGTACCGCAGGACAGGATTCCCAGAGACACGGCAAATGGTGGGATGCCGTGATGATTTCCTGACGGGAAGATCCCCTTGGAGCCGGGCATGGAAATGAAATATGATGATATTGCTTTTATATGATATCGTTTTTTCGGAGTAGATTGTCCCGCAGAAAGGCGTTAGGAAAAAGTGATAAGAAGACAGAAAGAAGCTTTGTTTCTGTTATTGTTCTTATAAGATGGGTGGTACCGCGGTAATTTTCGTCCCTTGGCAATAAGTCAGGGGATTTTTTATCTGAAAAAGTCCTTTGGGCAAACGGAAAAGGGAGAAGAAGCAAAGGGAAAGGAATGGATCAAAAATGGAGAAGTTCAGGGCGTTATCCAGTCAGTCGGTCAGCGACAATGAGAAAAGAATCTCGAAGTATTGGAATGAGATTCATATACTGGACAAAAGTATTGAGACCAGAGAGGACGGGAAACCTTTCATTTTCTATGAGGGACCTCCTACTGCCAATGGGCGTCCCGGGATTCATCATGTGATTGCCAGGACACTGAAGGATTCCGTCTGCCGTTACAGGACCATGAAGGGCTATCAGGTCCGGCGGAAGGCCGGATGGGATACTCACGGCCTGCCGGTGGAGATCGAAGTGGAAAAGAAGCTGGGTCTGCACAACAAGCGGGATATCGAAGAATATGGCATTTCCGCCTTCAATCAAAAATGCCGGGAGTCTGTGTTCGAATACGAGTCCCTTTGGCGGGAAATGACGGAACGGATGGGCTATGAAATTGACGTAGACCATCCCTATATTACACTGGATAACAACTATATTGAGACGGTGTGGTGGATTCTGGACCGGTTTAATAAGGAAGGGCTGATCTATGAAGGACACAAGATCCTTCCCTACTGCCCCCGCTGCGGCACCGGCCTGGCTTCCCATGAAGTGGCCCAGGGCTATGAGGAGATCAAAATCACGACGGTGTATGTCAAATTCAAGCGGAAAGACGCCGACGAATATTTCCTGGTATGGACCACAACACCGTGGACCCTGGCTTCCAATGCAGCCCTGACCGTGCACCCGGATGCGACGTATCAGAGAGTCCGGTTTGAAGGAACGGTTTATTATATTGAAAAACATCTGGCCCCCCGGGTTCTGGGCGGAGAGTACGAGGTCCTGGACGAGAGAAAGGGCAAAGATCTGGAATATATGGAATATGAGCAGCTGATGCCCTTCGTTTCCACCGATAAGAAGGCCTTTTATGTTACGGTGGCAGATTATGTTACTACGGAGGACGGAACGGGGATTGTGCATACGGCGCCTGCCTTCGGGGAAGACGACTATCAGACCGGGAGGCGATACGGCCTGCCCGTTCTGCAGCCTGTAGACGATTCCGGAAAATATACCTGTACCCCCTGGAAGGGCATGTTCGTTATGGATGCGGATCGGGAGGTCATCCAATGGCTTGCGGAGAATGGCAAACTGTTCCGGAAGCAGAAGATGGTGCATAACTATCCGCATTGCTGGAGATGCCATACCCCGCTGCTTTACTACGCAAAGCCCAGCTGGTATATCGAGATGACCAAACTCCGGGATCAGCTGATCAAAAACAACAACGGAGTGGACTGGTATCCGGCCTTTGTCGGGAAAAAACGGTTTGGAAACTGGCTGGAGAACCTGAACGACTGGGCCATTTCCCGGAGCCGGTATTGGGGGACTCCTCTGAATATCTGGCGCTGTGAATGCGGCAATACCACCAGTGTTGGTTCCCGCAGGGAACTGGCGGAGCGGGCTGTGGAAGATATCGATGAGTCCATTGATCTTCACCGGCCCTATGTGGATGATGTTCATCTTGTCTGTGACAAATGCGGCAAAGCAATGACAAGGGTAAAGGATGTCATTGACTGCTGGTTTGACAGCGGATCCATGCCCTTTGCCCAGCAGCACTATCCCTTTGAACACAAGGAGGATTTCAACCAATTGTTCCCGGCAGATTTTATCTGCGAAGGAATTGATCAGACCCGCGGGTGGTTCTATTCCCTGCTGGCCATCTCCACCTTTATCACCGGAAAAGCTCCTTATAAAGCGGTATTGGTCAATGATCTCATATTGGACAAGGAAGGCAGCAAGATGTCCAAATCCAGGGGCAACACGGTGGATCCCTTTGATTTGTTTGACAAGTACGGGGCGGATACCCTGCGCTGGTATCTGCTGTATGTCTCTCCGCCCTGGACACCGACCCGCTTTGATCTGGACGGCCTGAGGGAAGTGCAGAGCAAATTTTTCGGAACCATAAAGAATGTCTACAATTTCTTTACCCTGTATGCCAACACGGATGGGGTGGACCCCAGAGAGTTTTTTGTTCCTTATGAGCAGAGGCCGGAGATGGATCACTGGATCCTGTCCCGGTTCAACAGTCTGCAGGCCTCGGTGGAAGCCGATCTGGAGAAGTATGATATGACCCGCGCCATCCGCAGGATGCAGGACTTTGTCAATGAAGATCTTTCCAACTGGTTCATCCGCCGGTCCAGAAGGAGATTCTGGGCATCCGAATTAACGCAGGACAAAAAGGCAGTTTACAATACCACGTACGAAGTATTGGTGAACTTTGCGCAAATGATTGCGCCCTTTGCACCGTTTCTTTCCGAGGAGATTTATCGGAATCTGACCGGAGAGCTTTCCGTACATTTAAGCAGGTACCCAACGGCAGATCCGGAGCAGATTGACCCGGATCTGGAGGAGACCATGGATTTGGTCCGCAGTCTGGTGGCGTTGGGCAGGGCGTCCAGGGAATCCGCCCGCATCAAGGTGCGTCAGCCGATCCAGGAGATTTTGGTGGACGGAAAATACGAATCCCGGATTGCTCATCTGGTGCCATTGATCCGGGAAGAGCTCAACGTGAAGGAGGTTGTCTTCGCCAAAGATCTGAAAGAGTATATGGACTTCCGGATGAAGCCGAATTTCAAAGTGGCAGGGCCGGTTCTGGGCGGCCGGATCCGGTTGCTTGCCAAGGCGCTGGCCGCCATGGATGCTTGCGATGTGGCGCCCAGGCTGGAAGAGGGAGAGACCATGACCGTAGTTCTGGACGGTGAGGATTACCCAATCAGTAAGGAAAATGTACAGATCACCATATCCGCCAAAAAAGGTTTCAATATTGCTGCGGAAAATAATCTGTTCGTTGTCCTGGATACAACTCTGACTCCGGATCTGATTGATGAAGGCCTGGCCAGGGAACTGGTTTCCAAGGTGCAGCAAATGCGGAAGAACAACGGCTATGAGGTGATGGATCATATTCGGATTATGCTGAACGCGGATGATGCAGTGCAGAAAGCCGTGGAGGGCCACAGAAAGTTTATCATGAAAGAAACGCTGGCTCTGGAAATGGAATGGGCGAAGGATTTTTCCCCGGAAAAATTTAACTTGAACGGCCATACGACGGGGATCCGAATAGAGAAGAGGATCGGATAACGAAGATCATTCCGAGTCAGGGGGAAACACCATAACGGAAAAGAGGAGGCGGAGAAGCGAAAAGTTCTCCGCTTTTTTCTATCGCTGGAATGCGATGAAGGCATAGGGACTTTTACCACAGTTTTGGTAAAGCATCAGGCAGTCGGTATTATAAAATGTTTTGTTTGACGGTTATAATAGTTGTATAATACAATAAATCTGTTTGAACTTACAAACATGAAAAATCAGCAAGGATGTGTAAATATTTTGGAACGGGAAGAGGAAATCAGAAAGGAAGTACATCGGCGGAGGACGTTTGCAATCATCTCCCATCCGGATGCAGGGAAGACAACCCTGACGGAAAAACTGCTGCTCTATGGCGGCGCCATTCGCCTGGCCGGTACGGTAAAGTCCAGAAAATCAAGGAAATATGCGGTTTCGGACTGGATGGAAATCGAAAAACAAAGGGGGATTTCCGTTACCTCCAGTGTGATGCAGTTTGATTATGACGGATGCCGGATCAATATTCTGGATACGCCGGGGCACCAGGATTTCAGTGAGGATACGTATCGTACGCTGATGGCGGCGGACAGTGCTGTGATGCTCATTGATGGGGCAAAGGGCGTGGAGGCGCAGACGATCAAGCTGTTCCAGGTGTGTAAAATGCGGGGTATTCCAATTTTTACCTTTATCAATAAGCTGGACCGTCAGTCCAGGGATCCCTTCGAATTGATGGAGGAAATCGAAAATGTACTGGGAATCCGATCCTACCCCATGAACTGGCCCATCGGTACGGAAGGAAATTTCAAGGGGGTGTATGATCGGTCGACAAGGCAGATTGAAGCCTTTCGGGGTGGAAATCACGGTCGGAGCAAGGTGGATGCCACCATTGGAAGCCCGGAGGATCCAAAATTTCAGGAGCTGCTGGGCGGGCCTCTCTATCAGCAGCTGCGGGAGGAGATCGAACTTCTGGACGGAGCCGGCGATGAATTCCGCATGGAGGAGGTGCTGGACGGGGAGCTGACTCCGATTTTCTTTGGAAGTGCCATGACCAATTTCGGAGTCCGGACGTTTTTGGAGAATTTCCTCAAAATGGCTCCCTCTCCATCGAGCCGGGTCACCTCCCAGGGTAAGGTGTCTGCGGAAAGCCTCTCTTTTTCCGGATTTGTATTTAAAATACAGGCAAATATGAACCCGGCTCACCGGGATCGGATTGCCTTTATCCGGATCTGCTCCGGCAAATTCACAAAAGGCATGGAGGTCCGGCATGTCCGGGAAGGGAAAACTGTCCGTCTCAGTCAGCCGCAGCAGTTCATTGCGCAGGACCGCATGATTGTGGATGAAGCGTATTCGGGCGACATTATCGGGATCTTTGATCCGGGCATATTCCATATTGGTGATACCCTGCTGGAGGGCAATCAGCATTTCACCTTTGAGGGAATCCCAATGTTCCCGGCAGAACATTTTGCAAGAGTGCGGCTGGTGGATGCCATGAAGAGGAAACAGTTTCTCAAGGGCATCCGGCAGATTGCGGAGGAAGGTTCCATTCAGGTCTTTAAGCAGCCGGATGTTGGCGCGGAAACCCTGATCATCGGGGTGGTGGGTGTTCTGCAGTTTGAAGTGCTGTCCTACCGGCTGAAGAACGAATACGGAGTGGAAATACAGATCCATACGCTGCCCTATACTGCAGCCAGATGGGTTCTGGATGGCAAAATAACAGGGGATGTACTCGCCTATACCGATCAGGCGGTGCTGGTGGAGGATTCCTACCAGCGGCCGGTGGTGCTTTTCCATGACAAATGGGCGGTGCAGCGGATTGCCGACAAGCATTCCAATATACGGTTTGTGGAAATTCCTCCGTCCGTTTCGGCATGACCGAATCTGTCCTGCGGATTGAAATGAAAAGAACAAGGTTTTCCTGGATGAGAAAGCCAAACAGGGAAGCCCTAAAACGGGGAAAGGGGAAGGCATAGGGGAAGACATACGGAAAGCCGGAAAGGAGAAAAACAATGGGTGTGCGATTTGGCAGGGAATACTCCGATATCGTTCAGGAGGTTGCAGTCGCTCTGGAAAATATAGACGGACTGAATGATTTCCTGAACATGGATGCGGAGCAGTGGCATTCCCTTGATGCGAAGGACAGATGGGAATATATCCGGACCATTTCAGATGATGTGTTTTATGCTCTGGGTCAGGATCCCACCCTGACCATTGGTTCCGGGTATGCGGAGTACGATGCAAAGCGGCATGTGCTGAAGGTATATGACGGATCCAAAGTCACGATTGTCAGTCTGATCTAGCAGAAAGCGTTTCCTGGATTTTTATAGTTCGATCACTTGATGCAGAATGGAAAAAGGTTTTGAAGGATACAGGGGGCTTTGTGGTGGTTAAAAAGGAAAGCGGAAGAAAAATACTGGTAGATGCGGATGCCTGTCCGGTAAAGGATATTATTTTGCAAGTTGCAAAAAGGCATTCCCTGCCGGTTATTTTTTTTATTGATACCAGTCATGTGCTGGAGGAGGACTATGCCACAGTGGTGATCATCGGGAAAGGAAAGGATGCGGTGGATTTTGCCCTGGTGAACCGCACGGAAAAGGACGGCATTGTGGTTACCCAGGATTACGGTCTGGCTGCCATGGTGCTTGCCAGAGGCGCCTGTGCCATTCATCCCGGCGGGATGATTTATACGAAAAACAATATGGACCTCCTGCTGATGGAACGGCATGTGAATGCCAAAATCCGGAGGGCCGGCGGCCGGCATTCCGGACCGTCCAAACGAAACCATCTGGATGACTCCCGGTTTGAACAGGCTTTGGAGAGGCTGTGCACGACATCTTAAGCCGCTGCCCGTTTTTGTCGGCATGGAAGTACATTTTGAATTGTGATATAGTATATAGGGTAAATAAAATAATCAAAGAGACCGGACAGGTTGGCGGAAGGAGTGAATCTGGAAATGTGCGGCAGATATCAGCTCGATGCAGATATGGAGGAAATCCTGAAGTATTACGGGATTGTCAAGGGATGGGATACGTTGCGGACACCGGAACATACGTCGGAGATTTTCCCATCCAACACGGTACCGATTGTCATAAATCGGACAGGGAAGGAACTGGTCCCTATGAAATGGGGATTCGCATCCCCCAATGGGAAAGGCCTGATTATTAACACCCGGGGGGAAACGGTGGATTATAAGCCTATGTTCCGACGGGCATTTCGTCAGAAACGCTGTCTTGTGCCGGCCAATGCCTTTTTTGAGTGGAGCCGGGCCGGAAAGAAAAGTACAAAATATCGAATTCATATGAAACAGGTCCCCATTTTTTCCATAGCGGGGATTTACGAAGATTTTCTTGACCGGAACGGAGACTCCTATCCGGCTTTTTCCATCCTTACCACGACACCCAATCCTCTGATATTCCCGATCCATGACCGGATGCCCGTGATTTTGCCGGGGGAGTGTGAAGATACCTGGCTGGATAATGGGATACGGGATTATTCTGTGCTGAAATCCTTGATTCAGCCTTACCGGGAAGAGGAAATGGCAATGGAAAAAGCATAGAAAAAGAAGAATCGGAATAATAGTATAGGACAGGGCAGAATTCATTGAAATAAACAAAAAAGCAATATCGGAGCAATATTGCATCGAGAATGCTGTTTATAGATTAAGATCCGACTGGGATCAAACTGGAAGAGGGAAACAATGCAAAATCAAATGATAAAAATATGGGACGGTACTGACTATGCGCAGGATCACAGCAATGCCGGCCAGCCGACCCTGACAACTTACCTGCTGGACGACATTGCACAATCAAATTTCCGGCCAAAAAGAGCGTCCGTTCTGATCTGTCCCGGCGGTGCCTACCGGTTTGTGTCCGATCGCGAAGCCGAGCCGGTGGCCATGCGGTTTCTTGCGGCAGGTTTTGACGCGTTTATTTTGAGATATCGTGTTGCGCCTTCCGCGAGATATCCGGAGCCCTTGCTGGATCTCTTTCGTGCAATGTGGCTGATCCGGGAGAACGCAGCAAAATGGAATCTGGATCCGGATCGGATTGCCGTGTGCGGATTCTCTGCCGGAGGGCATCTCGCCGCAAGCCTGGGGGTTTTCTGGGAGAGTCCGGAGCTTCGGGCTGCCATTGGAATGCCGGAAGGCATAAATCAACCCGATGCCCTGATTCTGGGTTATCCCGTTATTACCTCCGGAGCACACGCCCACAAGGGTTCCTTTGTCAATTTGCTTGGGGAGAATGCGCCGGAGGAGATATGGAATAAAATGTCTCTTGAATTTCAGGTAAATAAAAGTACCCCACCAAGTTTCCTGTGGCATACTTTCAGCGATCAGGCTGTTCCGGTGGAGAATTCCCTGTGTTTTGTGCGGGCATTGAATCAGCAGGGAATTCCGTTTGAACTTCATGTCTTTCCGGAAGGGCCGCATGGCTTGTCCCTTTGTGATAAGGAGACGGCAGTGGGAAATCCTTCTCTCATCAATGACCATACAGCCAAGTGGATGCCGCTATGTTTGGAATGGCTCGGCAGGCAGTTCCATGAAATCGGATAGTGACAAAACAAAAATGAATCCATGATAGTTTGAAATGGCAGCCATCAATCAGGGAATGATAGATCCCGAACCAGCGACGCTGTTGTAGGACTCATTTCAATATATACCTGGTTAAGGAGGAGAAGCATGAAACTGGAAGGTAAAGTACTAATCGCTCAAGGTGGCGGCCCGACTGCTGTCATCAACCAATCCTTGGTGGGTATTATTCTGGAAGCCCGCAGATATCCACAGATTACCAAGATATACGGCGCACTGAACGGTGTGTCCGGTATTGTTGACGAGAGGTTTGTTGACCTGACCCAGGAAACGGAACGGAACCTGGAGGAGATCGCCAATACTCCGTCCTCTGCATTGGGATCCACCAGGGATAAGCCCGACGAGGCTTACTGCAAACAGATGTTTGAGGTGATGCGTGCCCATGATATCCGGTATTTCTTCTATATTGGAGGGAATGATTCTTCCGATACGGTACGCATTGTAAGTGAAGAGGCCGGAAAGGTCGGATATGATTTTCGTACGGTGCATATTCCCAAGACCATTGACAATGATCTGATGGGAAACGATCATACTCCCGGTTACGGCTCTGCCGCAAGATTCGTTACCCAGTGTTTCATGGGGGCGAATCTGGACAATCGGGCACTGAAAGGGGTATATATCGGTATTGTCATGGGTCGGCATGCGGGATTTTTGACGGCTGCATCAGCCATGGCCCAGCGTTTTCCCGATGATGGTCCTCATCTGATCTATCTGCCGGAGAGACCCTTTCACATGAGTCAGTTTCTTTCCGATGTCAAGAAAGTTTATGATAAATACGGACGTTGCGTGATCGCCGCATCCGAAGGGGTGCAGGATGAAGAAGGACAGCCGATCATGATCAAATATGCAAACAAGGTGGAAAAAGACGCATATGGCAATGTTCAGCTCTCCGGATCCGGTATACTGGGGGACATACTGGCAACTTACATCAAGAATAAATTCCATATCAAACGGGTTCGTGCGGATACCTTTGGATATCTGCAGAGATCGTTCCTGGGAAGCGTGTCGGATACGGACCGGGCAGAAGCCAGGGAAGTCGGGGAAAAGGCAGCCCAATATGCCATTCTTCACGATATGGACGGTTCCGTTACGATCCAGAGGGTAGGCGATTATGCCGTGGATTATCGTCTGACGGATATCGGGCAGATTGCAGCATTGACCCGGTGCATGCCCGATGCCTTTATCAACGAGGAAGCCAACCATGTAACGGAAGCTTTCCGATCCTATGCCCGTCCGCTGCTTGGGTCCAATATGCCGATTGCCGGCCGGCTGCGGGCTCCCATGGTGAAAAAGCTGGTCCGGTAGTCAAAGAAACTTGTCACAATGGGCAGGAACCCGGATTCAACGCAGAACCGGGAACCGGGTCAGGAATTGTTTCAATGGAGCGGAATGACCAGGCGGTGGTCATCGCGGGGTTCCACAGTTCTGCCCGGCCAGATAACCCGTGGAAAAGGCAATTTGCAGATTGAAGCCTCCGGTGTAGGCATCCGTGTCCAGGATTTCCCCGGCAAGGAAGAGGCCCTGTACCAGTCTGGATTCCATGGTGCCGGGACGGATTTCCTTCACTGACACCCCGCCGGAGGTAATGATGGCCTCCTGAATCGGACGATAGCCCTGTATGGTAAGGGACAAGCCCTTCAGCAGCCGGACCAGGTTCCGGCGTTCTTCCCTTGTGATCTGATGAATGGGCTTGTCAGCAGGAATTTCGGAAAGCCGGATGATAATCGGAATCAGCTTTTGCGGCAGCAGTTCATTCAGTCCGTTGGACAGGTTTTTGCGGGCATATTTTGCAAAATCCCTTTGAATCCGGTGATCCAGCTGCTCTTCGGACAGTGCAGGCTTCAGGTCAATTCGGATCCGGTACTTTCCCGGTTTCATTTTTCCCATATAGGAACTGGCGGAAAGGATCACCGGACCGGATACGCCGAAGTGGGTGAAGATCATTTCTCCGAAATCCCGGAAAAGCTTCCTGCCGCGTTTGTCCAGGACTGTAAGGGATATGTTTTTCAGGGACAGTCCCTGAGCATCTTTCGGCCAGTCCTCCACGGTTTCCAAAGGCACCAGGGACGGAGTGAGCGGCGTCACAGTGTGACC
Organism: Eubacteriales bacterium mix99; assembly: GCA_038396605.1. Taxonomy (NCBI): domain Bacteria; kingdom Bacillati; phylum Bacillota; class Clostridia; order Eubacteriales; species Eubacteriales bacterium mix99. Next base: position 1,198,646 of record CP121690.1, read on the forward strand.
AAGCTCCTTCGCGAACCGATAGCCGTCTCCTGTGGAACCGGTCGTCGGGTAGGACAGGCCGCCGGTTGCGAGAATCACGCTGCTGCAGGGCAGGATTTTTCCGCTTTTCAGCAATACGCCCGTAACATGTCCGTTTTCGGCAAGGATTCTGTCTGCTTCTGTGTGCAGCTTTTGCTTCACGTGGTACCGGTTCAGGTTCTTTTCCAGAGCCCGGATCACATCGGAAGACTTATCGGATACCGGGAACACCCGATTACCGCGTTCGACTTTGGTGGCAAGCCCCAGATCCTTCAGCAGTGCAATCAGATCTTTGCTGTTGAAAGCGGAAAAAGCGCTGTACAGGAATTTCCCGTTGGTGGGGACGCTGGCAATGAGATTCTCCGGATCGGTGTTGTTGGTGACGTTGCACCGTCCCTTTCCCGTCAGGTAAAGTTTTTTCCCCAGTTTTTCATTTTTTTCGATCAGCGTAACTTCAGGATTCCGGCTGCCGGCTGTGGCAGCTGCCATCATTCCTGCCGGCCCGCCCCCGATGACAACGACTGTATCCTGTCTGCTCATAAAAAGAGTCCTTTCGCATTGGATTTCTTTCGATTGCTTTGTTTTACATACTGTTTTCCGGTTCCCATGGTAACAGGTTTTCTTCCATTTCACAACCCAATGGAAATTATTCTGAAAAGGGCGCATATTTTTCTCCGGACCGTGTTATAATAACCGTGTCGAAAGAGGAAAAGGAAAAAGCCACTTTCGGAAAATCCAGATACAAGTCGGATTGGAAACAGAGGATGGGAAAACCGGTACGATGATTTGATTGGTTTCAATCGGCACGGTTGATAATAAAAACCACTTGTATTCTGGATGGTATCATAGTAAGATAGTATATGCAGTTTTAAAAGTTAACAGTTTGCTGTGCTAGATGGGGAGGTAGCGGTGCCCTGTAACCCGCAACCCGCTATAGCGGGATTGAATTCCTGCCCGAGGTTTGCAGCATGTAAGGTTCAGGACCCCGGTAAGTGATGAAGAGGATTGGGTCCTGCGCAACGGAGACCCGTGAACCCTGTCAGATCCGGAAGGAAGCAGCAGTAAGCGGAAATTTTCGTGTGCCGCAGGGAAGCCTGATTGGAGTTAACTGCTTGGTTTCCGCTTATAGGTTCAGATCAGAGGTAGGTGCACAGCGATTATTTTCTACAAGCCATGATTTTCATGGCTTGTATTGTTATGTTAAGCTTTTTTTGCCTGACAATTCCCGGTTTCTTATGATATAATTGAACTGTCCTGTGTTGAGAATCAACAAATTCCATGGAAGGCGGGTGTAACGCCAATGTATACAGCGCTTTACCGGCAGTGGCGTCCGGATACTTTCCGGGATGTGGTAGGGCAGGATACCATTATCCAGACGTTGAAGAATCAGCTGTTCAGCGGGCATGTTGCCCATGCATACCTGTTCTGCGGATCCCGTGGCACCGGGAAAACCAGTACAGCCAAGATATTTTCCAGAGCCATCAACTGCATGTCTCCCACGGAGGATGGTCCCTGTGGCAAATGCGAGGCCTGCGTCAATTTGTCTTCGGAAAACAATATGGACATTGTGGAGATCGACGCCGCGTCCAACAACGGGGTGGATGAGATTCGCGATCTGCGCGATAAGATACGATTTCCTCCTACCATCGGGAAATATAAGGTCTATATCATAGATGAAGTCCATATGCTGTCGATGGGCGCATTCAATGCCTTGCTCAAGACATTGGAAGAGCCGCCTGCCCATGTCGTGTTTATACTGGCCACCACGGAGCCTCACAAACTCCCGGCTACAGTATTGTCCCGCTGCCAGAGGTTTGATTTCAAGCGGATTCCGGGAGGCGTCATGGTGGAACGGATGAAGGCCATCTGCAGCAAGATGAAGGTTACGGTGGAGGAAAGCGGGCTTTCCGTTATTGCCCGCTGGGCAGAGGGAGGCATGCGGGATGCCCTCAGCTTATTGGATCAATGTATGGGGCTTTGCGGTGACCGGATCACCAAAGATGACATTCTCAATGTTCTGGGCACTGCGGATCAGAGCTTTCTTTTTCAGGCAGCGGATGATATTTTGTCAGGCGATGTGCAGGGAATCCTAAGCCGCATTGATTGGCTGGTCGGGGATGGAAAGGATCTGAATGCCTTTCTGCGGGAGCTGCTGCAGCAGCTGCGGGACCTGCTGATCGTGAAGTTCTGCAAGGATCCCGACAAACTTCTGGATGTGGAGGATTCCACCCTGGAGCGATTGAAGGAGCAGGCGAAAAAGGCTGGAGAAGCACGGCTTATCCGTTCTGTGGACCTTCTGTCCTCCCTGGAGTCGGAGCTGAGACGGAGCACCCAGCCAAGAATACTGTTGGAATTGGCGGCGGTGAAGCTATGCCGGCCTCAGGAGGAGGATTCCCTTGCAGCTCTGACGGACCGGATCGAAGTGCTGGAAAAGCAGGTAAGGGAAGGCATTCCAGGGCAGGCGCCCGGTCCGGAAGAATCCGGCCTGCCGGATGCAATATCTTCTGCCGCAGAGACGCACCATCCAGTGAAAGAAAGCGAAGAAAACCCGGAGGAGCCTGAATCCGGCAGGAAACCGGCTGCCGAAGAGAAGACAGGTGAGCAGGGACCGTCCAATGCGGACAGCCCGGCCCCAAAAAGGAATGGGAAAAACCCGGAGGAGTCCAACAATGGGAAACCAAACGGGAAAGTTCATTCACAGGAGGGGGAACCGGGTTCCGGTTCGGATGCGGAAAAGGATCCGGTATGGGCCTGGCCCGAAATACTGGCGAACATCAAGGGAGAGCGAATGGCCATTTATACTCTTCTGAAAGAGGCAAAACCCAGGATGGATTCAAAAAATGTTTTTATGCTGCAGTTTCCCCCGACTTCCGGATTTTTCATTGCTGCCATTGAGAAAGAGGAGAACAGGGTATTTTTGGAGGAGCAGATCCAAAAGGTAACGGGATGCAAGGTCCGGCTCCGGTGTCAGATGAAAGAGGACGCCGGGAAACAAACCGGTGCAGTGGATGATATTGTCAAAAAGGCGGTCAGGGTGTTTGGAAAAGATCTGGTAAAAGTAGTGGATGAGAAAAAATAAGAAAAGAAAAAGATTGAAATTACAGCGGAGCTGTGATACAAACGATATTGTGTAAAATGAATGGACAGGAAAACAAGCATGCAAGGACCATAGAAGGAGGAAGGGAATATGGCAAAAGGCGGATTTCCAGGCGGAATGAACATGGGCAACATGAACAACCTGATGAAGCAGGCAAAAAAGATGCAGGAACAGATGGTGAAGATACAGCAGGAGCTGGAAGGAAAGACAGTGGAGGCTTCGTCGGGCGGAGGGGTGGTCACGGTTGTTGCCAACGGGAAAAAGGAGATCGTTGAAATCACAATTCAACCGGAGGCAGTGGATCCCGGGGATATCGAAATGCTTCAGGACCTTATTCTGGCTGCAGTCAATGAGGCAATCCGGAAAGCGGACGAGATGGCACAGAGCGAAATGTCCAAATTGACCGGCGGAATGGGTATGCCTTCGGGACTGGTTTAATACGACAGGAAAGTGGTGGGTCATCCATGAGTTATTATATTGAGCCGATTGCCCGCCTGATCAACGAGCTGTCCAGGCTGCCGGGCATTGGCGGGAAGTCCGCCCGCCGTCTGGCCTTTCATATTGTCAATATGCCGAAGGAGCAGGTTCAGGCGTTGACGCAGGCCATACTTCATGCCAGAAGTGAGATCCGGTACTGTTCCATTTGCTGCAACATGACCGATCGGGATCCCTGCGCCATCTGCAGCAGCAACAACAGGGACAAATCGGTTATCTGTGTTGTAAAGGATCCCAGGGATGTTGTGGCCATGGAAAAAATGCACGATTACCGGGGAGTATACCATGTTCTTCATGGGACCATATCGCCCATGGAGGGAATTGGGCCGGATGATATCCGCATCCGGGAGCTTCTTTCCCGGATCAACGACGGTAAGGTTCGGGAAGTGATCCTTGCGACCAACCCGGATGTGGAAGGCGAAGCTACGGCAGTTTATATCTCCAGGCTGATCAAGCCCCTGGGGATCCGTGTAACCCGCATTGCTCATGGTATTCCGATAGGCGGCGATCTGGAATATGCGGATGAGGTAACCTTGTCCAAGGCAATGGAAGGCCGCAGGGAAATGTAACAAAGACAGAATATTATAAATGGAATATGAAAAATTCGGGTTGTCTGCTGGCTCGAATTTTTTTATTTGCCCTCCTTTCCTGCGGTTAAAAATACGAAAATTCTGTTCGCCTTTCCGGGCCCTGGTGAATTTCATCAGGCTGTTTTTTATTGTCACTTTTTGTTCATCAGGTATAACAAGTTTATGTGCAGAATAATATGGTAATAATAATATAAGCAAATACTTGTTGGGAGTGGAGCTTATGAAAAATTATTTGCTTGCCTTATTGGGAAATGACATCCATATGGAGGAACAGCTGGCAGAGGACGGAAAGGAGCTGCTGGACGAAGTTACGGCAGCCCGTCAGGAGTGGGATGCTGCCCAGAGTTATTTTGAAAATGTCAGCGATCCGGAATTGGTGGACTATGCTATTTTCAAGCAGGAGGCAGCAAAGAGAAAATATATGTATCTTTTGAATCTGGCACGAAAGGAAGGACTGTCCGGGAACCGGATCTTTTCCGGGGGAAATAAGATCAGCCCGTCATAAAAGCTGAAACCTCCCCATATATATAACTGGACAGGACGGATAATGGATCCTGACAGAAATAGTATGATACAGGGTGTGGTATGATGGGACTGGATATCCCTTTTAATGTAATCATTGCCTATGCTTTGGGATTGGCCTTGCTTTATTTTGTTGGGTGGCTGCTTCTTGTACCAATGAAATGGCTGCTTCGTTTTCTACTGAACGGTGTGATCGGCGGCGTTGCATTGTGGGTATTGAATCTGCTCGGCGGTTTGACCGGCATAACAGTCGCCATCAATTTCGTTACGGCGCTTACCGTGGGATTTTTGGGGATCCCGGGACTGGTTTTGATTTTGCTCCTTCAATTTGCATTATTGTAAATGCATTTGAGGTTTTCTTCTTCGTATCAATTTGTTATTGAGCTTTCATCAGCTGTGCATGCGCACTTGTTGTTTCTGTATGTATTGTCTGAAAGTTTGCCCGGCAGGACAGGGACTGCTTGAATCAGAAAAGCAGGACGTGTTACAATGGTGGAAAGAAAACAAAGGATGTGACAGAAACAATGGGAAAGAAGAGAATTTTCAGCGGTGCACAGCCCACCGGTATTCTTACCCTTGGAAATTATCTGGGTGCCCTGCGGAATTGGGTCACCCTTCAGGAAGAATATGACTGCATTTATTGTATTGTGGATCTGCATTCACTGACAATTCGTCGGGACCCGGCAGAGCTTCGGAAATGCAGGACATCTCTGATCGCCCAATATATGGCATGCGGCATAGATCCGGACCGCAGTATTCTGTTTATGCAGTCCCATGTCAGTGCTCATGCCGAATTAAGCTGGATTCTGAGCTGTTATACCTATGTGGGAGAGCTGAGCAGGATGATCCAGTTCAAGGAAAAGGCTGCCAAACATTCCGATAATGTCAACGCAGGACTTTTGACCTATCCGGTGCTGATGGCTGCTGATATTCTGTTGTATCAGACGGATCTTGTTCCGGTGGGGAATGATCAGAAACAGCATCTGGAGATCGCCCGGGACATTGCCGGCCGCTTTAACGGGATTTACGGCAATGTATTCCGGATTCCGGAAGGATATATTCCCAAAACGGGTGCCAGGATTATGAATCTGCAGGATCCTGCTGTCAAGATGTCCAAATCTGCTGAAAATGCAAACACCTTTATCTCCCTGCTGGATCCGCCGGATACGATTGTACGGAAATTCAAGCGCGCTGTCACGGATTCCGAAGCCGTGGTACGGTACGATGAGGAAAGCAAGCCGGGTATCAGCAATCTGATGTCCATTTATTCCGCTGTGACCGGAAAGGGCCTGGAGGAAACAGAAAGGGAATTTGAAGGGAAAGGTTACGGCGATTTCAAAACAGCAGTGGGCGAAGTGGTGGCAGATACTTTAGAACCGATCCAGGACCGTTATCAGCATTTGATGGATTCAAAGGACTATTTGTGCGATGTCATGAAAAAAGGGGCGGAGGATGCAGGATGCATTGCCGAAAGAACGCTTCATAAAGTTTACCGGAAAGTTGGACTGGCTTAAGGCGGCGAAAGATGCGGCAGCGATATGTTTTTGTCTGTTCTGTCATTGCATAATGTGATATAGTGTGGATCATACTATGTTCAGATGATTGGAAAGGGTGTAATCTATGGATTTTTTCAATGACCTGGGGAAAACCCTGAATAACGTGGCCAGACAAGTGGGAGAGAAGTCCGGGGAGCTTCTGGACACCGGAAGATGGAATATGGAAATCCTGAAGCAGGAGGATGCCATACGGAAAGTCTATCGAAAAATCGGGGAACAGATATATACGGAATACGATAAGGGAGAAAATTATGCCGGTACTGTGGATGAATTGTGTGAGGAAATCCGCCGGCGGAAAAGTAAAATAGAATTTCTGAATGTAAAGTTAAAGGAAGCGAAAAAGGCAGAGAAACGGGCAGAAGAAAAGGCGGAAACAAAGGCAGGAAAAGAAGAGGAGGAAGTGAAAGATCCTCTGGAAAAGGACAGGAAAAGCAAGACGGGCCCGGATCAAACTGCAGCAGGGATCAATATTGGGGATGCCGAAGAAGTTCAGAGCAACAGCGGGAATCCGGCAACATCCTATTTTGAGGCAGCGGAAAGAATGCAAAAAAGGGAGAAAAATGAGTAAAATTTTTGTTTTATCAATTGGTAAGCGGGGTAAATTATGAATTGATAGACATTAAAGATTAACATCAAAGATCAGAAGGGGGAATTGGAATGAAAAAATATCAATGTTCCGTGTGCGGTTATGTCTATGATCCCGAGGCAGGGGACCCGGACGCAGGAATCAAACCCGGCACAGCCTTTGAGGATCTGCCGGATGATTGGGTGTGCCCGGAATGCGGAGCGGAAAAGGATATGTTTGAGCCTGTGGATTAAGAAAGCCCGGCATTGTCCATGCAGAGCGATACTGCGCAGACAAAAAACAGCTGCGGCATGGCATTTGTCTGCTGCAGCTGTTTTTGATTCCAACTGCATTCATCTGCTGCAGCTATTTTCCTGTTGTGGGTTGGGGTCGTTGCTGGTTCGTTCAGGAAAAGGGGAGAAGCGAAATGGCACAGAGTAACTTTAATGATTTGGAAGCACTGGAAATTGCGATAGACATAGAAAAGCGCGGGGAGAGTTTTTACCGGCAGGCAACGTCACTGGCACCGAATGACGATGTGAGCAGGATGCTGACAGATCTGGCGGATCAGGAAAGGGATCATGCCAGGACATTTCGCAGCATTTATCTTGAGCTTTCGGAAAAGAAGCAGGGATTTGATGATACCTACCTGTATGATCCGGAGGTGACAGCTTATCTGCGGGCTGTATCCGAGAATACTGTCTTTCCGTCAGATGCCCGGCAGCAGGAGGTAATGGAAGAAATTCAGAGCATTTCGGATGTTTTTAAAACAGGTATTCAGGCAGAAAAGGATTCTATCCTCTTTTATACGGAAATGACCATATATGCGAGGTATGTTGATGCAAAATCAGCGTTTCGCAGGCTTATGAAGGAAGAGAAGAAGCATCTGATTGAACTTCAGACAAAATGGAACGAATACAGGCAGTCGGAAGGGCAAAAGCCAGAAGGCTGAATACCAGAAACGTTGAGCAGCAAAAGGGGTAGCTTTAAAAGCAGGAACATGAAGAGTTGAAGAGTACTGGAATAAATAAAGAAAGTGCGAAAAGTACTTGCAAAATCCGTCGATTCTTGATAGAATAATATGTACTGTGGGTGAGAAAGAGAATTGCTTCGGAAAGTCTCATAAAAACACAGCAGATCATTAATTGATTGAAAAAAGATTAAAAATTGTTATTGACAAAGCGGAGACGATTTGTTAATATAGGAAAGTCGCCTTGAGGGAGCAGGTAAAGCAAGTGATGAATCAACTGCGAACGGCAGAGGCGGCAGGAAGACTGGTCCTTGAAAACAGAACAGTACAAATCCGTGAGTCGGAAGCCTGAGTCAGAAGCGGGAGAGATCCAGCGGAGAGCAGGGAGAAGAGGAACGGAAAGGAATTGAAATCGAAGTCAATTCTGGAGGAACAACGCAAAGCGGAAGCAAGCGTTAAGGAAAGAGCCAAGCAAACGAAACCCATGAGGGTTTGAAGCTTTAATGGGAGAGTTTGATCCTGGCTCAGGACGAACGCTGGCGGCGTGCCTAACACATGCAAGTCGAGCGGGATATACCGGTTTAGTTTACTAAGCTGGTAAATTCAGCGGCGGACGGGTGAGTAATGCGTGAGCAATCTGCCTTGTACAGGGGGATAACAGCCGGAAACGGCTGCTAATACCGCATAAGGCCACAGTACCGCATGGTACAGGGGTCAAAGGAGAGATCCGGTATAAGATGAGCTCGCGTTCCATTAGCTGGTTGGTGAGGTAACGGCCCACCAAGGCAACGATGGGTAGCCGGCCTGAGAGGGTGAACGGCCACATTGGGACTGAGACACGGCCCAAACTCCTACGGGAGGCAGCAGTGGGGGATATTGCGCAATGGGGGGAACCCTGACGCAGCAACGCCGCGTGAGTGAAGGAGGCCTTCGGGTCGTAAAACTCTGTGACAGGGGAAGAAGAAAGTGACGGTACCCTGAGAGGAAGCCCCGGCTAACTACGTGCCAGCAGCCGCGGTAACACGTAGGGGGCAAGCGTTGTCCGGAATTACTGGGCGTAAAGGGTGCGTAGGCGGCCGAGCAAGTCCGATGTGAAAGACCACGGCTAAACTGTGGGGGTGCATAGGAAACTGTCCGGCTTGAGTGCAGGAGAGGAAAGTGGAATTCCTAGTGTAGCGGTGAAATGCGTAGAGATTAGGAAGAACACCAGTGGCGAAGGCGACTTTCTGGACTGTAACTGACGCTGAGGCACGAAAGCGTGGGGAGCGAACAGGATTAGATACCCTGGTAGTCCACGCCGTAAACGATGGATACTAGGTGTAGGGGGTATCGACCCCCCCTGTGCCGGAGTTAACGCAATAAGTATCCCGCCTGGGGAGTACGGCCGCAAGGTTGAAACTCAAAGGAATTGACGGGGGCCCGCACAAGCAGCGGAGCATGTGGTTTAATTCGAAGCAACGCGAAGAACCTTACCAGGGCTTGACATCCCTCCGACGGGCATAGAGATATGCCGTTTCAGCAATGGACGGGGGAGACAGGTGGTGCATGGTTGTCGTCAGCTCGTGTCGTGAGATGTTGGGTTAAGTCCCGCAACGAGCGCAACCCTTATCAACAGTTACCAGCAAGTAAAGTTGGGGACTCTGAAGAGACTGCCGGGGAGAACTCGGAGGAAGGTGGGGATGACGTCAAATCATCATGCCCCTTATGTCCTGGGCTACACACGTGCTACAATGGCCTGAAACAAAGGGAAGCGAAGGCGCAAGCCGGAGCGGAACCCAGAAAGCAGGTCTCAGTTCGGATTGTGGGCTGCAACCCGCCCACATGAAGTCGGAGTTGCTAGTAATCGCGAATCAGCATGTCGCGGTGAATGCGTTCCCGGGCCTTGTACACACCGCCCGTCACACCATGGGAGTCGGGGGCACCCGAAGCCGGTGACCGAACCGAAAGGGAGGAGCCGTCGAAGGTGAAACTGATGACTGGGGTGAAGTCGTAACAAGGTAGCCGTATCGGAAGGTGCGGCTGGATCACCTCCTTTCTAGGGAGAAATTCTTAGATCGAACTTAGCCGGAAGGTTAAGGGAATGATGGAACAACAGGTTCCAGAATCTGATGGAATATTGCTTGGATTTCAATTTTGTACTGTTTTGTTTTGAGGGATCAATCCTCAAATGAGCGGGGATGTAGCTCAGTTGGTAGAGCGCCTGCCTTGCACGCAGGAGGTCAGGAGTTCGACTCTCCTCATCTCCACCAATATAGTTGGAGGTTGGACGCAGCGGGAGCTGGGGTTCAGCTTCAGGTTATGGGCTCATAGCTCAGCTGGTTAGAGCGCACGCCTGATAAGCGTGAGGTCGGTGGTTCAAGTCCACTTGAGCCCACCACACTGGACTTTAGAGACCAGAGGAAGGGCTTGATTGGGTACGGAACCAAATCCAGCTTCCAACCGAAGAACATCTTAAGTTCAGAAATGTACCTTGAAAACTGCACAATGCAAAGAACGAGAAAGAAAGAAGTAGGTGGTAGACCTGCGAAAGCAGGGAACTACACTACGATTTCGCAAGGAAAGAACCAAGGTAAGATCAAGCTGGAAAGAGCATAGGGTGAATGCCTTGGCACCAGGAGCCGACGAAGGACGCAGCGATCTGCGAAAAGCCATGGGGAGCCGAAAGCAGGCAATGAGCCATGGATATCCGAATGGGGAAACCCATCTGGGGCAATGCCCAGATATCCATAACTGAATCAATAGGTTATGGAGGGGAGACCCGGGGAACTGAAACATCTAAGTACCCGGAGGAAGAGAAAGAAACATCGATTTTCCAAGTAGCGGCGAGCGAACGGGAAAGAGCCCAAACCGGGCCGAAGGAGACTTCGGGCCGGGGTAAAGGACCGGAATGAGATCGGACATCTCCAGCCGAACTGCACTGGAAAGGCAGGCCGGAGCAGGTGAGAGCCCTGTAGGCGAAGGGGATGGAAGATTGTCCGGGATCCGGAGTACCACGGGACACGAGAAACCCTGTGGGAAGGCGGGGGGACCACCCCCCAAGGCTAAATACTTCCTGGTGACCGATAGAGAAGGAGTACCGTGAGGGAAAGGTGAAAAGCACCCCGGGAGGGGAGTGAAAGAGAACCTGAAACCCTATGTTTACAAGCGGTGGGAGCACAAATATGGTGCGACCACGTACTTTTTGTAGAACGGACCGGCGAGTTGTGGCAGGATGCGAGGTTAAGGACCGGGAAGGTCCGGAGCCGGAGGGAAACCAAGTCTGAAGAGGGCGAATTAGTATTCTGCTGCAGACCCGAAACCAGGTGATCTATCCATGGCCAGGATGAAGCGGAAGTAAAATTTCGTGGAGGTCCGAATCCACCGTTGTTGAAAAAACGGGGAATGAGCTGTGGATAGGGGTGAAATGCCAATCGAACCTGGAGATAGCTGGTTCTCCTCGAAATAGCTTTAGGGCTAGCCTCGGGAAAGAGACATGGAGGTAGAGCACTGAATGGGCTAGGGGGCCGACAAGCCTATCGAACCCTATCAAACTCCGAATGCCATGGTCTTGATTTCCGGGAGTCAGACTGCGTGAGATAAGTTTCGTGGTCAAAAGGGAAACAGCCCAGATCAACAGCTAAGGTCCCAAAGTACAGGTTAAGTGGGAAAGGATGTGGGATTGCACAGACAACCAGGATGTTGGCTTAGAAGCAGCCATACATTGAAAGAGTGCGTAACAGCTCACTGGTCAAGTGGTCCTGCGCCGAAAATGTCCGGGGCTAAAACCTGTCACCGAAGCTTTGGATTGTCATGGATTAACATGACAGTGGTAGAGGAGCATTGTATACTGGCAGAAGCCATACCGGAAGGAGTGGTGGACGGTATACAAGAGAGAATGCCGGTATGAGTAGCGAGAGCGAAGTGAGAATCTTTGCCGTCAAAAGCCCAAGGATTCCTGAGGAAGGTTCGTCCCCTCAGGGTAAGTCGGGACCTAAGCCGAGGACGAAAGTCGTAGGCGATGGACAATCGGTTGAAATTCCGATACCACCGACATCCGCATGAGAGAAGCAGTGACACAGGAGGATAGACGGAGCAGGTTGTTGGTAGAGCCTGTTCAAGCAGTGAGTCCGGGAAGCGAGTGAAGTACCGTTTTCCAAAGATGAGCTGTGGCGGGGACCGAAATTAGAGTAGGGAAGCCGTTGAATCCACACTGGCGAGAAAAGCTGCTATCGAGGATGGAGGTGCCCGTACCGTAAACCGACACAGGTGGGCGGGGAGAGAATCCCAAGACGAGCGGGAGAACCCTTGTTAAGGAACTCGGCAAAATGACCCCGTAACTTCGGGAGAAGGGGTGCCTTTGAAAGAAGGCCGCAGAGAAAAGGCCCAAGCGACTGTTTAGCAAAAACACAGGTATCTGCGAACTTGAGAGAGGAAGTATAGGTGCTGACGCCTGCCCAGTGCTGGAAGGTTAAGGGGAAGTGTAAGAGCGAGAGCGCGAAGCACAGAACTGAAGCCCCAGTGAACGGCGGCCGTAACTATAACGGTCCTAAGGTAGCGAAATTCCTTGTCGGGCAAGTTCCGACCCGCACGAAAGGCGTAACGATTTGGGCGCTGTCTCAACAAGGGACCCGGCGAAATTGTAGTACCAGTGAAGATACTGGTTACCCGCGATAGGACGGAAAGACCCCGTAGAGCTTTACTGTAACCTGATATTGGATTTTGGCAGGGAATGTACAGGATAGGTGGGAGACTGGGAAGCATGTACGCCAGTATGTGTGGAGTCAATGTTGGGATACCACCCTTTCTGTGCCGGAATTCTAACCTTGGAGCCGTGAACCGGCGAAGGGACATTGTCAGGTGGGCAGTTTGACTGGGGCGGTCGCCTCCGAAAGAGTAACGGAGGCGCCCAAAGGTTCCCTCAGAATGGTTGGAAATCATTCGAAGAGTGTAAAGGCAGAAGGGAGCCTGACTGCGAGAGAGACATCTCGGGCAGGGACGAAAGTCGGGCTTAGTGATCCGGCGGTATCGAGTGGAAGAGCCGTCGCTCAACGGATAAAAGCTACCTCGGGGATAACAGGCTTATCTCCCCCAAGAGTTCACATCGACGGGGAGGTTTGGCACCTCGATGTCGGCTCGTCGCATCCTGGGGCTGAAGTAGGTCCCAAGGGTTGGGCTGTTCGCCCATTAAAGCGGCACGCGAGCTGGGTTCAGAACGTCGTGAGACAGTTCGGTCCCTATCCATCGCGGGCGCAGGAAATTTGAGAGGAGCTGTCCTTAGTACGAGAGGACCGGGATGGACGTACCAATGGTGTATCAGTTGTCGCGCCAGCGGCATGGCTGAGTAGCCAGGTACGGACGGGATAAACGCTGAAGGCATCTAAGCGTGAAGCCCCCCTCAAGATAAGATTTCCCATGCCGAAAGGCAGTAAGACCCCTTGCAGATGACAAGGTTGATAGGTCAGAGGTGGAAGTGCAGTAATGCATGCAGCTGACTGATACTAATCGGTCGAGGGCTTGATCATAAATAGAGCATTGTGCAGTTTTCAGGGTATATCCCTTATCCGGCGGTTACAGCGAAAGGGTCACACCTGTTCCCATCCCGAACACAGCAGTTAAGCCTTTCTGCGCCTATGGTACCTGGAGGGTGACCTCCCGGAAGAGCAGGCCGCTGCCGGATCTTGATATATTCCTCAGTAGCTCAATGGTAGAGCACTCGGCTGTTAACCGAGGGGTTACTGGTTCGAGCCCAGCCTGAGGAGCCATATTTTATGTATGATACAGTCGAAAGCCTCCGACAAAAATCGGAGGCTTTCGATGTTTCAGTCCACACTGTTCATTTCACGTTTTTTTCACTTATTTGAACAATTCAGAATGACTTCCTGCACGATAAACCATCAAAACAAGTGCGCTCTCGAAAATCTCTTATATAAGTAGCAAATCAGGTTCGATATGACATTTCTTGAAAATCCTGTAAATTCCCGTCAGGTTATGGTCTCTGTATTTGGTATCCAGAACTTCACCGTATGCCAGTTTTTCGATCACCGTAAAAAGTTTCTCTGTATCCTTGCCTTGTTTTTTGCAAGCTTAAAATCTCTTTTGAACTGGCTTGTGAATTTGACTTCGTATTTCCTCATGAAAGTGCCTTCCTCAGATCATCCATACTGGAATATCCCCTTACGCTTTGATCCTGTGCAAGCTGTCTGCCTTCGGCAATGGCGAGGGCAGTTGTTTCGTTGGGAATATCCAATTTGAGATCAAAAGGGATTCCGTTTTCACGGATGCTCTGCCTTAAAAAAATGTTGACAGCCGTAGTCATATTCATTCCAAGCTCTTCAAAAATTCTCTCTGCAGCAGCCTTGATCTCTTTATCCGTGCGGATATTCAGATTGGTCATATTTGTTGTAGCCATAGATACACCTCCCAGCTTTATTCTACGTATATTATATTATTTTGTGCGTACAATGTCTACATTATGTGCTTCTATATGCTTTAAATTTACGAGAATTATAAAAAAGTTTCAATATTTACTCAATATATTTCATTTCGGATAACGCCAGGATTTGTAAAGGAGAAGTTTATGTGGGTTGCCTGCCTGGTTCATTCTTTTATCAATTGTTTGCCATGCTTTTTGGCTTTCATGGGTAAAATCATCTGGTTTTCAATGAACGGTTTTTTCACTAATGTACGGTTTAATCCAAAATAGGGCTGATAATACGAAAAATCATAGTCTTCCGGCAAATTGGGATAGCTTTCTGTATCCATCATTTATTTCACCATTCTCTGTCAAAAATCCATATAGAGTACAGTTTCGACCAGGAAGACTTTTTGAGCTTCAATCTATCCCGCCTGGCAGGGAGTCACCGGAGCACTCAATATTCCGTTTCTGTGTCTGGCTTTTTCTCCAGAAATTTCACAATATGAGTGTCCAGCAGCTGACTGATTTTCAGTATTTCATCTTTGCTGTCGTTCATTTCTATTGCTTTATTCAGCATGTAACGCAGATTTTCCATGTCTTCTTCGCATTCCAAATTATTCACCTCTCCAAGTTGTGCTGAAACCATGGACTCATGCCTGTTTTCGAACTATTTTCGGAAACAACAGCCATCTATTGTTATCTATCCTGCCTTTTTATCTGACCATTTAATGACTTAGTTGGCTTAGCCTGTCTCCGGATAACTTTTTAATTTCAGCTATCTTGGAATCTTTTTGTTCATCCGTTTGATTTATAAGGTCCAATTGTTCTGATAAATCGGCAACTTCCTGTGATTTTCTCTGATACTTCTCCTGTAATTTCTGAATTTCCTCGTTTCTTGCCTGAAGATCCACATCTTTGTTCTGCAGATCTTTTTGAAGCTGAGCAATATTATCTTGAAGACTCTTACATTCCGTTTGCTTTTGCGTCAATTGCGCTTCCAACAATTCAGCGTTTTCCTTATATTCGTTTCCCTTTTGGAACAGTCCTTCAATATTTTGAATTGTTTGCTGTGCATCTGCAAAAAAAGTGGAACCTACAGCAGCATGTACGACAATTCCGCCAAACAATGCACTTACTGCAACTACCGCCAAAGTAATCAAAATTTTTTTCTTCATTATTATTACCCCCAAATTAATTTTATTCCAGGCATTATTGTAAAACATATTAATGCTAATTGCAAATTTATTTTATTGGCAAACAGCACATTCCATTATAACTCATAAATCTCAAGTTTGACAGTAAAAAAGAGAAAAAGGAGCCGTAAGCCTTAGGTATGAGCAAGGTTGCGGCTTTTATCATATGAGAAGAAGTTGTAGTGAAAATTATCTTTTTTTGCTTGTCCTAAACTTTTTTTAATTTCGGATCGGGTAAGTCTCTTCTTTGTAAAATCGAAGCCCATTGCCTTACCGATTGCATCCGTTACATCTGACCTGTAATCAAAAAGATAGATATTTTGGGATTCAGGTGAGCAGGTAATGTTCTTCAGGGCATTGATGATAGCTTCGGGGGAGTACGCGCCACCAAGACGTTTTTGGATCAGTCTGAGGATTACCAGCGATATATAACAAATGAGGAAGTGCGCATGAATCCTGTCTTTACGGGAAACGTACACAGGCCGCGTTTCAAGATCACTTTTTGTAACACGGAAATTATCCTCAATTCGCCAGAGCCCGCGGTACATATCGATGATCCTGTCATCAGAGAATGTGTCGGATCCATCTTCATCGAACAGGTTTGTCACGATGCAGTAATAACCGTCATACTTTTCATCTTCCCTGAATTTCTCCATGTCGATACATGGCCGGCCTTTGGGAGCTTTTTTGATTTCACCTGTTTTCTTATCCACCTTGATATTCTTAACATATCTGAGAGCCCCATAGGACGTGGCCCTTGTGTATGCAGACGGTGTTGAGGCGATACACTGGGCCTTTTTGAGCACAGCTTCCCGTTTCGCTTTGGAGCGGTCCGCATACTTCTTGTTATAGAAAACGATTTGCCGCTGATCCACAAGTACCTTCTTTTTATATGTTCTTCCGCCTTCCTTTAACATATCGACTTCTATCTCCCGCCTGATTACCCGGGACTTGCGCTTGTACTGATCACTGAACTGCTTGTAACCGGATTGATTATTAACATAATCCTTGAATTCTTTGCTTCCTCCCCGGATCGTCTGGCTGAATACGTAGGAGCATTTGCCGCTTTCCAGGTAATAGATGTTGTTCCCGGTATTTTGGGCCGCATCAGCCACTGCGACAACTCTGCCGGATTCATAGGCTCGTACAAGCTCTCCAATCATAGGCCTCAGGTGCAGCTTTTCCGAATTGTTACCAGGGAACAATTCGTAAGAAATCGGAATGCCATCCGCATCCATGGCAAGGCCCAGCTGTACAATGGGATCGGGCCGGTGTTCCTTGGAAGGACCTTTTGCCCTCAGTTCGTCTTCCATATCAATCTCAAAGTAGTAATTCGTCGCATCATAATATACCAGGCTGGTGTCCCGGCTGTATTGCTCTGTAATCCGCTTATGGATTTGAAGCTGTATGGCAGAATCGATCCCTGCATAAAAGCTCAGTGACCGGTATATGTCAATAAGGGAGAAATCATCTTTCTTCTCGAAATCAAAATAGGTGCTCCGATGCTCAAAGGTGCGTTTCTTTGATGCAGGTTCAAGAATCCGCGATATGACAAGCAGTTTCAATATGGTGCTTGTGTTGTAGTCGAAATTCCTGCCTCTCTGCCTGTTGAGAAGGAGCCGGTCCAATCCCAGCTCATAGTAGATCTTTAGAATGGCAATATATCCAAAATTTTTACGGCCG
This sequence comes from Eubacteriales bacterium mix99, assembly GCA_038396605.1. Classification (NCBI taxonomy): domain Bacteria; kingdom Bacillati; phylum Bacillota; class Clostridia; order Eubacteriales; species Eubacteriales bacterium mix99. The sequence goes on from CP121690.1 coordinate 1,215,729, forward strand.
GCTGTATTTTCAGGGAGAACAGTGTCCTTACGTTCTTTTACGATATATTCCGCATCGTTTAAAGCCTTTTCTTTGTTCTTCTCCTCTACATAGGCCTTAAAGTGGGCAATGGGATCATCGTAAACTTTTTGAAGATCATCCAGATACCCGAAGGACTCGACAGTAGTACTGCCTGGATATTTCTTTCCTTTTTTCCGATAGCTTTGCGCCATGCTTAAGTATGTACGTCCAGTTTTTTTGTTTGTTACAGTTTTTAGATACATGACAAAACCTCTCCAAACGGTGTAATATATATCTATTATACCATATATCTCTACGATTGTCTACTATTATTTATCATAATTTTGGTTTAAAAAAAGCCCTGTAGCCTATCGGCTGCAAGGGGTTCAGGAATCGTTGTTCTGTTTTCTACTGTCAAAGAAGCGTGGCAGGGAGTCACCGGAGCACTCAATATTCCGTTTCTGTGTCTGGCTTTTTCTCCAGAAATTTCACAATATGAGTGTCCAGCAGCTGACTGATTTTCAGTATTTCATCTTTGCTGTCGTTCATTTCTATTGCTTTATTCAGCATGTAACGCAGATTTTCCATGTCTTCTTCGCATTCCAAATTATTCACCTCTCCAAGTTGTGCTGAAACCATGGACTCATGCCTGTTTTCGAACTATTTTCGGAAACAACAGCCATCTATTGTTATCTATCCTGCCTTTTTATCTGACCATTTAATGACTTAGTTGGCTTAGCCTGTCTCCGGATAACTTTTTAATTTCAGCTATCTTGGAATCTTTTTGTTCATCCGTTTGATTTATAAGGTCCAATTGTTCTGATAAATCGGCAACTTCCTGTGATTTTCTCTGATACTTCTCCTGTAATTTCTGAATTTCCTCGTTTCTTGCCTGAAGATCCACATCTTTGTTCTGCAGATCTTTTTGAAGCTGAGCAATATTATCTTGAAGACTCTTACATTCCGTTTGCTTTTGCGTCAATTGCGCTTCCAACAATTCAGCGTTTTCCTTATATTCGTTTCCCTTTTGGAACAGTCCTTCAATATTTTGAATTGTTTGCTGTGCATCTGCAAAAAAAGTGGAACCTACAGCAGCATGTACGACAATTCCGCCAAACAATGCACTTACTGCAACTACCGCCAAAGTAATCAAAATTTTTTTCTTCATTATTATTACCCCCAAATTAATTTTATTCCAGGCATTATTGTAAAACATATTAATGCTAATTGCAAATTTATTTTATTGGCAAACAGCACATTCCATTATAACTCATAAATCGATAAAGTAATTATCTAAGGAGAGGATTTTTTGGAAAAAAATGAGGCGGGTAAGGCAGCAATCATTGATCATAAAACCATAGGGCAAAGAATAAGGGAAGAAAGGGAGAAGCTGGCATTATCACGGGCAGACTTTGCTGAGATCATTGACCTTTCGGATTACTATGTCGGCCAATTGGAACGGGGAGAAAGACAGATGAGCCTGTCTGTACTGCTCAAGGTATCATCGTGTCTGCATTTATCCCTGGATTATTTAATTCTTGGTACATCCAGGTATCAGAAAGATCCCTCTGTAAAAGGAGATAACCCCGCCTATACAAAGGAGAGCACTCAGTTTGATGAGATGGTGCAGCTGCTTTCAAAGTGTTCGGATAAGGAACTGGCGCTGATCAAAAAACTGATTCAAACCATCATACCATATATGAGACAGTATGAGACAAAACTGTTTTGAGGGCGTTTTTTGATTGCTATTAAGAAGAGAGGAGATCCATCAAGATGTGAATAGCAGTCCAGGTCATAGATCTTTTAATAAAAAAGATAAAAAACTGTTGACATGGCTATAGATATTTGATACAATAAGAAAGTCGCCTTGAGGGAGCAGGTAAAGCAAGTGATGAATCAACTGCGAACGGCAGAGGCGGCAGGAAGACTGGTCCTTGAAAACAGAACAGTACAAATCCGTGAGTCGGAAGCCTGAGTCAGAAGCGGGAGAGATCCAGCGGAGAGCAGGGAGAAGAGGAACGGAAAGGAATTGAAATCGAAGTCAATTCTGGAGGAACAACGCAAAGCGGAAGCAAGCGTTAAGGAAAGAGCCAAGCAAACGAAACCCATGAGGGTTTGAAGCTTTAATGGGAGAGTTTGATCCTGGCTCAGGACGAACGCTGGCGGCGTGCCTAACACATGCAAGTCGAGCGGGATATACCGGTTTAGTTTACTAAGCTGGTAAATTCAGCGGCGGACGGGTGAGTAACGCGTGAGCAATCTGCCTTGTACAGGGGGATAACAGCCGGAAACGGCTGCTAATACCGCATAAGGCCACAGTACCGCATGGTACAGGGGTCAAAGGAGAGATCCGGTATAAGATGAGCTCGCGTTCCATTAGCTGGTTGGTGAGGTAACGGCCCACCAAGGCAACGATGGGTAGCCGGCCTGAGAGGGTGAACGGCCACATTGGGACTGAGACACGGCCCAAACTCCTACGGGAGGCAGCAGTGGGGGATATTGCGCAATGGGGGGAACCCTGACGCAGCAACGCCGCGTGAGTGAAGGAGGCCTTCGGGTCGTAAAACTCTGTGACAGGGGAAGAAGAAAGTGACGGTACCCTGAGAGGAAGCCCCGGCTAACTACGTGCCAGCAGCCGCGGTAACACGTAGGGGGCAAGCGTTGTCCGGAATTACTGGGCGTAAAGGGTGCGCAGGCGGCCGAGCAAGTCCGATGTGAAAGACCACGGCTAAACTGTGGGGGTGCATAGGAAACTGTCCGGCTTGAGTGCAGGAGAGGAAAGTGGAATTCCTAGTGTAGCGGTGAAATGCGTAGAGATTAGGAAGAACACCAGTGGCGAAGGCGACTTTCTGGACTGTAACTGACGCTGAGGCACGAAAGCGTGGGGAGCGAACAGGATTAGATACCCTGGTAGTCCACGCCGTAAACGATGGATACTAGGTGTAGGGGGTATCGACCCCCCCTGTGCCGGAGTTAACGCAATAAGTATCCCGCCTGGGGAGTACGGCCGCAAGGTTGAAACTCAAAGGAATTGACGGGGGCCCGCACAAGCAGCGGAGCATGTGGTTTAATTCGAAGCAACGCGAAGAACCTTACCAGGGCTTGACATCCCTCCGACGGGCATAGAGATATGCCGTTTCAGCAATGGACGGGGGAGACAGGTGGTGCATGGTTGTCGTCAGCTCGTGTCGTGAGATGTTGGGTTAAGTCCCGCAACGAGCGCAACCCTTATCAACAGTTACCAGCAAGTAAAGTTGGGGACTCTGAAGAGACTGCCGGGGAGAACTCGGAGGAAGGTGGGGATGACGTCAAATCATCATGCCCCTTATGTCCTGGGCTACACACGTGCTACAATGGCCTGAAACAAAGGGAAGCGAAGGCGCAAGCCGGAGCGGAACCCAGAAAGCAGGTCTCAGTTCGGATTGTGGGCTGCAACCCGCCCACATGAAGTCGGAGTTGCTAGTAATCGCGAATCAGCATGTCGCGGTGAATGCGTTCCCGGGCCTTGTACACACCGCCCGTCACACCATGGGAGTCGGGGGCACCCGAAGCCGGTGACCGAACCGAAAGGGAGGAGCCGTCGAAGGTGAAACTGATGACTGGGGTGAAGTCGTAACAAGGTAGCCGTATCGGAAGGTGCGGCTGGATCACCTCCTTTCTAGGGAGAAATTCTTAGATCGAACTTAGCCGGAAGGTTAAGGGAATGATGGAACAACAGGTTCCAGAATCTGATGGAATATTGCTTGGATTTCAATTTTGTACTGTTTTGTTTTGAGGGATCAATCCTCAAATGAGCGGGGATGTAGCTCAGTTGGTAGAGCGCCTGCCTTGCACGCAGGAGGTCAGGAGTTCGACTCTCCTCATCTCCACCAATATAGTTGGAGGTTGGACGCAGCGGGAGCTGGGGTTCAGCTTCAGGTTATGGGCTCATAGCTCAGCTGGTTAGAGCGCACGCCTGATAAGCGTGAGGTCGGTGGTTCAAGTCCACTTGAGCCCACCACACTGGACTTTAGAGACCAGAGGAAGGGCTTGATTGGGTACGGAACCAAATCCAGCTTCCAACCGAAGAACATCTTAAGTTCAGAAATGTACCTTGAAAACTGCACAATGCAAAGAACGAGAAAGAAAGAAGTAGGTGGTAGACCTGCGAAAGCAGGGAGCTACACTACGATTTCGCAAGGAAAGAACCAAGGTAAGATCAAGCTGGAAAGAGCATAGGGTGAATGCCTTGGCACCAGGAGCCGACGAAGGACGCAGCGATCTGCGAAAAGCCATGGGGAGCCGAAAGCAGGCAATGAGCCATGGATATCCGAATGGGGAAACCCATCTGGGGCAATGCCCAGATATCCATAACTGAATCAATAGGTTATGGAGGGGAGACCCGGGGAACTGAAACATCTAAGTACCCGGAGGAAGAGAAAGAAACATCGATTTTCCAAGTAGCGGCGAGCGAACGGGAAAGAGCCCAAACCGGGCCGAAGGAGACTTCGGGCCGGGGTAAAGGACCGGAATGAGATCGGACATCTCCAGCCGAACTGCACTGGAAAGGCAGGCCGGAGCAGGTGAGAGCCCTGTAGGCGAAGGGGATGGAAGATTGTCCGGGATCCGGAGTACCACGGGACACGAGAAACCCTGTGGGAAGGCGGGGGGACCACCCCCCAAGGCTAAATACTTCCTGGTGACCGATAGAGAAGGAGTACCGTGAGGGAAAGGTGAAAAGCACCCCGGGAGGGGAGTGAAAGAGAACCTGAAACCCTATGTTTACAAGCGGTGGGAGCACAAATATGGTGCGACCACGTACTTTTTGTAGAACGGACCGGCGAGTTGTGGCAGGATGCGAGGTTAAGGACCGGGAAGGTCCGGAGCCGGAGGGAAACCAAGTCTGAAGAGGGCGAATTAGTATTCTGCTGCAGACCCGAAACCAGGTGATCTATCCATGGCCAGGATGAAGCGGAAGTAAAATTTCGTGGAGGTCCGAATCCACCGTTGTTGAAAAAACGGGGAATGAGCTGTGGATAGGGGTGAAATGCCAATCGAACCTGGAGATAGCTGGTTCTCCTCGAAATAGCTTTAGGGCTAGCCTCGGGAAAGAGACATGGAGGTAGAGCACTGAATGGGCTAGGGGGCCGACAAGCCTATCGAACCCTATCAAACTCCGAATGCCATGGTCTTGATTTCCGGGAGTCAGACTGCGTGAGATAAGTTTCGTGGTCAAAAGGGAAACAGCCCAGATCAACAGCTAAGGTCCCAAAGTACAGGTTAAGTGGGAAAGGATGTGGGATTGCACAGACAACCAGGATGTTGGCTTAGAAGCAGCCATACATTGAAAGAGTGCGTAACAGCTCACTGGTCAAGTGGTCCTGCGCCGAAAATGTCCGGGGCTAAAACCTGTCACCGAAGCTTTGGATTGTCATGGATTAACATGACAGTGGTAGAGGAGCATTGTATACTGGCAGAAGCCATACCGGAAGGAGTGGTGGACGGTATACAAGAGAGAATGCCGGTATGAGTAGCGAGAGCGAAGTGAGAATCTTTGCCGTCAAAAGCCCAAGGATTCCTGAGGAAGGTTCGTCCCCTCAGGGTAAGTCGGGACCTAAGCCGAGGACGAAAGTCGTAGGCGATGGACAATCGGTTGAAATTCCGATACCACCGACATCCGCATGAGAGAAGCAGTGACACAGGAGGATAGACGGAGCAGGTTGTTGGTAGAGCCTGTTCAAGCAGTGAGTCCGGGAAGCGAGTGAAGTACCGTTTTCCAAAGATGAGCTGTGGCGGGGACCGAAATTAGAGTAGGGAAGCCGTTGAATCCACACTGGCGAGAAAAGCTGCTATCGAGGATGGAGGTGCCCGTACCGTAAACCGACACAGGTGGGCGGGGAGAGAATCCCAAGACGAGCGGGAGAACCCTTGTTAAGGAACTCGGCAAAATGACCCCGTAACTTCGGGAGAAGGGGTGCCTTTGAAAGAAGGCCGCAGAGAAAAGGCCCAAGCGACTGTTTAGCAAAAACACAGGTATCTGCGAACTTGAGAGAGGAAGTATAGGTGCTGACGCCTGCCCAGTGCTGGAAGGTTAAGGGGAAGTGTAAGAGCGAGAGCGCGAAGCACAGAACTGAAGCCCCAGTGAACGGCGGCCGTAACTATAACGGTCCTAAGGTAGCGAAATTCCTTGTCGGGCAAGTTCCGACCCGCACGAAAGGCGTAACGATTTGGGCGCTGTCTCAACAAGGGACCCGGCGAAATTGTAGTACCAGTGAAGATACTGGTTACCCGCGATAGGACGGAAAGACCCCGTAGAGCTTTACTGTAACCTGATATTGGATTTTGGCAGGGAATGTACAGGATAGGTGGGAGACTGGGAAGCATGTACGCCAGTATGTGTGGAGTCAATGTTGGGATACCACCCTTTCTGTGCCGGAATTCTAACCTTGGAGCCGTGAACCGGCGAAGGGACATTGTCAGGTGGGCAGTTTGACTGGGGCGGTCGCCTCCGAAAGAGTAACGGAGGCGCCCAAAGGTTCCCTCAGAATGGTTGGAAATCATTCGAAGAGTGTAAAGGCAGAAGGGAGCCTGACTGCGAGAGAGACATCTCGGGCAGGGACGAAAGTCGGGCTTAGTGATCCGGCGGTATCGAGTGGAAGAGCCGTCGCTCAACGGATAAAAGCTACCTCGGGGATAACAGGCTTATCTCCCCCAAGAGTTCACATCGACGGGGAGGTTTGGCACCTCGATGTCGGCTCGTCGCATCCTGGGGCTGAAGTAGGTCCCAAGGGTTGGGCTGTTCGCCCATTAAAGCGGCACGCGAGCTGGGTTCAGAACGTCGTGAGACAGTTCGGTCCCTATCCATCGCGGGCGCAGGAAATTTGAGAGGAGCTGTCCTTAGTACGAGAGGACCGGGATGGACGTACCAATGGTGTATCAGTTGTCGCGCCAGCGGCATGGCTGAGTAGCCAGGTACGGACGGGATAAACGCTGAAGGCATCTAAGCGTGAAGCCCCCCTCAAGATAAGATTTCCCATGCCGAAAGGCAGTAAGACCCCTTGCAGATGACAAGGTTGATAGGTCAGAGGTGGAAGTGCAGTAATGCATGCAGCTGACTGATACTAATCGGTCGAGGGCTTGATCATAAATAGAGCATTGTGCAGTTTTCAGGGTATATCCCTTATCCGGCGGTTACAGCGAAAGGGTCACACCTGTTCCCATCCCGAACACAGCAGTTAAGCCTTTCTGCGCCTATGGTACCTGGAGGGTGACCTCCCGGAAGAGCAGGCCGCTGCCGGATCCAAAAGAAGCATTCAACGTAGAATTTGCTGATACGTTGGGTGCTTTGCTTTTTGTTGTTTATTGTATATTTGCTTTTGATTTAATGATATTTATGAACTCCATTGTTTCTTCATCAGATTTAAAAATAAATCGGCCTTATCTCTCCGCATATGTTGTTCCATGTCTTAGAGGCGTCTGATGCAGAACAGGAGCTTATCTTGCTATCTTTACAGCAGTAAAAAATATGCCATACTGTAAAATGGATGGTCAGTGCTTTTCATATATTAGAAACAGGATTATGTTTAAACTTGCAGAGTTATGCAGAGAAAATATAAAGAGAGAAAAAGTAGAGTATCCGGAGTCAGTGCTACCGGCCATGATGACTTAGACAAAATATGTTGCGCTTCTTGCGCACCTGGCAGTGCAAAGTGGAGCCCAGCTGCGGAAGCTATGGCTTCATGAAAAATGCAAAGGCTTCCTTTATAGCTCCGTTTACCGTTTCGGGATTCCTTATGTTTCGGATATGATATAATTTACCGCCGTAGTCGTTGGCCTGGTTGTCACATATATAGGCATAATCATAATTTCCTTCTTTTGCCCATTTCATGAAGATATAGCAGTGGGTGGGCTTTCCGTATTTATTGCCTGCCGTATCTGTGGTAAATGCGATGTCTCCCGGCTTTAAGTTCTGATAGGATTCGTCCTTCCGCCACCATTTGCTTTTCAGCTCGGATATCAGCTGGGTTGTGTTGCAGGTTCCCTCCGGAATCGGGATATTGTTTTCCCTCAGTGCCTCTGAAACAAAATATACGCAGGTATTCAGTGTTTTGCCGTCATTCTGTGCTATAGCGGATTGAAACACCTCCAGCCGATTTGCCTTTTCCGACATATATTGATAAAGCTGTTCCTTCAGCAGGGCATCCCGCCGCGGTTTGACGACCCATTTGCCTATGATAAAACAAACTACAAGGGAAAGAAGGATCCATCGGATGGCTTGTCTTTTTGATTTTTTGTGTGCCTTCATGAATGATCCTCCTGTGTCGAACGATAGCGCATTCCAATAGGCTATACCGGTCAATACCCGTCCGTATTGTCAACTTCTGCTTCGGCAAGAAAAACTGCTGCTCCACCGGTTCATTTTCCCTGCCGGTTCATTGTCTTGTCAGCTGCTGAAAGCCCAGAGATTTTTGATCTGTGGCTTCAGTGTACGGTAACCCCACAGCTTTTTGCTGTTTCTACGGCTGTTTGGATCCCGAACGAGAAACTTTCCGTTCCGATATCCGTACAGAACAATAAAATGTCCCTTGGTGGTAAAATCACCCGGCCGCATGCTGCAGATAATGGGATGCCCCTGGGAAAGCTCCTGGACCATCCGGTCTTCATCCAGGGACAGTTCGGTGGAATGCAGCCCGAGTTTTTTGGCTCCGTCGGTCATCAGGGACCAGAGAGTGCTGCCACTTTGCTCATCAAGATATCCGTTTGTTTCGCTGAATGCGCAGACTGCTTTCGGATTCCATGAAGTATTTCCGGTCAGGCCCACCGTTACCATGGAAAGGCATGTTGGCCCGCATCCGTTCAGAGCGATGGTGCCTGGCCCGTAGGGAGCATATCCCCAGTCTTCGTCCCACTGGATCAGCAGCGGAATATTTCCCGGTTTGTATTGATCGGAAAGGTTGATATTGTCCTTCCAGGTGCCCTTCTTTTGCGGATAGTTCAATGTATAGGAAAGAAGTTCCGGATTGTTGGACAATGCTTCCAGCAGCTTCGGAGGGTACTGGGCAGAGTTTTGCAGAACTGACATAACCTGAGGATCCCTGGACGCCATGGTCTCCAGGGAGTTGATGACTTCATCGGAAACCTCTCCGTTCAATTGACTTGCATCAAAAGTAGGTCCGGGAGTAAGTGCAGGATCCTCCTTGCCTCCCTCATTCCCGTTTTGATTCGGCAGGCTTTCCTTTTCCATTGTTATTGGATTCGGTATTTCTTCATGATTTATTATATATGGAATTTTTTCCATAAATTGCTTCCCAAAATAGAAAATCAGAACAATCAGGATCATCTGCATCAGGCGCTTGAAAAAGCGGCGCCGGACCGTTCTTTTTTTTCTTCTCACGCAAACCTTCCTTTCCTTTAAAATGGTTCAGACCCCAGGGCAAGCTGGCCCACAGGCCTGTCTGCCAATGACTATTATAGTATACCAGGAACCAGCTGTCTATGCGGAAAATTTTCCTGATCAATTTCTTAATATTTTTTGAATTTATGAAAAATTAATTCCGCGGGTTCCCTGGGACAGCCTTTTTTATTGGTAAACCGCCTGTCTTGTGATATACTTTTATAAAGATACAGATAATAATTCACAGAGTTCCGGGTTTCGGGAGGAAATTCCAATTGGAAGGGAAACGGAGGATAGGAATGGGCTGCGTTGTTTGTTCAATCGTTATCCCCATGTATGAGGAAGAAGAGGTCATAGCCGAGACCTATCGGCGCCTCAGTAAGGTGATGGAGGAAACAGGCGGGAGCTATGAGCTGCTGTTTGTAAATGACGGCAGCCGGGACAGATCTGCTTCGATTATTGCTGATTTGGCCCCTGCTGACGATCATATCCGCCTGATCGATTTTTCCCGGAATTTCGGCCATCAGATTGCCGTGTCCGCCGGTCTGGACTATGCCCGGGGTCAATCGGTGGTCATTATTGACGCGGATCTTCAGGATCCGCCGGAGGTCATTCCCCGGATGTTGGAAAAATGGCGGGAAGGCTATGATGTGGTTTATGGCAAACGGCGGAAGAGGGAAGGGGAAACCCTTTTCAAGAAATTCACTGCCTTTGTTTATTATCGTATTCTCGGTACCCTGACAGGCGGCACCATCCCAAAGGATACCGGCGATTTCCGACTGATTGACCGCAGGGTTTGTGATGTCATGAAAACGCTGAATGAGAAAAACCGTTTTCTGCGTGGCATGATCAATTGGGTGGGGTTCAGACAGACGGCGGTGGAATATGTCCGGGAGGAACGCTGGGCAGGGGAGACCAAATATCCGTTGAAAAAAATGCTGAAGTTTGCTGCGGACGGTATTTTTTCCTTTACCTATAAACCGTTGAAGCTGGCCACCTATATTGGATTTATCCTGTCCATATCCGGTTTTGTGTATCTGCTGTATGTCCTGTATCAGCGCCTGTTTACGGACAATACCCTGACGGGATGGGCATCCATCATAGCGGTGAACCTGGTCTTTCATGGCATTACTCTGCTGATCCTCGGCATCATCGGGGAATATGTGGGCCGGATTTATGAAGAGGTAAAAGGGCGTCCCCTTTATATTATTCAGGATAAAATAGGATTCCCGGAGGAAAAGACAGATCAGCCGGAAGACAATGGGGACGGAAGGGGACGGGGCAATCCGCAGGCAAAGGACCGGGAAGCAGGAGCCGGGATGGGAAGAAGTGAGCACCATGAGAGAAAGGGCCCCGGAGCATGTCAGGCAGCAGACAGACCCGGAACAAGTCAGACAGAAGACAGTTCCGAAACCAGAGCACGGGGTAAAAACAGTCATGAAGAACAGAGCTGAAGGGCAGCTGATCCGGTTTGCCCTGGTCGGTATTCTGAATACGGCAATTGATTTTGGGCTTTTTTCACTGCTGGCCCTGGGGTTTCACGGGAATCCCGTTGTCAGCCATGTTGTTTCCTATTCCTGCGGCGTCCTCAACAGTTATTTTTTCAATCGCCGCTGGACATTTCAGCGGAAGGCAACAGCCCACGCAGCCGAATTTGCGCAGTTTGTCCTTGTAAATCTGATCTCCCTGGGGGCATCCTCCCTAGTTCTGTATCTTCTGGAGGAGCAGGCCGGGCTGCATATTTTTATCAGCAAGGCGGGGGCCACCCTCTGTTCCATGATGATCAATTTTATTGGAAGCAAGATGTTGGTGTTTCGCTGACCGGAGAATAATGCAAAGAAGGGTTTCAATGTGAGAATCATTGCCATTGTTTCTTGTTTATTGTTTTTGCTTGCCGCTTTTCTTTTCCTTCTCATTGAAAGGAAGAAGCTGTCTGTGAAGAAAAGGCCTCATGTGATTCGTTATGCGCTTTTCTTTGGCTTATTGATCCGGTTGGTACTGGCGCCTGTCATAGAGGGGTTCCCCAATGATATGGCACTGTTCCGTTTCTGGTCCCGAAAGGCGGCAGAGAATTTTACCGGCTTGTATCAGGGAGATTTTTTCCTGGATTATCCGCCGCTCTACATGTATGTTCTCTTTCTGATCGGGAAGCTCGCGGGTTTGCTGGGGCTGGCAGGAGGGGAATGGCTGGATATTCTGCTGCTGAAGCTGCCCTCCATTGCAGCTGATCTGATAACGGGATATCTGCTTTATCGTGCGGCAGAGGACCGTCTGCCCGGGAACTGGCCCGTTCTTGTTTCTGCAATCTACCTGTTCAATCCTGCCGTTCTTCTGGATTCCACGGTCTGGGGACAGGTGGATTCCTTTCTGGTGATGTTTCTGGCATTGGGCTTTTTGATGCTTTCCTCCAAACGACCGGCACTTGCCGGTATCCCTCTGGCTGCAGCGGTATTGACGAAGCCTCAGGGACTGATTTTTTTGCCGGTTGTTTTTTTTGAACTGCTGAAGCGCAGGGACTGGAAGCAGCTATTGAAGACACTGGCATGCGGAATTGCTTCCATTTTTGTTGTTATTCTGCCCTTTGCGCTCCGGCAGGGACCTGCCTGGATCTTCCGCCTTTATTTCAATACGGCGGAAGGATACCCGTACGCTTCCCTGAACGCCTTTAATTTTTTCAGCTTGATCGGAGCGAATCTAAAGTCCGATTCCGAGGCGTTTCTTATGCTTTCCTATCAGCAGTGGGGAATCCTGCTTATGATTGGCCTTACGGTATTCACAGCGATTTTGTATTGGAAGGGAAAGGGCCCGCAACTGCCTTATGTCGGTGCTGTGGCTTTCTCCATGGGTTTTTTTATGCTTTCAGTACGGATGCACGAACGGTATCTGTTCCCTGTGCTGTTTTTCCTGCTGATGATCCTGATACAGACCCGCGACAAATGGAGCCTGATCTTTTACGGTGTGGCCTCCTTTACGGTTTTTGCCAATACCTTTGCCGTGCTGGACCGGATGCTGAAGGCAGGTTCTCCGCATATCCCCCCGGGTCATCGAGTGCTGCTCCTTGTTTCTGCCCTGAACATAATTCTTTTTGCTGCTGTCCTGATTTGGTCCTGGCGCAATGTGGTTCAGGGAAAGTCACAACCTCTTTATATCAGGGCGCCAAAGAAACCCCTGGAGGACGGACCCTTGTGGTTTTCCCCGGAAAAGTCCGGGGAACGCAGAACCCGCCGCCCGGAGCCGAAGGAATATGCGCCTCTTCATGTGGAAAAGAAGGATTTTGCCGTTATGGCTGTCCTGACGGCTCTTTATCTGTGCATTGCCCTGATTCATTTGGGGGATTTTGCTGTGCCCGAAACGGAATGGGTGGGAAAGAATTCCGGGGACAGCTTTGTCCTGGATCTGGGAAAGGAGCAGTATGTAGACCGCATGACGTTTTACTGCGGGCTGGGAGAAGGCGCCTGTCATGCCTGGTACGAGGATGCCAACGGGGAATACCGAAGCCTTGCAGACATGGAAATGGATGAGTTCTATAAATGGAAGGTGCTGAATGTCTCGCAGCTTACTTCCCGGATCCGAATCGAGGTGGCGGATCCCGGAGGGGCGATCAAGGAGATTGGTTTATTTGGTGAAAAGGAAGGGAAATGGAATTCCCTTGCCTTTAAGGTACGAAATACGGATGGCACCAGGGTGCAGGGGGATCTGCTTCACCTGGCGGATGAGCCGGATCTTGCCCGTCCCCGCGCCGATTACCGGAACGGCACCTATTTTGATGAGATCTATCATGTCCGGACGGCCTATGAGCATTTGCACCGCATCAAACCCTATGAATGGACCCATCCGCCCTTTGGCAAGATTCTGATCTCCGCCGGCATTGCCCTGTTCGGCATGAATCCCTTTGGGTGGAGAATCATGGGCACTCTGACCGGGGCAGCCATGATCCCCATAATGTATTTGTTTGGAAAGAAGCTGTTTCAAAGGAGCTTCTATGGATTCTGTGCTGCTTTCCTGATGATGTTTGATTTGATGCATTTTGCCCAGACCCGGATTGCCACCATTGACAGCTATACGACCCTGTTTGTCATGCTGATGTATTATTATATGGCGGATGCCTTTCTGCAGAAGTCTTACCGGAAAGGGTTCGGCAAATCCCTGAAGCCGCTCTTTTTCAGCGGATTGTTCTTTGGGCTGGGTGCTGCGACCAAATGGTCTGCATTGTATGGGGCGCCAGGCCTGGCTGTGCTGTTCTTTACGGCAAAATATGGGGAATATAAAGACTACAGGGCAGCAAAAGGGGGAGCAAAGGAAGATGCAAAGGGTTCTTCCTCTCCTGCCTGGATGGAAAAATTCATGCCGGTTTACATGTGGAAAACCATGTTATGCTGTGTCCTGTTCTTTATTCTTGTGCCTGCGGCTCTTTATCTGCTGTCCTATCTTCCTTACCTCAGGGTGCCGGGAATGAAGTTTTCGGATATTCTGGAATATCAGAAATCCATGTTTCACTACCACAGTACCCTGAAGTCCGGGCATCCTTTCCAGTCCGCATGGTGGTCCTGGCCGCTGATGGTACGTCCCATCTGGTACTATCAGGGCGTGGATCTGCCGGCGGGAATGGCTTCCACCATTTCTTCCTTCGGAAATCCGGCCATATGGTGGTCCGGAATTCCGGCGTTTCTGGCAGCGGTCCGGGCGGCCTGGAAGGAAAACAAGGCCATGTTCCTGGTGGTGATTGCCCTGCTGTCCCTGTACATTCCCTGGATGGCTGTTCCAAGATCCGCTTTTATTTACCACTTTTTCCCCATGGTGCCGTTTCTGATCCTGTCCATTGTTTACGGGATCAAATGCCTGATGGAAAAAGGGGTCAGAAAAGGTTGGATTTATGGGTATCTTGGCCTGGTGGCCATCGTGTTTGTTCTGTTCTATCCGGCGGTATCGGGAATGGTGGTGCCCAAAGCCTATATTGAAGGACTCAGATGGTTTCCTTCCTGGGTATTTTGAATCATGGAATAGTGAAGTGAGATATATTTATGGGTACGCCTCTTGTGGATGCATTGAGGGATATCATGGCAAAGGAACAGGTATCGTTTCATATGCCCGGGCATAAGGGCGGGAGACTTTTTCCGCCTTTTTCCGACCGCCTGGCGGAGATGGATATGACAGAGATACCGGGTCTGGATAATCTGCAGGCGCCGGAAGGCGTGATAAAGCAGGCTCAGGAACTGGCAGCCGAAGCCTTTCAGTCGGATGCCTGCTTTTTTCTGGTAAACGGATCCACCTCAGGGATCCATATCATGATGATGTCTGCCCTTCAGCCCGGGGAGAAGGTCCTTATGCCCCGGAACTGTCACAAATCCGTTTGGGGCGGTCTGGTGCTGAGCGGGGCTGTCCCGGTTTACCTTCCGCCGGAATACGATGAGGAATATGGCTGGGCGACCCATGTGACGCCGGAAGCAGTTCGGCAGGCAGTCAGGGAGCATCCGGATGCCCGGGGCATGATCCTGACCAATCCCGATTATTATGGGATGTGCCCCAGAATGAAGGAAATCCGCGGCATATTGGACGGGCACCATATGCGGATGCTGGTGGACGAGGCTCATGGCGCGCATTTGGTTTTTCATCCCGGGCTGCCGCCGTCCGCTGCGGAATGCGGCGCAGATTTCTGGGTGCAGAGCGCGCACAAGACATTGCCTGCCCTGACCCAGTCCGCTTATCTGCAGGTACGGCTTTCCGGCAGGAATCCTGAGGAAGATCCGTCCCATACCGCTCTCTTTCTGCGTGCGGAGCAGGTTTCCCGAATGCTTCAGAGCACCAGTCCATCCTATTTGCTTATGGCCTCCCTGGACTGGGCCCGGGATTACATGGAGGAGCAGGGAAAGGCTGCGTTGGACCGGCTTCTGGAGAATCTGGAATGGACCAGAAAGGAGCTCAGGGATTTGGGAATTGAGACCATGGAAAATTACAGACGGCCGGAAATCCTTGGAATGGATCCGACGAGACTGGTCTTGGACCTGTCTCATCTTGGCCGGTCCGGATACGAAGGGGAACAGATGCTGCGGGAAAGCGGAGTGCAGGTGGAAATGTCCGATGCTCACCGGGTGGTACTGATTACCACCGTTGCAGATGAGAAGGCGGACTTTACAAAATTGGTTCGGGCCTGCCGATCCTTGTCGGCTCACCCGCGCAAAACAGTGCGAAAGGAAAATTCTTTGTCTATTTCCCGGGAAATACCGGAACAAATGCTGTCGCCAAAGGAGGCTTTTGGGAAATCAAAGGAATATGTTCCGCTGAAAGGGGCAAAAGGACGGATTTGCGCAGGCCTTGTCGGGGCCTATCCTCCCGGTATCCCCCGGTTTTGTCCCGGAGAACGGGTGGATGCGCCAGGAATTGAGGAGCTGCTGGAAACAGAGGAACGGGGCGGGCATTTGTTTGGACTGTTCGGGAAAGACAGGATTCCGGTTCTCAGGGAGGGAACTTCCTTCCAATGATTCGAATATGGCCGCAAATGGACAAATGACCGAACAAGTGACCGGACAAAGATTGGATAAAGGATCGGAGAAGAAATCGAAGAAATGAAGGATACCGGATTTATAATTATGAAGGGTATCGGTTTAAGATGGCACCGGAACGGAGAACCGGGGAAAAACGGGAGTCGGGAAAGTCGGAAGGAGTCGAAATGGGAAAACTGATTTGTATGGAAGCCGGAGACGGGAGCGGGAAGGAAACCCAGTCCGTAAAACTGTATCAGCGGCTGAAAAGCGATCACCATCGGGTAATGGAGGTGGAATTTCCGGATTATGCAAGCGATTCCTCCGCGTTGATCAAAATGTACCTGGGGGGGGATTTCGGCAGCCGCCCGGAAGATGTGAGTCCGTATGTCGCTTCGACGTTTTACGCTGTGGACCGGTATGCATCCTATAAAAAAAAATGGGAACCATTTTATCAGGAAGGCGGGATCGTTCTGGCAGACCGGTATACGACCTCCAATATGATTCATCAGGCCTCCAAAATAGACGGCGGGCCGGAACGGGAGAGATTCCTGGAATGGCTGTGGGATTTTGAGTTCCGGATGTTTGGACTGCCGGAACCGGATTGTGTCCTGCTGCTGGATATGCCGGTGAAATATGCGGCCCGGCTTATGAAAAACAGGAAAAACAAATTCAATGGATCCATGGAAAAGGATATTCATGAAAAGGACTGTGCCTACCTGGAACGGTCCTACCGTACTTCCCTCCGTCTGGCGGAAAAGTACGGCTGGCACCGCATTGCCTGTGTAAAGGACGGGGCAGTCCGATCGGTGGAGGATATTCATAAGGAAATATATGGGATTGTTCGAAAGTACCTGTAAAATGGGATATAGAATAAAAAGAAGCAAAAGCTAAGGATGGTGGAGCAGAAGGAACTGTTTTGCCATCCTTTTTGATTGGATGGAAAGGAATCAGCCGGAATATTTGTACGGCAAACTATAGTAAATAAAGGTATTAAAGTAATAATAAAACTTAATATTTAAGTACTTGAAATTGAAAAACAACAGGAGTAAAATAAGCTACATTCTTTCCGGAAGGTGGCGGAGAAATGCAGGAGATGCAGGATATTGTCCAAAGGATTCTGACCATTGATCAGAATGCCAGAGATATGGTCCAAAGAAATGAAGAGGAAAGAAAAACCCGGGAGGAACAGGCTCGAAGTCGCCTGGAGCAGATGAGCACAGAGGAAATGGATCAGGCGGAGAAGCAGGGACGGGCGCTTTACGACAGGAAGATGAAGGAAGCGGAAGAGGAATCACAGCAAATTTTAAGCCGGAATGCGGAGGCGATACAGAGCCTGGAGCAGCATTTTCTTGCGGTGGAAGACTCTCTGGAGGCGGATATTTTCCGGGAGATCTTCCTGGAGCCGGAGACGCAGGAGGAGAAATCGAACCAATGAGCAATGCTGTCCGGTACGCTGCCGTCAACACCAAGATCCGGGCTCTGGAGGGCCGGCTTCTTACTGAAGCGGATTACAAAATGTTGCTGGAGAAGGAAACCGTTCCGGATATCATCCGCTACCTGGAACAGACGGATTACCGGCATGCTTTTGAAGGACTGGAGGAGCAGTCCCTTCATCGTGAGACAATTGAGGTTCGGCTGAATCGGTATGCTGTGGATAAACTGGTACGGCTCCGCCATTATTTTCAGGGAAATTACAGCAAATTCCTGAAGGTATTGCTGATGCGCTATGAAGTGCAGGATTTAAAGATCCTTATCCGGGCGATTCATACAGACCGGGATTATATTGATTTTCCCCACGCGCTGGTATATATTGGGCGTTATGGGGATCTGGACTTTCAAAAGCTGTCTGCGTCGCAAAGCTTCCCGGAATTGGTGGATCATCTGAAAGGAACGCCGTATTATCGCTACCTGGTTCCGCTGACGCAGGGAAAGAAAAGCCGGTTTCAGGTTGAAATGTCCTTGGACCTGGCCTATGTCAGCATCTTCAAAAGCTGCCTGGAGCTGCTGACAAGAGACGAGAAAAAGCGGGTCCTTCAAATTGAAGGAATGCAGACGGACCTTCAGAACCTGCAGTGGATTTATCGTGGCAGGAAATTCTATCATCTTCCTCCTGATATTTTACTGAACTATTCCATCAGTTTCGGGGGAAGAATGGACAATACGGCGATTCGGGAACTGTGTTACAGCAAGGATGTTTCCGGAATGATGAGCAGCATGAAGGAGAAGCGCTACCGTTTTTTGTTTCAGCATAACCGAACCAGGGATCTGTTTATGGAACGCCGGATTTCCCGGTATTTATATTATCGGCTTTTGGAATTCAAGCGCAAGAGTTCCATGGATATTGTCCCGATGATCGTATATTTTGATCTGCTGGATTTTGAAATACGGGACATTATCACCATAATGGAAAACATTCGCTATCATAATGAGGATCCGGATCAGATCAAGCGATATCTGATCCGGGAACTGTGAAAGGAGGATATCGGCTTGGCGGTGGAACGGATGAAAATGCTGAACATCATCGGACATTTGGAAGATATGGATTTTATCGCAAGAGAGCTGGTTTTGCTGGGATGTGTGCATCCGGTAAATGCCCTGCATGAGATCAATTCCAACAATTTCACCATATCAACAACGGTGAAAAACATGGATGCCCTGATGGATGTGGGGTTTGTCAAGCCTTATCATAAAGACCAGGAGATGGACAGGACTGCAGAGCAAATCAACACTCTTCTGGAGGCATTTGAACTGGATCGGAACGATATCACGGTGGACCCGGAAAGCAAGACCGGTTTGCGGGGGGTTGCCGGGGACATCAGAGATGTTTATCAAAAAGTGGAGAAATGCAAAAAAGATACGGAATCTCTGAAGGGGGAGCTGGCACGCAACCGGGAGCTGAAGGAACATTTTGGCTATTTTGCAGGCCTGGACTTTCCGTGGCAGAACCTGATGGGGATGCAGTATTTTGATTTTCGGGCAGGCACGTTTTCCAGGGAAAATACGGTCAAGCTCCGGACCAATTACGGGAATGTTCCGGCCATTGTGTACCCTGTAAAGTCCGGGAGGGAACGGAATGTGGTGGTGACCATTGTTCCAAAATCCCTTACTGTGGAGCTGGAGCGGATATACAACGCCCTTGGTTATCAGTCCCTGCAGATCCCTCATGAGTTGAAAGGGACCCCCGCCCGCATCATTCAGGATCTGGAGGAGAAGGAGCGGGATATGACAGCGCAGCTGGAAGCCTGCGATGCAGCCATGCAAAAGACCCGGAAGGAATATGGGCCGCTGGTCCGGCAGGCCTGCGGCGAGTTGATACTATATGAGAAATTGCAGGAGATCAATAACGAAACGGCTTGCAGCAACGACTTCTTTTATATGGCCGGCTGGATCCCGGCCGATGAAGAGAAAAGGCTGGAAGCAAGGCTGAAACCGGTAAGGGAACGGACTTTACTGTTCTGCAAGGATCCGGAACCGGTGGACAAATCGGTTTCCCCGCCTACGCGGCTGAAGAACTCCGGAGTGCTCCGGCCTTTTGAGGCACTGGTCCGCATGTATGGGACGCCTTCCTATAATGAGGCGGATCCCACTGTGTTTGTAGCCCTGAGTTATATGCTGCTCTTTGGGGCGATGTTCGGGGACGTGGGTCAGGGACTGGTGTTTTTCCTGGCCGGCGTGATCCTGGCCAGGTGGAAGAACCGGCCGAATCTGGGCGGAGTCTTTACCGGGATGGGAATCAGTTCCATGGTGTTTGGTGTGCTGTATGGCAGTGTATTCGGGCTTGAAAACTGGATCCCTGCCCTGCTCATCCGCCCCATGGATGACATCACCACCGTATTGTTTGCGGCAATCGGAGCGGGTGTGGTACTGCTGTCGGTCGCCTATCTGTTCAACATATGGAATGCGATCCGGCGCAGGGATCTGAAGGAAGGGCTGCTGGGTCAGAATGGAGCAGCGGGTCTGCTGTTTTTCTGGACTCTGCTGATCACCGTGCTGCTGTATTTTCAAAAAGGGAAGCTTCCCCTGCCCATGCCGGTTATTGTTTTGATCCTGGCAGGACTGCTGATCCTGACGGTGGTAAAGGAGCCGGTGGCAAATCTGCTTCAGCGAAAGAAACCCCTTTACCGGGAACCGGTGTCGGATTACTATATCGAGGGCGGCTTCGGGATCCTGGAAACCTTGCTCAGCATGCTGAGCAATACCATTTCTTTCGTCCGTGTCGGTGCATTTGCCCTGAACCATGTGGGCCTGTTTCTGGCTTTCCGGACTTTGTCGGAAATGGTCAGCAATGCAGGGGGAAAAGCAGTGGTTCTGATTATCGGAAATATTGTCATTCTCGGACTGGAAGGCCTGATTGTCTTTATCCAGGGCCTGCGTCTGGAATATTATGAGTTGTTCAGCAAGTTTTACGATGGAGCAGGGGTTCCCTATCACCCTGTCGCACTGAAGATTCCACGGAAACGGCGGATCCGTGCCGGTTCCCTTTAAATTTGGAGGCATGAAAAATGTATTTTTTTATTATTGCTGCGATAGGCATCGTTATCGTCACAATTACAGCTGGTTTCGTACTGAAGTATAAAAAAGGCATCGGCAGAGTATCGACGAAAAAGGCCCTGGGGTGGAATCTGCTTTCCTTTGTACCCGTTATGGCAGCCGCATTGATCGTCATGATTCCGGGTATGGCCGGAGCGGCTTCCGGAGCAGGGGCCGGCGCCGGCGGAAACGGTATTGGCTTTATCGCCGCCGCATTGTCCACCGGCCTTGCAACCATTGGTTCCGGCTACGCGGTAGGCGCCGTCGCATCGTCTGCCCTGGGCGCGGTATCCGAGGATCCATCCCTGCTGGGCAAAACATTGATTTTTGTCGGTCTGGCAGAAGGAATCGCCATTTACGGCCTGATTACGTCCATCATGATTCTGAGCGCTTTATAATGGAGGAATCCGGTGAATGAAATGAAAATGTTTTTAATCAGCGACAATGTGGATACGCAGGCAGGCCTTCGACTGGCCGGGATTAAGGGCATCGTGGTCCATGAACGGGAGGATGTTCTCCGGGCCCTGAAAAAAGCTGCCGAAGATCCGGAGATCGGTATCGTGATTCTGACGGAAGGACTGTCTCAGCTGGTGAGGGAGGAAATGCAGGCCATGAAGCTCCAATCGCATCTGCCGCTTTTCATGGAAATTCCGGATCGGCACGGTTCCCGGAGGGACAGCGGGTGGATTACCCGCAATATCCGGGAAGCAATTGGTCTGAAGATTTGAGGTGTTGTCCATGACGACAATTGACGAAAAAATTGATCTGTTTGCGAAAGCGGTTCTCGGGAAGGCCGGAAAACAGGAAGAGGAGAAAAGCAAACAGACAGATGAGCAGGTAAAGCAGCAATATTTTGCTGAGAAAAGCCGCATTCATGATTCGGCACGGCAGGTTGTGGAAGAACGTGCCAAAAGGGCGGATACGGCAAGCATTCAGATTGTTTCCAAAGCCCGCATGGCGGCAAGACAGAATCTGCTCCGAAAGAATGAGGAAATGGTGGACCGAGTCCTGGCAGGTTTGAAGAAACGTGCGGTTGCATTTGCCAAAATGCCGGGGTATGAAAACTTTCTGCGATACTCCATCGGCCAGGTACTGGCTGACCTCGAAGGCGAGCAGCAGCTGATGTTTTATTTTACGGAGGAGGATCTGAGTCACAATATAGGATTGATTCGCAGTACGATTGTGGAAAAGCTGCAGTCCAATGCGGTTTATACCCTGCATGAAGCATCCAGGGAAATTCTGGGAGGCTGTATCTGCAGCAACGGGGAGCAGACCGGAAGAGTGGATCTATCCATCGCATCCCTGCTTGCGGACAACAGGGATCGGATTGGCCGGATCATAACGGACCATAGCAGTGGGTGGTGTCAAAATGGAGAACAGTAAAAAAGGTGAGATTGCCATGATCAATGGTCCGGTTGTCCGGGGAGTCCATATGGAAGGGTTCCGGATGCGGGAAATGGTTATGGTGGGAGAGCAGCGCCTGATCGGGGAGGTGATTTCCATCGAAGGGGATCATGCGACCATTCAGGTGTATGAGGAAAGTGCAGGACTGAAAGCCGGAGAGGAGATTCAGTCCACCGGAAAGCCCCTGTCCCTGAAGCTGGGCCCCGGCATTATCGGCAATATGTTTGACGGAATACAGAGGCCGCTGAAGAAGATTGATGAACTGTCCCCCGGGTTTCTGCCCCAGGGAATCGGGCTTTTGTCCATAGATGAAGAAGCCCTGTGGGATGTGAAACTGGCTGTCCGGGTCGGGCAGCAGCTGCATTCCGGTCAGGTGTTCGGCGAGGTGCCGGAGACCCGTTCGATTCTTCATAAACTGATGGTGCCTCCCGGAATCCGTGGGAATGTGGAGTTTGTGGAAGAAAACGGCAGATACAACATTGGCCGGGTATTGGTCCGGCTGAAAACGGAGAGCGGCGGAATAAGGGAACTGAGAATGGCTCAGGAATGGCCCATCCGGGTACCCAGGCCCATCCGGGAGCGCAAGCGCATTACCCGGCCGCTGATTACGGGGCAGAGAATTCTGGACACCTTTTTCCCCATTGCCAAAGGCGGCACGGCTGCCATTCCGGGCGGATTCGGCACGGGGAAAACCATGACCCAGCATCAGCTGGCCAAATGGTCGGATGCCGATGTCATTATCTATGTGGGATGCGGAGAACGGGGCAATGAGATGACGGAGGTGCTGGAGGATTTTCCGAAACTGGTAGATCCCAGAACGAAACGTTCCCTGATGGAACGCACCGTTTTGATTGCCAATACGTCCAACATGCCGGTGGCGGCAAGGGAAGCCAGTATCTACACCGGCATTACCCTGGCGGAGTATTACCGGGATATGGGTTACGATGCCGCAGTCATGGCAGATTCCACCTCCCGCTGGGCAGAAGCGCTTCGTGAAATATCCGGACGTCTGGAGGAAATGCCTGCGGAGGAAGGATATCCTGCCTATCTGCCTTCCCGCCTTGCGGAATTCTATGAGCGGGCAGGTGTGGTGGAAACGCTGGGCGGGGAAGAAGGCTCCGTTACCATTATCGGTGCGGTATCCCCGGCGGGCGGCGACTTTTCCGAGCCGGTCACGCAGAATACCAGACGCTTTGTCAGCGCCTTTCTGGCATTGGACCGTGAGCTTGCCTATGCCAGGCATTTTCCTGCCATCAACTGGCTGAAAAGCTACAGCGGATATGCGGATCAGCTGGTGGACTGGTATGAGGACAACGTATCCCATGATATTGCTGAAATCCGTGCCCGGATGCTGAAGCTGCTGCATGAGGAGAGCCGGCTTCTGGAAATCGTTAAATTGGTGGGAGAAGATGTGCTGCCCGATGACCAGCGGCTGATTCTGGAAATTGCCCGCATTCTCCGGAATGGGTTTATGAGCCAGAATGCGTTTCATCCGGTGGATACGTTTGTTCCACTTAAAAAACAATATCTTATGCTGAAGATCATGGACTATCTTTATGAGCGGGGAGACCATGCCGTCAAAAAGGGAATTCCCATTTCCCGCGTAAGGAATGAGGAACTGTACGGTCGGGTCATGAAGATGAAACAAAGCATTCCCAATGATGACACAAAGCAGTTTGATGCCATAAAAAATGACATCCGTGCTTTTTACGATAATTTGGAACAGCAATACGCATAGATATGGAGAAACTTTTCCGTATCCCTGGAAGGTGAGAAAGTGAGAAAAGAATTTCTTCTGCTGGACAAAATAGACGGCCCTCTCATTCTGCTGTCCGGTGTAAAGGATGTGGCCTACGATGAGATGGTGGACATCAATGTGAATAACGGCGAAGAATACAGAAAGGGCAGAGTGATACTGATCGACGGGGACAAGGTGGTCATCCAGGTTTTTGGCAGCACCACCGGGTTTTCCGTGCGGAACGCCAGTGCCCGTTTCAGCGGCAAGCCATTGGAAATTCCTTTGGTTCCGGGGATTCTGGGAAGGATCTTTAATGGAATCGGGCAGCCGATTGACGGAGGCGGCGAACTATATGCAGGCCGAATGGGGAACATCAACGGCAGGCCGATGAATCCGGTGGCCCGGGTTTATCCGAGAAATTTCATTCAAACCGGGATCTCTTCCATTGATTTGCTGCTGACCCTGATCCGGGGCCAGAAGCTTCCTGTTTTTTCCGGGAATGGACTGCCCCACAATGAACTGGCCGTGCAGATTATCAAACAGGCTAAAATTGCTTCGGAAAGCGGGAAGGATTTTGCCGTCGTGTTTGCCGCCATGGGAGTGAAACACGATGATGCGGAATATTTTCGTAGAAGCTTTGAACAATCGGGAGTACTGGAAAAGGTTGTAATGTTTCTCAATACGGCAGATGATCCCATTGTGGAGAGAATCACCACTCCCCGATGCGCACTGACGGCTGCAGAGTATCTGGCATTTGATCTGGGAATGCATATCCTGGTGATTCTGACGGATATGACAAGTTACTGCGAAGCCCTCCGCGAGATTTCCTCCTCCAGGGAGGAGGTTCCCAGCCGGAAGGGATATCCCGGATATCTGTATTCCGACCTGGCCAGTCTGTATGAGCGGGCGGGAATGATGAAAGGGAAAAAAGGTTCCATTACCCAAATCCCGATCCTTACCATGCCAAATGACGACATTACCCATCCGGTGCCGGATCTGACCGGATTTATCACGGAAGGGCAGATTGTGCTGAGCCGGGATCTGTATCAAAGCAATATCTACCCGCCGGTCAATATCCTGCCGTCCCTGTCCCGTCTGATGAAGGATGGGATTGGAAAGGGATACACCCGGGAAGATCATCCGGAGTTGGCGGACCAGATCTTTTCAGCTTATTCCAGAGTCCGGGATGTGGAGGACCTGGCTCAGGTAATCGGGGAAGAGGAACTGTCGGAAACGGACCGGAAATACATGGAATTTGGCCGGCAGTTTGAGGAACGGTTTGTGCGGCAGGGATTTCAGGAAAACAGGGATATTTCACAGACCCTGGATCTGGCCTGGGAGCTGCTTTCCATCCTTCCTGAGGAAGAGCTGAACCGGATCCGTCCCGAGACCCTTGAGAAATATTACAGGAAGTGAATCGGATGGCTGATACAACACCTACAAAATCCAATCTGATGCGTGCCCAGGCTTCCCTGGAACTGTCCCGGAAGGCCTACGAACTCCTGGACCGGAAGCGGAATGTCCTGATCCGGGAAATGATGAGCCGGATTGATCGGGCGGAGGAGATCCAGGAACGGATTGGCACTACATTTGCAACCGCTTATCAGGCTTTGCAGATGGCCAACGTTACCATGGGCATCAGTATCGTGGAGGACATTGCCCTTTCCATTCCGGAAGAAACGGATTTCAATATCCTGCTGAAAAGCGTAATGGGTGTGGAGATCCCCAGTGTCCGGTTCCACAGGGAGGAGCTGAAGCCTTACTACAGCTTTTATCATACCAATAACGCCATGGACGTGGCGCTTCTCAATTTTCATAACGTAAAATACCTCATCCTTGAGATGGCGGAAATCGAAGTTTCCGTTTATAAGCTGGCCAATGAGGTGAAGAGGACTCAAAAACGCACCAACGCTCTTCAGAATATCCAGATTCCTAGATATCAGGCCCTGGTGAAATCCATTCAGGATGCCCTCGAGGAAAAGGAACGTGAGGACTTCTTCCGCTTGAAGATGGTCAAGAAAAAAGCCGGCCAGGGATAAGCATACAGTGAAAATCTGTTTGCATAAATAATGGCAATCAGATATAATAAAGGAGGGCAGAGGAAGACAGAAAAATGCATCATCGGATTTGCTTATCATTGAAAAGGAGGGTTTTGCGGTATGAAATTGATCATCGCCATTGTACAGGATGAGGATGCCCAAAAGCTTACATCCACCATGATGAACGACGGCTACAGTGTCACCAAGCTGGCTACCACAGGCGGCTTTTTGAGAGCGGGAAATACCACATTCCTGATTGGTGTGGATCAGGAAAGGCTGGATCATGCTATGGAGCTGATTGAAAAGGCCTGTAAGAGCCGAAAGCAGGTTGCCACTTCCCCCTCGCCGGTTGCCGGATCTGCGGGAGTATATGTGCCCTATCCCGTGGAAGTAACGGTGGGCGGAGCTACGGTGTTTGTAATGGACATAGAGCAGTTCAAGAAAATCTGATGAATACCCATAATATCATTGGACAATCCCGGCTTGTCGGCAGGATGGATCGGATCCTCTCTGACGGGCGGATTGTTCATGCTTATTTATTTACAGGGCCTGCTGGCTCGGGCAAAAAAACCCTGAGCAGTCTGTTTGCCCAGGCTTTGATCTGCGAAGGGCCGGGAGAGAGGCCCTGCGGAGTCTGCAGTACCTGCCGCCAGTTTCAGACCGGCAACCATCCTGACGTGATGTGGATCCGCCGACAGGAAGGCAGGAAAAATATCCTCATTGAACAAATCCGGGATATGCAGGAGAAAATGAAGGTAAAGCCTTTTCAGGCCGGCAGCCGGATCTGTTTTATTGAAAGCGCACAGGTGATGACAGAGCAGGCGCAGAATGCCCTGCTGAAGACCCTGGAAGAGCCGCCGTCCCACTCGGTGTTTTTCCTTCTGGCGGACAATACGTTTTCCATTTTGCCTACGATCCGGTCCCGGTGCCAGATGGTTCGAATTGGAAGCCTGCCCAGGGAAGACGTGGCAGGGATCCTGACGGAGCGGCTGAACCTCCCCCGGGAAAAGGCAAGGACCTATGCTGCACTGTCCCAAGGGATTCCGGGCAAGGCGCTGTCCCTGGCGGAGGACGCAAGCTTTCGGGACAACCGGAAAAGACTTGTGGAAGGACTCTCCATGGCGGGATCCTCCCGGATTCTGGAGCTCTATGATGTTTTCCAGGACCACAGGGAACAGGTGGATGATCTGCTGGACATTTTGATCCTGTGGTTTCGGGATTTGCTTGTCTACAAGGAAACCGGGGATCCGGACCGGATCATAAACCTGGATCAGACTGACCTACTCCGAAAGCAGGCCTCTCTCTTTACAATCAGGGACTTAAACGATATGATGGAAAAGGTGGAGGCAAGCAGAAAGATTTTAAAAGGCAATGGAAATTATCAGCTGACCATCGAAAATATGCTTCTGCATTTTCAGGGAGGTTCGCACCATGCAGCTAATCGTAGGAATCCGGTTTAAAAAAGCCGGTAAGATATATTATTTCGGCCCCAACGGCATGGAATTGGGGGAGGGGGATCATGTCATCGTGGAAACTGCCCGGGGAGTGGAATATGGTGACGTTGTGGTAGCTCCGAAGCTTGTCCCGGAAGAGGAGATCATATCTCCGCTCAAACCTGTTATCCGAAAAGCAGGAGAGGAGGATGACAAACGGCTTGCCGCAAATCGGGCCAGGGAAAAGGAAGCCTTCCGCGTGGGCGAGGGAAAAATAGCAGCTCACAATCTTCCGATGAATCTTGTGGATGTGGATCTTACCTTTGACAACAGCAAACTGATTTTTTACTTTACGGCAGATGGAAGGATTGACTTCCGTGAGTTGGTCAAGGACCTGGCAGCCGTGTTCCGGACCCGGATCGAACTGCGCCAGATCGGTGTCCGCGATGAGGCAAAGATGCTGGGAGGACTGGGCCCCTGTGGCCGGGCCCTGTGCTGCAGTACCTTTCTGGGAGATTTTCATCCGGTATCCATTAAGATGGCCAAGGAACAGGACTTGTCCCTGAATCCTTCCAAGATCTCCGGGATTTGCGGAAGACTGATGTGCTGCCTGAATTATGAACAGGAATTTTATGAATGCG
Organism: Eubacteriales bacterium mix99; assembly: GCA_038396605.1. Classification (NCBI taxonomy): domain Bacteria; kingdom Bacillati; phylum Bacillota; class Clostridia; order Eubacteriales; species Eubacteriales bacterium mix99. The sequence goes on from CP121690.1 coordinate 1,243,369, forward strand.
CACGCAAACAGATGCCCCGGATCGGCAAACCCGTTGAGACACCAGATGGTCTGGCGACGGTAACGGAAACGAATTTGCTGCAGCAAACCGTCAAGGTAAAGATGACCATGGAGGACGATACGATTGATGTAAGGGAATTCCCGGTGAAGGAGGTTCACTCTGTCAGGAGCCAGAAGGGGAAAAGCAGCCGCAGAGTCCCGGAAAAGGAAGATTTCGGACAGAACAACAAGAAAGATGCACATTCATGACAGGGCTTTATGGCTTGAGTTTCTTACAACAAGCTCCGGCTCCAAACGAATGGTTTTTTTCCTTTTGCGGCCTTCATTGATCCGTTCCATTAAAAGTGAGGCCGCTGTCCGCCCCAATTCTTCCTGCTGCATATCAATGGAAGAAAGAGCGGATCGCGTACAGGTACAATAGTCCGTGTTATCCATGGAGACAATCGCGATGTCATCGGGTATGTTTACATGGCTTTCATAACATGCTTCCATGCATCCAATTGCGGCCAAATCATTGGAACAGACAACAGCAGACATTCTTTTCTTTCGGCTCAATAGTTTTTTCATACTGTTGTAGCCACCTTCACGGGTATAGTCGGATTCAACCATATAGGATTCATCGACGGGAATATCAGCGTCCCGCAAAGCGCAGGAATAGCCATCGGTTCGCTCTCGGCCAACCTGTTCGCTCCGGCTTCCACTGATCAGGGCTATGTCTTTATGCCCCTGGTCAATCAAATGCGCAGTCGCCAAATACATTCCCTTCCTGTCATCTACATATACATAATCGAAATTATCCAACATTTTTTCATTGTCATATTTGTTGGTCAGCACAATTGGCAGGGGACAATCCCGAACAGAAGAAATGATTTTTTCGTTAAAGTCAAAAGAAATCAATATCATACCGTCACCATACCGTTCATTGAGAACCTGGATGAGTTTCAGCTCCTGCCGGGTACTATGCCGGGTATAGCATAAGAGCATAAAATAGTCATGCTCTTCGAGTATATCGTTCACACCCTTGATCATTTTAAAATAAAATGGATTGCAAATATCAGGAACGCACATCAACACTTTATTCGTCTTTTTACTTTTCAGGGATCTTGCAGCATGCGTTGGAGTATAATGAAGATCTTTTGCGGCCTTCAATACGATTTCCCGACTTTTGGGACTGCAATAGCCTTTGTTATTTAGCATCTTTTTCTGCCAGGGGGATGTATAAGTTTACCGACTGGGTCCCATCTTATTATCTGTTGGATGAAGATGGTGTGATCCAAGCGACTTCAACAAAACTTCAGGAAGCGATTCAATTTCTTCCGCAAAAACAGGCGACCTCTGAGCAACTGCTGCAATTGACGGATGGAAAGCCGCTTCTTGTAGGAATTGACAGGTGTGATGCCTGCTTGAAAGCGTATACTTCATTTAGGAGGGCAGGCGAGTCTGTTTGTTATGCAGTACAGGGGTTGGAAACGGAGGCAGATGCCTCTTTTGTGGATACGTTTGCAGACCCACATTGTATTATTTCACATGCTTTTGAAATAGACATATACCCGACGTATCTGTATGTGGACAAACAGGGAACTTTGATTGCAGATACGGAGCGTTGATTGTCTGTGATATAATACCTTATTGAAAAGGTCCTTTTCTTTTTCTACAATTAATGATAAAATGTGTACGTATAAACAATGATGTGCTTTTGAATCCATGTAAGGGGGTGACTTCGGTGGCTTACAAAATCAGTGAGGATTGTATTGCCTGTGGTGCCTGCCAGGCGGAATGCCCTGTCGGTGCCATTTCAGAGGGGGACATCTATAAAATTGATGCAGACCTCTGCACAGACTGTGGAACCTGTGCAGATACCTGTCCGGTAGGAGCTCCGCAGCCCCAATAATGGGGAAGTCCAAAGGAAGACCCTGATCATATTGACCGGGTCTTTTTTTGTTGCCTGAAAGACCTTATTTTGGTCTTTTTATTGGAAAATATTAATAATTTAAAGGAATTCGGCGAGTTGTGTCGAAATTCTTCAGGATCCCAATAGGGGTCCCAATTATTATATTGAAAGGTGGTGAAGTTTAGTGCGGCGAGTTTTAACAATTATCCTTGTTTTGATAATTGTATTCAGTTTCGTATCGATCCGGCCCATATCTGCGACGGATTACAGTTGGATCCGTGTTGCGCTGACCTCCACGGGCACACCGGCATCGATTCCTGTCATTGTTCAGGGCGATTATCAGATACCGGAGTTCCCATCTATCAGCGTTCAGCAAAAGCAATACACTGTTAGGGCAAAAGGTGGCGGCTTGATTCTGGAGGACGGCAGTAAATCCTGGTCCCTTGGCTCCCGGTTTACTCTTATGCGCAATACCGGAAGCCTGAACATCAGGAACAGTTCCTACGGATCGCTCAATTATTTGGGCAATATGGAGTTTCGGACCGAAGGAAGCGGTATCCGTCTGATCAATCATATTCATTTGGAAACATATCTATATGGCGTTGTGCCTTCTGAAATGCCAAACAGTTGGCCAATTGAGGCATTGAAAGCCCAGGCGGTGGCTGCCCGCACCTATGCAGTGAAAGGCCTGCGGCCCAGTTCCCAGTATGATCTGGTGGATACCCAGAGCGATCAGGTCTATATGGGCTACAATCCAAATAAAAAAAATGCCATTCAGGCAGTGGATGGTACCCGTGGCAAGGGATTGACATATAACGGGAATTTTATATATGCCTTTTACTCTTCCAGCAACGGCGGGAAAACAGAGACCTCCAAAAATATCTTCTTACAGGATCTTCCTTATACCGTTATCAAGGATGATCCCTATGATGTGGGAAATCCCAATAACAAAAATGCAACATGGGAAAAGACCTATGCCAAGTCACCGGTGGACTCCGATTTGTGCAAGCAGGTGAAAAAAAGAATTAAGGACTCCCTGAAAAGCAGGGGATACAGTACCAATGATTCGGACATCCAAATCAAAAGCATAAAGGAACTGACCATTCATCATAACGACAGCGGTAGGGTGAAGGATGGTCGGATCATTGTGACTCTGCAAGCCAAAAATGCAGCCAGTGGAAAGATGGAAAGCATAGAAGAGAAGGTAGCGTTGACGAAATCCAATACACTGGCCATTCTGGGTTTAAAGAGCCTTCTGTTTGGTGCAACAACGGACGGAAAAGCCTATTATATCCATGGCGGAGGATTTGGTCACGGAGTGGGAATGAGCCAGTACGGAGCGCAGTATATGGCGCAGCAGGGACACAGCTATCAATCCATTTTGAATTTTTATTATCCCGGTACCAATCTGAAACAGCTTGAGATTGCACCGGAGCCAACGCCAAAGCCGTTCCCGAGGCCAACGCCGATTCCAGAACCGACGCCGACACCAACACCGACGCCAACACCGACACCAACGCCGACACCAACACCGACGCCAACACCGACGCCGACGCCGACTCCGGAACCAACGCCGAAGCCGTTCCCGAAGCCAACGCCGATTCCAAAACCGACGCCGACTCCGGAACCAACGCCGAAGCCGTTCCCGAGGCCAACGCCGATTCCAAAACCGACGCCGACTCCGGAACCAACGCCGAAGCCGTTCCCGAGGCCAACGCCGATTCCAAAACCGACACCGACTCCGGAACCAACGCCGAAGCCGTTCCCGAGACCAATACCGATTCCAAAACCGACGCCGACTCCGGAACCAACGCCGAAGCCGTTCCCGAGACCAATACCGATTCCAAAACCGACGCCGACTCCGGAACCGACATCAAAGCCGTTCCCGAGGCCAACACCAATTGTAACACCGACACCGGCAACGGAATCGAGCATAACGCCAACGCCGACACCGACTACGGAGCCAACGCCGACACCGACACCGGAGCCAACGCCGACACCGACTACGGAACCAACGCCGACACCGACACCGGAGCCAACGCCGACACCGACTACGGAGCCGACTACGGAGCCGACACCGATTACGGAACCAACGCCAACAACGGAATTCATTCCGGCGCCGACGATGGAATCGCTACCGATACCGACACCAACCCCGGATCCGGCGCCTGTATACGGCCGGATAAAGGGAGATAAGGAATATAATGTTCGGAGCGGTGCAGGAATACAATATCCAATCATGGATTCCCTGGATAGCGATGCGAAGGTGGAAGTGCTGAAACGATCCGGTGAATGGTATCAAATCCGGATGGATAGCCTGGCCGGCTTTATCCCACAGGATGGTTTGATTCTGGAAAACTGCACCGGTATTGCGACAGATAGTCTGAATGTGCAAGGCGGCGCAGGAACTCAGTATCCGATCATCGCCTCCCTGGACAGTGATACCAGGGTGGAAGTGCTGGAGATTTCCGGCGAATGGTATCGGATCCAAATGGAAAGCCTGACCGGCTTTGTCCGGCAGGACGGTCTTGTTCTGGAACAGCCGCTGAACCGTACCGGCATTGTAACTGCCGGAATTCTGAATGTGCGGGACGGCGCAGGAGAGAACTTTGATGTAACGGGCAATCTGCCCCAAAACAGCGAAGTGGAAATCCTGGAGGCCAGGGAAGACTGGTATCGGATTCGATCCGAAGATCTCGAAGGCTATGTGCATCGTGATGATGTGGAAGAAGTGACAGAATAAATTCACAAAAGGGACAGGGTACCCATACGGTATCCGGAGTACAGCCGGGAGTACATTTTCCCGGCTGTATTTTTGTGTCGTTTTCTGATACAATCCAACCCAGCATCCGGCACAATAAATGCCATTTTTCAAGAACCGTAAATTGTGGTAGAATGAAAGAGATGTCATGAATAAAAAAGGAGGGGGGACGATGGATTCAAACAGAATAGCAATCAATGCGTTGATTATGGACAGGGGAAAGGCCGGAATCGGCAATTATGCCTTTCATCTATTACAGGAAATGAATCGGCTTTCCCATGGATTGAACATCGATGTTTATATCCAGCAGCAGATGAAGCCTTTTTTCCCATCCAACGATACCATGCACTTTCTGCCCTGCCCGGATTTCAAAAGCTCAGGGGATCGCATTTGGTATGAGCAATGTCATATGCCCTATGAATATCGGAAGCAGGGATATTCTGTCGTACATTTTCTGGATTACCTGACTCCGCTCCCTTCCATAGGATCGCAAAAAGTGGTTACCATTCATGATTTGTCCTATTTTGTTTATCCGGAGTTTTTTACAACTGGTAGCCGGCTGTTGAAGCAATTCCTGACCGGCCCGGGGATTCGCAGTGCGGCCAGGGTGATATGTGTTTCCGGTCATACCGGGAGCGATGTCACAAGGCGATACCACGCAGCGGACAAGGTGAGGGTGATCCCGCTGGGCGTGGAGCCGGATCCCGGGAACCCGGAGGGGAACGATGCGGAGACATTGGACCGTTATGGGATTACAGGCGGTTATATCCTTTATACCGGAACCTTGGAACCCAGGAAGAACATCACAACATTGGTCCGTGCGTTCCGGATCGCCGCGGAAAAAGGGGAGATCCCGCAAAGCTTGGTTTTGTGCGGAAAACCGGGCTGGAAGCCGGAGAAAATGGACCGGGAGATCGAAGCTTCCGGCCTGAAGGATCGCATTATCCGAACCGGGTATGTGCCGGACGGAGCATTGCCGGCATTGTTCCGGCATGCAGACGTCTTTGTCTATCCATCCCTGTATGAAGGATTTGGTCTGCCTCCACTGGAAGCCATGGCACACGGAGTGCCTGTTCTCTGTTCCAATGCTTCTTCCCTGCCGGAGGTGGTGGGGGATGCCGCCCTGACGTTTTCCCCACGGGACGAAGAGATGCTGTCTTCTCTTCTGATTCGGCTGTTAAACGAGCCGAAATTGCAGCAGGAATTGATCCGAAAAGGCTATCGCCGTGCTTCCCTGTTTACCTGGGAGAAAACAGCGCAGGCTACCATCGAAGTTTATCGGGAATTGCTTTCAGAAGAAAAAACAGGAAACAAGGGTTTGGAAGGTGAAAGATGAGAGTTGCAGTGGAAATACAACCCATGCTGAGCGACGGCATGACCGGAGTCGGCTGGTATACGGACAATCTGGTAAGACTCCTGAAGAATTTTGTCCGTCCGGAGGATACTTATTATCTGCTGGGCATGGATTATCATGGCTATTCCAGCCGGCTGAAGGATTATACTGCTTCCAATGTAGAGCTGCGGATAAATGGGAGAATACATTATGGTATCTATCGGAGATTGGCTAGGTTTTTGCCATTTCCGGATTATGGCAGTTTTTATCATATTCAGGCAGATCTCTATCATTTTGTGAATTATCAGGTTCCCCGCAAAGTCCGGGGCAGGATTGTGAATACGGTATATGATATGGTATATAAAACCTTTCCGGAGACCATGGAAAAGTCCAATTACCGAAAGCTGGAGCGCAATCTGAGTGACTCCTGCAAAAGATCGGATGCCATTGTCACCATTTCGGAAAACAGCAAGCGGGAGCTGATGGGCTATCTGGGAATTCCGGAGGAGAAGATCCATATTATTTCTCCCGGAGTGGACCAATCGGTTTACCGGCCGGTGAGTTCCGGCGACAAAGATAAAATCAGGAGAAAATATGGTCTTCCGGAGAAATATCTGCTGTACCTCGGTACGATTGAGCCACGAAAGAACATTCCGGTTCTGATTCATGCCTTCCATCAATTTTCCCGGAAGGACCGGCAGGGATACCAGCTGGTGATTGCCGGGAAAAAGGGTTGGATGTTTGAGGAAGTCTTTGATCTGGCAAAACGTCTGGGGCTGGAGGACCGCATCATCTTTCCGGGTTATGTGGCAGAGGCGGACAAGCCCTGTCTGTATGCCGGTGCGGATGTATTCCTGTTCCCGTCCCTGTATGAGGGTTTTGGCATGCCGCCTTTGGAGGCGATGGCGTGCGGTGTTCCGGTGATTACATCGAATACGTCTTCTTTGCCGGAAGTGGTCGGCGATGCGGGGATTCAAGCCGATCCTGGGGATATCGATGCCATCTGCTCCGCCATGCTGCATCTGACATCCGATCCGGAGGCCCGGGCGGCCATGAAGGAAAAGGGCCTGCAGAGGGCAAAGGCCTTCTCATGGGAGGATTCGGTAAAAAAATTGCTGAGCGTCTATGAAAAGCTGGAATAAAGCTCCCAAAGCCGGTCACAGTGCATAAAGCGGGCAAATTTCGTCAATAAATCAGATAAGAATGGGCGATTCATTTGTAAAGGGGGTAACAAATGTGAAGACGGCAATCGTGCATGACTGGATTACCAATCCGGGCGGTGCGGAAACGGTGCTTCAGTGTATGCTGGAGCTTTTTCCGGATGCCCCGGTTTATACAGCCGTTTATAATCGAAAGAAAATGTCGGGTTATTTTCCGGATACAGAGATTCATACATCTTTTCTTGACCGGATGCCCTTTTCCAATACAAAATATCCCATGTATCTCGGGTGGATGCCCCGCGCATTTGAACAGTTTGATTTGAGGGGGTATGACCTGGTCCTTTCCTCCTCCACAAGCTGTGCAAAAGGGGTACTGACAGACGCCGGTACGCTGCATGTCTGCTACTGCAACACCCCGATGCGCTATGCATGGGATTTCTATTTTGATTATCTGGATCAAAGTTCCAATCCGGTGAGACAGCATGTGGTCCGCAGGCTGATGCACCGGATCCGGATATGGGATGTTCTGTCCTCCAACCGGGTGGATTATTTCATAGCAAATTCCCATAATGTGGCAGCCCGGATCGAAAAGCATTATCGCAGGGAATCAACGGTTATTTATCCGCCGGTATCCCTGACGGATGTTGACCTTAAGGACTGTGAACCGGGTATGTACTATCTGGTGGTCTCCCGGCTCGTTCCCTACAAGCGGATCGATCTGGCCGTGGAAGCCTTTCGCTCGCTGCATCTTCCGCTGATTGTTGCGGGGGACGGTTCGGAATGCAAGGCATTAAAAAAAGCAGCGGGGCCTGATACCCGGTTTGTCGGAAGGGTGCCGGAAGCTCAGAAGGATGATCTGTTCCGGCATTGCAGGGGATTTATCTTCCCCGGGGAGGAAGATTTCGGGATTACCCCAGTGGAGGCGCAGGGGTATGGAAAGCCGGTCATTGCCTTTGGAAAGGGCGGTGCCCTGGAAACCGTGATCGATGGGAAAACGGGAATCCATTTTGATGAGCAGACGCCGGACTCCCTGGCAGAAGCAGTGCAGAGGGCTGAACAGACCCATTTTGATCCGCAGGAAATCCGGGAAAACGCCCGGACATTTGATCGGTCCGTCTTCCGGGACCGGCTTTGTTCCTTTCTCCAGGAAAAGATGCAGGAGTTCCAGGGTCAGAAAGGGGTGAAATGGTGAGATTATGGTAGAGAAAGGCTATACACCGCTTAAAAAAATTACGATTGCCATGGATGTTCTGCTGACCCTGTTGTCCTTTTTACTGGCTTATGAACTTCGGGATAATATCATTTTTGACCGTCATGGCCATTTGTTCAGCCTGCAGCAGTATCTGTGGGTTTTGTGGATCATTATTCCGGTCTGGCCAATCGTCCTGAAATATTTCGGACTGTACGAGGGGGTATTGACGGGATCGATGAGGGATATGATTCTGGCCATTCTCAAGTCGGTCCTGACCGCTTCCCTGGTTCTGGCTTCCGCAATTTACGTGATGAAGGACAGTCTGTTCAGCCGGTTGTTCTTTGGTTTTTTTATCAGCATCAATTTCGTCCTGCTGTTGATTGAAAAAATTATATTGAAATGGGTGTATCACCGGCCGCACAGTAAATACAATGATCGGAAGGTAATGCTGATTTCCGCGCCGGAAGGAGTTTTCAAGTTTACCAACCTGATGTCCCGTGAGGAGGATATCAGTGTCAATGTCATCGGTTATCTGACCGTGGATGACAGCCGGAATACCGTGGACGGAGTGGAATGCCTCGGCAGAATGGAGGACATGAAGCGGATCCTGCTGTCCAATGCGGTGGATGAGGTGATTTTTGTATTGCCCAAGTCCTATGTCCCGGAAATTGAAGGCTACATCATGGACTGTGAGGAAATGGGCATTACGGTCCGGATGCTTCTGGATTTCTATCATCTGAAACTGTCAAAAACCCTGATCAGTTATCTGGGTAACCTTCCCATGCTGTCCTTTCGCACGGTAAACCTGGATGAAAATCAGAAGTTTATTAAACGTATTGTGGATATTGTGGGCGCCATTGTGGGGCTTGCGGTCACAGCGGTTCTCTTTCTTATTTTCGGGCCGGCCATTAAACTGGAATCCCGGGGACCCGTTTTCTATTCCCAGATGCGGGTTGGTCAAAACGGCAGGAAGTTTCGCCTCTATAAATTCCGGACCATGTATGCTGATGCCGATGAACACAAGAAGGAGCTGGAAGATCAAAACATCATGAAAGGTGCCATCTTCAAGGTGGAAAATGATCCGCGGATCACCCGGGTGGGCAAAATCATGCGGAAGTTCAGCCTGGACGAATTTCCACAGTTCTACAATGTCATGAAAGGGGAGATGAGCCTGGTGGGCACCCGCCCGCCGACAGAGGATGAGGTGGCGGGATACGAACAACGCCATCGCAGAAGACTCAGCATCAAGCCCGGAATTACCGGCCTCTGGCAGGTCAGCGGGAGGAACGCGATTGAGGATTTTGACGAAATCGTCGCCCTGGATGTGAAATATATTGACAGCTGGTCCCTGTGGCTGGATATCCGGATCCTGTGCAAAACGGTACTGGCTGTGTTCCGCAGCACCGGAATGTGACAGGGACGGAAGATTGGAAACAGACCGTAAAATGTAAACAGATTGTAAACAGAAT